>NZ_LR813084.1:4840833-5441666 GCF_903815225.1 Delftia tsuruhatensis
AGCGGTCGTTGTATTCGAGCACCTGGTCGTTGTAGGCCTGGCGGGCGAAGCCGATGCGGTTCTCGGTGCTGGCGATCTCCTCGGCCAGCGACTGCATGCGCTCGTCGGCACGCAGCTCGGGATAGGCCTCGCTGAGCGCCATCAGCCGCCCCAGGCTGCCGCCCAGCGCCTGCTCGGCCATGGCCAGCGCGCCCATGGCGCCGGCCTGGCCGGGATGCTCACGCGCCGTGCTGGCCGCGCCCACGGCCTGGCTGCGCGCGCGGGCCACGGCCTCCAGGGTCTGGGCCTCGTGCGCCATGTAGCCGCGTGCCACCTCCACGAGGTTGGGGATGAGGTCATGCCTGCGCTTGAGCTGCACGTCGATCTGCCCATAGGCATTCTCGACGCGGTTGTGCAGCTGCCGCAGGCGGTTGTAGGTGACGACGGCCCAGATGCAAGCCAGCACCAGGGCAAGCACCAGCCAGATTCCGGTATCCATGGCTCCTCCTCCTTTTGTCGTTGGGGGAGATGCATCTTAGATGCGTGTTCAACCGCCGCGATTGCGCATCCAGTCGGCGGTGTTCATGAAGCTGGCCTTCAGCCGCACGCGCAGGTCCTCCGGCACGCCGATCTCGCCCATGGCCTGGTCCATGCAGGCCACCCATTGATCGCGCTCCTGGATACCGATGGAAAACGGCATGTGGCGCATGCGCAGGCGCGGATGGCCGAAGCGGTCCTGATAGTAGTCTGGGCCGCCCAGCCAGCCGCACAGGAACCAGAAGAGCTTTTGCCGCGCATCGGCCAGCGTGCTGCCGTGGGCGGCGCGCAGCTCGGCATAGCCGGGCTCCAGGTCCATCAGGTCGTAGAAGCGGTCGACCAGGGCCTGCACCTTCGGCTCGCCGCCTATCCATTCATAAGGGGTCTGGGGGACGTTGTTCTGGAAATCCTCTGACATGGCTGCTTCGGGCGGGCGCGTGAATGAAACCCGCAATTGTCAGGCATGCGCCATGTCCGTACCCGCCGTGCCGGCGCGCAGGAAGGCGAACACGGCCAGTGCCGTGAACACGGTGATGCCCGCCAGCACGTCGAGCAGACTGGTGAAGGCCTGGCCATAGGCCTCGAGCACGGCAGGCGCGGACACCCCCGGCAGCAGCGCCATGGCACTGGCGATATCGCCCGTCACCAGCAGTTGGGCCGCCTGCCGCGCCGCCGGCAGCGCGGCTGCGTGCGCGGACAGCCGCGACGCCAGCAGGGCCGCGAACCCCGCACCCACCAGGGCCAGGGCAATGCCCTCGCCCGCCACGCGCACGGTGCTGAAGATGCCCGTGGCCATGCCGGCGCGCTCGCTGGGCACCACGCTCACGGCCAGGCCGTCCATCAGGCCCCAGGGCAGGCCGATGCCCAGGCCGATCAGCACCAGCGGCGGCGCCATCCGCGCGAAGTCCGTGCCCGGGCCGCAGCCTCCCAGCCACAGCAAGCCCAGTGCGCAAACCAGCAGCCCCGCCGCGCACAGCAGCGCGGCCGATACCCAGCGCGCGAGCCAGCCCGCAAGCAGAGGGACACACAGCATGGGCAGGGACAGCACGAACATCAGTCTTCCCGCCTGCATCGGCGCCATGCCCTCCACGCCGATGAAACGCACTGGCAGCAGCACCAGCAGCACGACGAAGGCATAGGCAGGTGCCGCCGCGAGCAGTTGCACTCCCACGAAGCGCGGGTAGCGAAACAGCGACAGATCCAGCATGGGCTGCGGGGTGCGGCCTTCCACACGCACGAATGCGACCAGCGCCAACCCCGCGCCGGCCAACGGCAGCAGTGCCGCTGCGCTGCCCCAGCCGGTCTCCGGCCCCTGCAGCACCCCCCAGGTCAGCAGGGCCAGTGCGGTTGTGAACAGCCAGGCACCGCGCCGGTCCAGACGCTGGGCCTGCGGGTTGCGGGACTCGGGCATGCAGCGCAAGCCCAGCACCAGTGCAGCCAGTGCCACGCCCGCCACGCAGAGCACCACCCCGCGCCAGCCCGCCACGCCCAGCAACCATCCCGACAGCAGGGGACCGAAGGCCAGACCCACGCCAAACGACGTGCCCACGCAGCTGAAGGCCCGCATGCGCCCCGCCCCCTCGAAGACCTGGGCCAGCGCCGCCGTACCGCCCGCCAGCGCGGCCGCCGCGCCCAGGCCCTGCAGCGCACGCAGCAGATCGAACAGGAGGATGGCGCCCTGGCCGGTCAGGCAGCCCTGGGCCAGTGCACTGACCAGCACCACGGCCAGCCCGGACAGAAAGACACGCCGGCGCCCATGCAGGTCGGCCAGCGCGCCGCAGGCCATCAACGTCGCGCCAAAACTCAGCATGAAGGCATTGGTGACCCAGTTCAGGGCCAGCGGCCCTCCGCCCAGGGCCTCGCGCAACGCCGGCAAGGCCACGGCCGGCCCCGTGAAGCTCAGCGGCATGGCCAGCGCCGCCAGGCACACCGACAGCAGAACCCAGGCCGGTGAAGCCGCGCGGGAAGACGGGCCGGCGTCCGCGACGCAGGCCGAGGGGGAAGAAGAGGACATGGGGAGACAGCGCTTTCAGGCAAGGCCCCGGTCAGGGGTGACCGGGCATGTATCAACGATAAAAGCGCTTCAATTCCAGGAAAATATCTGTTTCACTCCCAATACTCCCAACCACAGGTTGCCAATCGCCATGGACAGTTTCAGTGGACTCGAATCCTTTGTGCGGGCGGCCGACCTGCTGAGCTTTGCCGAGGCAGGCCGCGCGCTGGGCATCTCGGCCTCGGCCGTCGGCAAGAACGTGGCCCGGCTGGAGCAGCAGCTGGGACTGCGCCTGTTCCAGCGCACCACGCGCCAGGTGCGGCTCACACAGGAAGGCGCGCTGTTCCATGAACGCTGCCGCCGCATCCTCGACGAGCTGCATGACGCGCGCGCCGCCATGCAGGCCGCAGCCGAGGCACCGCGCGGGCGGCTGCGCGTGAGCCTTCCCGCCATTGGCTACCGCTTTCTGCTGCCCGTGCTGCCCGAGTTCCAGGCGCTTTATCCGGAGGTCGAGCTGGACCTGGACTTCAACGACCACCTGGTGGACGTGGTCGAGGCGGGCCTGGACGTCGTGATCCGCAGCGGCGAGTTGGCGGACTCCCGCCTGGTGGCGCGCCGCCTGGGACCGTTTCGCTTCATCCTGGCCGGCTCGCCCGCCTATCTGGCCGAGCGCGGGACGCCCCGCACGGCGGCCGACCTGGCCCGCCACAGCTGCCTGCGCTACCGCTTCCTGCACAGCGGCAAGCTGGAGGAATGGGTGCTGCCGGGCATGCCCCCCAACCTTCCCATCGCACTGGTATGCAACAACATGGAGGCCATGCTGGGCGCGGCCGTGGCCGGCATGGGACTGGCCTATCTGCCCGATTTCCTGGCCCGCGACGCGCTGGCACGCGGCGAGCTGCGACGGGTGCTGGCGGACCAGCTCACGCACACGGGGCAGTTCTCGGCGCTGTGGCCGTCGAGTCGGCAGCTCTCGCCCAAGGTGCGAGCGTTTGTGGATTTTGTGGGGGAGAGGTTGTTCAAGGAGTCTTGACTGGCTCCTTCCCTACCGAGTGGTTGTTTTTGCCCCTGCCGGGTGGTTGCTTTTCGAGGCCGGGTCTCGGCCCGGCAGCCGACTGCCCTTTCTTGATTCGCCAAGAAAGGCCAGATCAAAGAAGGCGACCCGGATGTCCGCGACCCCTTCGCTTCGCTGCGGGGCAACCTGCGTCGTGGCGGTTACGGGGTTCGCTGCGGAACTCGCTTTGCGCTGCGCGCGCCGCTCAGACAACCGCAGCGAGTCAGTTGACGAAGCAGTCCTGTCCTTCGGCAGGACTGCAACCCCGCAACCACCACGCCGCAGGCGCTGACATACGGGGAGTAGGTGCGGGCCTTCGCTTCGCTCGGCCCCTGGTTTGAAGCCACGCGTAGCGATGGCGCCGGCTGTTGGCTGTTGGCTGTTGGCTGTTGGCTGTTCCCCAGCCTCCCCCCTCTGCCCACGCCTGCGTTGGGCGGGATGCGGGGTGGCAAGCCTGCCGAAGGACAGGCTTGCTTCGTCATCTGACTTGCCGCAGTTGTTTGAGCGGCGCGCGAAGCGCAAAGCGAGTTCTGCGGCGCACCCCGCATCCCGCCCAACGCAGGTCGCCCCGTAGCGCAGCGTAGGGGTCGTGGGCAGTTTGGGGCGCGCTTCTTTGCTTCCTTTCTTATCGCGCGATAAGAAAGGGAGTCGGCCGCCGGGCCGAGACCCGGCCTCGAAAAGAAACCGCCCGGCAGGGTCAAAAAAGGGGGACCCGGGCAAAAACCAAAGACCTACTCAGCCACCTGCCTCAACGTAGCCATCACCGGCCTCCTCAACACCTCCCGCAACGCCCACCACCCCGCCATCCAGGCCAGCAGGGCCCCGGCCACGGCCCCTGCCACCGGAGCCCACCAAGGCACGGTCCAGTTGAACTCGAACACCCAGCGCGCCAGGGCCCAGCCCACGGCACCGGCCGCGCAGCTGGCCAGGAAGCCGGCCAGCAGGCCCACACCGGCCAGCTCCGCGCGCTGCACCTGCGCCAGCAGCCGGGCCTGGGCACCCACGGCGCGCATGATGGCGTACTCGCGGGCGCGCTCCTCGCGCGTGGCCGTGACGGCCGCGAACAGCACGACCAGACCGGCCGCCAGCGTGAAGCCGAACAGGAACTCCACGGCGCGGATCACCTGGTCCAGCACGCGCTGCACCTGGGCCAGCGTGGTGCTCAGGTCCACATTGGTGATGTTGGGAAACGCGCGCACCAGGGCGTTGTCGAAGCCCGCCACCTCGGGCGCGCGGTAGGCGGCCAGATAGCTGACGGCGACGTCGTCCAGGTGGTCCACCGGGTAGATCACGAAGAAGTTGGCGCGCATCGATCCCCAGTCCACCTTGCGCAGGCTGGTGATGCGCGCCTGGCTCTGCACACCGCCGATGTCGAAGTCCAGCGTGTCGCCCAGTTTCAGGCCCAGGGTTTCGGCGATGCCGTCCTCCACGCTGATCTCGCCCTTGGCACCGGGCGTCCAGGTGCCCGCCGTGATCAGGTTGTGGGCGGGCGCCTGGGCCGAGGTCGAGAGGTTGAACTCCCTGTCCACCAGGCGCTTGGCGCGGTCCTCGGTGTAGCTGTCGGGGCTGACCGCCTGGCCGTTGACCGCCACCAGGCGGCCCCGGATCATGGGAAACCAGTCGTAGTCCCGCACGCCTGCCTCGTCCAGCGCCGCGCGGAAGTCCTGCGCCTGCTCGGGCTGCACATTGATCACGAAGCGGTTGGGCGCATTGGCGGGCGTGGCCTGGCGCCAGCTGCCGATCAGGTCGGTGCGCAGCAGCACCAGCAGCATCAGCGCCAGCAGGCCCACGGCCAGGCTGCTGATCTGCACCACGGCATAGGCCGGGCGCGCGGCGATCTGGCGCGTGGCCAGCACCAGCCAGCGTGGCGCCGTGCTCTCGCGCACCAGGCGGCGCAGGGCCTGCACGGCCAGCCAGCCCAGCGCCGCGAACAGCAGCACGGCCACGGCAAAGCCGCCCACGGCGATCAGGCCCAGCCGGATGTCTCGGCTGGCCGCCAGCAGCAGGGCCGCAAAGCCCGCCACGCCCACGGCCAGCACGGCGATGGAGGCCGGCTTGAGCGCGCCCAGGTCGCGCCGCATCACGCGCAGCGGCGGCACGCGCGCCAGCTGGAGCACGGGCGGCAGGCCGAAGGCCAGCAGCAGGGTCAGGCCCATGCCCATGCCAAAGGCGGCGGGCCACAGGCCGGGCGAAGGCAGCGCCGATTCCACCAATCCCGCCAGCAGCAGCACGAACACATGGTGGATGGCCCAGCCCAGCAGCACGCCGGCCGCGCTGGACGCCAGCCCGACCAGCACGAACTCCACCGTGTAGGCGCCCGCGATGCGCCGCTGGCTCTGGCCCAGCACGCGCAGCATGGCCGAGGCATCCAGGTGGCTGTTGGCAAAGCCGCGCGCGGCCAGGGCCACGGCCACGGCGGACAGCAGGGCCGCCAGCAGGGCGACCAGGCTCAGGAATTTCTCGGCGCGGTCCAGCGTCTGGCGCATCTCGGGGCGTCCGCTGTCCAGCGACTCCACGCGCACGCCGTGCACACCGGGCGCCTTGGCCTGCTGCTCGGCCCAGGCGCGGTAGCGCTGCACGGCGGCTTCGGCGCCATCGCCCTCGCCGGCCACGGCCAGGCGGTAGGTGATGCGGCTGGCCGGCTGCACCAGGCCCGTGGCCGCGAGGTCGGCCGAGCGGACCATCACGCGCGGCGCGAAGTTCATGAAGCCCGCGCCCCGGTCGGGTTCGATGGCGATGATGCGCGCCACGCGCAGTTGCGCATCGCCCAGCAGCAGCATGTCGCCCACGCCAATGCCCAGGGCTTCGAGCAGGGGCTCGTCCACCCAGGCCTCGCCGCGCGCCGGAATGTCGCGCGTGGCATGGTCGGACGCGCCGGGCGCATCCGCCACGCGCAGGCTGCCGCGCAGCGGATAGCCCTCGTCCACGCTCTTGAGCGCCACCAGCCGGCTCATGCCGCCCTGGGCGTCGGTGGCGCGCGCCATGGTCGGGAAGCTGGCGGTCTCCAGGGCCCGCAATCCCTCGGCCCGCGCCTGCTCGGCAAACGCCGCGGCCGTCGGGTTGTCGCTGACCACGACCACGTCGCCGCCCAGCAGCTGGCGCGCATCGCGCTGCAGCCCCGCCTGCAGCCGGTCGGCGAAAAAGCCCACCGAACTGAGCGCGGCCACGGCCAGCATCACGGCGACGATCAACAGGCGCAGCTCGCCCGCGCGCAGGTCGCGCCACAACGTGCGCCAACCCAGGGTCCATGCAGAAGATCCATTCATGCCGCGCAGATTAGCGCAGGCGGCGATGGGCAGCAGCGCGCCACGGCTATTCGCCGCAGGGTCAGAACACCAGGCGCAGGCCCAGGTCCAGCCCGAACGCGCCGGCCGGCTGCATGCCACCCGTGGCCAGGTAGGCGGGCTGGGGCAGGATGACCGGGTTGCTGACCACCAGCGGCGTCACGCCCATCACGCCCGGGTTGTTGCGCCCGTTGCCCACGCTGATGCGCGACACGGTGCCATACAGCGCCGTGCGCCGGGACAGCGGGTGCACATAGCCCAGGGCCAGCTTGTTCACCGAGGAATTGCCGTCGGCCAGCCCCTGGCCATTGCGGAACTGCACACGGGCATAGGAGGCGCGCAGCGCGCCGGGGCCCACGGGGATGCTGACGCCTGCCAGCAGGCCGTCGTAGCGGTCGTTGACCGGGTCCAGTGTGGCCGCGTCGCGCCGCTCGTTGCGCACGCGGGACCATTCGCCGAACAGCCTGGCGACGCCGAAGTCGTAGGAGCCGCCCAGGTTCAGCGAGTGGATCTTTTCCGCGCTGGCGCCTGACGTGCCCAGGGTGTTCTCGCCATAGCCCAGCGCCATGTCGGCCGGCCCGCCCGCCCAGCCGATGCGCGCGCCCGCATAGCGCCCCCGTTTCGAGGTGTTTTCCGGGAAGGCGTACATGGCCTGGCCGTAGATGCCGCCCAGGCCCTGCGGCAGGAAATAGCCGATGGAATTGCCTGCGCGCAGATAGGTATCCGTACCCGCCGACAGCCCGCCGCCCAGCAGCCCGCCCGTGGCCAGCGCGCGGGCGATGGCCAGGTTGCTGTTGACGACGGCGATCAGGTTGGTGCCCACGCCGTTGACGGTGAAGGGATCGAAGGCCCAGTCGTTGAGAAAGGACGGCGTGTGGTCGCGCCCCATGCGCAGCTCGCCCAGCCGTCCGGACAGGCTGATCGTGGCGCGCCGGCCGAAGTTCAGCGCACCGCCCCCTGTGTCATTGCTGACCGGCGCCTCCAGCCACAGGCCGGCCGCGAGGCCGCCGCCCAGGTCCTCGTGGGCGCGAAGGCCGATGCGACTGGCCAGGTTGCCCGAGGGCGACAGCGCCCAGGTACCCTGGCGCACCGAGCGCGCAGGCCCCGCATCCCAGGACGCGCTGCGCACGCTGTAGCGGCTGATGCCGGCGTCCATCACGCCGAACAGCGTGACCGAGGACGGGGCCTGGGCGGCTGCCACGCCTGAAAGGCACAGGCCGAGAAGACCGGGGGGACAGAGGCGAAGGCGGGGCATGGATGTCTCCTGTTCATCGTGGTGGTGGCGCACTCGGGCGCCGCCGCGCCGTACAGGCCCGCGCCGCATTGCCCGGGGTGTGTTCAGGCCCTCAGGGCACGAGCACGGTCGCGCCCAGGGTGCGGCGCGATTCCAGCGCGCGGTGTGCTTCGGCCGCATCCGCCAGCGCGAAGCTTTGCTGGGGTTCGCTCACGATGCGCCCGGCCAGCACGTGGTCGAACAGCTCGCGCGCCATCTCCAGCATGTGGACGCGTGGCTGGATGTAGTGCGCCATGGCGGGCCGCGTCATCCAGATCGATCCCTTGGCGGCCAGTAGCTGCGAGTCCACCACCACCGAGCCCGACGAGGTGCCGTTGCTCACCAGCGTGCCGCGCGGACGCAGGCAGTCCAGCGAGTCCATCAGCGTGTCCTTGCCCACCGAGTCGTAGACCACGGGCACGCCCTGGCCGCCCGTGATCTCGCGCACGCGCTGCACGGTGTTCTCGCGCGAGGTCACGATGACGTGGGCGCAGCCGTGGGCGCGCGCCACGGCGGCCTTCTCGTCGGTGCTCACGGTGCCGATCATGGTCACGCCCAGGGCGCGCGCCCACTGGCAGGCGATCAGGCCCACGCCGCCGGCGGCCGCGTGGTAGAGGATGGTCTCGCCGCCTTGCAGCGGATAGACCTGGCGGAACAGGTACTGCGCCGTCATGCCCTTCATCATCAGCGTGGCCGCCGTGCGGTCGGCGATGCCGTCCGGCAGCGGGATCAGCAGTTCGGCCGGCATCACGCGCGCCTCGCTGTAGGCGCCCTGCGGGCCCATCAGGTAGCCCACGCGGTCGCCGGGACGTACTTCGGTAACGCCCGGCCCCACGGCCTCGACCACGCCCACGGCGTCCGATCCCAGCCCCGATCCCAGCCCATCAGGCAAAGCCAGCGGATAGCGGCCGGTGCGGAAATAGATGTCGATGAAGTTGACGGCGATGAGGCTGTGGCGCACGCGCGCCTGCCCGGGGCCGGGCGCGCCGACCTCCACGTCTTCGAGCCCGAGCACCTCGGGGCCGCCGGTGGCGTGAAAACGGATGGCCTTGGCCATGGAATCTCCTTGTGTGTATGACAGCACGCTTCGGTTCAGTTGAGCTGGATGCCGAAGCTCTTGACGATGCCGGCGTTGCGCTCGAACTCGCCGCGCAGGTCGGCGGCCATCTGCTCCATCGAGCGCTCGCCCTCGATGGGTTCGAAACCCGTGCCCGCATAGCGCTCGCGCACGGCCGCCCGCGCGTTGACCCGGGCCAGCGCGGCATGGATTTTTTCCAGCACCGGGCGCGGCGTCTGCGCCGAGGCGAACACGCCGCTCCAGTTGCTGAAGTCCACCTCGGGGTAGCCCAGCTCGGCCAGCGTGGGCACTTGCGGGTAGTCGGGCAGGCGGCTTTTGTAGGCCACGGCCAGCAGCTTGACCTTGCCGCCGGCGATCAGCGGCCTCGCGGTCACCGAGCCGTCGAACATCAACGGAATCTGGTTGCCCATGAGCTGGGCCAGCGCGGGCGCCGAACCCGGGAAGGCCACATGCTCCATGTCCAGCCCCGCCTTGCGGTTGAGGATGGCGCCCGCGTACTGCGAGGCCGTGCCCTGGCTGTACGAGGCAAAGGACAGCTGGCGCGGATGGGCCTTCACGTAGGCGATGGCCTCGGCCGCATCCTTGGCCGGGAACTGGGGCGAGGCGATGAACAGCATCACCGAGCGCGCCATCTGCGCCACGGGCCGCACGTCCTTCAGGGGGTCGAAGCCGACCTTGAGCACATGCGGCACCTCGGTGAGGATGTTGGTCACCGTCACCAGCAGCGTGCTGCCGTCGGCCGGCTGGGACAGCATGTGCCTGACGGCGATGGCACCGCCCGCGCCGGGCCGGTTCTCGACAATGACGGGCTGGCGGATCTCCTGCGCCAGCTGGTCGCTGATGATGCGCGCGAACACGTCGATGGTGCCGCCCGGCGGGGCCGGCACGATGAGCCGCACCGGCTTGTCGCCGAAGCCGAAGGCGCTCCCGGCCTGGAGCGCGGCGGCCAGGGCGATGGCAGTCCACGGGGCCATGCGTTTCATGGTGGGCTCCCGGGGGTCAGGCGGCCTTGCGCAGAAAGCCCTGCTGCGCGCCGTGGCGGTTGGGCGCGAAGCCGTTGGCCGCCAGCGTCTCGTCGGCCGAGCCGTAGAACTGGCCGATGCGGCAGATCTCGCGCGCCTGCCGGGCCGTGGCGATGGGGCGGCCGAACTCGCGCGCGATCCGCACCAGCTGCTCGATCTGCGCCACGGTGCCGATCTTGGCCGAGCGGTCCTGGTTCCAGAGGTTGTCCTCGGTGCCGCAGCGCACGTGCAGGCCCATGGCGATGCCCATCATGTTCACGGGCAGCACGTTGAGCACCGAGCTTTCCACGGTGAGCACGGCGCCGTCGGGCACGGCGCGCACGAAGTTCGCCAGGCTGTAGACGCTGGGCGCGTCCATGCCGCCGCCGATGGCCACCCAGTTCAGCACCAGCGGCCCCTTGTAGATGCCCCGGCGCATGAGCCGCTCCACCGACTCGAAGCTGTTGATGTTGTAGCACTGGAAGGCGCTCTGGATGCCGGCCGCCGACAGGCGGCGCACATGCTCCTCCACCCAGCCGGGCTGGGCCGGCACGGTCATCTCCTGGTAGGCATGGAAGACGGCCGGGTCCTCCATCGAGGTGCCGCGGATGTCGCGCGCATCGAACTGCTCCAGGAAGTTCATCTGCGAGGTGTTGACGGTCACCGTCACCTGGTCGGGCACGGGCTGCAGCTCGGCCAGCATGTGGCGCGTGTCGTCGGACAGCCACTTGGCGGCCGCGCCCTCGGACTCGGGCGCGAAGCTGATGGAGCCACCGACCTGGATGATCATCTCGGGCACGCGCGCGCGCACGCCGGCGATCAGCTCGTTGAACTTCGACAGACGCTTGCTGCCCTTGCCGTCAAGTTCGCGCACATGCAGGTGCAGCACGGTGGCGCCCGCGTGGTAGCAGTCCACGGCCTTCTGGATCTGCGCGTCCATGGTCACGGCGATCTCGCCGGGAAAGTCCGAGGGCAGCCACGAAGGCGCGTAGGGCGCGGCCGTGATGATCAGGGGCTGCTGGTTCTCCGGGAACAGGTGGCCGTCGAGGAAATTCATGGGTGGTGTCTCCTTGCTGTGTCGTGGTTCAGAAGGTCGGCGTGCCGACGATGCCGGCGCGCTCCATCTTTCGATGGCTGGGCGGATAGTCCATGGCCGCGTAGTGCTGGGTGGCACGGTTGTCCCAGATGGCCACGCTGCCCGGCTGCCAGCGCCAGCGCACCTGGTACTCGGGGATGGCGGCCTGGCTGATCAGGTACTGCAGCAGGCCGCTGGCACCCTGGGTGAAGTCCTGGCCCACGCGCACGTTGGCCGGCGTGTGGAAGTTGGTGAAGTGGGTGGTGAAGCCGTTGACGAAGAGCACCTTCTCGCCCGTCTCGGGATGGGTGCGCACCACGGGGTGCTCGGCGTCGGGGTATTGCGCCCTGAGCGCCAGCCGCCGGTCGATGGGCAGGGCCGCGCCGAAGGTGCACTCGATGCTGTGGCGCGCGCGCAGCGGCGCGATCAGCTCCTTGACCTGCTGCGGCAGCCGTTCGTAGGCCAGGGCCATGTTGGCCCACAGGGTGTCGCCGCCCACGGGCGGGCACTCGATACAGCGCAGCACGCAGCCCATGGGCGGGGCCTGGCGCCAGGTGGCATCGCAGTGCCAGGAATTCTCATAGCGGTCATTGGGCTGGTCGGGCGACTTGTAGATGCGCACCAGGCCCGGGTGGTCGGGGTCGCTGCCGGCCACGGGATGGTCTTCCAGCTCGCCGAAGCGGCGCGCAAAGGCCACGTGCTCGGCGCGGTCCATGTCCTGGTCGCGCAGGAACAAGACCTTGTGGCGCAGCAGCGCCGCCTGGATGTCCGCAAACAGCGCGTCGTCGCGCACCGCGTCGGCCAGGCGCACGCCTGTCAGTTCGGCGCCGATGGCGCATGTCATGGGCGCTATGTGCATGCTTGTCTCCTTGTCCTGTCGTGTATGCGGGGCCTGTGCCGGCGCCGTCGGCCCGGGGCGCCAAGGCGTTCCCGGTGTTGGCAATGTAGGAAAACTCCGGGTCCGCAGGCTTTGCAAGCCATGCCATCCTCTTTGCATTTCGTGCCAGCACGGCACAGCCCCGGCCACGGCCTGACAGGAGGCACAGCATGGTCACCCTGGTGCGCGCCGCCGCGCTGAACCATTTCTCGGACGTCATGCGCACACTCGGCGGCGACCCCGACAGGGCGCTGCGCCAGGCCGGCCTGCGCCCGGCCCTGCTGAGCGAGCAGGACCAGCTCATCGAGGTGGCCACCGTCGCGCGCCTGCTGGAGGACGCCGCCCAGGCCACGGGCTGCGAGACCTTGGGCCTGCGCATGGCACAGTCGCGCCAGCTGTCCAGCTTCGGTGCGGTGAGCCTTTTGCTGCTGCACCAGCCCACGCTGCGCCACGCGCTGGACACGCTGATCACCCACATGCATCTGGTCAACGAGTCGCTGCTGATCCACCTGGAGGATGCGGGCGACATCGCCATCCTGCGCCAGGATTTCGTGCGCCCCGGTGGAGCCCTGCGCCAGTCGGTGGAATTGGCCATGGGCGTGCTGTGGCGCATGTGCGAGGTGCTGCTGCGCGAGCACTGGCACCCGCAGAGCGTGTGCTTCAGCCATGCCCCGCCCGCCGACCTGGCCGTGCACCGCAGGATGTTCCGCTGCCATGTCGCCTTCGGCGCCGAGTTCAACGGCATCGTCTGCCGCACCGCCGACCTGGACGCGCCCAATCCGCTGGCCGACCCGGCCCTGGCCCGCTATGCCCGCAAGCTCGTGGACGCCATGCCGGCGCACCGGGCCGCCTCCGTGGGCCAGCAGACGCGCAAGGCCATCCACCTGCTGCTGCCCTCGGGCAATGCCAGTTGCGCCAGCGTGGCCCAGGGCATGGGCCGCAGCATGCGCACCCTGCAGCGCGAGCTGGACCGCGAGGGCCTGAGCTTCAGCGACCTGCTGGCCGAGGTACGCCAGGAACTGGCCCTGCGCTACCTGGGCAATCCGCTCTACGGCATCGCGCAGGTCGCAGCCATGCTGGGCTATGGCAGCCACAGCGCATTCACGCGCTGGTTCGCAACGCACCACGGCTGCCCGCCCGAGACCTGGCGCAACCGCGCCGGCGGCGGCGACCCCGCCTGAGCCCCCGTCGCGCCATCCGCCTTGCGGTGCATGCCGCGCACCACCGCGGCGCACCCTGCCCCCGCCCGGTGCCACACAGGCACGGGGATCGAAGGCCCCGTCCCGCACGCCGCTGCGACGGTGCAGACCGACTGCTGGCATGGCCCTTGCATCGGATGCACCGACCCGCCGGCCCACCGGCCCGCGGCCCGCAAACACTGGATGCGCAACGCAGGACGCCAGATGAACATCGTTGTGATCGGCCACGGCATGGTGGGCCACAAGTTTCTCGAGCAGCTGCATGCCCTGGGCGTGGCGGATGCGAACGTCACCGTGCTCTGCGAGGAACCCCGCCCGGCCTACGACCGCGTGCACCTGTCCGAGTTCTTCGCCGGCAAGACGGCCCAGGACCTGTCCCTGGTCGAACCCGGCTTCTTCGAGACCACCGGCTTCAGGCTGCGCCTGGCCGCCCGGGCCGCCGCGGTGGAGCGGCGCGAGCGCACGGTGACCACGGCCGACGGCGAGGTCCTCTGCTATGACAGGCTGGTACTGGCCACGGGCTCGGCCCCCTTCGTCCCCCCCGTGCCGGGGCGCGACCGCCCGCATTGCTTCGTCTACCGCACCATCGAGGACCTGGAGGCCATGCAGGCCTCGGCCGCGAAATCACGCACCGGTGTGGTGGTGGGCGGCGGCCTGCTGGGCCTGGAATGCGCCAAGGCCCTGCGCGACCTGGGGCTGGAGACCCATGTGGTCGAGTTCGCACCGCGCCTCATGGCCGTGCAGGTGGATGACGGCGGCGGCCGCATGCTGCGCGGCAAAATCGAGGACCTGGGCGTACAGGTGCACACGGAGCGCAACACGCTGGAGATCACCGATGGCGCCACGGCCCGCCACCGCATGGTGTTCGCCGATGGAACGCACCTGGAAACCGACATGATCGTGTTCTCGGCCGGCATCCGCCCGCGCGACGAGATCGCGCGCCAGTGCGCGCTGGCCATAGGCCCGCGCGGCGGCGTGGCCGTGGACGACCATTGCCGCACCAGCGACCGCCATATCTATGCCATCGGTGAATGCGCATCCTGGCGCGAGCAGACCTTCGGCTTGGTGGCACCCGGCTACGACATGGCGCGCGTGGCGGCCCGCCACATCGCGGGCGAGGCCGGGGCCGCTTTCGGCGGCGCCGATCTCAGCACCAAGCTCAAGCTCATGGGCGTGGATGTGGCCAGCATCGGCGATGCCCAGGGCAGGACGCCGGGCAGCCGCAACTACCAGTTCATCGACGAGCGCAAGCAGGTCTACAAGAAAATCGTGGTCAGCGAGGACGGCAAGCAATTGCTGGGCGCCGTGCTCGTGGGCAATGCCGACGAATACGGCACGCTGCTGCAGATGACGCTGGGCAGCATCGTCCTGCCCGAGGAGCCCGAGTTCCTCATCCTGCCCTCCAGCGACGGCAAGGCCAGGCCCGGCCTGGGCGTGGACGCCCTTCCCGGCACGGCCCAGATCTGTTCATGCAACAACGTCACCAAGGCGCAGATCTGCGCAGCCGTGGGCGAAGGCGCCTGCACCGTCGGCGAGCTCAAGGCCTGCACCCAGGCCGGCGCCACCTGCGGCGGCTGCGTGCCCCTGGCCGCCCAGGTCATGAAGGCGGAGATGGCGCGGCGCGGCATGGCGGTCGACAACCATGTCTGCGAGCATTTCCCGCATTCGCGCCAGCAGCTCTACCACCTGGTGCGCGTGGGCGGCATCAAGACCTTCGAGGAACTGCTGCACCGCCACGGCCAGGGCCTGGGCTGCGATGTCTGCAAGCCGCTGGCCGCCAGCATCCTGGCCTCGTGCTGGAACGAGTTCGTGCTGCAGCCGCAGCTGGCCAGCCTGCAGGACAGCAACGACTACTACCTGGGCAACATCCAGAAGGACGGCAGCTACTCGGTGGTGCCGCGCATGCCTGGCGGCGAGGTCACGCCCGACGGCCTGATCGCCGTGGGCCAGGTGGCCAAGAAATACGGCCTGTACACCAAGCTCACGGGCGGTGCCCGCGTGGACCTGTTCGGCGCCCGCGTGGAGCAGTTGCCGCTGATCTGGGAGGAGCTGATCGCCGCCGGCTTCGAGTCCGGCCATGCGTATGGCAAGTCGCTGCGCACCGTCAAGAGTTGCGTCGGATCGACCTGGTGCCGCTACGGCGTGGACGACAGCGTGGGCCTGGCGGTGCAACTGGAAAACCGCTACAAGGGGCTGCGCGCGCCGCACAAGATCAAGTTCGGCGTCTCGGGCTGCACGCGCGAGTGCGCCGAGGCCCAGGGCAAGGACGTGGGCGTGATCGCCACCGACAAAGGCTGGAACCTCTACGTCTGCGGCAACGGCGGCATGAAGCCGCGCCATGCCGAACTGATCGCCTCGGACCTGGACCGCGAGCGGCTGCTGCAGCTCATCGACCGCTTCCTGATGTTCTACGTGCGCACGGCCGACCGCCTGCAGCGCACCAGCACCTGGCGCGAGAGCCTGGAGGGCGGCCTGGACTATCTGAAGGACGTGATCGTCAACGACAGCCTGGGCCTGGGCGCCGAACTGGAGGCCCAGATGCAGCATGTGGTGGACACCTACCAGTGCGAGTGGAAGACCGCCGTCACCACGCCCGAGGTGCGCCGGCGCTTTCGCAGCTTCGTCAACAGCGACCAGCCCGACGAACACATCGTCTTCGTGCGCGAACGCGGCCAGATCCGCCCGGCGCGCGCCGACGAACGCAGCGAGGCCACGGCCTGAACCGCCCCGGAAACCCGCGACAAGGACCCGCCATGGCACATGCCTCCTCCGAACACTGGCTGCCCGTCTGCACCACGCGCGACATCGTCCCCGACACGGGCGTCTGTGCCCTTGTCGAAGGCCGCCATGTGGCGGTCTTTCGCATCGGCGACGACCGCTTCTACGCCATAGACAACGTGGACCCGCGCTGCGGCGCCAGCGTGCTCGCGCGTGGCCTGGTCGGCAGCCTGGGCGAGCGCGTCGTCGTCGCCTCGCCCATCTACAAGCACCACTTCGACCTGGCGACCGGCGAATGCCTGGAAGCGCCCGAGCACTCCGTGCGCGCGCATGCGGTGCGCAGCGAGAACGGGCAGCTGCTGGTGGCGCTGGACTGAGAGCGTGTGATGCACTTTTGACGTGCCCGTGACAAGGCCGCCGGACAGATCGGATGGCCCGGGCAGGCAGTACCGTGGACAATGCCGCGTGTTCACGACGCCACGTCCGGCCATCCCATGCAACTGACAACGCAATCCTCCAACAGCCAGCGCCCCAGGCGCATCCTCATGGTCTGCACCGGCAACATCTGTCGCAGTCCCACGGCGCACGGCGTGCTCGAGAAAATGGTGGCCGACGCCGGGCTGGCCGACCGCATCGCGGTGGACTCGGCCGGCACCCATGGCTACCACGTGGGCGAGGCGCCCGACCGCCGCTCCCAGGCCCACGCGGCACGCAGGGGCTATGACCTGTCAGGCCAGCGCGCAAGACAGCTGCTGGCCGAGGATTTCCAGGCATTCGACCTGGTGCTGGTCATGGACGGCTCCAACGAATCCGCAGCGCGCAGGATCTGCCCCCCCGCCGAATGGCACCGGGTGCGCCGGCTGACGGACTTCTGCACCCGGCATGCGGCACGCGAAGTGCCCGATCCCTACTATGGCGGAGAGCGCGGCTTCGAGGAGGTACTGGACCTGGTGGAGGACGGCTGCGCGGGATTGCTGGCGGAACTGAGCAAGCATTCGCGCGGAGACTGAGCGCACTGCGGATACCGCACAGTACTACTCCCCCGCCACCACGATCCGGCCCTTGCCCGCGCGCTTGGCCGCGTACATGGCCTCGTCCGCGCGCTGCAGCAGTTGAGCGGCATCTTCCTGTGGCAGGTTGAGCGCGATGCCCATGCTGGCGCCGACCCGCACCGTGGCACCGCCCTGCAGCCGGATGGGCTGGCAGATGGAGGCCAGGCAGCGCTGCATGACCTGCTGGGCGTCGTCGGCCTGCACCAGGTCGCCCAGCAGCACCACGAATTCGTCGCCGCCCAGGCGCGCCACGCAATCGGTCTCGCGGGCCAGGGTGGTGAGCCGGCGGGCGACGATGCGCAGAACCTCGTCCCCCGCGTCATGGCCTTCGGTGTCATTGACCTGCTTGAAGCCGTCCAGGTCCATGAAGCACACGGCCAGCTGGCCGGGGCCGCCGGCCTGGGCCAGCTCGCGCTGCAGCCGCATCTCCAGCGCGCGGCGGTTGGCCAGCCCGGTCAGCGCATCATGCAGGGCCAGGTGCCTGGCCGCCTGCTCGCCGCGCTTGAGCGCATCGATATCCACGAAGACCCATATGGATTCGCCATCGGCCAGTCCGGCCCCGCTGACATCCACCCAGAGCAGGCCGCCGTCGCGGGTCTGCAACTGCATCTGGGTGTGGCATTTGCCGCTGGAGCGCAGCGCGCCATAGGCCAGTTCGCCGGAGCGTTCATACGTCTCCTCGTCCGGGTAGAGAATGCGCGCCGAAGTGTTCCTCAGCTCGTCGGCCGGGCGCTTGAGCATGCGCTGCAGGGCCTGGTTGGTCCACAGCAGGCGGCGCTCGCGCAGGCGCGCGATGCCGATCAGGTCGTTGTCCATGAACAGCTCCTGCTGGCGCAGCAACTCCGACAACTTCAGCCGCGCCACGCGCTCGCGCTGCTGCAGCAGGTAGAGGCTGACCGAACCCAGGGCGATCAGCAGCATGCTCAGGCCCGTCAGCGCCCAGGCGCGCCAGGCCGAGGCACGCCAGGCGGCCAGGTAGTTGTCCGTGCCCAGGCCGGTGAAGACCGTCAACGGGTAGCCGGCCAGCCGGTGGTAGGCGGTGATGCGCTCCACGCCGTCGAGCAGGGTCGGCGTGATGTACCAGCCCAGCTCCCGGTCGTTGCCCAGGGCATGGTGGTACTCGCGGGATACCTCCGAGCCGCCGACGCCGGCCATGGACCGGGGATCGGCGGCCGTGTAGCGCGCCACCAGCAGATCCCGGTCCGAGCGCAGCGCCATGGCGCTGTCGGGACCGAAGGCCTGGCGGCGAAACAGCGACTGGAAGTGCTCGGCCGCGACGATGGCGTAGACGATGCCCTGGAACTGCCCGTCCGCGGACTGCAGCCGGCGCGCCAGCACGATGGCCCATTGGTGGAAGGAGTGGCTGATCAGCGGGTCGGAGACCACCATCTGTTCGGAATGGCGCGCGCGCTCGAAGTAGGCGCGGTCGGCCACGGAGAAGGCCGGCTCGTCTTCGTTGGCGGTCAGCATCACCTGCCCCCTGGCGTCGGCCACGCGCAAGGCCGTGACGAAGGGAATGAGGCCGCGCTGCTCCTGGAGCAGGTCATAGAGGACGATCGCCGCCTCGCCCGGGCTTTCCTGGCTGCGGCCGCGGTAGCGGCCTGCAATGGTGGCCAGGGCGTTGTCCACCATGCGCATCTCGGCGGTCAGCTCCAGGCTCAGGCTGCGCGCCTGGTGCCGGGTGACGGCCACGCCCAGATCCAGGTCGGCCTGGTAGTTGGCGCGCAGGCTCAGCCAGGTCGCCAGGGCGAGCAGACCACCCAGCAGCAGGTTGCCGAGCACGAGACGCCGCAATACCTTGTCAGAAAGTAGCCGCTTCATGGCGCCTGAAGTCCTTTTTTCCGTCTGGCTGGATAAGCGTCCGGGTGGATGGAGCGGTCCATTTTTAGCACAAGGAAGTGGCGATTCAAGCGAGGTTTCAGGCGGTTGCGGCACCCATGCCGGCCATCTTGGTGCCAAGGCAAGGACCCCGCGGCCTCATGCCGCCCCCAGGATCTGGCGCAAGTCGGCCGCGCATTCCTGCGCGCCCTGTTCATGGCGAAACGCCACGCGCATCCGCCCCGAGGGATCGAAGACATAGGTGATGGCCGAGTGGTCCATGGTGTAGGACGCGCCCGTGGGCACCTTCTTGTAGAACACCTTGAACTCCCGCGCGACCTCGGCCGTCTGCTGCGCATCGCCGCGCAGCGCGACGAAGCCCGGATCGAAGGCCCCCACATAGGCCTTGAGCACGTCGGGCGTGTCGCGCTCGGGATCGATGGTGACGAAGGCCACGGCCAGGCGATCGCCGGCGGCGCCCAGCAACGGGCGGATCTCCAGCGCCCGCGTGAGCGCCGTGGGGCAGACATCGGGGCACAGGGTGAAGCCGAAGAAGACCATCAGCGCCCTGCCCCGGAAATCGGCCAGTGTGCGCTCGCGCCCATCGGCATCGTGAAGCCGGAAATCGCGGCCGTGCTGGGCGCCGGTCAGGTCGATGCCCTTGAAGGACACGGGTGGCGGCTTGCAGCCGGCCAGCGTGCCCAGCCCGCCGGCCAGGCACGCGCGGCGGGAGTGCGAGCAGCCTCGGGAAAGGGAGAAGATGCGATGGCCATGCCCAGCGTCAGCGCGAACCACGCCATGACCAGGCGGGCCAGTGCGATGGAGTTGCGCAGCGCTTGCATGGCTGGGGATCATGGAGGCTGGCGTGCCGGATATGCGTGGTACCCGTAGCCGCCGGCCCGCGCGGGCGATTCCATAATCGCCTTTTCCCCAACAAAGACCGCCATGTCGAAACTCCATGTTGTGCAGCAGGGCCAAGGCCCGGCCATCGTCCTGAGCCACGCGCTCGGTTGTGATCTCCAGATGTGGGACGGCGTCGCCCGGGCATTGGAAGACCGCTTCACCGTGGTGCGCTACGACCACCGCGGCCATGGCCGCTCGCCTGCCATCGGCGAGGCCTTCGACATGAACGACCTGGCCGACGATGCTGCCGGCGTGATCGAGGCGCTGGGCCTGGGTCCGGTGCACTTCGTCGGCCTGTCCATGGGCGGCATGACGGCCCAGGCGCTGGCCGTGCGCCACCCGGCCCTGGTGCGCAGCATCGTCATCGCCAACTCGGCCAGCCACTACGACGAGGCCGCCCGCGCAGGCTGGCAGGCGCGCATCGCCACGGTGCGCGCGCAGGGCGTGCCCGCCATCGCCGAAGGTGCCATGCAGCGCTGGTTCACGCCCGAGTTCCGCGCCACGCATGCCGATCGCGTGGCCTCCTTGCGTGCAGGGCTGGAGGCCACGGCCGCCGCGCCCTATGCCGCGGCCTGCGCTGCCGTGGGCGGCATCGATTTGCGGGAGGGCAACCGGCGCATCGCCTGCCCCGCGCTCATCATCGCGGGCAGCCGTGACGAGGCCACGCCACCGGCCCTGTCCGAGGCCATGCGCGAGCAGATCGCGGGCGCGCGGCTGGTGTCGCTGCCGGCCTCGCACCTCAGCGCGGTCGAGCTGCCGGTCGAATTCGCAGGGTTGGTAAGCGGCTTCGTTGCCAGGCTCGGATGACCGCCCAGGGCCGGGCCGCCGCCGTGCCCGGCCCGCGCTGCGGACTATCGGCCCGGATGGGTACGTGTCGCTGGCGCCAGCTGCGCCGCGAACTCCCGTGCGGCGGCACTGTAGCTGGCGCCGCGCCGCCACAGCAGGCCGGCGGTGCGGATCAGCTGGGGCGAGACCAGGTGGATGGCCACCATGTCGGTGGCCTGCTGGGCCGCGCGCTCGGGCACGATGGTGGCCATGTCGCCCCAGCGGCACAGGGCGATCAGCGATTCCACCGACCCCATCTCCACGCGCAGGCTGGGGGTGACGCCCGCGCTGCGCAGCCCGTCCTCGATCAGGCTGCGGGTGTAGAAGGTACGCGGCAACAGGGCCAGCGGCACGCCGGCCAGGGACTTCACGGCCAGGGTACGCCGCCCGGCCAGCGCGTGCGAGGGGTTGACCAGCAGCATCATGCGCTCGTCGAACAGCGGCAGCGCATCCAGCTCCGGCCTTTGCGGAGGGTGAAAGCTCACGCCCAGGTCCAGGCTGCCATCGAGCAGGCCTTGCTCCACGGGCGGCGCCAGCAGCTCGCTGACCACCACGTTGACCTTGGGATAGGCGCGCATGAAGGCCGCCACGGCAGGCGCCACCAGCGTGTTGAGGAAGGTGGGGATCACGCCGATGGTCAGGGTACCGGTCTGCAGCTCGCTGAGGTCGGCCAGGGCCATGCGCCCGGCCTCCACCTCGTGCAGCGCACGCTCGGCATAGTTGCGGAACACCATGCCCGCCTGCGACAGCTTCAACCCCCGGCCGATGCGCTCGAACAGCGCCATGCCCAGTTCCTCCTCCAGCTGGCGCAGGCCATGCGAGAGCGTGGACTGGGTGACATGCAGGTTCCTGGCCGAGGTGGTCAGGTGCTCGGTCTTGGCGATGTCGACGAAGTAGCGCAGCTGGCGCAGTTCCATGGGGGTGGCGGGAGGGTGTGCGGCGCGCCAGTGTCTCACAGCGCGCCGCGGTGGCCCGGCCTACCGGGGCCGCTGGCGCGCCGGCACGCGCGTCTCCAGCGCCGCCGGCACATAGGCCGCGTCGAAGCTGCACCCGGCCCCGAAGCGCGCCTCGTTGCCCGCGCAGGCCGCCGCGATGCCGGCCGCCGTGGGCTTGCTGCCCGCGTCGATCCACTGCATCAGCGCCGTCATCAGCGTGGGATAGGTGGCGTCGCTGATGTAGCTGTGCGTTCCCTGGCGCGTGAACGTCTGCACCAGGCGGTCGCCACTGCCGCCCTGCTGCATCACGGCGCGAAAGCGCGCATCCAGCTCCACGAAGGCCGTGGGATCGCCGATCCACTTGGCCGACAGCACGGGCACGGGGATCTTGCCCGTGGGGTCCGTGTCCTGCGCGAACTTGCGGTAGGCTGCCGGATCGGCGCGGTAGCGCAGCACGCCGGCATTGAGCGCGGCGTCGTCGGCCGATCCCGTGTAGACCGCGCCCTCGTTGCCGAAGGGGCTGGCGCCGCCCGTGCGCCTGGCCGAGATGTCCTGGAAATGCAGGGTGCCCCAGTTCAGGTGCGACTGGATGGCGCTTTCGGGGATCCTGATGACCCGCACGATGGTGTCGATCTTCGCCTTTTGCCCGGCCGTGCGCTGGGCCGCCGGCTTGTCCAGCGCCAGGCATTCGTTGACCCGCAGGGCCACATCGGCCTGGCGCATCTTCGCATCGGCGGGCAGGCCCAGGTTCAGCGCGTACTGTGGCTCGCTGGCGCGGGGATGGTTGCCGCACAGGTACTGGTAGACCACGCGCAGGTCGGTGCGAAAGTCGTAGGCATGGGTACCGCCGCCCAGCACGCCGCTGGTCAGCAGCACGCCGTCATAGGGGCGCTCTCCCACGGTCTGCTCGGTGAACATCTCCGCGCCCTTGGCGGCCACGCCCGCGCCCCAGGACTGGCCGTGCAGGATGGTGCGCCGGGGCGTTGCCACATGCTGGCGGAAGATGCCGCGCAGGCGTTCCGTGTCCTCGGCGGCGGCGCGCACCTCCACGCCGCCCTGGCGGTAGGTGGAGCCCGCCCAGGCGTAGCCCGCGCGCACCATGATGGCCCAGCGCGCAAGGTCCTCGGCCGCGCGGTCGGCCGTGGGCGCAGCCAGGTCGGGGCCGCCGTGGGCGTGCAGCACCAGCGTGCCATTCCATTGCGCCGGCCTGGCGATCAGGTAGTAGGCGCCCTTGGAGTCCTGGCCGGACCAGCAGGTGGTGCCCGCCGGGATCTCGGCGGGACAGGCCGCGACCTGGGGCGCGGTCTCGAGGGAGGTCACGGGACCGTGCAGCACGGCCGAGCCGCCGCCGCAGCCGGCCAGCACGGCCAGGGCCAGCAGCGAGGCACTGGCGGGGCGCAGGGGGAAAGGCATGGTTTTGTCTCCTGTCTCGGGTTCTTGTCGGAAGCCAGCGGCTGCGCCGGAGGGCACCGTCGCGCTCGTGACCGCCGCTGATTCTGGAGAGACTTGTCCAATATTTCAAAGATTTTTAGGATATCGGCTGGATACTTTCCACATATATGGAACTGCGCCATCTCCGCTACTTCCTGGCCGTTGCCGACGCCGGCCACATCACGCGTGCTGCCGAGCTGCTGGGCATGCAGCAGCCGCCGCTGTCGCAGCAGATCCGCGCGCTGGAGCAGGAACTGGGCATCGCCCTGTTCCGCCGCCATCCCAAGGGCGTGGACCTGACCGATGCGGGCCTTGAACTGCGGGACGAGGCCACGCGGCTGCTGGCCGACTTCCACGCCATGCGCGATCGCATGCAGGCCTTTGCGCGCGGTGAGCGCGGGCGCATCCACGTGGGCTTCACCAGCTCGGCCGCAGCCCATGCCTTCACGCCCGAGGTACTGCGCCTGTGCCGCAGCCAGCACCCGGGCATCGCCCTGGACGTGAGCGAGAACAATGCCGCCGAGATCACCGAGGCCGTGCAGGCCGGGCGCATGCACTGCGGCTTCCTGCGCGTGCCGGTGGCGCAGCCGCCCGGGCTGGCGTTCGAGACGCTGCTGCAGGAGCCGGCGCTGCTGGCCATCCCGGTGGACCACAGGCTGGCACGCGAGCATGCACGGCCCGTGGCACTGCGACAGCTCGACGGCGAGCGCCTGGTGCTCGTGCGGCGCGCGGGCGCTCCGGGTCTCTATGCCAACTTGCTGGCCCTGTGCGCGCAGCAGGGGGTGCGGGTGGAGGTCGCCGCCGAGGTGGAGCGCATGATGACCAATGTGAATCTCGTGGCCGCGGGCGTGGGCCTGTCCATCGTGCCTGCCTCGGTGCGCGGCGCCCATCCCGAGGCCGTTGTCTACCGCGCCTTCGCACCCGCCGTGCGGTTGTGCGCGCCGCTGACACTGGTGTACCGCCAGGCTGGCAGCGAGGGCCCCGCAGGCAGCTTCATCGCGCTGGCGCGCGGGCTGGCGCAGCGCCATCGGGGGCAGGACCGCTGAGCCATGCACGCGACACATTCACCCGACCACCGCCGGCGCACCCTGCTGATGGCCGGCGCCCTGGCCTGGCCAGCCAAGGCGGCGCAAGCCGGACCTGGCACGGGCATGAGGATGCTCGTGGCCTATCCCGCAGGCGGCATCAGTGACCTGGTGGCCCGAGCCCTTGCCGAAGACCTGGCGCGGCAGTGGAGCGTTGCCGTGGTGGTGGAAAACCGCCCTGGCGCCAGCGGCACCCTGGCGCTGGAGCTGCTGGCGCGCAGCACGCCCGACGGCCGCACGCTGGCCTTCGCCGCCGCCACCGCCGCAGGCATGGCGAATGCGGCCGTGGCGCCGGTGGCCGGTGTCATGCGCACCCCCATGCTGCTCGTGGGCACCCCAGCTCTCAAGGCCACCGACTTCGCCGGCATGTTGGCCGAGGCGCGCGACCTTGCCGGCGGCATCCGGTGGGCCACCACGGGCGAGGGGACGACGGGCCACGCAGTGCTTCGGCGCATAGGACAGGCCAGCGGCATTCCCATCGTGCACGTGCCCTACAAGGGCGGTGGCCAGCAGCTCAACGACGCGCTGGCGGGGCATTTCGAGCTGCTGTCCACCAACGTCGCGCCGCTTCAGCTGCAGGCGCTGCGCGCGGGCCGCCTCAAGGCCCTGGCCGTGGGCGCGCCACGGCGCCTGGCCGTGCTGCCCGGCGTGCCCACGCTGGCCGAACTGGGGCATGCCCGGGCCAACCTGGATTCACTGTTCGGCCTGTTCGCCCCGCCGCGCACGCCGCCCGCCGTGGTCGAGCACATCCATGCGGGCGTCGTCCAGGCGCTGCACGGCAGCACCATCCGCAGCCGGCTGGAAGCCGCCGGCAACCAGCCATTCGAGGGCTCGACCACGGACTTCGCACGACAGGTGGCCCGGGAGACAGGGCGCTGAGTCCGGCACGTCGGGCGGCCCTGCCCGCATCGCGCACCGGCTCAGCGCGCGTACTTTTTCGCTCCCGCCACGCAGGCCATGGCGGCCAGGGTCACCACCACCATGCCCCAGCCCACCGTCTCGTTCAGCAGCAGTGCCGCCAGCCCCAGGCCCATGAAGGGCTGCAGCAGCTGCATCTGCCCCACCGCCGCGATGCCGCCCTGCGCCAGGCCCCGGTACCAGAACACGAAGCCGATCAGCATGCTGAACAGCGAGACGTAGGCCAGCCCCAGCCAGGCGGGCCAGCCCACACCGTCGAAGGAGGTTGGCATGCTCAGCCATGCCGCCGGCAGCATGATGGGCAGGGACAGCACCAGCGACCAGCTGATGACCTGCCAGCCGCCCAGCGTGCGCGACAGCCGCGCGCCTTCGGCATAGCCCAGGCCGCAGACGACGATGGCGGCCAGCATCAGCAGATCACCCCGCAGCGAGCCCCCCGCGCCGCCCAGGGCCGCATGGCCGGCGACGAAGGCAGCCCCCGCCAGCGAGAACAGCCAGAACGCCGGGCGCGGACGCTCGCCGCCGCGCAGCACGGCAAAGACCGCCGTGGACAGGGGCAGCAGGCCCACGAAGACGATGGAGTGCGCCGAGGTGACGTATTGCAGCGCCAGCGCTGTCAGCAGCGGAAAGCCCAGCACGACGCCCAGCGCGCTCAGCGCCAGGGATGGCAGATCCGCCCGCCCGGGCCGGGGCTGGCGCAGCACCAGCAGCAGCACCAGGCCCAGGGTGGCGGCGATGGTGGCGCGCGCACAGGTCAGGAACGTCGGGTCCAGGTCGGCCACCGCCACGCGGGTGGCGGGCAGCGATCCCGCGAAGATCGCCACGCCGATGAATCCGTTGATCCACCCGCTGGTTGCTCTATCCATCGAAAACTCCTTGCGTTACAGGCGGACAGTGGACCATGGCCCACTGGGTTCATCCATACACAATCCAATACAATTCAAAAGAACTGTGATGCATATTCAACCCATACAGAAAGGAGCACGTCGATGCGCAGTGGCACGCGGATCCATGCGGTCATGCAGGAGGTCCGGTCCCGGATCGCCTCCCGCACCTGGCTGCCGGGCGCACGCCTGCCGTCGGTGCGTGCCCAGGCCCGGGCCCTGAAGGTGTCCGTGTCCACGGTGGTGGAGGCCTACGAGCGCCTGGCGGCCGAAGGGGTGATCACCTCCCGCCCGGGATCGGGCTTCTACGTGGCCGGGCCGGTGGCGCCGCTGGCACTGGCCGATATCGGGCCGCGCGTGGACAGGCAGGTCGATCCGCTGTGGCTGGCGCGCCAGTCGCTGGAGTCCGATACCAGCATGCTCAAACCGGGCTGCGGCTGGCTGCCTCCTTCCTGGATGTACGAGGAGGGCGTGCGCCGCGCGCTGCGCGCCCTGGCACGGTCGGACACGCTGGAGCTGACCGAATACGCGACGCCCCTGGGACACCCGGCGCTGCGCCACCTGCTCGCACGGCGCATGGCCGCCACCGGCCTGGAGGCCGGCCCCGAGCAGATCATGCTGACCGAGTCAGGCACGCAGTCCATCGACCTGATCTGTCGCTTCCTGCTGGAGCCCGGCGATACCGTGCTGGTGGACGACCCCTGCTACTTCAACTTCCACGCCTTGCTCAAGGCGCACCGCGTGCAGGCCGTGGGCGTCCCCCATACGCCCCAGGGCCCGGACGTGGCCCTGTTCGCCGCCGCCCTGCAGGCGCATTCGCCACGCCTGTACATCACCAACTCGGGCATACACAACCCCACGGGCGCCACGCTGTCACCGCTGGTGGCGCACAGGATCCTGAAGCTGGCCGAAAGTTCGGACCTGGTGATCGTGGAGGACGACATCTTCCACGACCTGGAGGCCGCCTCCGCCCCCCGGCTGGCAGCCTTCGACGGGCTGTCGCGCGTGATCCAGATCGGCAGCTTCTCCAAGACGGTATCGGCTGCGCTGCGCTGCGGCTACATCGCGGCCCGGCGCGACTGGATCGAGGACCTGGCCGACCTCAGGATCGCCACGACTTTCGGTGGCGGGCGCATGGCCGCCGAGCTGGTACTGCGCGCGCTGACCGACAGCGGCTACCGCAGGCACATGGAAACCTTGCGACAGCGGCTGGCACAGGAGATGGAGCGCATCGCGGCCCGGTTGCAGGCGCTGGGCATCACGCCCTGGCTGATGCCGCAGGCCGGCATGTTCCTCTGGTGCCGCCTGCCCCAGGGCAGGGATGCCGCCACCATCGCCCGGGCCTGCCTGGAAGAGGGCGTGGTGCTGGCCCCCGGAAATGTCTTCAGCCAGTCGCTGAGCGCGGGCGACTTCCTGCGCTTCAACGTGGCGCAGTGCGCGGACGAGCGGATCTTCGAGGTGCTGGCGCGCGCGCTCGGACGCTAGAGCGTGTCATGCAGGCTCCAGGGTATGCCCAGCATCCCACGCACCCGTGCCCGGACCTGGTCCGGCGAGGGCGGCATGTCGAACAGCACGCGGTAGACGATGGGCGCGGCCAAGGCATCGAGCAGGGCCTCCACGGGCGGGCCCGCCTCGCCGCGCCGGACCGCACGCTCGCCGATCTCCTGCAGCTGGCCGCGCAGGATTTCCACGCAGGCGCACGGGCCCTGCTCATTGCCGGCCGCCGCCGCCATGTCGCGCAGCATGGTGCGGCCCAGGGGCGATGCGGACTCCTCCAGGAACTGCTCCGCCCAGGCCAGCAGGTCGCCCTCCAGCGTGCCCGTGTCCACCGGGGGTGCCGTGGGCCGGATGATCTCCACCGCCACATCGGCCAGCAACTGCTGGATATCTCCCCAGCGCCGGTAGAGCGTGGAGGGCGTCACCCCCGCCTGTGCCGCGATCACCGGAAAGCTCAGTTCCTCGCGCGGCATGGTTTCCAGCAGTTCCTTGACCGTCTGGTAGACAGTGGCCTGGATGCGCGCGCTGCGCCCGCCCGGCCGGGCGGGCTTGGGAAGGGATGGGACTTTCGGGATCATGGTTATTAAAGCTAAAAATTTGCATTAACAAAGTGCGAGCGCACAATTCGCAAACGCAAAAACTTTGCATTAATTGTGCCCCAGGCCTTTTGACCATGTCAGCCCTGCACCCATCCCACACCCCCTCCCCTGTCCCTGCGCCCGGACGCAGCCTGGCGGTCCTGGCGTTCGCGCTGGGCAGCTTCTTCGCGGCCTCGAGCGCACCCACGCCGCTGTACCGGCTCTACCAGCAGGACTGGGGCTTTTCCTCCGGCATGCTGACCCTCGTGTTCGCGGTGTACGCGCTGAGCCTGCTGCTGGCCCTGCTCACCACGGGGGCACTGTCGGACCACCTGGGCCGCAAGCCCGTGATGCTGGCCGCCCTGGCCCTGGAGATCGTCTCGCTGGCAGTGTTCGCCAGGGCCGGTGATGTGCATGGACTGGTGCTGGCGCGGGTGCTGCAGGGCTTTGCCACGGGCATGGCCAGCGCCGCCATGGGCGCGGCGCTACTGGACCTGCACCGCGAACGCGGCACCCTGGTCAGCACCATGGCGCCCATGATCGGCATGGCGGCCGGCATCGTGGTGGCGGCCGAGTTCTCGCAGCTGTGGCGCCAACAGCTGGGGATGGTGTTCTGGCTCATGGCCCTGCTCTTCGTAGCTGTCGCGGCCGCCGTGGCCGTGTTGCCCGAAACCGGATCGCGCCGCCACGGCGCGCTGGCGGCGCTGCGCCCGCGCGTGCGGATTCCACGCCATGCCCGGGCCGACTTCGTGCGCGTGCTGCCCATGAGCCTCACGGTGTGGGCGCTGGGCGGCTTCTACCTGTCGCTGGGCCCTTCGATGATCCGATCGGCCACGGGCTCGGAGGTCGCTGCCAGCTTCGCCGTATGCATCAACACCCTGAGCGCCGCCGCCGCCATCTGGACATTGCGCAGCCGTGCGCCGCGCGCCATGCTGCAATGGGGCGGCAGCGGCCTGCTGGCCGGCGTGGCGCTGCTGCTGATCGGCGCGCACCTGCAAAGCCTGGCCCTGGTGCTGGGCGCCTCGGTGGTGGCCGGCGCTGGCTTCGGCGTAGGCTTTCAGGGTGCGCTGCGCACCGTGATCCCACGGGCCGAGCCCCATGAGCGAGGCGCCCTGATCTCGGCCGTCTACATCGCCAGCTATCTGGCCTTCAGCATGCCGGCCATCGCCGCGGGCGCGGCCGCCTCGCGCTTCGGGCTGCTGCCGGTCACCTATGCCTACGGCCTCATGCTGATGGCCTTCGCCGCCCTGGCCCTGGCGGGCACGCGGGCCGGTGCGGCTTCGGCCCCCGCACGGACATCCGAAGCGCCACAGCCCGCGCCCAGGCCCTGCTCACGGTGAGGCCGCGACCGGGCCGCGCACGGGGATCCGTGCCTTGAGCCAGTCGCGGAACAGCTGCACCTTCCGCGACTGGCGCTGCAGCCGTGGCGAGACCAGGTAGTACGAGGCCCCGGTGCGCACGGGCAGGCCGAAGGGCGCTACCAGCTTGCCGCTGTCCATGTCGTCCGCCAGCAGGGCGGTCTGGCCGATGGCGATGCCCAGGCCATCTGCGGCGGCCTGCCAGGTCAGGACCGAGCTGCTGAAGCGCATGGTCTCCACGCCTTCGATCTCGTCCTCGTAGCGGCACAGCCGGGCCCAGGTCTGCCAGTCCGCCTTGCGGTAGTGCGAGACCAGCAGCCGCTTGCGCAGCAGGGCCTGGGGGTAGGCCGCCTCGGGCGCGTTGGCGCGAAAGAAGGCGGGGCTGCACACAGGCTCGATCACATCCTCGAACAGGAACTCCGTGTCCACGCCCTGCCACGCGCCATGGCCCATCTGTATGGCCAGATCGACAGGGTCCCGGTCGAAGTCCACGTCCTTGACCGAATTGGTGATGACCACGGCGATGTCGCCATGGCGGGCATTGAAGTCCTGCAGCCGGGGAATCAGCCACTTGGCCGCGAAGGTGGTGTAGGTCTGCAGCCGCAGCGTGCTGTCCGAGCCGCTGCGCATGATCTCGTCGGTGGCGCGGCCTATGCCCTCGAAGGCCGGCGCGACGGCCTCGCCGTAGCGCTGACCGGCCTGTGTGAGGCTGATGCCGTGGCGCTCGCGCCGGAACAGCTCCACGCCCAGGTAGGACTGCAGCACGTGCAGTTGCTTGCTCACGGCGGACTGGCTGATGTGCAGCTCCCGGGCGGCCAGCGTGAGGTTGCGCGTGCGCACCACCACCTCGAAGACCTTCAGGGGGTTGAGCGGCGGAATTCTTCCATGCATGGCGGGATTCTAGAAGTCCGGCCGGCCGCCTCCAGCCAGCGGGACATGAGCAGGTTCACCTCCTGCGCGCACTCGTACTGCACCCAGTGGCCGGCGCGCGGCACGATGGTCCAGCAGCGCTCGGCGCGGCCCTGGGCCAGGCTTTCGGCGGCCTCCATGGGCTCGGCCGTGACATCGGCCTCGCCCCAGACCAGCAGCATGGGCCGGTGGTAGTCCTGCAGCACGGCGGGCAGCCGGCTGCCGCGCGAGATGGCCTTGCTGCGAAAGCGCGTGGCCTCGCAGGACAGGGCATGCACGCGCAGGGCCAGCGCATCCACCGCGGCGTCACCGGACAGCATGAAGGCCGCGAGGTTCTGGCGCAGCGCCGCCGTGCGCGCCACGGGGTCCCGCACGCGCCAGTCCAGCAGCGCGGCGGTCTCGCGGCGCCTGCCGCCATGGCCCGCCGTGCCCAGCAGCACCAGCCGGTCGACCCGCTCCATGCGCGCGGCCAGCAAGGCTGCGACGGCACCACCGAAGGAAAAACCCGCCAGGTGAAAGGCCTGTCCTGGCAAGAGCGCATGCAGGCCCTGCTCCAGCGACTGCAGCAAGGCCTGCAGCCGCGACGCATCATGGGCCGGCAGATCGAAGTCCTGCGAGTCGCCGAACCCCGGCAGATCCGGCACCAGCAGGCGAAAGTGCCGGGAAAGCACATCGATGTTGCGCGCCCAGTGCATCCACGATCCATGGCCTCCATGCAGCAGCACCAGCGGCGGGCCCTGGCCCCATTCCCGCCAGTGGATGTCCACGCCGTGGCCCGTGCGCACGTGGTGCAGCGCCGAGACATCCAGCCCCCGCAGGAAGGCCTCGGCCCGGCGGATGCCATCGTCCATGATCAGGCCTGGCACGGCTGAGAGGCCTGCAGCACCAGCGCATCCACGGCCAGCACGCCCTGCCCTTCGGGCATCACCATCAGCGGGTTGACCTCGGCCTCCAGCACGCCGAGCTCCGGGCGTACGGCCAGTTGCGACAGATGGGAGATGGCCAGCGCCAGCGCGCGCAGGTCGCCCTTCGCGGTACCGCGCAGGCCCGAGACGGTCTGCAGCATCCGCACCTCCTCGATCATCCCTGCCGCCGTCTCCACGGACACGGGCGCCAGCCGGATGCTGCGGTCACGCAGCACCTCGGCCCAGATGCCGCCGGCGGCCAGCATGACGACGGGGCCGGCATCGGGGTCGATGCGGTAGCCCACCAGCACTTCGGCCAGGCCCTTGCGCATGGGCTGCACCAGCACCTGTTCGCAGGCCACACCGGGCGCGCGCTGCGCGAGGTTGGCGCGCAAGCTGTCGATGGCCTGCGCCAGCTGGCGCGCATCCTGCAGGCCCAGCGCCACGCCGCCGACCTCGGTCTTGTGCGCGATGTCGGGCGAGCACAGCTTGGCGGCGACCGGATAGTCGAATGGCAACTCGCCCGGCGTGTCACCGAAGGCAAGGCATACGAAGGGCGCATGCGGCACCTGCAGGGAGTCGAGCAGCCCGTAGGCCTGGGCCTCGCTCAGCGTGTGGCCGGGCCCCTGGTCCGGCGGCATGGCGGCCGGCGGGCCCGGAACCCGTCGGGCGAAGACGGCGGCGATGGCATCGGCGCAGCTCTCGGGCGTGCGAAAGCAGGGCAGTTGCGCCTGGGTCAGCGCGGCCATGGCCTGGGGCGCATCGGGCACGAGCATGGCCACCAGGGGCTTGGCGTGGCACGCGCTGTCCAGGATGGGCTTGACCGCCAGGTCCGGCTGAAAGCGTGCGGACGATCCCACGACGGCCACGACCATGTCGATCTCCGGCGCCTGTTGCAGGATGTCCAGCGCCTTCTTCATCACCTCGTACCGGGTGCCCGCCAGGGTCAGGTCCAGCACGCGCCCCGCGCTGCCCGGGATGCCGGCCTCCTGCAGGCGCTGCAGCGTCTCGCCCGAAACGGGCTGGACGGTGATGCCGCGCAGACCCAGCTGGTCCACGACCATGGCCGCGCCACCGCCCGTGGTGGTCACCACGGCCACGCGCCGCCCGCCCTGGCCTTGCTGCAGGGGAAGGCGGCGTGCCAAAGGGAACACCTCGAACAGCGTCTCCAGCATCTCCACGCGCGCCACGCCCAGGTCCTTGAGGAAGGCGTCGGCGATATCGTCCTCGCCGGCCAGCGCGCCCGTGTGCGTGGCCGCCATCTCGGCGGCCGCGCTGGAGCGGCCCAGCTTGTAGGCGATCACGGGCTTGCCACGCAACGCCGCCTCGCGCGCAAAGTCCTGCAGCCGGGCGCCGTGGCGCAGGCTTTCGAGGAACAGCACATAGCCTTCGATGCCCGGGTCGTCCAGCGTGGCCGCGCAGATCTCGCCCACGCTCAGATCCACTTCGCTGCCCACCGACACCAGGCCCGCGAAGCCCACGCCGCGCGCCTTTCCACGCGAGACCAGCGCGCCGATCATGCTGCCGCTGTGCGATGCCACGAAGACCTTGCCCCGTGGCACGTCGGGCTCGGCAAAGGCTGCGTTGGCCGTCAGTACCAGGCCGTTGCGCGGGTTGACCACGCCCAGGCTGCTGGGCCCCAGGATGCGCAGGCCCGAGGAGTGGGCGATCTCGCGCAGCTGCGCCTCGCGCTCCATGCCCTGCGGGCCCGATTCGGAAAAGCCGCTGGCCAGGATGGTGACCACGCCCACGCCCAGGCGCGCGCATTCGCGCACCGTGTCCACCACGGTGTCGGTGGGCGAGAGCACGAAGACATGCTCGGGCACCTCGGGCAGGGCCGACAGGCCGGGCCAGGCCTTCTCGCCCTGCACCTGGCCACGGTGCGGGTTGATGGGATAGATGGCTCCGGCGAAGCCCGTGCGGCGCAGGAACTGCAGCGGCCGGCCGCCGGTCTTGCCCGTGTCATCGGAGGCACCGACCAGGGCGATGCTCGCGGGCGCCAGCAGGACCCGGCTCAGGTGCGCGCGGCCGGGGGTCGCCGGGGCGGACGCAGGGACGGCCACGGCGATGGAGTGGGAGGCGTTCATGGTGAGGCTCACTTCTCTATCTTGACTTTCTTGAACTGCTCGGACCATTGCACCACCTCGGACTGCAGCTGTGCCTTGAATTCGGCCGGCGAGTTGCCGATCAGCACCGCACCCTGGGGAATCAGCGTGTCCTTGAACTCCCTGGACTGCACGGCCTTGGCCACGGCGGCCGCCAGGCGATCGACGATGGGCCGAGGCGTGCCGGCCGGCGCCAGCAACCCGTTCCAGGAATCGGACACCATGCCGGGCAGGCCCAGCTCGGCGAAGGTCGGCACACCGGGCAGGCCTGGCAGGCGCACGGGGCCGGCCACCGCCAGAGGGCGGACCTTGCCTGCTTCCAGGTGGGGCATGGCCCCCGTCGATGTCATGAACGCGACATCGACCACGCCGGCGATCAGGTCGGTCAGCACGCCGGAGCCTCCCGAGTACGGCACATGCAGCATCTGCAGGCCCGCCAGTTGCTCCAGCCGCAGGGTCGCCATGTGCTGCGAGCCGCCCGCCCCCGTCGTGCCGTAGCTCAGCGCGCCAGGCCTGGAGCGCGCCAGGGCCTCGAACTCCCTGTAGCTGCGGGCGCCGAGCTGGGGGCTGGCCGCCAGCACCCCGGGGGCCGAGGAGATCTTGGAGATGGGCTCGAAGCTCCTGAGCGGATCGAACTTCTGCCTGGGAAACACGAAGCTGTTCATGGTCAGCGGCGCGGCGGCCACCAGCAGCGTGTAGCCGTCGGGCGCGGCGGCAGCCACGGTTTCCGAGGCGATGTTGCTGGTCGCGCCGGGCTTGTTCTCCACGATGAAGGCACCCTTCAATTCATCCTGCAGGGCCTTGGCCACCAGGCGCGCCACCACATCGGTGGGGCCGCCGGCCTGAAAGCCCACGACGATCTTCACGGGGCGTGAAGGGTACTTGTCCGAGGCCGGTGCCAGGCCGCAAAAGCCCAGGGCCGCCAGCGCGACCATCCATGTACGACGATGCATTCCTGTCTCCTGGTTCCTGATGGCGCGAGCCGGCGTCAGGCGCGGGGCGCGCGCTGGGAGAAGCTGCGACCGAAGACTCCCTCGGCGATGCGGTTCCTGAGCACCTCGATGGAGCCGCCGGCGATCATCCAGCCACGCGTGCGCCGCACGCAGTACTCGACCAGCGCCTCCTGGCTGAAGCCCATGCCGCCCATGACCTGCATGGCCTCGTTGGAAACCTCCCATCCCGCCAGGTTGCAGGCCAGCTTGGCCATGGCCGTGCTCTGCGCGCCAGGCAGGCCATGCTCGCCCTCCAGCGCAGCCTTGTACAGCAGCAGTTGCGCCTGCTCCAGCTTCATCCACATGTCGGCGAACTTCCATTGCAGGCCCTGGAACTCGCACAGCTCACGCCCGAACTGGCGGCGCACCAGCGCGTGCTCGCGCGCCAGGTTGAAGGCATGGCGGCCCAGCGCCAGCGCCCGCGAGGCATTGCCCAGACGCTCCACGTTGAAGCCCGAGATCTGCTTCTTGAAACCGCCCGCGCCCAGCAGCACGTTCTCCCGGGGGATGCGGCAGTTGTCGAAGTACAGCTGCGCCCATTGCTCGCCATTCATGAAGCCCGAGGGCTGGCCGACCTCGAAGCCGGGCGTGCCACGCTCCACCAGCACGGAGCCGATGCCGTCCACCCCGGGGCCGAAGCGCACGTAGACCAGGAACAGCTCCGCCTCGGGGCTGTGCGTGGAAAACACCTTGCTGCCGTTGATCACGCAGTGGTCGCCATCGGGCGTGGCCGAGGTCTTGAGCTCGGTCACCGCGGAGCCTGCATCGGGCTCGGTCATGCCCAGAGAGATGAGCTTTCTTCCAGCCAGCAGGTCCGGCAGGAAACGGGCCTTCTGGGCCGCGCCCGCATATTCGACGAAGGTGCGTATGGGGCCGAAGTTGCCGGCCTGCACGATGTCCGCGCTCCTGGGACACACCAGGGCCACCTGCTGTATGGCCAGCACGGCATGCATGAGCGTGCCGCCCTGGCCGCCGTCGGACTCGGGAAAGGCGATGCCCAGCAGGCCCTGATCCGCCAGCAGGCGGGCCGTGTCCCAGGGGTAGTGCGTGGCATGCGCACGCTCCAGCGCGCCAGCGGCCAGCCGGTCCTGGGCAAAGCGGGCCACGCTGTCGGCAAAGGCCTGGTGTTCTTCGGAAAGGATGAAATCCATGGTGGTCGGAAAGCAGGTTGACGATGGCCCGGATCATTGGTGCTTTCACCCCTGGCGAGTTCTTCCAATCCCGCCTCATGGCATGAGAAAAAGATATGTCTTGCATGCCATGGCACCGCTATCGTGAAGGCCTGCACCACCTTCCGCCTCTTCCATTGCCATGCACGTCAGCGAAACCCTGGGCCGGTTCGGCGCCCGCTATGCCCAGCAGTCCCCGGATGCCGATGTGCTGCACCACGCACGGCGCGCCGTGGTGGACTGGTACGCCGCCCTGATCGCGGGCCATGGCATGGACCCCATGCCCCGCCTGGAGCAGGCCATGGCCGAGGACCTGGACCGGGGCGGCGCACGGCTGGCCCTGGGCCGTCGCGCCACGGTGCGGACCGCGGCCCTGATCCATGGCACGGCCTCGCACGCGGCCGAGGTGGACGACATCTTCAGGCACGCCATCTACCATCCCGGCGCCCCCACCATCTCGGCGGCCCTGGCCGTGGGCCAGCAGGAAAAAGTGTCGGGGCTGGCGTTCCTGCAGGCCGTCATCGTGGGCTACGAGATCTCCACCCGCATCGGTCAGGCACTGGGCCGCGCCCACTATCGGTACTGGCACAACACGGGCACGGCCGGCTGCTTCGGCGCCGCCGCGGCCGCCGCCTGCCTGCTGGGGCTGGACGCGCCGCGGTTCACCCATGCGCTGTGTACGGTGGCCACCTTCGCTGCGGGCCTGCAGCAGGCCTTCCAGATGGACTCCATGTCCAAGCCGCTGCATTCGGGGCGCGCGGCCGAGGCCGGCGTGACCGCCGCCCTCATGGCGCAGCAGGGTGTGACGGGCTCGCTCGATGTCTTCGAAGGCCCCATGGGCCTGGGCGCGGCCATGAGCGACACGCCCGACTGGCAGGCCGTGCTGGCGGACCTGGGGCAGGTCTTCAACATCACGCAGATGACGTTCAAGAACCATGCCTGCTGCGGACACACCTTCGCCGCCATCGACGGTGCACTGCACCTCCAGCAGATGCACGGGTTCGCGGCCGGCGATATCGACAGCCTGCGGATTGCCACCTATGCGCCCGCGCTGGCCGTGGCCGGCAACCCCTCGCCGCGCACCGCGGCCGAGGCGCGCTTCAGCATCCCCTACGTCGTGGCCAACGCGCTGCGCACGGGCAGCGTGCGCCTGGCGGCATTCGACGAAGCACATCTGTCCGACATGCAGACCCGCGCGCTGATGCAGCGCATCTCGCTGGAGGTGCATCCCGACCTGGACCGCCAGTTCCCGGCCCGGCGCGCCGCCCAGGTCTCCATCACGCTGCGGGACGCCAGCGCGCATGCCTGGCTGCAACCCACGCGCAAGGGCGACCCGGACATGCCGCTGAGCGATGCGGACCTGCAGGCCAAGCTCATGGAGCTGGCGGTGCCGATACTGGGCCGGCAGCGGCTGCTGCGCACCAGTGACCGGCTATGGACGCTGGAGCAGGCAGCCGGGCTGGATTTCCTGTGCCTGCCCCCCTGATTCCGAGCAACCGCTGCGCCCCGGCAGCCATGAACGGCCCACCCCCTCCAGCCCGCACAGGCCGTCGACCCGAGAAGTCCCCAGGTTTGGCAGCGCTGCACACCAGCGCCCGAGGAAATCGGTAGCACGGGCATGGCCTGCGTTTTCAATTTTTCTTTGAAACCGCTCCTTTTTTACAGGTCTTTTTCAAACAAAAGTCCAGGATCATGATGGCGTCCATCCCATTCACCCACCCGGACCCTCCCATGAAAGCCATCGGATACCAGAAACCCCAACCCATCAGCCAGCCCGACGCACTGATGGACATCACCCTGCCCGAGCCCGTGGCCACCGGCCGCGACCTGCTGGTGCGGGTCCACGCCGTGTCGGTCAACCCGGTCGATACCAAGGTACGGGCCGGCAGCGCGCCGGCCGAAGGCCAGGACTACAAGGTGCTGGGCTGGGACGCCAGCGGCATCGTCCAGGCGGTGGGACCCGAAGTGACGCTGTTCCAGCCCGGCGACCGGGTCTGGTATGCGGGCTCCATCGCGCGGCCGGGCACCAACAGCGAGCTGCACCTGGTGGATGAGCGCATCGTGGGCCATGCCCCGCGCTCGCTGGATTTCGCCCAGGCGGCCGCCCTGCCGCTGACCGCCATCACCGCCTGGGAGATGCTGTTCGACCGCCTGGGCATCGCGCCCGGCAAGCAGCCCGGCGGCAAGACGCTGCTGATCGTCGGCGCCTCGGGCGGCGTGGGCTCCATCCTCACGCAGCTGGCGGCGCGCCTGACCAGCCTGACGGTCATCGGCACGGCCTCGCGGCCCGAGACCCAGGCCTGGGTCAGGGAACTGGGTGCCCACCATGTCATAGACCACAGCCGCCCCATCGCCGGGGAGTTGCGCCGCATCGGCTTTCCCGCCGTGGACTACATCGTCAGCCTGACGCAGACCGACCAGCACTATGCGCAGATCGTGGAGGCCATCGCACCCCAGGGCAAGTTCGGCCTCATCGATGACCCGGCCTCGCTGGATGCCACCGCGCTCAAGCGCAAGTCCGTGTCCCTGCACTGGGAGCTGATGTTCACCCGCTCCCTGTTCGGCACCCAGGACATGCAGGGCCAGCACCGCATGCTCGAGGAGATCGCCGCCCTGGTCGATGCGGGTCTGATCCGCACCACGCTGGCCGAGCGCTTCGGCACCATCAATGCCGCCAACCTCCGGCGCGCCCACGCCCTGATCGAATCGGGCAAGGCGCGCGGCAAGGTGGTGCTGGAAAACTGGGACTGAGCCATGCCGTGGGTGCGAACGGCCGCAGCGGCCCTGGCAGCGGATGTCCCTACGGGATCAGCTGGCAGGCGACCGAGGCATTGAATCGCAGGCCCTTGCCCCCGGCGCCCACCGCCAGTTCATCGGCCGAGCCAACCAGCAAGGTGGTCTTCTTGCCGGTCGCCTTGAAATAGGAAGGCTCGTCCGTATTGGCCTGCTCATCGATCTGCCTGACGCCCAGCTTTCTGGCCAGTTGCTTGCCCGATTGCTTCTTCAGATAGGCCACGGCCTTTTTCTCCCCATCGGCATCGGTGACCAAGGCGGCCACGACTTCATCCCCGAAAAGCGAGACAGCCGGCGCATTCGCGGGGGGCAGGAAAATGCCATCACGCCCCTTTCGCATGCCAAAGGCCTCCCATCGCGCCTCGACCGCCCTGGCATCGAATGCCGCGCCCGGCCTGCACGACAGAATGGCCTCCATCTGCTGCACAGCCTGCGCATAGGGATCGATCTGCCTGGAGCCTCCCTGGCCCGCATCCGCCACGGACGATGGCTTGCCTTGCGCAAACGACGCCATGCAGGCCATTGCCAACCCACCGGCCACCACCAAATTCCTGAATACAGACATATTGCCTTCCAATGAATTTCACCATTCGCCGGTCAATGCCAATGCAATGCCCATTCAATGGCCGGCGAATCCTACTACACCGCAATGGCCCAATCCCACCGGCCATTCATTCATTCAATCACCCATTCACCCATTCGGCATGGCGCATGGCCCTGTTCAGATCAGCGCCGGCCATGCACCTCCAGCAGGCACTGCCGCAGGGCCTCGGCCGTGGGGCCGAGCACACGGTCGCGCCGCTGCAGCAGCCCCAGCGTGCGCCAGACATCCGGGGCCGTCAGCGGGACCGCGCAGACCTGCGCGTGGTCCGACCGCAGCGCCATCTGCGGAATGGTGGCCAGGCCCAGGCCCGCCTCCACCAGCGCCAGGGCTCCGGCGACATGGTTGCATTCGTACCATGCCACCGGCCTGTCGGCGAACCCGGCCATCACCTGGTCCAGCAGCATGCGGTTGCCGCTGTGGTGCGATACGGAGACCAGTCGCAGTCCGGCCAGTTCCGCCCATGGCACCTGCTCACGCGTGGCCCAGGGATGGCTGCGCGGCATGGCCAGCACATAGCGCTCGCGCGTCAGCGCCTCGAAGTGCAGCGACGACTCCTGGCTGCCCGTGAAGCTCAGGCCGAAATCGGCATCGCCCCGCAGCACGGCATCCAGCACCTGCTGCGCGCCTTCGTCGATGACGTGGACCTGGACCTCGGGCTGGGCCGACGCGAATGTCCGCAGCACGGGCGGCAGCAGATTGGTGGCCACCGAGGGAATGCAGGCGATGGTCACGCGGCCGCGTCGCAATTTCACCTGGTCGTCCACCCGCTGGACGGCCTCGTCCAGGCCCGCCAGGGCCCTGCGCGCCTCCTGCAGGAACTCATGGCCCACCGCCGTCAACTCCACATGCCGGGTCGTGCGCTCCAGCAGGCGGGCGCCCAGGGCCGCCTCCAGCCGCTCCACGCGCCGGCTCAGGGCCGGGGGCGACAGGAACAGGGACTCCGCCGCCAGGCGAAAGCTCGCCTTGTCGGCCGTGGCCACGAAGGCGACCAGCTCACCCAGATCGAATTTGATGCGCTGCATGCAACAGTCACTTCATAAATTGCAATTCACAGAATAGTACCCGCTGCATAGGATGGCGACCTTTGCAAGGCCGGCAATGCTGCGGCCACTGATGGAGACAATATGCAAAATCGCCACCTGACCCTGGCCGGCGCACTGGTCGCCGGCCTGTTTCTCGCCCTGGGCGCCGCCCGTGCGCAGGATTTCCCCCCCAAGAAGCCCGTGACGATGGTGGTGGGCTTCGCCGCAGGCGGCTCGGCCGACATCGCGGCGCGCATCATCGCCAAGAAGCTGGGCGAGAACATCGGCCAGAGCGTGGTGGTCGAGAACAAGCCCGGCGCGGGCGGCAACCTGGCGCACACCCAGGTCGCCAACGGCGCGGCCGACGGCTCCGTGCTGCTGTTCGGCTCCATCGGTCCGCTGAGCATCGCCCCGCACTTCATGAAGGTCAGCTACGACCCGCTCAAGGACCTGGCTCCCATCACCATGGGCGTCACCTTCCCCAACGTGCTGGTGGTGCCGGCAAGCACGGGCATCAAGACGCTGGGCGAGTTCGTGGCCAAGGCCAGGCGCGAACCCGGCAAGCTCGACTTCGCCTCCACCGGCCCCGGCTCCGCGGCCCACCTGGCCGGCGAACTGCTCAACGACGTGGCCCGGATCGACACCGTGCACGTTCCCTACAAGGGCGGCGCCCCGGCACTGCAGGACGTGCTGGGCGGCCGCGTGACCTCGTTCTATGCCGCGCCGCCCACGGCATTGCCCCATATCGAGTCGGGCAAGCTCATCCCGCTGGCCACGACCGGCCTGGCCCGCCCTGCCTATCTGCCCAACGTGCCTACCGTGGCCGAGAGCTTCCCGGGCTTCAACGCGACCAACTGGTACGCCTTCGTGGCCTCGGCAAAGACCCCCAAGCCCTTGCTGGACCGCTGGAACACCGAACTCGTCAAGGTGCTCAACACCCCCGAGGTCCGGGACAACCTGCTCAAGCACGGACAGACGGCCGCTCCCGGCAGCCGCGAGGAGCTGGGCCAGTTCATCGCGGCAGAGAACGCCAAGTGGAGCCGGATCATCCGCGAACGCAAGATCACGGCCGACTGATACGGCGCGACATCCCCCATAACAAGACAGGAGACAAGACATGACCGCCTTCCACCTTTTCCATCGCCCCTTCTCTGCCCTGCGCCGCCGCACCCTCGGGGCGCTGCTGGGCGGCGCCCTCGGCCTGGGCCTGGCTCTGGGCAGCGCCCAGGCGGCCGAGATCCGTGTCGTGACCTCGGGCGGTTTCTCGGCCGCCTACGACCAGCTCGTGCCCCTGTACGAGCAGGCCACGGGCCACAAGGTCACCACCGCGCGCGGTGCCTCCATCGGCAACGCCCCCGACTCCATTCCCAGTCGCATGGCGCGCGGCGAGCAGTTCGACGTGGTCATCCTCGCGGACTCGGCCCTGGACCAGCTGGTCTCCCAGGGCAAGGTACAGGCCGGCAGCCGCGTGGACCTGGCCCGTTCCATGATCGGCATGAGCGTGCGCAAGGGCACGCCCAAGCCCGACATCAGCAGCGTGGAGGCGCTCAGGCAGACCCTGCTGGATGCGCGCTCGATCGCCTATTCGGCCAGTGCCAGCGGCACCTACCTGTCCAACGAACTGTTCCCCCGGCTGGGCGTCGCGGAGCAGATGAAGGGCAAGGCCACGAAGATCTACAGCGAGCGCGTGGGTGCCGTGGTGCTGCGCGGTGATGCGGAGATCGGCTTCCAGCAGGTCAGCGAGCTTCTTCCCTTCAAGGAACTGGAATTCGTGGGCCCCCTGCCCGATGAAGTCCAGCAGCGGGTGTTCTTCTCGGCAGGCGTGGCCGTGGGCGCACAGGACCCCGAGGCAGCTCGCCACCTGATCCGCTTCCTCGCGGCACCGGCGGCAGCGCCCATCGTGCGCAGCACCGGCATGGAACCGCCCGCCACGCGCTGAACCCGCCTTCAGAAGCAGGCGGCGGCGCCCGGCAAGCAACAGCCACGGCAACCGCCGCCAGTTCGATACCGCAGCAGACACGGAACCACCAGACGCGCGTGCACCCGCGGTGCCGTGCGGCTTTGCTGCGCCCCTCCCCCGCTCCTCCTCCCCCAAGCCATGTCCCTCAGATTCCTGGCGTTGACCGCCGCCCTCTCGGTGCCCATTGCCGCGCCCCTTGCCGCGCAGGCACAGACCAGCCTGACGCTGTACGGCATTGCCGATGCCGGCCTGCGCTACGGCCAGGGCCTGAGCGCCGCCAATGCGCCGGCCGCCACCTCCAGCACCGGGCTGGCCAGTGGCGTCAACACGACCAGCCGCTTCGGCCTGCGCGGCCGCGAAGACCTGGGCGGCGGCCTGTACGCCCTGTTCAATGTCGAGACGGGCCTGAACCTCGACACCGGCACCACGGCCAACGCCGGCAAGTTCTTCGACCGGGCGGCCATCGTGGGCCTGGGAGGCACCTGGGGCCAGGTCACGGCCGGACGCCAGACCAATCTGCTGGCCGACGCGATCAGCCCCGTCGATGCCGCCGGCATGCGCTTTGCCTCCTTCAATCCCAACATCGCCACTGCCGCCCTGAGCAGCCACGGCCTGGGCCTTGAATACGGCACGGCGGGCGCATCCACGGGCTCCTACCGGCTGGACAACGCGCTGAAATACACCGGCCGCTTCGGTCCGTGGACGGCGCGCGCCATGTACAGCTTCGGGGAGACCGCCCAGGGTGGCGCGGCCCGCTCGTCGGCCGGCGCAGGCCTCTCCTACACGAGCAATCCCTGGACCGTCTCGGGCGCCTTCCAGCGCTTCAGGACATCGGACCGGCTGACGCTGGAGGCCGCGACCCTGGGGGCGGCCTACCAGGCGGGAAGCCTGCGCCTGGCGCTGAACACGGCACGCAGCGACGGCCAGACCTCCGCCACCAGCCGCACGGTGCAGCGCGTGCATTCGGCAGGTGTCACATGGGCGGCGACGCGCACCGTGGACCTGACCGCCGCCCTCTACCGCGTGGACCGCGAGCGCAGCGGCAAGGCCTCCGACGGCTACACGCGCGCCCTGCTGTTCGCCGAGTACAAGCTGTCCAAGCGCAGCAAGCTCTATGCCGAACTGGACCGCACCCGCTGGAGTGGTGGCTACCAGGGGCCACAGGGCAAGAGCCAGGCCACGGGCCTCACCACGGGACTGGTGCACCATTTCTGACGGCCCCAGGGCGGCCCCAAGAGGGGTCGCATGCGAAATCATCGATTCAATCGAATGATTCCTCATAAATAAATCAATGGATCAACGCAATGCATGCCACTACGCTTGCGGCATGCAAGACCGTTTCCTGATCGAGCGCATCGAGGCGCGGATCCTCGACATCCCTACCATCCGGCCGCACAAGCTGTCGTTCGGGGCCATCAGCCGGCAAAGCCCGGTGATCGTGCAGCTGTGGCTGCGCAACGGCGCCACGGGTTTCGGCGAGGCCGCCACCATCGGCGGCCCGTCGTGGAACGAGGAGTCGCCCGAGAGCATCCACCACGCCGTCACCAACCACCTGGCGCCGGCCCTGATCGGCCAGGACGGCGCGCGCTTCGAGGCCTGCCTGTCGCGCATGGACCTGGCCTGCAAGGGCAATGCCTTCGCCAAGAGCGCCGTCGAGATCGCCCTGCTGGACGCCGTGGCCCGCAGCCTGGAGCTGCCCCTGTGGCAACTGCTGGGCGGCAAGCAGCGCGACAGCCTGCCCCTGGCCTGGACCCTGGCCAGCGGCGACATCGAGCGCGACCTGGCCGAGGCCCATCTGCGCCTGGAGCAAAAGCGCCACCGCATCTTCAAGATGAAGATCGGCGCCCGCACGCCCGAGGCCGACGTGGCCCATGTGAGCGAGATCGCGCGCGGCCTGCAGGGCCGGGCCACGCTGACCGTGGACGTCAACCAGGCCTGGGACGGCGCCACGGCGCGGCGCTTCCTGCCGCAGATGATCGAGGCCGGCGTGACCCTGATCGAACAGCCCGTGGCCGGATGGAACGTGCCCGCGCTGCGCGAACTGACCGCCACCTTGCAGGGCGCCCTGGTCATGGCCGACGAGAGCGTGTGCACGCCCTACGACGCCATGCGCCTGGCGCGCGAGCAGGCCTGCCACGTGTTCTCGCTCAAGGTGGCCAAGCACGGCGGCCTGCTGCGCACGCGCCAGGTCGCGGCCATCGCCCAGGCGGCCGACATCGGCTGGTACGGCGGCACCATGCTGGAGACCTCGATAGGCTCGGCTGCCTCGGCCCACGTCTTCGCCACGCTGGGCGGACGCCACTACAACTGCGAGCTGTTCGGCCCGCAGCTGCTGGTGGACGACATCGTGGCCGAACGCATGCCCATCGGCGACTTCGCGCTGCAACTGCCCGACGGCCCCGGGCTGGGCGTGGAGGTGGACCTGCAACAGCTCGCCCGCTTCGACCGCGCCCTGGCCGGCCGCCAGCCCCTGCACGTCGACCTGGGCCGCAGCCAGGCTCGGACGACCCCCTGATTTTCCTTTCCCACCTTCCGGAGACACAAATGCTCTACCTGGTCCGCATGGATGTGAAGATCCCCCACGACCTGCCCGCCGACGTGGCGGCCGAGATCAAGGCCCGCGAGAAGGCCTATTCCCAGCAACTGCAGCACGACGGCCGCTGGCCCCACATCTGGCGCGTGGTCGGCGAGTACGCCAACTACAGCGTGTTCGACGTGGCCTCCAACGACGAGCTGCACGAGTTGCTGCAGGGCCTGCCCCTGTTCCCCTACATGGAGATCCAGGTCACGCCCCTGGCCAGGCACCCGTCGGCCATCGCCTGACCACCTGACCACCGACAAGACCACAACACGAGTTACCGGAGACATTTGAAGTGAAACGCCGCTATCTGACCGCCGCCGCCGCAGGCCTGTGCCTGTCCGCCCTCCTGCCCGCCGCCCATGCCCAGGCGCCCGAGGCCGGCTGGCCCAGCAAGCCCATCCGCTGGATCGTGCCCTTCCCGCCCGGCGGTGCCATGGACGCCATCGCGCGCACCCTGGGCGAGAAGGCCGGCCGCACGCTGGGCCAGCCCTTCGTGATCGAGAACCGTCCCGGCGCGGGCGGCAACATCGGTGCCGACTTCGTGGCCAAGCAACCCGGCGACGGCTACACGCTGATGATCACCTCCATCGGCATGGCCACGAACAAGCCGCTGTACCGCAAGCTCAGCTACGACCCGATCAAGGACTTCGCCCCCGTGGGCGTGCTGGCCGTGGTGCCCAACATCCTGGTCACCAACTCCACCCAGCCCAACGTCAGGAGCGTGGCCGACGTGGTCGCCGCCGCCAAGGCCTCGCCCGGCAAGCTGACCTATGCCTCGGCCGGCAACGGCACCTCCATCCACCTGGCGGGCGAAGTCTTCAACTCGCTGGCCGGCGTGGACATCCTGCACATCCCCTACAAGGGATCGGGCCCGGCCGTCTCCGACCTGCTCGGCGGACAGGTCAACTACATGTTCGACTCCATCACCTCGGCGCGCCCGCACATCCAGTCGGGCAAGCTGCGTGCCCTGGCCGTGACCACGGCCAAACGTTCGTCGAGCATGCCCGAGGTGCCCACCATGGAAGAGGCCGGAATCAAGGGCTACGAGGTCTCGCCCTGGTTCGCCGTCTTCATGCCCGCCAGCACACCACCGGCCATCGTCCGTAAGCTCAACCAGGTCCTGGTCGCCGAGATGAAGCAGCCCGACGTGCTCGAACGCTTCAAGGCCATCGGCGCCGAGGTCGTGGGCTCCACGCCGGAAGAGGCCGCCAGGCACCTGCAGGCCGAGACCGTGCGCTGGAGCAAGGTGATCACGGAGCGCAACATCAGCATGGACTGAGCGCCTTTCTTCCCCCAGAACATCCCATAACACCACGAGGAGACAAACATGCCAGAACTGTTCCACCACCCGCGGCTGAAGCGGGGCAAGGCCTCGCCGCCCCCGTTTCCCCGCACCTGTTCGCCTGCCATGTCCGGCCTGCACCGCATCGCCGCAACCCTGCTGACCGCCGCCGCACTCGTTCCCGCCCTGGGCCACGCCCAGGCCCCTGCGGCGTTTCCCACGAAGCCGGTCAACATCGTCGTCCCCTACGCGGCTGGCGGCCCGGTGGACAACCTGGCGCGCGCGCTGGCGACGCGCCTGAACAAAGCCTGGGCGCAACCCGTGGTGGTGCTCAACCGCACCGGCGCCAACGAAATCATCGGCGCCGAGTACGTGGCCAAGAGCGCGCCCGACGGCTACACGCTGTTTGCCGCGACCGAGGCATCGCTGACGATGAATCCGCACCTGTACCGGAAGCTGCCCTACAACCCGCAAAAGGATTTCGCGCCGATCTCGCGACTGATCAGCGTGCCCATGGTCTTCTTCGTGCCCCAGAACTCCAGGGCCGGCACGCTGCAGGAGTTCATCGCGCTGGCGCGCCAGGCAGGCAAGTCCAAGCCGCTGACCTACGGCTCATCGGGCGCGGGCGGCATCGTGCACCTGCCGCTGGCCATGTTTGCAAAGCAGGAAGGACTGGAGATGGTGCACGTGCCCTACAAGGGCGCTGCGCCCCTGATCCCGGAAGTCATCGCAGGCCAGATCGATGCCGCCGTGCTCGGTGTGTCGGTGATCGAGCAGCACATCAAGTCGGGCAAGCTCAAGGCGCTGGCCGTATCCTCGGAGACACGCAGCATCGCCCTGCCCGACGTGCCCACCTTCAAGGAGGCAGGCGTGCGCGACATCCAGGCCGTGTTCAACATCGGCCTCCTAGCGCCGGCTGGCACGCCCGCGCCGCTGGTGGAGAAAATCGCCGCCGATGTCCGCCGCATCCTGCTGGAGCCCGAGTTCCGCAAGACCCAGGTCGACGCGTTCTCGTACGTGGCCGTGGCCTCCACGCCCGCCGAGTACCGCGACTTCCTGGCGCGCGACTACCAGGTGCAGGGCGAACGCGTGCGCACCTCGGGCGCCTCGCTGGACTGACCGCTCAGCCCCGTGCCACGGCCCGCTGGGCCATGGCGGGGGCCGCCGGCGCCGGCCTGCGCCCCCAGTTCATCAGCGCCGTGCCCGCCACGGCCATGCCGCCGCCCAGCACGATGCTGGCATCGATGCGTTCACCCAGCCACAGGGCCGACAGCAGCACGCCGATCACGGGCACCAGGGTGATATAGCCCGAGGCCGCGCCCGCCCCCAGCGCCTTGACGCCGTCGAAATACCAGGCATAGGCCAGGGCCGTGGCGCCAAAGGCCAGGAACAGCAGTGCCCCCCAGGCCTGGCCGCTGCCCTGCACGGCGGCCTGCAGGCCGGCCGACCCCTCGACGGCCAGGCTGGCTACCAGCAGCATGAGAGCGCCCATGGTCGATGTCACGGCGGTGGTGGAAAGGGCATCCACGCCCGTGAGCAGCCAGCGGCCTATCAGCGTGTACGACACCCAGCAGGCCACGCAGCCCAGGATCAGCAGCTCGCCCAGGCCCACGGAGCCTTCCAGCAGCCGCAGCGGCTGGCCATGCGAGATCACCACCACGGCGCCGCAGGCGGCCAGCGCCATGCCCAGGCCGATGGTGCGGTTGAGCCGCTCGCGGAACAGCCAGACGGCCAGTGCCAGCGTGAGCACCGGATTGAGCGTGATCACCAGGGCCGCCTTGCCGGCCGGCACATGCTGCAGCCCCATGAGGAAGAAGGCGGCATAGCCGAACACGCCCGTCGCCGCCGCAACGGCCATGCCCGCCCAGCGCCGGGCGCTCCAGTCCCGCAGCCCCTGCATGCCACCGGCCCAGTAAAGCCAGGGCAGCAGCACGGCGGCCGCCAGCAGAAAGCGCAGGCTGGCGGCCGCCAGCGGCGGCAGACTCTGCGCGACGATGCGGCCCGCAGGCCAGGAGGCGCCCCACAGCAGGGCCATGCCGACGAGCCGCAGGTGCGGGCCAAGGAAACGGTGCGGATTCATGTAGCGTACTATGTGCTCATATCGATTCATAGACAAATGAGCAAATGCTCATGACCACGAACGGCTGACTCCATGACCTTCACCCAGCTCGAAGTCTTCGCCGCCCTGGCCCGCGCCGGCAGCTTCTCGCGCGCCGCCGCCTTGCTGGGCATCACCCAGAGCGCCGTCAGCCATGCGCTGCGCGCGCTCGAAGGCGAGCTGCAGGTACAGCTGGTGCGGCGCGAGGGCATCCAGTCGCCATTGACCGATGCGGGCGCGCGGCTGCTGCAGCGCGCCAACGACATCCTCCAGCAAAAAGAGGCCCTGCAGCAGGAGGCCGATGCCGAGCGCGGCATGGCGCGCGGCACGCTGCACGTGGCCTCCTTCGGGGCCACCTCCTCGCTGCGCCTGCTGCCGCCGCTGATCACCGAGTACCGGCGCCGCCAGCCCGCGGTGCAGGTGCAGATCGACGAACAGAACGACGACACCGTGGTCAAGTGGCTGCTGGAGCGGCGCGTGGAGATCGGCTTCGTGGTCCTGCCCGACGAACGCTTCGACACCGTGCCCCTGGTCGAGGACGAGCTGGTCGCGCTGCTGCCCGCCGCCCACCGGCTCGCCGCCCAGCGCAGCATCCGCGCCACCGACCTGCAGGGCGAGGCCTTCGTGCGCACCTCGGCCGGCTCGGGCGCGCAGATCGACCGCTTCCTGGACGAGGTGGGCGCCCAGCCCGCAGCCATCTACCACTTCGAGCAGATGTCCTCCATGCAAGGCTTCGTGGCACAAGGCCATGCCATCGCCATCGCCGCACGCCTGGCCGTGCCCGAGCAGCCGCCCGAAGGCATGGTCTACCGCAGCCTCTCCCCGCGCCAGCGCCGCGTCACCGGCCTGGCCGTGCGCAGCCTGCAGCGCCTGTCGCCGGCGGCGGCCGGCTTCGTGGAACTGGCCAGGGAGATGGCGAGGAAGAAGCGGTTTGGCTAGGACTGGAGCAGCGCCAGCGCCTCGCGCACGATGGGCTTGAGTGCGCTCGCCTCATCGGGGCTGGCCAGGATGCGGGCCAGCCGATCGCGCATGCGCGGCTCCCAGAACTTGCGGATGTGCTCGGCAATGCCTTGCAGGGCCTCGTCGCGCTCGGGCATGGCCTCGAAGAATTCGCCGATGCGGTTGGCCATGCGGATCAGGTTGTCGCCGTCCATCATTTGCCTCCCGCCATGGCGGCCTGCTCCTGCGCAGCCTTGAGCAGGCCGATCTGCTCATCGTGCAGCCGCGCGTGGCCGCGCTGCCAATCCGACGGCTGCGCCACGGGCAGGACCTGCACGGCCGTGACCTTGTACTCGGGGCAGTTGGTGGCCCAGTCCGAGCTGTCGGTGGTGATGACGTTGGCGCCCGATTCGGGGAAGTGGAAGGTGGTGTAGACCACGCCCGGCTGTATGCGCTCGGTGACGGTGGCGCGCAGCACGGTCTCGCCCGCGCGGCTGGCGATGCCGACCCAGTCGCCATCGCGTATGCCCCGGTCCTCGGCGTCGTGCGGGTGGATCTCCAGCCGGTCCTCGCTGTGCCAGCGACCGTTGTGCGTGCGCCGCGTCTGCGCGCCCACGTTGTACTGCGACAGGATGCGGCCCGTGGTCAGCAGCAGCGGAAAGCGCTGGGTGACCTTCTCGTCGCTGGCCACGTACTGGGTGATGATGAAGCGCCCCTTGCCGCGCACGAAGCGGTCCCTGTGCATGATGGGGGTGCCGGCCTCCTCGGTGCTGTCGTTGCAGGGCCACTGCACGCTGCCCAGCCGGTCGATCTTGTCGTAGTTCACGCCCGCGAAGCTGGGTGTGAGCGCCGCGATCTCGGCCATGATCTCGCGCGGATGCGCATAGGCCATGGGGTAGCCCAGGGCATTGGCCAGCAGCTGCGTCACCTCCCAGTCGGCATAGCCGGCCAGGGGCGACATGAGCTTGCGCACGCGCGAGATGCGGCGCTCGGCATTGGTGAAGGTGCCGTCCTTTTCGAGGAAGGAGGCGCCGGGCAGGAAGACGTGGGCGTACTTGGCGGTTTCGTTGAGGAAGATGTCCTGGACCACCACGCACTCCATGGCCGAGAGCGCGGCCGTCACATGCTGGGTGTTGGGGTCGGACTGCACGATGTCCTCGCCCTCGCAGTACAGGCCCATGAAGCTGCCGGCCAGGGCCGCCTCGAACATGTTGGGAATGCGCAGGCCGGGCTCGGGGCTCAGCGCCACGCCCCAGGCGCCCTCGAACTCGGCGCGCACCGTGCTGTCCGAGATGTGGCGGTAGCCCGGCAGCTCGTGCGGAAAGGACCCCATGTCGCAGGAGCCCTGCACATTGTTCTGGCCGCGCAGCGGGTTCACGCCCACGCCCTCGCGCCCCACGTTGCCCGTGGCCATGGCCAGGTTGGCGATGCCCATGACCATGGTCGAGCCCTGCGCATGCTCGGTCACGCCCAGGCCGTAGTAGATGGCCGCGTTCACGGGTCGCCCCTCGGGATGGTCCGGCGTGCCCAGTGCATACAGGCGCGCCGCGCCGCGCACCAGGTCCGGGGCCACGCCCGTGACCTCGGCCGTGGCCTCGGGCGAGTTCTCGGGCCGCGCCACGAAGGCCTTCCACTGCGCGAAGGACCTGGCGTCGCAGCGCTCGGCGATGTAGTCCTCGGCCAGCCAGCCTTCGGTGACGATGACATGGGCCAGCGAGGTGATCAGGGCCACGTTGGTGCCGGGCCGCAGCTGCAGGTGGTAGTCGGCGCGGACATGGGGCGACTTGACCAGTTCGATCTCGCGCGGGTCGATGACGATGAGGCGGGCACCCGCACGCAGGCGCTTTTTCATGCGCGAGCCGAAGACCGGGTGCGCGGCCGTGGGATTGGCGCCGATGACCATGACCACGTCCGTGTGCTCTATGGACTTGAAGGTCTGCGTGCCGGCCGAGGTGCCATAGGTCTGGCCCAGCCCATAGCCCGTGGGCGAGTGGCACACGCGCGCGCAGGTATCGACATTGTTGTTGCCGAAGGCCGTGCGCACCAGCTTTTGCACCAGGTAGGCCTCTTCGTTGGTGCAGCGCGAGGAGGTGATGCCGCCAATCGAGTCCTTGCCGTGCTTCGCCTGGATGCGCCGGAACTCGCTGGCCGTGTGGGCAATGGCCTCTTCCCAGCTCACTTCGCGCCAGGGGTCGGTGATCTTCGCGCGGACCATGGGTCGGGTGATGCGGTCCTTGTGCGTGGCATAGCCCCAGGCAAAGCGGCCCTTGACGCAGGCATGGCCCTCGTTGGCCTGGCCGTCCTTCCAGGGCACCATGCGCACGACCTGCTCGCCCTTCATCTCGGCCTTGAAGCCGCAGCCCACGCCGCAGTAGGCGCAGGTGGTGGTGGCGCTGTGGCCGGCCTGGCCCAGCGCGATCACGGTCTTTTCCTGCAGCGTGGCCGTGGGGCAGGCCTGCACGCAGGCGCCGCAGCTGACGCAGTCGCTGTCCATGAAGCTGCCGCCCTGGCCCGCCGTGACGCGCGACGCGAACCCGCGCCCCGAGATGGTCAGCGCGAACGTGCCCTGCGTCTCCTCGCAGGCACGCACGCAGCGGTTGCAGACGATGCACTTGCAGGGGTCGTAGCTGAAGTAGGGATTGGAGCCATCGACCTCGGCGCGCGCTTCGCCCTTGAAATGGTTGGCGCCGTCGAAGCCGTAGCGCACCTCGCGCAGGCCCACGGTGCCGGCCATGTCCTGCAGCTCGCAGTCACCGTTGGCGCTGCAGGTCAGGCAGTCCAGCGGGTGGTCGGAGATGTACAGCTCCATCACGCCCCGGCGCAGCTCCTGCAGCTGCGGGCTTTGCGTGCGCACCTTCATGCCGGGCTCGGCCGGCGTGGTGCACGAGGCCGGAAAGCCCTTGCGCCCCTCGATCTGCACCAGGCACAGGCGACAGGAGCCGAAGGGCTCCAGGCTGTCGGTGGCGCACAGCCTGGGCACGCTGACGCCGCCCTCCAGGGCGGCGCGCATCAGCGAGGTGCCCTCGGGCACCGTGACCTCGCGGCCGTCGATTTCGAGAGTGACCAGGCGTTCGGACGCACTGGCGGGCGTGCCCCAGTCGGCTTGCTTCAGAGGGTCGAGCATGGCTGCTCCTTGTGATCAGGTGTGGGGGCGATGCCGAAATCGGCGGGGTAGTGGTTCAGCGCCGAGCGCACCGGATACGGCGTCATGCCCCCCATGGCGCACAGCGAGCCGTGCTGCATGGTGTCGCACAGGCTTTCCAGCAGCGCCACCTGCGCCGCGTGGTCCGCGCCAGCCCTGGTGATGCGGTCGATGACTTCCACGCCGCGCGTGGAGCCGATGCGGCAGGGCGTGCACTTGCCGCAGGACTCGATGGCGCAGAACTCCATGGCGTAGCGCGCCAGCCGTGCCATGTCGGCCGTGTCGTCATGCACGACGATGCCGCCGTGTCCGACCACGTCGCCCCGGGCCGCATAGCCTTCGTAGTCCAGCGGTGCATCCCAGTCGGCGGGCGCCACGTAGCTGCCCAGCGGCCCGCCCACCTGCACGGCCTTGGCGGCGCGGCCCGTGGCCGTGCCGCCGCCAAAGCCCTCGACCAGTTCGCGCAGGCTCACGCCGAAGGCCTTCTCCACCAGGCCGCCGCGCGCGATGTTGCCCGCCAGCTGAAAGGGCAGCGTGCCGCGCGAGCGCCCCATGCCGAAGCCCTGGTAGAAGGCCGCGCCGCGCGCCAGGATCAGCGGCACCGTGGCCAGCGTGATGACGTTGTTGATCACCGTGGGCCGGCCCCACAGGCCCTGGACGGCGGGCAGCGGCGGCTTGGCACGCACGATGCCGCGCCGGCCCTCGATGCTCTCCAGCATGGCCGTTTCCTCGCCGCAGACATAGCTGCCCGCGCCCTTGCGCACCTCCAGGTGGAAGGCGCGCCCGCTGCCGGCGACATCCCTGCCCAGCCAGCCGGCGGCGTCGGCACGCGCAATGGCCTCGCCCAGCGTGGCGATGGCATGCGGATACTCGCTGCGCACATAGACATAGCCCTGGGTGGCACCCACGGCCAGGCCCGCGATGGCCATGCCTTCGATCAGCGCATAGGGGTCGCCCTCCATCAGCAGCCGGTCGGCGAAGGTGCCCGAGTCGCCCTCGTCGGCATTGCAGGCGATGTATTTGCGCGGCCCCGCGGCGGCGGCCACCGTCTTCCACTTGATGCCGGCCGGGAACGCCGCGCCGCCGCGCCCGCGCAGGCCGGAGTCGAGCACCTCCTGCACGATCTCTCCGGGCGCCATGCGTGCCGCGCGCGCAAGGCCCTGCCAGCCGCCGTGGGCCGCGTAGTCGTCCAGGTCGATCGGGTCGGTGATGCCCACGCGCGCAAAGGTCAGGCGCTCCTGGCGCGCCAGGTAGGGGATGGCATCGGTCAGGCCATGGCACAGCGCATGGCTGCCGCCGTGCAGCAGTCCGGCATCGATCAGGCCGGGCACCTGGTCGGGCGTCACCGGGCCGTAGGCGACACGGCCTTCGGGCGTCTCGACCTCCACCAGCGTCTCCAGCCACAGCAGGCCGCGCGAGCCATTGCGCACGATCCGCACCGGCAGGCCGCGCGCCGCGCACTCATGCCGCAGCGCCTGGGCCACGGCATCCGCCCCAGCCGCCAGCGCAGCCGCATCGCGGGGCACATAGACGCGCACGCCCTGCCCCTCCACGGCGGTTGGCACCACGGCCTCGGGCGCCGCCGGCACGCGGCACCGTGCGATCAGCGCATCGAGGCCGGCAGCCGTCAGCTGCGCATGGGGCCGCCCGTCCAGCATGGCGGCCGGCGACGAGGCGCACAGGCCCAGGCAGTACACGGGCTCCAGCGTGACGGCTCCGTCGGCGCTGGTGCCATGCCCATGCGGTCCGCAGCCCAGCACCCGGCCCGCATGCGCCAGCAGCGCATCGGCACCGCGCGCCTGGCAGGCCTCGGCCCGGCAGACCTGGAGCAGATGGCGGCCCGTCGGTTCAGTGCGGAAATGGGGGTAGTAGGAGATGACGCCATGGACCTCGGCACGCGAGAGGTTCAGTGCATCGGCAATGCGCGGCACGGAGGCTTCGGGGACATGGCCCAGCCTGTCCTGCACGGCATGCAGCAGCTCTATCAGCGAGCCGGGGCGCAAGGCATGGGAGGCGATGGCATGGTCGACGGCTTCGCGCTCCTGCGTGCGCAACGCCGTGTCATGCCCCTCGTCGGTGTGCGTGATGATGGGGATGACGGTCCCTGGGGTGGCTGGCATGGGTGTCCCTGCTGGCTTTCATTGTGGGAAGCGCCGTGTCTCGCCGACGCTTTGTCTCGTTTCCCATTTCAAGTCCTGTGCGGCAAGCCGTCAAATTCAATCGACTGATTGCGCCATTCAATCCCTGAATGAAGCACCGCGCACCGGGATGACGTCTTGCATGGACCTGCCCGCACATGGCCGGCATGCGTGGGCACGGCTTGTCGCACATCACACGGTAATTACCGTGATTTTTGATAAGCTCCAGCGCACCATGAACCACCAGCCATCAGCCATGACCCCACAGGATGGCTATCATTTTTCAGACCAGATCGGCCACCTGCTGCGGCGTGTCTATCAACGGCACACCGCGCTTTTCCAGCAATACATTCCCGACTCCCAGCTGACCGCCGCGCAATTCGTGGTGCTGTGCTCCGTGCGCGACAACAGCGGCAGTTCGCTGGCCGACATCGTCAAGGCCACGGTGATCGACCAGGCCACGATCCGCGGCGTGGTCGAGCGGCTCAAGCAGCGCGAACTGGTCCAGGTGGACCATGACCGCACAGACCGCCGCAAGGTGGTCATCAACCTCACCGAGGCAGGCCAGGACCTGGTGCGCGACATGGAGCCCTTCGCCAGGCAGATCACCGAAAGCACCTATGCCAGGCTCAATCCCGCCGAACGCCTGGCGCTGGATTTCCTGCTGCGCAAAATGCTGGATTCGGGCGAATCCGACTGACACGAAAGGCAATCGCCGGGAAGTTGCGCCAGGCCGCAATCCGGCGGCTTGCACGGCGGACAGGCATCCAATGCCCTCATCCATTGCCCTCCAATGGCTACCGGTTGCCTGATACGGAATTTCACAAAACTCCCCGGCACGGTAGCGGCACAGGGTGGTTAGTATCCTGGGCTTCAAGCAACGGCCATGCATGGCTTTCAGAGGATGTCCGGCCTGCCTGCCGCAATCGGCACCGGATTCGATGAGGAAAATACTGATGTTACGTTTTGCTTTCGCACTCACCGGCATGGCATTGGCTGTCGCCGGCTCCCATGCCATGGCACAGACCCTGGGCAAATATGGAGCGGCATTCAAGAGCGACAAGGGCCTGACCGTGGTGGTGGCGCCCACGCTGGACGACCAGTCCGCGCTGGTGCGCGTGCACGGCATCAACCATCCCATCGACGACGTGGTGTTCCTCGCGGACAAGGTGGTGCAGGGCAAGCGCATGAGCCTGCGCACCACGCTGGACGGCCGCCCCTGGAGCCTGGTGGTCACCCAGGACCATGAAAGCTGGCTCGGCGGCTATTCGGCCACGCAGGCCTATCTGCCAGGCCAGCGCGACGGCGTGCACCTGCGCTACGACGAGGCCGGCAGCAAGGCCTTGCAACTGGACGCGCTGCTGAAGAACTACCAGGAGCAAAAGAGCAGGGGCGTGCAGGACAAGCTGGCGCGGTTCGACCGCGCCAAGTCCGTCGCCAACACCGAGGCCCAACTGCGCGAGGCCGACGAGGCGGCCAGCCGGGCCTGCGCGGCGCCCGTGCGCACCACGGTGGTCTGGACCTCGGTCAACGAAGACCAGATGAAGCGCCTGAGCATCGGCGGCTACTGCGCTGCCGTGGCCAACGCGGGCGCCCAGCTGTGCCGCAGCAATCCGGCCTTCAAGGCCCAGGCGGCCAGCCTGTCGCGCATCGACTGCCGGTTCGGTGACAAGCTCGGACTGGGCCGCCAGGGCGAGACCACGGTGTTCACGACCACCGAGTCCGCCCCAGACCAGGAAGAGTTCGCCTTGCAGTATCTGCGCAACCAATAAGGTACGCCGGCCGGTGTCCGCGGCCCTGCGTGGCCGGGCATGAGGGGATGCAGGCACGCAGGCCTGTGCAAAAAGCCTGCGGACTGGCGCACCGCCTCAGTCCAGCGCCCGGTTGCGCGACTCCACGTCCACGGCCCAGATCGACAGCGCCCCACCCACCAGCATGGCGGACAGCACGGCCAGGGCCAGCGTGAAGTGGGTGGCCATGATGGGCGCGATGATGGCGGGGGCGAACAGGCCGCCGAAGCGGGCCACCGCCCCGGCCATGCCCATGCCGCTGGCACGCAGGTCGGTCGGATAGACCTCGGGGGTGAACGCATACAGCGCGCCCCAGGTGCCCAGCAGCGAGAAGCTCATCAGCAGGGTGGAGCCGATGACCACGAAGGGCGAGGAGCCCAGGCTGTAGAACATGCAGCCCACGGCGCTGAGCAGCAGAAAGCCGATCAGCGTGGGCTTGCGGCCCCAGCGCTCCACGCCATAGGCCGACAGCGCGAAGCCCGGCAATTGCACCAGGGCCAGAACCACCAGGAAGACCTGGCCGCGCATGAAGGCGAAGCCTTCGCTGCCCAGCTTGACGGGCAGGTAGACGAAGACGCCGTAGTAGGCGATGGAGATCAGCGCCCAGGCCATGAACAGCGCCAGGCTGCGGCGGCGCAGCTCGGAGGAGAACAGCGCGCCCAGCGACTTGCGCACCTGCACCTCCGGCTGGAGCTGCGGGATCTGCACGGCCTTGCCGTTGACCTTGGCCACGCGCTCGAGCACCTTGCGCGCCTCCTCGGACTTGCCGTTGCGGTTCAGGTACATGGGCGACTCGGGGATATAGAAGCGCAGCACCACGCCGATCAGCGCCGGCAGGCCGGTCACGAAGAAGATCACGCGCCAGGCGTCGTCGCCCCAGGCGACGGCCACCAGGGCCAGGATGGCCAGGAAGATGGTGCCCACGGCCCAGAACGATTCCAGCAGCACCAGCCAGCGGCCGCGGCGGTCGCTGGGCAGGAACTCGGCCATCATGGTGTAGTCCACGGGCAGGGTGCCACCCACGCCGATGCCGGTGATGAAGCGCAACACCAGCAGCCAGGCGAATTCGGGCGCGAAGGCCGAGGCCACGCCCGCGCAGGCATCGATCACCACCGCCATCATCAGCACCGGGCGCCGTCCGATGCGGTCGGCCAGGCGGCCGAACACGAAGGCACCGATCAGCATGCCGATGAAGAAGAAGGTTCCGGTCTGCAGCGCCTCGGGCACGGTCTTGCCGAAGGTCTTGGCAATGGACGGCGCGCTGAAGCCGATGGACAGCACCTGCATGGCGTCCGCCAGCCAGACCAGTCCGAAGATCACGAAGAGCCGATATTGGAACTTGCCGACACCCGCTGTCTGGATGCCTTTTTCCACTGAGACAAATGAAGATGACATGTAGGAACTCCTCTTTTGAGTCACCGCAAAGCTGTTGAATCCGCATTCCGCCAAGACACGCCGCCGCACCGGCACGCGCCTTGCCAGAAGACCTCTGGCGCAATAAGCCCGTCGGAACCATCCGCATGGTCCGTTCACGAAAAACCCTGTCGTTGTCTGCAACCCCGGCATGGGCCGCAATGGCCGCTGCCCCGGTCCAGCATCAGATCTGCGCAAAGCCGGACACCCTGCCCGCCTTGCGTATCCGCGGCACTGCCGTGCCGCCACCCGTTGCCACCCTAGTGCTGGTGTGCATGCGCCTGCGCACGCAGCCGGCTAATCGTCGTCGTATCGTCTGGCCAAGCTTTCTCCTCCGGTGCAAATCGTTCGCGCAAATAGCCGAGCAGATCGGCGATCTGCCGGTCGTCCAGGCTGTCCCTGAAGCCCGGCATGTAGCCCAGGGCGTCGTTGGCGGGTGTCCGTATGCCGTTGAGGATGACCTGGACCAGGTTGTCCGGCGCGGCGGCATGCAGGTTGGTGTTCTGGCCCAGCAGCGGCTTGGCGCCGAACAGGGTGGGGCCGCTGCCGGCCTCATGGCAGACGGCGCAGGCGTTCTGGTAGATGCGCTCGCCGTTGACATGGCGCTCGAACACCCTGGCCGGAGGCGCCGGGACGGCACCCTGCGCGGGCGCAGCGGCAGCGGATGCCTGCGGTGCCTGGCCCGGCAGCTCCATCAGATAGGTGACCATGGCGCGCACATCGGACTCGGGCAGTGCGGCCAGCCCATGGATGACCGGACCCATGGGGCCGGCCGCCACGCCATGCCGCGCCGAGAACCCGGTGCGCAGGTACTGGTACAGCTCGTCGCGGCTCCAGGGCAGCTTGCCGCCTGCGAGCTGGTTGAGGGCCGGGGCGCTCCAGCCCTCGGCCTCGCCGCCGCCCAGGTAGTGCAGGCCGGTCTTCTCGGCTCCCAGGGCATTGCGCGGCGAATGGCAGGCCGCGCAGTGCCCGGCCCCCTCCACCAGGTAGGCACCCCGGTTCCATTCGGCGCTGCGGGCCGGGTCGGCCTTGAAGGGCGTGGCGTCGTGGAACAGCAGGTTCCAGCCGGCCATGGCCGGGCGCAGGTTGTAGGGGAAGGCCAGCTTCGTCTCGGGAGCCTTGGCCTTCACCGCAGGCTGGGACATCAGATAGCCGTACAGCGCCTGCAGATCGCCATCGCTGAGTTTGGCGAAGGCCGTGTACGGGAAGGCCGGATACAGCTGGCGCCCATCCTGGTGGATGCCGTGGCGCATGGCCCGCTCGAAGGCCGCATAGGACCAGCGGCCGATGCCGGTCTCGTTGTCGGGCGTGATGTTGGTCGAGTAGATGGTGCCGAACGGCGTCTCCAGGCCGAGACCACCCGCATTGGCGGCGCCCCCCGGTGCCGTGTGGCAGACCACGCAGTCGCCCGCAGCCGCCACCAGGCGGCCGCGCTCCAGGGCCTGCGGCGAGTACAGGGAAACATCGGGCCCGTCCGTCAGCGGCAGGGCCGGCTTGATCGGCCAGGCCATGGCGGCCATGCCGGCAAGGCCTGCGGCGCCTGCGGCCAGCCAGCCCCAGCCACGGCCGGACTTTGCGGTGGATGGCTTGCCCGCGCCCTCGCCGGCCAGGGCCAGGCGCAACTGTTCCGGCCGGAAGGGCACTTCGCGCAGGCGCACGCCTGTCGCATGGTGGATGGCGTTGGCAATGGCGGCGGCGGCGGGCAGCGTGGCCACGCCATCCAGCGCCAGATCGCCCTGGCGGATGACCGCGACATCGCCGGGCGCATGCTGCGCTAGCTCCGAGCCGGGCTTGGCCATCACATCGAAAGAAGCAGCGGAAGCCGTGGACCCCGCCCAGTCATCAAAGGCAGGCGCCGTGCCCAGCAGCCGGCGCGCATCGGCCAGCAGTTGCGGGTCCTGCTGGACGATCTCGGGCCGGGTGCTGGCGGCCTGCGCCGCCTGCAGGCTGCGGCTGTCATGGCCGGCCACGACGCGGGTCACTTCGATCTCGCCCGTTTGCGGATGCACGGCCACCTCGGCCACCCAGGCGCTCCAGGCATGGAGGTCGGCGCCCTGCGCATCCAGGGTCTGCAGTTGGGCGGTGGCAAAGCCCCGGCCCAGCAGGCGGCCATCGGCGCCCTGTTGGGATGGTGCCTGCTGCGATGCCTGCGCACGCTCGGCCACCTGCCGGGCCAGATCGCGCACCGGGCCTTCGGGCAGGTGCTGCAGCCGCCATTGCAGCGGATCACGACCCTTGTCCAGCGCCTGTTCATGCCAGTGGCTTTCGCGGGCAAAGACCTGGGCGGCATTCAGGTCATCGACGCCGGCATGCCGCAGGCTGGCGGCCAGCCTGCGTTCATGCACGTCGCCAGCATCGAGCACGGTGGCCAGGGCCGCGGCGCGCGCCAGCTCGGGCTGGCTCAACAGGCGCGCCATGCTGGGGCGCACGGCCCAGGGCGTGTCGGACAGCAGCAGGTCCGGCTGCGGCGATGCATTGCCCGGCTGAGGCTGCACCACCGTGTCGGCTTCAAGCCCTTGCGAAGGCTGCGCGTCCACGCGCAGCACCAGCTCCCGGCTGTCTGCGCTGCCCGCAGCAGTCCAGGCATCGCAGGCCACGCTCACAGGCCGGCCCACGGCCTGGGAGAGCAGGGCCGCATCGGCCGCTGCATCCATGAGATCCAGCGCATGCGGGGTGCCGGCCGCCGTGGCCGGCAGGCAGAACAGCCGCAGCGCGGACTCGGGGCACTGCAGCAGCGCGGCCAGTTCGCGGCCGATCATCTGCCGCACTTCGGCGTCGCAGGGTGGCAACCAGATGCTGGCATGGCCGTCCAGGTACCACACGGCTGCGCGTGCGACACCTTCGCAAGACATGGACCCCGCCATGCGCCAGACGTAGCGGCCGGAATCGGGCAGGTCGGCCTTGTCGGTTCTGTCGGCAGTACGGGGCGCGTTGTCGGCCCTGGCTTCCTGCCGGTCATCCCAGGCAGGAGCCAGGCTGGCAGCGGCCTGCCGGGCATGGACAGGCGCCACGGCCACCACGCCCAGAAAATGCCCGCGTTGTACCGCAGCCACCACGCCAGCCATGGCCTGGGCATCCTGCAGCCGTGCATGCAGGGGCACGCTGCCCCGGTAGCGCAGACCATCCCAGGCCGCGACGGGCGGGCGCAGCGCCAGGCCGTGCAGCAGATCGGAAGGCAGGGCGGGGGTATTGCCGGCCGGGCTCATGGCTGAACCTCGCCCGCGTTGGAAGATGGAAAAACGGAGGGCGCCTGCAGCGCGGCGCGCTCCGCACGCAGCTGCACGGCGCGCAGGGCGGCCTGCATGATCTCCACATGCGTGCCACAGCGGCACAGGTTGTGGTGCAGCTCGTTGCGCAGCTCCTGTTCCGAGGGATGGGGGTTGCGGCGCAGCAGGGCCTCGACGGTCATGATCATGCCGTTGAGGCAGTAGCCGCACTGGGCGGCCTGGCAGTCGATGAAGGCCTGCTGCGTGGGGCCGGGGCACTGGCGCGAACCCAAGCCTTCCAGCGTGGTCACCTCGCGTCCCACGGCCGCCTTCACGGGGATCACGCAGGAACGCGCGGCCACGCCGTCGATCAGCACCGTGCAGGCGCCGCACTCGCCCAGGCCGCAGCCGTACTTGGGTCCGTTCAGCTCCAGGTCATTGCGCAGCACATGCAGCAGCGCCGTTCCTGGCTCTGCCGGCACCTCGCATGCGCGTGCATTGACCTGCAGGCGGACGGGGTGGGGTGTACTGCTTGGATGGACTGGGGTTCCCATGGGGCGAGGCTCTTGCAACTTGGCTGCGGTTCAGGATGTCGGCGTTCTGCGGCCGGACGGGAGTGGGACATTCCCGCCCCTCGTCCGGCAAGGCAGCGAGTATCAGGCCGCTGCCTTCACCTTGGGCTCGACCAGGGGCACGTTGAACACGTCGTAGCCGAAGCACCAGGACGGATCTTCGTTGGTACGCAGCCAGGTGTTGTCGTGCGAGATGCGCTGCACCTTGCTCGCACGCTCGGCACGGTTGGCCTCGTACAGGGAGAAGGCAAGCTCGTGGTTGTGGGCACCGACTTCCTTGAGGCAGCGGGCCAGCATGGCGCCGTCCTCGATGGCCATGGCCGCGCCCTGGGCCATGTGGGGCTTCATGGGGTGGCAGGCATCGCCCAGCAGCACCAGGCGGCCACGGCTCCACAGCGGCAGCGGGTCGCGCTCCAGCAGCGACCACTTGGTCACTTCCACGGTGGCATCGATCAGCGCCTGCACCGTGGGGTGCCACCCCGAGAAGGCCTCGCGCATCTCCTCCTTGCTGCTGGGCAGCCAGCGGTCGTTGAGGTCCCACTGCTCGACGGGTACGCCGGTCACGTAGTACAGCTCGTCGGCCTTGCCGGTGACGAAGTAGGTCATCATGTGGCGGTCATCGCTCCACCACTTCACGCAGGCATCGAAGGGCAGCATGCCGGCCTTGACCTCGGGCGTGGGGAACACGGCGCGGTGGGCCAGGTAGCCCGCGTACTTGGGCAGCTCGGGGCCCAGCAGTTCCTCGCGGATGCGGGAGTTCACCCCATCGGCGCCGATGACGATGTCGGCCTCCTCGGTCGTGCCGTCGGCGAAATGCATGACTACCACGTGGCCACGGTCCTCGACCTTGGTCAGGAACTTGCCATAGGCCATCACGCTGTCGGGCAGGGCCTCGATCAGCAGCGCGTGGAAGTCGCCGCGGTGCACGGTCAGGTAGCTGGCGCCGTATTCCTTGACAGCGTAGTCGCCCAGCGGGATCTGGGCCAGCACGTCGCCGGTCTGCCAGTGGCGGCTGTACCAGTAGTCGGGATGCGAGCCCTGCCCGTTGAGCGCGTCCTCGATGCCGATGCGACGCAGGATCTTCATCACATTGGGCCCGACGTGGATGCCGGCCCCCAGGCGCGAGAAGCTGGGCGCCTGCTCATAGACACGGACATTGAAGCCTTCCTGGAGCAGCAGCTTGGCGGCTGCCGCCCCACCGAGACCGGCGCCGACCACGGCGATACGAGGGGATTGAGACACAGTTTTTCTCCTTGCAGGAATGTTGGGATCCAGACGGGGGCCACCGTTGCTTCGGCGCGTCCATGCAGGGTCAACAGCAGGAAGCGTGCCAGGCAACAAAACACTTAATTCAGGTGTATGCACTTGAATTTTTCAAACCAAGGCGTGCACCACAGGGCGGCAGAATAAATTGAAGTTCGCCATTTTTGGTGCAATTTCTGCACCAAATCAGTACAAACCCCGAGAAAATTCTCATTTGCAAGACGGCATGTCTTTTGCAAGAATAAAGCGTATACGCTCAGTTGACCCTGATCAGAAATCCTCGAATTTCCACAAAGGCAAGTCCATGACCAAAACATTCCGCATCGGCCAGATCGTCCCCAGCTCCAACACCACCATGGAGACCGAGGTACCGGCCATGCTGCAGGCCCATTCCACGCTGCGCCCGCAGGACCGCTTCACCTTCCACTCCAGCCGCATGCGCATGAAGAAGGTCCAGAAGGAAGAGCTGGCCGCCATGGACGCCGAGAGCGACCGCTGCGCGCTGGAACTCAGCGACGCGCGCGTCGATGTGCTGGGCTATGCCTGCCTGGTGGCCATCATGGCCATGGGCAAGGGCTACCACCGCGTCTCGCAAAAGCGCCTGACCGAGCGCACCGAGAGCAACGGCGCCACCGCCCCCGTGATCACCAGCGCGGGCGCCCTGGTCGAGGCCTTGAAGGTCATGGGCGCGAAGAAGATCGCCCTGGTGGCGCCCTACATGATCCCGCTGACCCAGCTGGTCATGGACTACGTGGCCGCCGAGGGCTTCGAGATCGTGGACTGGCGCGCACTGGAAATCCCCGACAACCTGGACGTGGGCCGCCATGACCCCGCGAAGCTGCCCGGCATCGTGGCCGGCATGAACTACGCCGACGCCGACGTGATCGTGCTGTCGGCCTGCGTGCAGATGCCCTCGCTGCCGGCCGTGGCCCAGGTCGAGGCCGAGACCGGCAAGCCCGTGCTCACCGCCTCCATCGCCACCACCTACGCCATCCTCAAGGAGCTCGGCCTGGACCCCGTGGTGCCGGGCGCGGGCGCGCTGCTGTCGGGCGCCTATCCCTACGACAGCGGCAACAGCGCAGCCAAGGCCTGAGGAACACACGCATGACCAGCCACTCCAGCACCCCCAGCACATTCCGCTACGGCGGCAACGTCCACGCCAACGGCATCCGCCAGCACTACCTGCGCTACGGCGGCGCAGAGGGCGAACGCGCTCAGCGCGACGCCGTCATCCTGATCCCCGGCATCACCAGCCCGGCCGTGACCTGGGGCTTCGTCGCCGAGCACCTGGGCCGCCAGTTCGACACCTATGTGCTGGACGTGCGCGGGCGCGGCCTGTCGTCCTCGGGCCCGGGCCTGGACTACGGCCTCGATGCCCAGGCCGCCGACGTGGCCGCCTTCGCCCAGGCCCTGGGCCTGTCGCGCTGGGCCCTGGTCGGCCACTCCATGGGCGGGCGCATCGCCGTGCGCGCCGCGCGCAGCCAGCCGGTGGGGCTGACGCGCCTGGTCATCGTCGACCCGCCCGTCTCCGGCCCCGGCCGCCGCGCCTACCCGGCCGCCCTGCCCTGGTATGTGGACTCCATCCGCCAGGCCACGCAGGGCATGGATGCCGAGGCCATGCGCGCCTTCTGCCCCACCTGGACCGAGGAGCAGCGCCAGCTGCGCGCCCAGTGGCTGCACACCTGCCACGAGCCGGCCATCGTGCAAAGCTTCGAGGACTTCGGCCGCGACGATATCCATGCCGACCTGCCCCACATCCAGCACCCGCTGCTGCTGGTCACGGCCGAGCGCGGCGACGTGGTGCGCGCCGAGGACGTGGCCGAGTGGCAGGCACTGGCGCCGCAGACCGAACATGTGCGCGTGCCCAATGCCGGCCACATGATTCCTTGGGACAACGAGGCCGGCTTCTATGCGGCGCTCGGCGAGTTCCTGGGTGCACGGGTGGACTGAATGCCCGCCAGCCAACCCTTTCCATCCATCGCGGCACCAAGGAGACGCACATGTCCGTCAGCGATATCGATCTGATCCACGCCTGGAAGCAGGTGCTCACGCTGTCCCGGCTGGAGGCCGGCCAGACCGTCACCGTGCTCACGGGCGCCGACACGCACCCGCAGACGCTGCGCTGCGCCATCGCTGCCTCCAGCGAGATGGGAGCACGCGTCAACCGCCTGGACCTGCCGCCCGTCAACGCCGAAAAATCCCTGAGCCGCGACTCGCTGGCCTACCTGGGCACGACGCCGCTGACCGGCAACCCGGCCGCCATCGCCGCGCTCAAGGCCAGCGACCTGGTGCTGGACCTGATGACCCTGCTGTTCTCGCCCGAACAGCACGAGATACTGCAGACCGGCACCAAGATCCTGCTGGCCGTGGAGCCGCCCGAGGTGCTGTGCCGCCTGGTGCCCACCGAAGGTGACCGCGCGCGCGTGCAGGCCGCATCCAAGCGCATCGAAGCGGCAAAGCAGATGCACATCACCTCGGCCGCGGGCACCGACCTGCGCTGCCAGCTGGGCGACTTCCCGGCCATCTGCGAGTACGGCTTCGTGGACCAGCCCGGCCGCTGGGACCACTGGCCCAGCGGCTTCGTGCTGACCTGGCCCAACGAGGGCCAAAGCAACGGCCGCGTGGTCCTGGACCGGGGCGACATCCTGCTGCCCATGAAGGACTACGTGACCGAGCCCATCGAGCTGGTCATCGAAAAAGGCTATGTCACGCGCATCAGCGGCGGCCTGCAGGCCGACATCCTCAAGGAGTACATGGCCTCCTACGAGGATCCCGAGGCCTATGCGGTCTCCCACATCGGCTGGGGCCTGCAGCCGCGCGCCCACTGGTCCATGCTGGCCCACTACAACAAGGAAACCCACATCGGCATGGACGCGCGTGCCTTCGAGGGCAACTTCCTGTGGTCCATGGGCCCCAACAACGAAGCCGGCGGCAGCCGCACCACGGCCTGCCACATCGACATCCCCATGCGCCACTGCAGCGTGGCGCTGGATGGCACGCCCACCGTCATAGCCGGCGTGGTGCAGGACGAACAGGGACTGGCGCGCGCCAAGCGCCGAAAGGACATCGCATGACCACCACACAAACCATCCCCACCGAGGGCGTTTCGGGCGACATCTCGGCCTACGCCCGCCAGGGCTTCGGCACGCCGCTGCCGCTGAAGGCGCCGTTCGGCCTGCTCATCATCGACTTCGTCAACGGCTTCGCCGACCCGGCCGTGTTCGGCGGCGGCAACATCCCCGAGGCCATCGCCCGGACGCGCCAGCTGCTGGCCCATGCGCGCGAGCGCGGCTGGCCCGTGGCGCACAGCCGCATCGTGTTCTCGGACGACGACGCCGACAGCAACATCTTCTGCCTGAAGGTGCCGGGCATGCTGACCCTGAAGGAAGACAGCCCCGCCAGCGCCATCGTCCCCGAGCTGGCCCCCGCTGCCGGCGAGTACGTGGTGCGCAAGAGCACGCCCTCGGCCTTCTTCGGCACCATGCTGGCGCCCTGGCTGGCCCAGCGCGGCGTGCAGACCCTGCTGGTGGCCGGCTGCGTGACCAGCGGCTGCGTGCGCGCCAGCGTGGTCGATGCCATGCAGTCGGGTTTCCGCCCCCTGGTGGTGGCCGACTGCTGCGGCGACCGCGCCCTGGGCCCGCACGAGGCCAACCTGTTCGACATGGCACAGAAGTACGCGGCGGTGATGCCGCTGTCCCAGGCCCTGTCCGACACCGACGCCATCGTGCGCTGATCCCATCGCGGCAACGCGCCCATAGGGGCCGGCAGCCTGCGGCCGGCCCCGCACGCATGCATGATCGACATGCCCGCGAAGAACACCCCATGACCCTGCCCCAGCCCCAAGCCCTGCACACGCAGCTGCTCGCCCGCCCCGCCACCTTGCTCGTGGTGCGCCAGCCGGTGGCGCCGCCGCGCCCCGCGCCCGGCCAGCCCGGCACGGCCACCGACTATGTGCAGTCCACGCCCGAGATCTTCGTGGCCGTGCTGGCCGACGACAGCGCCCCGCAGGGCTGGCGCGCCCTGGCCTTCAACGGCCACGTGGACCTGGGCACGGGCATACGCACGGCCCTGGCCCAGATCGTGGCCGAAGAGCTGGAAGTGCCGCTGGACCGGCTGGAGATGGTGCTCGGCCACACGGCCGCCGCGCCCAACCAGGGGCCGACCATTGCCAGCGCCAGCATCCAGATTTCGGCCGTGCCGCTGCGCCGCGCGGCCGCCCAGGCGCGCGAGCAGTTGCTGGCGCTGGCCGCCGCGCAATGGGGCGTGGCCGCCGAGCGCCTGCAGGCGCGCGATGGGCGCATACGCCTGGCCGATGGCAGCGATGCACGCGAACTCCACTACGGGCAATTGCTGCAAGACCGGCAACTGCAGCTGACGCTGGCACCGCCGGAACAAGAGGTGAAACTCAAGCCTGCCGGCGATTACCGGATCGTGGGCCGGGGCGCGGCGCGCGTGGACATCCCCGCCAAGGCCACGGGCGAGCTGAGCTTCGTGCACGATGTGCGCGTGCCCGGCATGCGCCATGGCCGCGTCATCCGCCCTCCGCACCCGGGCCGCGACGGCGGCGACTTCATCGGCCACTGCCTGATCGCCGTGGACCGCGACTCCGTCGCCCGCCTGCCCGGCAACGTGCAGGTGGTCACCGAAGGCGATTTCGTGGGTGTGGTGGCCGACCGCGAGGAGCAGGCCATCGCCGCCATGCGCGCGCTGCGCGTGCAGTGGCGCGCCGTGCCGCCCGCGCCGGATCTGTCGGATCTGGCCAGCACCCTCCGCACCAACCCCGCCCAGCGCCGCGCCCTGGTCGACGAAGGCGACGTGGACGGCGCCTTTGCGGTGGCGGCCACCGAACTGCGCCGCAGCTACGTCTGGCCCTACCAGATGCACGCCTCCATCGGCCCCTCCTGCGCCGTGGCCGACTTCCAGGGCGGGCGCCTGAAGCTGTGGGCCGGCACGCAAAACCCCCACATGCTGCGCACCGACCTGGATCGGCTGCTGCAACTGGGCGAAGGCTGCATCGAGATCGTGCGCCTGGAAGCCGCCGGCTGCTACGGCCGCAACTGCGCCGACGATGTCTGCGCCGACGCGGCCCTGCTGTCCATGGCCGTGGGCGCGCCGGTGCGCGTGCAGCTCACGCGCGAGCAGGAACACCAGTGGGAGCCCAAGGGCACGGGCCAGCTCATGGACGTGAGCGCGGCCATCGACGACAAGGGCGATCTGCTGGCCTACGACTTCGCCGTGCGCTACCCCTCCAACGACGCGCCGCTGCTGGCCCTGCTGCTCACGGGCCGCATCCCGGGCCAGCCGCGCACCCTGGAGATGGGCGACCGCACGGCCGTGCCGCCTTACCGCTATGCCAGCCAGCGCATCGCCTGCCACGACATGGCGCCCATCGTGCGCTCATCCTGGCTGCGCGGCGTCTCGGCCCTGCCCAACTCCTTTGCCCACGACTGCATGATCGACGAGCTGGCCCACGCGGCCGGCGCCGACCCCGTGGACTACCGCGTACGCCACCTCGAAGACCGGCGCGCCATCGAACTGATCGAGGCCACCGCCCTGCATGCGGGCTGGCAGCCCGGCCAGCGCGGCAGCCGGGGCCAGCCCGGCGCCGATGGCCTGCTGCGCGGGCGCGGCGTGGCCTATGCGCGCTACATCCACAGCCGCTTTCCCGGCTTTGGCGCGGCCTGGGCCGCCTGGGTGATCGACATCGAGGTCGATCCGCTCAGCGGCCGCATCGCCGTGCGGCGCCTGGTCGTGGGCCAGGACACGGGCATGATGGTCAACCCCGACGGCGTGCGCCACCAGATCCACGGCAACGTCATCCAGACCCTGAGCCGCAGCCTGCTGGAGCGCGTGGCCTTCAACGCCCAGGGTGTGGCCAGCCGCGAATGGGGCAGCTACCCCATCATCGGCTTTCGCGACCTCCCCCCCATCGAGGTGGTGCTGATGCCGCGCCAGGACGAGGCGCCCATGGGCGCCGGCGAATCGGCCTCGGTGCCGGGCCCCGCCGCGCTGGCCAATGCCCTGTTCGATGCCACGGGGCGGCGCTTCTACGCCGCGCCGTTCACGCCCGACGTGGTGCGCGCCGCGCTGAATGCCGCGCCGAACGCCTCGCCAGAGACTGCACAGGCAGGGCGGCGGGTACAGCCCGCCTAGTCTTTCAGCGCCCCCGCATGCCGCAGGCACTGCGCACGCCATTCGGCGGCGTCCTGCAGTTGCAGCGCCGCCTGCAGCGCGCGCGTGGGCGCCACGCCCTGCTGGGCCATGAAGCCGATGGGGGTGACCAATTCGGGCGAGCGCAGTGGCCGCGCCACCAGGCCCGGCATGTGGCGCACCGTGGCCACCATGGCGCCGGGCAGCACGGTGGTCATGCCATCCGCTCCTTGCGCCACGGCCATTACCAGGGTCAGCACGGAGTTGGTTTCCATGGCGGGCTGTACGGCCATGCCCACGGCGGCGAAGGCCTCGTCGATCACCGTGCGGTTGTGCATGTCGGGGGTGAGCAGGCACAGCGGCATGCCGGCCACGTCGCGCCAGGCGATGTCGGCACCGAAGGCAAAGGGCCGGCCCTCGCCCTGCCCATCGCGGCACTCGCGGCACAGCAGGTAATAGTGCTCCTGGTACTGGGGCCAGGACTGCAGGCGCGGGCCGCGCGGCGGCATGCGCGCGCTGTAGCCCAGGGCCAGGTCCAGCGACAGGTCTTCCAGGCCGCTCTCGATCTCGGCCGAGCTCAGGCACAGCACCACTGGCGTGATGCCCGGATGGCGCTCGCGCAGCAGGGCCGCGAAGCGGGTGAGCATGGGCATGGCCGTGGGCACGGCCGCCATGCGCAACTGCCCGCGCAGCGCGCCGGCGCCCGCGCTCAGTTCCTGGCGCAGGCCTTCCTCGGCGCGCAGCATGGCCAGGGCCGTGGCCAGCACCTGCTCCCCCTCGGGCGTGAAGCCCGCGAACGAGCGTCCCCGGCGCACAATGACCGTGCCGAACTCCTCCTCCAGTGCACGCAGCGCATTGGACAAGGCCGGCTGGGTGATGTGGCAGGCCAGCGCCGCGCGACCGAAGTGGCGGTGCTCGTTGAGCGCCGCCAGATAGCGCATCGAGGTCAGCAGGTTCATGCCGGCAGCGCCTGTGCGAGGTCAGGTGCCTTGGCTGACGGTGATGGTGGGGAACTTGCTCGTGAAATCCCGCGCCTTGAGCGCCACCTTCACGGCCAGGTCGCGCGCCACCTTCTTGTAGATCTGCGCGGCCTCGCTGTCGGGCTCGGCCACCACGGTGGGCGTGCCGCTGTCGGCCTGCAGGCGGATCTGCAGCGACAGGGGCAGGGCGCCCAGGTAGGCTATGCCGTACTCGGCCGCCATCTGCTTGCCGCCCTCGGCTCCGAAGATGTGCTCCACATGGCCGCAGTTGCTGCAGACATGGGCCGCCATGTTCTCGACCAGGCCGAGGATGGGAACGCCCACCTTCTCGAACATCTTCACGCCCTTCTTGGCGTCGATCAGGGCAATGTCCTGGGGCGTGGTGACCACCACGGCGCCCGTCATGGGCACGCGCTGGGCCAGCGTCAGCTGGATGTCGCCCGTGCCGGGCGGCATGTCCACCAGCAGGTAGTCCAGGTCCTTCCAGTTGGTCTGGCGCAGCATCTGCTCCAGCGCCTGGGTGGCCATGGGGCCACGCCAGATCATGGCCTGGTCGTTGTTGACCAGCAGGCCGATGGACATCACCTGCACGCTATGGCCGATCAACGGCTCCATGGTCTTGCCGTCGGGGCTGTCGGGCCGACCCGAGACGCCCATCATCATGGGCTGGCTGGGGCCGTAGATGTCGGCGTCCAGGATGCCCACGCGCGCGCCCTCGGCGGCCAGCGCCAGCGCCAGGTTGGCCGTGGTCGTGCTCTTGCCCACGCCGCCCTTGCCGGACGAGATGGCGATGATGTTCTTGACGCCCGGCAGCAACTGCACGCCGCGCTGCACCGCATGCGCGGCCACCTTGGACGTGATGTTGACCGAGACATTGCCCACGCCCTCGACGGTCTTGGCCGCCGCGACGAACTGGCCGCGCAGCGCCGGCACCAGGCTTTGCGCCGGATAGCCCATCTCCACGTCGAAGGCCACGTCGGCCCCCGTGACCTGCAGGTTGCGCAGGGCGCGGGTGCTCACATAGTCCTTGCCGGTGTGGGGGTCGAGCACGCTGGAGAGCGCGGCCAAGAGCGCTTGTTCTGTGACTGCCATGGTGTGTATAACTCCTAGAGCCGGGTAGTCTATCGAAGCCCCCATCCCCTCGCACACGCGAGACAATGCGGCCCTTGCTGCCTTTGGCTCCCCAGTTCCCTCTCCCCAGAAAGATCCCCCGTGAAATTCCAGATGGCCCAAAACTCCCTGTTCGCTATCTTGCTGCGCTCGCGCTGGTGGATCAGCTTTGCACTGGCCGCCCTGGTCACCCTGGTGTCCACGGCGCTGCTGCCCAAGGACATTGCGCCGTTTGCCGCCGTCACCGCCCTGCCCTTCTTCGCCATCGGCTGCATCGCCGCCTGGCGCCAGCTGCGCGCGCCCAGTCCGGCCAAGGTCGAGCAGGCGCTGGAGATCGCTGCGCAGCAAGGCTGGCGGGACTTCTCGGACCGGCTGGAGCGCGCCTGGCAGGCCGAAGGCCATACCGTGACCCGCCTGACGGACAAGGACGGCGCCGATTTCGTGCTCGAGCGCGAGGGCCGCACCACCGTGGCCTGCGCCAGGCGCTGGAAGGCCGGCGTGCACGGCATGGAGCCGCTGCGGGCGCTGCTTGCCGCGGGCCAGGCGCGCGACGCGGCCACGGTCTGCTACCTGTCGCTGCAACCGCCGGCCGAGAACGCAGCCGCCTGGGCCAGGCAGCAGGGCATCGCCCTGATTTCCGGCACGGATCTGGGAACGCTGCTGGCCAAGGCCTGATTCCCTCGGGGTCATCCCCCGACCCCTGGGACTGCGGCAGGCGGCACACTGCAGGACATGCCCGACGCCGCGCCCTCCAACGACCACAGCCTGCCCCCGCCCAGCACCGGCCTGCTGCTCAGCGGCGGCGGCGCCCGCGCCGCCTACCAGGCCGGCGTGCTCGAAGCCATCGCCGAGATCCGCCGCGCCTGCGGCCAGCAGCATGGCCCCAACCCCTTTCCCATCCTGGTCGGCACCTCGGCCGGTGCCATCAACGCGGCGGCCCTGGCCTGTGGCAGCGACCATTTCGACCGCGCCGTGCGCCGCATGGCTCGCATCTGGCGCAACCTGCGCCCCGAAGACGTCTACCTGTCCGACTCGCTGAGCGTGCTGCGCAGCGGTGCGCGCTGGCTGACCCTGCTGTCCCTGGGCTGGGCGCTGGCCCGCTGGGGCCGCATGCGCCCGCGTTCGCTGCTGGACAACCGGCCCCTGGGGCAACTGCTGTCGCGCGGCCTGGTGCCGCTGGAGCGCCTGCCCGACCTGATCGCCGGCGGCCACCTGCGCGCGCTGGCCGTCTCGGCCTCCAGCTACACCACCAGCGAACATGTGACCTTCTGCCAGACCCACGAGGAACTCAAGCCCTGGGTGCGCAACCAGCGCAAGGCCGCCCCCGCGCAGATCACGCGCGAGCACCTGCTGGCCTCCTCGGCGATTCCGTTCATCTTTCCGGCCACGGAGCTGCCGCTGGACGGCGCCACCGAATATTTCGGCGACGGCTCCATGCGCCAGACCGCGCCGCTGGCACCCGCCATCCACCTGGGCGCCGAGCGCATCCTCGTCGTGGGCGCGGGCCGCCGCAACGAGCCTCCCGCCACACCGCCGCCCGAAGGCGCCAGCTACCCCTCGCTGGCCCATATCGCGGGCCACACGCTGTCCAGCATCTTCCTGGACGCCCTGGCCCTGGACGTGGAGCGCGCCGAGCGCATCAACCAGACCCTGGCCCTGATCCCGCCCGCCGACCGCGAGCGCAGCCGCCTGCGCCCGCTGCAGCTGCTGGTGATCTCGCCGTCCGAGCGCATCGACGCCATCGCCGCGCGCCATGTCGGCCGCCTGCCACTGCCCATGCGCACCCTGCTGGGCGCCCTGGGCGTGCGCCAGGACGCCAGCGACCCGCGCGGCGCGGCCCTGGCCAGCTACCTGCTGTTCGAGCGCAGTTTCACGCGCGAGCTGATGGCCCTGGGCCGGCGCGACGCGCTGGCGCGGCGCAGCGACATCGAGCAGTTCCTGGGCTGGCAGCGGGCACCGTCCGGGCACTGACAAAAGGCCGGCAACGCGCGCCGCGCGCCCGGGCCTTCTAGAATGGCGGGTTCCCCGAGAAAGCAGTTACCCATGACCGCACGCAAACTCTTCGTCACCACCGCCCTGCCGTATGCCAACGGCAACTTCCACATCGGCCACATCATGGAATACATCCAGGCCGACACCTGGGTGCGTGCGCAGCGAATGCAGGGCAACGCGGTCAACTTCGTGGGCGCCGATGACGCGCACGGCGCGCCCATCATGATTGCGGCCGAGAAGGCCGGCAAGACGCCCCAGCAGTTCGTGGCCGACATCGCCGCGGGCCGCAAGCAGTACCTGGACGGCTTTCACATCGCCTTCGACAACTGGCACAACACCGACGCGCCCGAAAACCATGCGCTGGCCCAGCAGATCTACCGCGACCTGAAGGCTGCCGGCTTCATCGAGACGCGCACCATCGAACAGTTCTTCGACCCCGAGAAGAACATGTTCCTGCCCGACCGCTTCATCAAGGGCGAGTGCCCCCGCTGCCACGCCAAGGACCAGTACGGCGACAACTGCGAGGTCTGCAGCGCCGTCTACGCGCCCACCGACCTGATCAATCCCTACTCGGCCCTGTCGGGCGCCAAGCCCGTGCTCAAGAGCTCGGAGCATTTCTTCTTCAAGCTGTCGGACCCGCGCTGCGTGGAGTTCCTGACCGAATGGACCCAGGACGGCCAGCACGTGCAGCCCGAGGTGGCCAACAAGATCAAGGAATGGTTCAGCGTGCGCACCAACCCGGACGGCACGACCAGCGAGGGCCTGGGCGACTGGGACATCTCGCGCGACGCGCCCTACTTCGGCATCGAGATCCCCGATGCGCCGGGCAAGTACTTCTACGTCTGGCTGGACGCGCCCGTGGGCTACCTGGCCTCGCTCAAGAACCTGCTGGACCGGCGCGGCGAGGACTACGAGGCCTACATGGCCGACCCGGCCCTGGAGCAGTACCACTTCATCGGCAAGGACATCATCACCTTCCACACGCTGTTCTGGCCCGCCATGCTCAAGTTCAGCGGCCGCAAGACGCCCACGAAGATCTGCGTGCACGGCTTCATGACCGTCAACAACGGCGAGAAGATGAGCAAGAGCCGCGGCACCGGCCTGGACCCGCTCAAGTACCTGGGCCTGCAGATGAACCCCGAGTGGCTGCGCTACTACCTGGGCGCCAAGCTCAACGGCAAGAATGAGGACATTGACTTCAACCCCGATGACTTCATGGCCCGCGTCAACGCCGACCTGATCGGCAAGTACGTGAACATTGCCTCGCGCGCCGCCGGCTTCATCGCCAAGCGCTTCGACGGCAGGCTGGGCACGGTCAGCGAAGACGGCCAGGCCCTGCTGGCCCAGTTGCGCGGCCAGAGCGAAACAATAGTCCAGGCCTTCGAGAACCGCGACACGGCCCGTGCCGTGCGCGAGATCATGCAGCTGTGCGACCGCGTCAACGAGTACGTGGATGCCAACAAGCCCTGGGAACTGGCCAAGCAGGAAGGCATGGACGCCCGCCTGCAGGACGTGTGCACCACGTGCATCGAGGCCTTCCGCCTGCTGACCATCTACCTGAAGCCCATCCTGCCGGCCGTGGCCGAACAGGTGGAAGGCTTCCTCAACGTGGCGCCGCTGCAGTTCGCCGACGCACAGAACCTGCTGGGCGCCGGCCATGCCATCGGCCTGTACAAGCACCTGATGCAGCGCGTGGACGTCAAGCAGCTCGACGCCCTGTTCGAAGCCCCCGAGCCCGTGGTCGAGAAGGTCCTGCCCGGCGGCGAGGAAATCGCCGAGACCATCAGCATCGACGACTTCGCCAAGGTGGACCTGCGCATCGCCAGGATCGTGGAATGCAAGCCCGTGGAAGGCTCGACCAAGCTGCTGCAGCTCACGCTGGACGTGGGCGAGGGAAAGACGCGCAACGTGTTCTCCGGCATCTCCAGCATGTACCAGCCCGAGCAGCTGCAGGGCAAGCTCACCGTGATGGTGGCCAACCTGGCGCCGCGCAAGATGAAGTTCGGCATCTCCGAAGGCATGGTGCTGGCGGCCAGCCATGCCGATGAGAAGGCCCACCCCGGCATCTACGTGCTGGAACCCTTCCCCGGCGCACAACCAGGCATGCGCATACACTGAAAGACAGCATCCATGTCCCGCAAGCCCTCACGGTCCCCGGCCCTGGGGGCTTTTCTTTGCCTGGTTGCTGCGGCCCTGCTGTCCGGCTGCACCGTGGTGGCCGTGACCGCCACGGCCGTCAGCGTCACGGCCTCGGCCGTGGGCCTGGCCGCCGATGCGGCCGTGGGCACGGCCAGGATCGTCGGCAAGGGCGTGGGCAAGGCCGTCGATGCCATCAGCGATGACGGGACCGCTTCCGACGAAAGCGGCATCACGGTGCGCTACCGCACGCCGGAGGGGCAGCCGCTGCAGCCCTGAGGCCTACTGCCCAGCGTACCGCCCCGGCCGATGGCTCACCGCCAGGAACACGCCCATGACCACGGCCGCCAGCACCGACCAGGCCACGCGCTCGAAGGGCACGACCCACAGCGCCAGCAGCACCACGCAGCAGTCGATGGCCATCTGCACCTTGCCCGCGCGGATGCCGTAGCGGTCCTGCAGGTAGAGCGAGGCGATGGTCGCGCCGCCCAGGCTGGAGCGGTGGCGCGCCAGGAACAGCAGGCCCGAGCCCATGAGCAGGCCGCCCGCGATGGCCGCGAAGGCCGGGTGCAGGTAGTCGATGTGGATGAGGCGCGGCCCCATTTCGGTGATCAGCGACAGCGCGCCCACGCACAGGAAGGTCTTGACCGTGAAGGTGCGGCCCACACGCGTCCAGGCGAACCAGTAGAACGGGATGTTGATCGCGAAGAAGACCAGGCCGAACGGCCAGCCCGTGGCGTAATGCAGCACGAAGGCCAGGCCCGCCGTGCTCCCCGTCAAAAGCCCCGCCTGCGCGAACATCATCATGGCGATGCCCACGAACAGGGTTCCGGTGAAGAGGGCCTGGACATCCTCGAAGAGGCCATGGCGCAGCGAAGCGGTGGCCGAGACAGGCGCAGCAGGCGCGGCAGCGGGTAGGGAAGGCGTGGACATTGTCGGGGTGATGACAGATCTATCGTCGCAAAGGCCCCGGTTCGGGGCCTTCGCCGTACCCATGGGGTGTCATAGGTACAAACCCGGATTCTAGAGACTGTTGCCCCGGCGCGCTGTTGCGTGCAGGCCACCGTCCGCCACGACGGCTTGCGGGGCCCTGGGATCAGGCCCCACCGTGCAGCTTCTCGCGGCCCGCGCTGCGCAGCACGCGGCCGTCGGGGCCGAAGGTCACGGTGAACTCCATGTTGCGCGTGGGGGGATCGATGTAGTTCCAGTCCCAGTCGGTTTCCTGCTTGAGCTGGTAGGTCGTGACCTTGGCGGGCTTGCCCAGCATGCGGCGCACCTGCTCCTCGTCCATGCCGGGGCGGATCCTGTCGAAGTTGTGCGGGGCCAGCACCTGGCGCAGCGCGCTCATCCTGCCGTCCGTGCCGATGGTGATCATGTAGTTGCGGCTGCCGGCGGGCTGGCGGTTGTACTCGAAGGTGCGCGAGCCATCGGCCTCGGGCCAGATGCGCTCGGGCTCGCCGAAGCGGGCGCGCACGTCGGCCTCGGTGGACAGGCCTTCCTCGAGTTCCTTGATGTTCTGGGGGTCGCAGCCGGGCAGCGACAGCATGCCCATCACGGCCACGGCAACCCCCGCGAGGCGGGAGACTAGGTTCATGGACGGTGTCCCGGTAAAATCACGCGATTCAAGAGGTTATCAGTCTATGTCATTCTTTCGCCGCCCCGACTACCGCTCCGACACCACCAACTTCATCAACGACCTGAAGAAGCAAAAGCCCGAACTGTCCAGCCAGCAGGTGGCCGGTCGTTCGCTGCTGTGGGACAAGGACGTGAACCACGAGGTCTGGGAAGACCTGCGCGCCGGCCGCGTCGACCAGAAGCCCTACGTCTACCAGACGAACGCCTGATCCGGGATGCCGGCTTCGCTCCCATGAGGACACCGCAGCAAGCGCCTGCCCGTCAGGCGCCGGCATTCCATGACCGGAGCTGAATCCCCCCTGGCGCCCGAGAATGCGGCGCCTTCCCGCGCCGAAGGCGATGGCACGCCGGTCGTGATCGACCAGGTGGCTCTGGCGCGCCTGTACGGCGAGCCGCTGTTCGCCCTGCCGCAGGACCTGTACATCCCGCCCGATGCGCTGGAGGTCTTCCTCGAAGCCTTCGAAGGGCCGCTGGACCTGCTGCTGTACCTGATCCGCAAGCAGAACTTCAACATCCTCGACATCCCCATGCTGGACGTGACGCGCCAGTACATGAGCTATGTCGACGAGATCCGCAGCCGCAATCTCGAGCTTGCGGCCGAGTATCTGCTGATGGCGGCCATGCTCATCGAGATCAAGTCCCGCATGCTGCTGCCGCCCAAGAAGCAGGAGGACGGCGAGGAGGCCGAGGACCCGCGCGCCGAACTCGTGCGCCGGCTGCTCGAATACGAGCAGATGAAGCTGGCCGCCCACCAGCTGGGCCAGCTGCCCCAGTACGGACGCGATTTCCTCAGGGCGCAGATCCATATCGAGCAAAGCCTTCAGCCGCGCTTTCCCGATGTGGACGTGGCCGAGCTGCAATCGGCCTGGCGGGACATCCTCAAGCGCGCCAGGCTGGTGCAAAGCCACAAGATCACGCGGGAAGAACTGTCGGTGCGAGAATACATGAGCCAGGTGCTCAAGGCCCTGCAGGGCCGCCGCTTCGTCGAGTTCGAGACCCTGTTCCAGCCCGAGAAAGGCTCCACGGTGCTGGTCGTGACCTTCATTGCCCTGCTGGAGCTGGCCAAGGAAACGCTGATCGAGATCACCCAGGCCGAAGCCTTCGCGCCCATCTACGTGCGCCTGGCCTATACACCCGTCTGACGGCAGCGCTCGCCTGCATGCGGCACGCCGCCAGCCCTCTCACCATGACATACAGCGTCAAAGAAATCTTCTACACCCTGCAGGGCGAAGGCGGACAGGCCGGCCTGCCTGCGGTGTTCTGCCGCTTTGCGGGCTGCAACCTGTGGACCGGCCGCGAGCAGGACCGCGCCAGCGCCATCTGCCAATTCTGCGACACCGACTTCGTGGGCACGGACGGCACGCTGGGCGGCAAGTTCGCCAGCCCCGCCGATCTGGCCGAGCGCATCGCGGCCCAGTGGCCTGCCGATGATCCGGCCGAGGCCGGCCGCCGCCTCGTGGTCATCACGGGCGGCGAGCCGCTGCTGCAGCTGGACACCCCGCTGATCGACGCCCTGCATGCGCGGCATTTCCGCATCGCCGTCGAGACCAATGGCAGCGTGGCAGCCCCGCCGGGCATCGACTGGCTGTGCGTCAGCCCCAAGGCCGGCGCTCCCTGGGTGCAACAGCAAGGCCAGGAACTCAAGCTGGTCTGGCCCCAGAACGGATTCGATCTGGACACCATGGCACGCACCGGCCGGTTCACCCACCGGTTCCTGCAGCCCATGGATGGCCCCCAGCAGGCCGCCAACATCGCCACCTGCATAGACGCCTGCATGCGCCAGCCCGTCTGGCGCCTGAGCCTGCAGACCCACAAGATCAGCGGCATCCGCTGATGCCCCGACCGCCAGACATGTTGTTCACCATTTCCCAGCGCTTCTTCTTCGATGCCGCCCACACCCTGCGCCGCGAGATCGAGGCCGAGGGCAGCCGCCGCATACACGGCCACACCTACCACGCCGAGGTCTTCATGACCGGCCAGCGCGACCCCGCCACCGGCATGGTGCTGGACCTGGGCCTGCTGCGCCTGGCCCTGGCCGAGGTGCGCGAGCGCCTGGACCACCATATGCTGGACGAGGTACCCGGCCTGGGCATCCCCACGCTGGAAAACCTGTGCCTGTTCATCGCCGAATCCATGCCCGAGCCGCTGCGCCAGCAGGTCACGCGCGTGCATGTCTGGCGTGAAGCCCTGGGCGACTCCTGCGTGCTCGAATGCGCGCGGACTGCCTGATTCCCCACTCTCCCACGGACCCCCGACCATGTTCCGCACCCTGCTCAAATCCAAGATCCACCGCGTCAAGACCACGCAATGCGAGCTGCACTACGAAGGCTCGTGCGCCATCGACGAGGACCTGCTGGACGCCGCCAACATCGTCGAGAACGAGCAGGTGCACATCTGGAACATCGACAACGGCGAACGCTTCGTCACCTATGCCATCAAGGGCCAGCGCGGCACCGGCATGATCTCGGTCAACGGCTCGGCCGCACGCCGCGCGGCCGTGGGCGATCTGCTGATCATTGCCTCCTTCGCCCAGGTCCATGAAAAGGATGTGGCCGAGCACCAGCCCCGGCTGGTCTTCGTGGACGAGGCCAACCGCCAGGTGGAGCTGCGCCACCACGTGCCCACGCAACAGCTGTGACCTCCCGCGCAGTGTGACAATCGCGCGATGACTCAATCGCTTGCCGCCCGCAGCCTCGCGGCTGTGTGGCACCCCTGCACCCAGATGAAGCGGCATGAGGCCGCCCCCCCCATCGCCATCGCCCGCGCCCAGGGCCCCTGGCTCCACGACATCGACGGGCGGCGCTATCTGGACGGCATCAGTTCCTGGTGGGTCAACCTGTTCGGGCACAGCCACCCCTATATCCAGGCCGCACTCACCGACCAGCTGGCCCGGCTCGACCATGTGATGCTGGCCGGCTTCACGCATGCCCCCGTGATCGAGTTGTCCGAGCGGCTGGGCGCGCTCACAGGCCTGGGCCACGCCTTCTACGGCAGCGACGGTGCCTCGGCCACCGAGATCGCCCTCAAGATGAGCGCGCACTACTGGCGCAACCTCGGCCGTCCCGGCAAGAGCCGCTTCGCAGGCCTGGCCGGTGGCTACCACGGCGAGACCGTGGGCGCACTGGCCGTGACCGACATTCCCATCTTCCGCGAAGCCTATGCGCCGCTGGTGCGCCTGGCCGACACCGTGCCCAGCCCCGATGCACGCGGCGCCCGGCCCGGCGAGAGCGCGGCCGACACGGCCCGCCACGCCGCCGAGGGCCTGCGGCAATGGCTGGACCAGCACCACGAGACCACGGCAGCCCTGATCGTCGAGCCGCTGGTGCAGTGCGCGGCCGGCATGGCGATGCACGACCCCGAGTACCTGCGCCTGGCGCGCGCCCTGTGCGACCGCTACGAGGTGCACCTGGTGGTGGACGAGATCGCCGTGGGCTTCGGCCGCACCGGCAGCATGTTCGCCCACCAGCAGGCCGGCATACGACCGGACTTCATCTGCCTGTCCAAGGGCCTGACGGGGGGCACGCTGGCCCTGTCGGCCGTGCTGACCACGGAAGCGGTCTACGCGGCCTTCTATGACGACTCGGTCGCGCGGGGCTTTCTGCATTCGCACTCCTACACGGGCAACCCGCTGGCCTGCCGCGCGGCGCTGGCCACGCTGGAGCTGTTCGATCAGACCGATGCCATCGCGGCCAATCTCTCGCTGGCACAGCGGCTCGATGCCGCCTTCGCGCCGCTGAACCAGCACGGCCGCGTGCGCCACGCACGGCGCCAGGGAATGATCTGGGCCTGGGATGTGCAGACCCCCCTGCCCGACTTCTCGCGCCGCTACCACGCCGCCGCGCTGGAGCGCGGCCTGCTGCTGCGCCCCATCGGCAACACCCTCTACGCCATGCCGCCCTACGCGCTGGACGCAGAGGCCGTGCAGCACCTGGCGGCCAGCGCCCTGGCCGCGCTCGAAGACACCCTGGCCCAGGAGGACAAGGCATGAACGGCACACCCACCCTGGGCTGCTTCGTCACCGGCACCGACACCGGCGTGGGCAAGACCCTGGCTTCGTGCGGCCTGCTGCACGCGCTGTCGCGCCACCATGCCCGCGTGGTCGGCATGAAGGCCGTGGCCGCGGGCGCCGAGCCCGACGGGCACGGCGGCTGGGCCAACGAGGACACGCTGGCGCTGCGCGCCGCCTCGACACTGGCCGTGCCGCCCGCGCTCGACAATCCCGTGCTGCTGCCCGATCCCATGTCGCCGCACATCGCCGCGCGGCGCGCGGGCCGCTCCATCGAAATCGCCCACATCGTGGACAGCTACCGCCGCCTGGCCGCACAGGCCGATGCCGTGGTCGTCGAAGGCGCGGGCGGCTTTCTCGTGCCGCTGTCCGACCGTCTCACGGGCGCCGACCTGGCGCAGGCGCTGGGGCTGCCCGTGGTGATGGTGGTGGGCCTGCGCCTGGGCTGCCTGAACCACGCTGCCCTGACGGCCGAGGCCATCCGCGCGCGCGGCCTGCGCCTGGCCGGCTGGATCGCGAGCCGCGTGGACCCCGACATGCTCGTGCCCGAGGAGAACATGGCCTGGCTTGAGCAGCACCTCCAGGCACCGCTGCTGGCCGACATTCCCTATCAGGCCACGCCCGATGCACGCGCCATCGCCTACACCCTGCCGAAGGAATGGCAATGAGCGGCTCCTGGCTGGACGACATCCCCGCGCGCATCGCCGAACTCGACGCCGCCCACCTGCGCCGGCGCCGCCGCGCCACGGCGCCGCTGCAAGGCGCTGCCAGCGGCGCGCACATGCAGGTCGACGGCCACCCCATGCTGGCCTTTTGCAGCAATGACTACCTGGGCCTGGCCGGCCATCCCACCCTGGTGCATGCCGCCTGCGCGGGTGCCCAGTCCTTCGGCGTGGGCTCGGGCGGCTCGCCCCTGGTCAGCGGCCACAGCACGGTCAATGCCGCGCTGGAGGAGCAACTGGCGCGCTTCGTTCAGCTGCCACGCGCACTCTACTTCTATGCAGGCTACGCGACCAATGCAGGCATCGTGCCGGCCCTGGTCGGCGCCGGCGATGCACTGTTCTCCGACGCACTCAACCATGCCTGCCTGATCGATGGCGCGCGCCTGTCACGTGCCCAGGTGCACCGCTATGCCCACGCCGACCTGGACGATCTGGCCACGCAACTGGCCGCCTGCACGGCAAGGCGCAAGCTGGTCATCAGCGATGCCGTGTTCAGCATGGACGGCAACGTCGCCGACATCCGCGGCCTGCTGGCGCTGTGCGAGCAGCATGATGCGCTGCTGCTGCTCGATGACGCACACGGCTTCGGCGTGCTCGGACCGCAGGGCCGGGGCAGCCTGGCCGAGGCCGGACTCACGGGCGCGGGTGCCTCGCCGCGCGTGCTCTACATGGCCACCCTGGGCAAGGCGGCCGGCGTGGCCGGTGCCTTCGTGGCGGGTAGCGACATGCTGATCGAGTGGCTGCTGCAAAAGACGCGCAGCTACATCTTCGCCACCGCCGCGCCGCCCATGCTGGCCAGCGCACTGCAGGCCAGCGTGGCCCTGATCGAGGCCGAAGACGACCGCCGCGAGGCCCTGGCCGAGCGCATCGCCGAACTGCGCGCGGGCCTGGCGCCGCTGCTGGCGCGCACGGGCTGGCGTCTGCTGCCCTCGCGCACCGCCGTGCAGGCCCTGGTCATAGGCTCCAACGCCACGGCGCTGGCCGTGATGGAAGGCCTGCGCCAGCGCGGCCTGTGGGTGCCCGCCATCCGCCCCCCTACCGTGCCCGAAGGCACGGCGCGGCTGCGCATCGCGCTGTCGGCCTCGCATACGCGCATCGACGTGCAACTGCTGCTCACGGCACTGGACGAGGTCTCGCGCCTGGCCCGGCCCCGTTCCTGATCCCCCCATTCTTTCCACCGAACCGGAGACATCCATGCCCCATCTCTATGTCGAATACACGGACAACCTCGCCGGCCTGCCCGGCCAGCAGCTGCTGACCGAGATCAACGCCTTCGTCTGCGGCCACCCCAGCATCCAGGACGAGGCCGACGTCAAGGCCCGCCTGCTGCCCGTCAGCCAGTTCGAGATCGGCACCGCACCGGCCAACCGCGGCTTCGTCCATGTGCAGCTGCGCCTGCTCGCAGGCCGCACCGACACGGCCAAGAAGGAGCTGTCCGAAGGCATCGCCGCCGTGCTGCGCCGCCTCACGCCCCAACCGGCCGGCATGCTGGTCCAGCTCAGCGTGGAAATCGCCGACATGGACAAGGCCAGCTACTTCAAGGGCCGCCTGTAAATCCTTGCCCGCTACAAGCACCCGCGCACGCTGCGCGCTCTGCCTGCGCCCCGCGCGCACCTGCCTGTGTGCCCTGGTGCACCCGGTACCGCGCCGGGTGCAGTTGCTGCTGCTCCAGCATCCCGAGGAGGTGTTCCAGGCCAAGGGCACGGGCCGGCTGCTGCACCTGTGCCTGCCCGCCAGCCGCCTGGCCGAGGGCGAGGCCTTCGACGCACAGGCCTTGCACGCCCTGCTGCACGCCTCCTGGCAATGCGGCGACAGGCCACGCCAGCCCGTGCTGCTCTACCCGGCGACGCCCCATGGCGAGCAGTCGGGCCTGGCGGCACCCTCGCCCTGGCCGCTGCCCGCCCCGGGCCCCGAAGGCCTGCGCCTGATCGTGCTCGATGCCACCTGGCGCAAGAGCCGCAAGATGCTCTACCTCAACCCCTTGCTGCAATCGCTGCCGCGCCTGGCGCTCGACGATCTGCCTCCTTCACGCTACGGCACGCTGCGCAAGGCCCATGCGCCTGGGCAACTGTCCACGCTGGAGGCCGCTGCCTGCGCACTGGAGCAGCTGGACCCCGCAGGGCCGTCGCTGCGGCCGCTGCATGAGGCGTTCGGCGGACTGCTGGCCATGCATGCCGCACACCGCCCGGCAGTCAGCCCATCACCGCATCCAGCCAGCCCCGCAGGCTGTTGACAAAGGCCCAGCCTTGCACGCGGGGCAGCTCATCGAGCCGCACGATGCGCTCGGCCACACGCCCCTCGTCCAGCGCCACGGCCCGGCCCACGCCGGGCAGCAGGCCGCAGGACAGCGGAGGCGTGACCCAGCGGCCGTCGAGCAGGACCGCGACATTGCCGCGCGTGCCCTCGGTGATCTCGCCGTCCTCGTTGTGGAGCACGGTATCGAACACGCAGGCATCCACGGGCTGCAGCGCCTCATAGTGCGCACGCCGCGAGGTCTTGAAGCGCACCCATTGCCCGCGTGCCACCGCGTTGGCGATGGGCCGCTCGGCCAGCGCCAGCCGCACCGGCGTGGCCGAGGCAGGCAGCGCCACGGCCTGGGTCTGCACCCGGCCTGCGGCATCCAGCGCCAGCCGCACGCGCCAGTCGCCCTGGCCATGGGCCTGGCGCAGGCCCTGCAGCGCCTGCTCCAGCGTGGCATCGGCGCAGGGCCGCGCGAAATGCCGCGCCGCCTCCCGCATGCGTGCCAGGTGGCGCTCCAGGTTCACGAAGCCGCCGTCCCGCAGCGCCAGGGTTTCCAGAATGTCGAAGTCCGTATCCGCCATGGTCTTGCGCCCTTTCACACCTTGTCCAGAAAAGCCCGCTTGTGGCGCCACTCCTGCCACTCGGCAGGCGCCTCGGCCCCCGAGGTGATGCCGCTGCCTATGCCGCAGCGCAGTTCGTCGCCGCGCGCCACCACGGTGCGTATGGGTACGTTGAAAGTGGCGTGCATGCGCCCCGGCGCGCTGCCCGGCCGCACCACGCCCACGGCGCCGCAGTACACACCGCGCGGGCCGGGCTCCAGTTCGTGGATCAGCCGCATGGCCTGGCGCTTGGGCGCGCCCGTGATCGAGCCACAGGGAAACAGCGCCGCGAACACGTCGGCCAGGCGCGTGCCGGGCCGCGTGCGCGCCTGGACATCCGAGGTCATCTGCCACACCGTGGGCAGGGGCTCGGCGTGGAACAGGCGCGGCACCGTGACGCTGAATGGCTCGGCGATGCGCGAGACATCGTTGCGCAGCAGGTCCACGATCATCACGTTCTCCGCGCGCTCCTTGGGCGAAGCGCGCATGGCTTGCATATTCGCCTCGTCCTGCTCCGGCGTGGCGCCGCGTGGCGCCGTGCCCTTCATGGGCCGCGTGAGGATGCGCTCGCCATCCCAGTCGAAGAAGAGTTCGGGCGAGACCGACAGCACCTGTTCGTCGCCGCTGTCCATGCAGGCCACGTAGCCGCCGGGCTGGGCGCGGCGCAGCGCGGCGAACAGCGAGGGGACGTCTCCCAGCAATCGCCCCCGCATCTGTGCCGTGTAGTTGATCTGGTAGCAGTCACCGGCCGCGATGGCCTCGTGGATGCGGGCGATGGCGGCATCGAAGTCGGCCCGCTCCAGCCCCGGCTGCCATTGCGCCAGCGCGCCCGTCCCAGACACGCCATCGTCCGCAGGCCACGGCAGCGGGCCATCGAAGACGGCGAACCAGGCCAGGGGAGCGCCGGGCGGCGTGGCATGCAATGTGCCGGCATAGGCCGCATCGAAGGCGGCGGCCGCCTCGTAGCGCAGCCAGCCCAGGCACCATCGGCCGGCTTGCGCCGCCTGCTGGACGGCATCGAGCACACCGCGCACCTCGTCCGGCGCATGGGCCGTCAGGTGATGCAGCGGCAGCCCGAAGCCATGGCGAAGCCGGGCGGCCGATCCGTCATGGGGGTTGGGAAAATCGATCAGGAACTTCACAAAAACTGCCGTCAACGCTTGCTGTACTTGTGCCGGGCGCTATTCATGGCATAGCAGCCAAGGGACGCTGGCCGCCCAGTGTAGGGCCTGGAGCGCAGCGGCAGGCAGGCGCCCCGCGACCACCCTGGATGCCGGGGGGACATCCATGAAAAAAGCGCCCCGAGGGGCGCCAAACCAAGCGTCCGGGGGGACGCTTTCCACCAACAGGCCCGGCGGCATGCCGGGCCCATATCCATTCACTTCTGGGTGACTGTCTGCTGGGTTTCGAGCCGGGCCACGGCTTCACGGTAGGCGGGGCCGCTGCGCAGTTGCTGGTAGCGGGCCAGGCCACGCTGGTACTCGGCAGACTGGTAGCCGATTTCACGGTCGGCCGAAGGCGAGGGCAGGTAGGTCATGCCAGCCTGGTGCCACATCTCGAGGTCGGCCAGCACTTCGGCGCGGCTCAGGCCGGCGGTGTTCGAGGAAGCGGGAGAAATGGCTTCTTGGGCCATGGCAGTGCCGGCGAGGCCCAGGGTCAGGGCGGCCAGTGCAGCGGAGAGGGTACGCATGTCAGATCCTTTCAGAAGGCCGGTCGGCGAACAATTCCTCGCGGCATGGCTGAACTATGCGGCACCGCAGCAATCGGTGTCTGTGCGTTTTCTCACGCGTTTGCCCATCTGCCAGAACGGAACGGAAAAAGACCGTTTCGCAGCCGACAACAATTGCGGCCGCGCCCGCTCAACGCGCTTCTTCGAGCAGCACGCGCAAGCCCTCGACATGACAGATGCGCAAGTTGCGGCCCTCGCGGCGCAGCAGCCCCAGGCGCACCAGACGCGCCATCTCGCGCGCCACCTCCTCGCGGCTGGTGCCCAGCAGCAGGGCCAGGTCGTTTTGCCGGGGCGCAGGCGCCAGAAGGGCCTGCCCCTGCTCCACCCCCGCGCGTTCGGCGCGCTCCAGCAACTGGGCATGCAGACGGCTGCGCACCGTCAGCGTCCCCAGGTTGACCATGCGCCGCGCCAGCGCCACGACCAGATCGCTGAGTCGGCCGATGAAGGAGCGCAGCACCTGGGGCTCGTTCATCAGCAGCGTTTCCACGTCCTCGTGTGCCAGCGAGGCGACGAGGCTGGGCTCGGCGGCCTCGACGACCAGGGGAATGCCGCTGCAGTCGTTCTGCTGCTGGGGCAGCCCGCCGAAGAACACGCCCTGCGTGATCTCGCCCAGCGTCAGCCCCCGGCCGCTGGGGGCGTAGCTGCTCACGCGCAGGCCCCCATGGACCAGCATGTAGAGCCGCTGGTCGGCATAGGCGCCTTCCAGCGTCTGGTGCACGGCCAGATGCTGCCAGCGGCATTGCGCGGCCAGCTCGGCCAGGCGGTCGTCGGGCAGGCTTTGCAGCACATGGACATGGCGAAGGCCCTGCCAGGCCACCGCGGGAACATGCGGCGAAACAGGTATGGAGGCAGTCATAGGGCAACAGTGAGGGGGTGCGTCCGCAGGGTCTGCCCGACCCTGGCATCTGCCACGGGAATCACAGCATAGCGGCATCGCCCCGGCCAATGCCTGGGCCACACGGATACCCCTGTCCTCCCAGGGCCACGGCGCCACCGTGAGGAATCGACAAGCCCGTGGCATCGCCGGGACAGCTCAGGGACAGGTGGCCGGCGTGCGCATCGCATAGACTCGCGGCAATTCCATCCCCCTGAGAGCGCCCCATGACCCAAGCCCCCGTCACTGCCGGCACGCCCTACGGCACCATTCCCCCCGCCTCGCCGCTGCCCCAGCGCCGCCCCGTGAGCCTTCCCCGCCTGGCGCAGATGCGCGAGGCCGGCGAGAAGATCACCATGGTCACCGCCTACGACGCCACCTTCGCGGCCGTGGCCGATGCGGCCGGCGTGGAATGCATCCTGGTCGGCGACTCGCTGGGCATGGTCTGCCAGGGCCTGCACAGCACGGTGGGCGTATCGCTGCAGGACATGTGCTATCACACGGCCAGCGTGGCGCGCGGCCTGCACCGTGTGCAGGGTACGGCCTGGCTGATCGCAGACATGCCCTATGGCAGCTACGCCGAAAACCGCGAGCAGGCCATGCGCAGCGCCTGCGCGCTGATGCAGGCCGGCGCCCACATGGTCAAGCTCGAAGGCGGCGGCTGGACCGCGCCCACGGTGCAGTTCCTGGTGGAGCGCGGCGTGCCCGTGTGCGCCCACCTGGGTCTGACGCCCCAGACCGTGCATGCGCTGGGCGGCTACCGCGTCCAGGGCAAGAGCGACGAAGGCGCGGCCACGCTGCGCCGACACGCACTGGAGCTGCAGGACGCAGGCGCCTCCATGCTGGTGCTGGAGATGGTGCCTGCCCAGTTGTCGCGCGCCCTCACGGCCGAGCTGCCGCACTGCCACACCATCGGCATCGGCGCGGGCAGCGGCACGGCCGGCCAGGTCCTGGTGCTGCACGACATGCTGGGCGTGAACCTGGGCAAGATGGCGCGCTTCGTGCACAACTTCATGGAAGATGCCGGCAGCGTCAAGGGCGCCTTCGAGGCCTATGTGCAGGCCGTCAAGAGCGGCAGCTTCCCCGACGACAGCAAGCACGCCTGGTGAGCCGGTTCACCGCGCCCCGTTTTTTTCGCCTCCGTTCCCGTCTTTCCATGCAAATCGTCCACTCCATCGCCGACCTGCGCGCCATCCTGGCCAACAAGGGGCGCCCTGCCTTCGTGCCCACCATGGGCAATCTGCACGAGGGCCACCTGTCCCTGGTGCGCACCGCGCGCCAGCACGGTGACATCACGGTGGCCAGCATCTTCGTGAACCGCCTGCAGTTCCTGCCCCACGAGGATTTCGACAGCTACCCGCGCACCTGGGACGCCGACTGCGCCAAGCTGCGCTCCGAGGGCTGCGATCTGCTGTTCGCCCCGCGCGAGGCCGACCTCTACCCCGAGCCCCAGACCTTCAGGATCCAGCCGGATCCCCAGTTGGCCGACATGCTCGAGGGCCACTTCCGCCCCGGCTTCTTCACGGGCGTGTGCACCGTGGTGATGAAGCTGTTCTCGGCCGTGTTCTTCGCCAGCGGCGGCGGCACCGCCGTCTTCGGCAAGAAGGACTTCCAGCAACTGATGGTGATTCGCCGCATGGTCGATCAATTCGCCCTGCCGGTGGACATCGTTGCCGGCGATACGGCACGTGCCGAGGACGGCCTGGCGCTGAGTTCACGCAACGGCTACCTGAGCAGCGAGGAGCGCCAGCAGGCCCTGGCCCTGTCGCAGGCCCTGCAGCAACTGGCCCAGGCGGCCCGGGCGGGACAGTCGCCCCTGGCCGAGCTGGAGGATTGGGCCATGCAATCGCTGGCCGCCCAGGGCTGGGCGCCCGACTACCTCACGGTGCGCCTGCGCCGCGACCTGCAATCGCCCGCCGACGGGCAGCAACTGGCCAGCGCGCCGCTGGTCGCCCTGGGCGCCGCGCGCCTGGGCAAGACGCGCCTGATCGACAACCTGGAGTTCTGATCCAGCGCAAGGCGCCCCCGGCCATGGCGGTCCAAGCTGGATGCCATGGCCAAGAAATTTCCCATCCACCCCGCGCACCCCGAACGCACCTGCTGGGGCTGCGACCGGTATTGCGCCAGGGATGCCCTGGCCTGCGGCAACGGCTCGGACCGCACCCAGCATCCCGTGGAGATCTTCGGCGACGACTGGATGGAATGGGGCCTGCCGCCCGAGCCCGCGGCGGACAGGGTCCCCGCCATGAACGGCACGGCGAACTGAATCGGCCGGCCGCCCTCAGGCCTCGGCCTGCACCTCGGCGGCCAGTGCCTCGACCAGCCATTGCACCTCGGCCACGGCCGGACGGTGCAGGGGCAGCAGGACATGCACCTGGAACGGAATCGAAAAGGCCAGCGGTCGCACCACCAGTTGCGGGCCCGCGCAGGCACGCGCCGTCAGCGGATTGACGATGGCCACGCCCAGGCCATGCTGCACCATGGCGCACACGGCCACGGCGCTGTGGGTCTCCAGGTGCAGCTGGCGCTGCACGCCGGCCTGCTCGAACACGGCATCGATCTGCTGGCGGTAGGGATCATCGCGCGCCAGGCTGACAAAACCCTCGCCCGCGAAATCAACGGCCCGCAGCACTTGCCTGGCGACCAGCGGATGGCCGGCAGGCAGCACGGCCACTTCGTCCATGGGGGCCAGTGCCAGCGCACGCGTGCCCGGCGGCGCCTCCGCCAGCTCGGCCAGGCCCAGGTCGTGGCGCTGGGCGGACATCCACTCCTGCAGCAGTGGCGCCTCCTGCGTGGCCACGCTGACGGCCACCGGTCCATGCCGTGCCCGCAGCCGTGCCAGCGCGCCCGGCAGCAGCGCATGGCTGAGCGCCGGCAGGCACAGCACGCCGATGCGGGCCTGGTGCGGCCGGCCCAGGGCCAGCGCATGCTCGACCACGCGGTCCAGGCCCTGCCAGCTGCGCTGTACCTCGGCCCACAGGGACAGCGCGCGCGCCGTGGGGCGCAGCCGGCCCTGGGCGCGCTCGAACAGGGCGTAGCCCAGCAGACCCTCCAGCCGCGCCAGCTCGCGGCTGACCGTGGGCTGGGAACTGAACAGCATCTGCGCCGCAGCCGTGGCACTGCCGCTGAGCATCAGCGCGCGGAACACCTCCAGATGGCGATGGGAAATGCGCGGCTCGGTCGAAGCCTGTCGGAGATCAGGGTCTTGCATGCTTCAAAGCATATCCAAATCAAATAGACACCCAAAAAACAAGCATTGGACTGAATGACCAGCATCCACCATCATGCGCGGCAGTCCCCAGAAAGAGACGCCATGTCCAATCCCTTCTCCCCTGCCCTGCTCTGGGCCCTGGCCGACCAGTTCGGCACGCCCCTGTGGGTCTACGACGCCGCCACCATCCGCGCGCGTATCGCCCAGCTCAAGGCCTTCGACACCATCCGCTTCGCCCAGAAGGCCTGCTCCAACATCCACATCCTCAAGCTCATGCGCGAGCAGGGCGTGAAGGTGGACGCGGTCTCGCGCGGCGAGATCCTGCGCGCGCTGGCGGCCGGCTACAGGGCCGGCCATGCCCAGGACCTGCACAGCGACATCGTGTTCACCGCCGACGTGATGGACGAGGCCACGCTGGCCTGCGTGGCCGAGCACAAGGTGCCCGTGAACGCCGGCTCCATCGACATGCTGCACCAGCTGGCCCAGGCCTCGCCCGGCCACCCGGTCTGGCTGCGCATCAACCCCGGCTTCGGCCACGGCCACAGCAACAAGACCAACACGGGCGGCGAGCACAGCAAGCACGGCATCTGGCACAGCGACCTGCTGGCCGCGCTGGACGCCATCCGCGCGGGCGGCCTGACCCTGGCCGGCCTGCACATGCACATCGGCTCGGGCGTGGACTACGGCCACCTCCAGCAGGTCTGCGGCGCCATGGTGGAACTGGTGCGTGCCACGCACCAGGCAGGCCACGACCTGCAGGCCATCTCGGCCGGCGGCGGCCTGTCCATTCCCTACCGCGAGGGCGATGCCACCATCGACACGGCCCACTACCACGGCCTGTGGGACGCGGCGCGCGAGCAGGCCGAGGCCATCATGGGCCATGCCCTGGGACTGGAGATCGAGCCGGGCCGCTTTCTCGTGGCCGAATCGGGCGTGCTGCTAGGCCAGGTGCGCGCCACCAAGAACGCGGGCAGCAACCATTTCGTGCTGGTGGACACCGGCTTCAACGAGTTGATGCGCCCCTCCATGTACGGTAGCTGGCACGGCATGCAGGTGCTGCGCCGCGACGGCCAGGCACTGCCCGCGCGCGACGCCGTGGTCGCCGGACCGCTGTGCGAATCGGGCGACGTGTTCACCCAGGGCGACGGCGGCGTGGTGCTGCCGCGCTCCCTGGCCGGCGCCTCGGTGGGCGACCTGCTCGTCATCCATGACACGGGCGCCTATGGCAGCTCCATGTCCAGCAACTACAACACGCGCCCCCTGGCTGCCGAAGTGCTGGTCGACGGCGACGCCGCCCGCCTGATCCGCCGCCGCCAGACGGTGGAGGAACTGCTGGCGCTGGAGCTGGACCTGTAGGCACCGCGAGCCGCGCCACCGGCGTGAAAAAGCCCCGGAGCCGTCAGGCTGCGGGGCTTTTTTGCAGGCAGCATGCCTCGGGCCTCACTCTCCCCGCGGATCGCGCGCCATCAGGTGCTGCACGGCCTCGGCGGCTCGCAGCCGGCCGTCGAGCAGGTCCACCACGGTCTCGGTGATGGGCATTTCCACATTGAGCAACCGCGCGCGCGCCAGCACGGTGCGCGCGCTGTACACGCCTTCGGCCACATGGCCCAGCGAGGCCACGGCTTCGTCGAGCGTGCGGCCCTGGGCCAGCAGCAGACCCACCTTGCGGTTGCGCGACAGGTCGCCCGTGGCGGTGAGCACCAGATCACCCAGGCCCGACAGGCCCATGAAGGTCTCGATGCGCGCACCCAGCGCCAGGCCCAGGCGGGTCATCTCGGCAAGGCCGCGCGTGACCAGGGCCGCGCGCGCGTTCAATCCCAGCTGCAGGCCGTCGCACAGGCCGGTGGCGATGGCCAGCACGTTCTTGACCGCCCCGCCCACCTCCACGCCCACGATGTCGGAATTGGCATAGACGCGCATGGCATCGCCATGGAAGGCGGCGACCAGGGCATCGCTGACTTCGGGATGGCGGCTTGCGGCCACCAGCGCCGTGGGCTGGTGGCGAGCCACCTCGGCCGCGAAGCTGGGTCCGCTGAGAACGCCGCACAGCAGGTCAGGCGCCACCTGGGCGCAGACCTCGTGGGCCATCAGCCCATGCGAGGCGGCCGAAGCACCGGGCGCCACGGCCTCGAAACCCTTGCACAGCCATGCCACGGGCGCCGATGCATGCCGCAGGCGCAGCAGCCATTCGCGCAGGGCCGCCATGGGTGTGCCGATGACAATCAGGTCAGCGGCAGCCAATCGGCCCTCGATCTCGCCCTGCACGACCTGCAAGCCGGGCGGAAAGGCCACGCCGGGCAGGTAGCGGGCGTTCTCCCGCTGTGCCTGCATGGCCTGGGCCTGGGCGGCATCGCGCGCCCACAGGGCCACGGTGCGTCCGCCCCCGCGCGAGGCGGCGCTCATCGCCAGTGCCGTGCCCCATGCGCCGGCGCCAATCACCACAATGTTCATATCTGCTCGGATGGTTGCTGCAAAGAATGAAAAAAGAGGCCTGAAGGCCTCTTTTCTTGTACCACAGCGAAGCGACATCAGCCGCGTTCGCAGGGCGGCGGCTTACTGCGGCAGGGAGTTGCCGTCGGCCTGGGCGGCCGCCTGCTGCTGCTCGTACATGGCCTGGAAGTTGATTTCCGCCAGGTGCACGGGCGGGAAGCCTGCGCGGGTGACCACGTCGGCCACGTTGCCGCGCAGGTAGGGGTAGATGATCTGGGGGCAGGCGATGCCGATCACACCGCCCATCTGGTCCTCGGGCACGTTGCGGATCTCGAAGATGCCGGCCTGCTTGGCCTCGACCAGGAACACGGTCTTGTCCTGGATCTTGGTCTGCACGGTGGCCGTCACGGCCACTTCGAAGATGCCTTCGGCCACGGGAGTCGCTTCGACGCCGAGCTGGATGTCCACGCTGGGCTGCTCCTGCTCCAGCAGGATGGCGGGCGAATTGGGCTGCTCCAGCGACAGGTCCTTGAGGTAGACGCGCTGGATCTGGAAGACGGGAGTGTCCTGTTCGGCCATGGAATCAGTCTTTCTGGGCAAAAGCCCCGGTCCTGCGACCTGGGCATCAAAAAATCAACGACAAAAATGCCCGCTGCCAAAAGCTTGTGCAGCGGGCATCTGGGCCAGCATTATGCAGCGCCCAGGTTTCAACTTTGCAGCAGGGGCACCAGGGCTCCCTGGGCATCCAGCGCCATCAGGTCGTCACAGCCGCCCACATGCTGCTCGCCGATGAAGATCTGGGGCACCGTGCGGCGGCCCGTGCTCTGCATCATCACATCGCGCGCGGCGGGATCGGTGTCGATGCGGATCTCCTCGATCTGCTCCACGCCCTTGGACTTGAGGATCTGCTTGGCCCGGATGCAATAGGGGCAGACAGCGGTGGTGTACATCTTCACGGCTTGCATGTGCAGCTTTCTCCGAATGTGCGTGCCGCCTGCTGATCGGCGGCTCTGATCGTTCCAGGTGGAGGCGCTTCAGGCCTTTTCAACCGGCATGCCGGCATCGCGCCATGCCTTCAGGCCGCCGGCCAGGGCCTGGGCCTTTTCATAGCCCAGCTTGCGGGCCAGGGCCTCGGCACGCGCGGCGCGGTTGCCCTTGGCGCAGATCAACACCAGCGGCAGGGCCTTGTTCTTGACCGTGGAGGGCAGCTTTTCCTCGAACTGGCCCAGCGGCAGGTTCCTGGCGCCGTTGGCATGGGCCGCCGCGAATTCCTCGGGCTCGGAGACATCGATGACCACGGCCTTTTGGCGGTTGATCAGTTGCACGGCCTGCGCGGCCGTCAGCGAACCGCCGCCGGCGCCACGCACCATGGGCAGCAACAGCATCACGCCCGACGCCAGCGCGATCAGGATCAAATACCAGTTATCGATGATGAATTTCACGTCATTCCTTGGGTTGGCAAACCTGTCAATTCTAGAATGGCGGCTTTTGCCCCCGCGACAGCCCAGCTTTGTCGCATCGACAGACTCAGAAAGCCGCCATGTACAAGCTCGTGCTGATCCGCCACGGTGAATCCACCTGGAACCTCGAAAACCGCTTCACCGGCTGGACCGACGTGGACCTGACCGCCACCGGCGTCGAGCAGGCCAAGAACGCCGGCCGCCTGCTCAAGGCCGAGGGCTACGACTTCGACCTCGCCTACACCAGCGTCCTCAAGCGTGCCACGCGCACGCTGTGGCACACACTGGACGAGATGGACCGCACCTGGCTGCCCGTGGAGCACAGCTGGCGCCTGAACGAGCGCCACTACGGCGGCCTGCAGGGCCTGAACAAGGCCGACATGGCGAAGCAGTACGGCGACGCCCAGGTCCTCGTATGGCGCCGCAGCTACGACACGCCGCCTCCGGCCCTGGCCCCCCAGGACCCGCGCAGCGAGCGCGGCGATGTGCGCTACGCCCGCCTCGACCCCGGCCAGGTGCCGCTGACCGAATGCCTGAAGGACACGGTCGCGCGCGTGCTGCCGTTCTGGAATGAGTCCATCGCACCTGCGATCAAGGCCGGCAAGCGGGTCGTCGTGGCCGCGCACGGCAACTCCATCCGCGCCCTGATCAAGTACCTGGACGGCATCTCGGACGACGCCATCGTCGGCGTGAATGTGCCCAACGGCATTCCGCTGGTCTACGAACTGGACGCCGACCTCCGGCCGATTCGCCACTACTATCTGGGCGATGCCGAGGCGGCCGCCAAGGCCGCAGCCGCAGTGGCTGCCCAGGGCAAGGCCTGAGCCCCGGCTCCCCGGGGTGAGCACCCGCTACAGAAATTGCGCCCGCAGCCTCCTTTTTGGGGAACCACGCGGGCGTCTGCCTTTCCAAGCGGGTGTATATTGATGCGGTTAAAGGGGTGATATGGGCCAGAAAATCAAAATTGCCGGCTGGGTTTCCGTAGGTGTTTTCGCCGGAGCACTGACCACGGTGTCCTTGCAGACCGTCGCCCGCGGCGCCATGGCCCCGCTGCCGCTGGAAGAAATGCAGCAATTGGCGCAGGTCTTCGGCATGGTCAAGGCCAGCTATGTCGAGCGTGTCGACGACAAGAAGCTGATCACCGATGCCATCTCGGGCATGGTCTCCAGCCTCGACCCGCATTCGCAGTACTTCGACAAGAAGTCCTACAAGGAATTCCGCGAGAGCACGTCGGGGCGCTTCATTGGCGTGGGCATCGAAATCACGTCGGAAGATGGCCTGATCAAGGTCGTCTCGCCCATCGAGGGCTCTCCCGCCTTCCGTGCGGGCCTGAAGACGGGCGACCTGATCACCAAGATCGACGACACCGCCGTCAAGGGCCTGTCCCTCAACGATGCCGTCAAGCGCATGCGTGGCGAGCCCAATACCAAGGTGCAGCTGACCATCCTGCGCAAGGATGAGAGCCGCAGCTTCCCCGTGACCATCACGCGCGAGGAAATCAAGACGCAGTCGGTCAAGGGCAAGCTGATCGAGCCCGGCTACGCATGGATCCGCCTGAGCCAGTTCCAGGAACGCACGGTGGACGACTTCGTGCGCAAGATCGAGGAGCTGTACAAGCAGGAGCCCAACATCAAGGGCCTGGTACTGGATCTTCGCAACGACCCCGGCGGCCTGCTTGACGCGGCCGTGGCCATCTCCGCGGCCTTCCTGCCGCCCGATGTCACCGTGGTCTCCACCAACGGCCAGTTGCCCGAGAGCAAGGAGACCTACAAGGCCTCGCCGAACTTCTACGCGCGCCGCGGCATGGGCGACCCCCTGCAGCGCCTGCCTGCCTCGCTCAAGAAGCTGCCGCTGGTGGTGCTGGTCAACGAAGGCTCGGCCTCGGCCAGCGAGATCGTGGCCGGAGCCCTGCAGGACCACAAGCGCGCCACCATCATGGGCAGCCAGACCTTCGGCAAGGGATCGGTGCAGACCGTGCTGCCGCTGGGTGCAGGCACGGAAACCGGCCTGAAGCTGACCACGGCCCGCTACTACACGCCCAGCGGCAAGTCCATCCAGGCCAAGGGCATCGTGCCGGATGTGATGGTGGACGAGACCGCCGAAGGCGACCTGTACGCCGCCCTGCGCATGCGCGAAGCCGATCTGGAAAAGCACCTGTCCAGCGGACAAGGCGCAGAAGTCAAGGACGAAGTGCGCGAGAAAGCCCGCGAGGAAGCCCGCAAGCGCCTGGAGGAAGAGGCCAAGAAGCCGCCGACCGAGCGTCGCCTGCCCGAATTCGGCACCGACAAGGACTTCCAGCTGCAGCAGGCGCTCAACCGCCTCAAGGGCCAGCCCGTCATGGTCAGCAAGACCCTGACCGAGCGGGCCCCCGAGAAGAAGGAAAACTGACGGGCGCGGGCCGGAGGCCCGCGCTCCCACCAGGCCGGGCACCGCCCGGCTTTTTCACGTCTGGAGACGCGAATGAACGACGATCAACTGCTGCGCTACTCGCGCCATATCCTGCTCGATGAGATCGGCATCGAGGGCCAGGAGCGCATCCTGGCGGCCCATGTCCTCATCATCGGCGCAGGCGGACTGGGCGCCCCTGCGGCGCTGTACCTGGGATCGGCCGGCACGGGCCGCATCACCCTGGTGGACGACGATGCCGTGGACCTGACCAATCTCCAGCGCCAGATCGCCCACACCACCGATCGCGTGGGCCAGCCCAAGGTGCAGTCCATACGCATGTCCGTGCATGCCATCAACCCGGGCATCCGCATCGACTGCCGTCAGCAGCGCGCCGACGATGCCCTGCTCGATGAACTCGTCCCCCAGGCCAGCCTGGTGCTGGACTGCACGGACAACTACCGCACACGCCACCGCATCAACGCCGCCTGCGTGCGCCACCGCGTGCCCCTGGTGGCGGGGGCCGCCATCCGGCTGGATGGCCAGCTCATGGTGGTGGACCCGCGCGACCCGCAGTGCGCATGCTATGCCTGCGTCTTCCCCCCCGAGGCGCAGTTCGAGGAGGTGCAGTGCTCGACCATGGGCGTCTTCGCCCCCGTGGTCGGAGTGATGGGCAGCTTGCAGGCCGCGGAAGCCCTCAAGCTGATCGCGGGTTTTGGCACGCCCGCAACAAACCGGCTGACCATGTTCGACAGCCGCAGCCTGGATTGGAGTAGCATGCAAACCACCCGTGCCCCCGACTGCCCGGTCTGCGGTAACAAGGCGTAGGAATCGACTGACTTCCAGGCCGATCACCCACTGGCACAATCGCCCGCTGTCGCGCAGGACAATGAAGGCCGGGCTCCACCGGACTCCGATTGCCATCCGCGTCCCTATTGGATACAGCCGTGAAATTGCGCACCTATCTTGTTGAAGACAACCCGACGATCCGCGAGAACCTGATCGCCACGCTTGAAGAACTGGCCGACGTCGAAGCCGTGGGCATCGCCGAGACGGAAAGCGCCGGAACGAGCTGGCTTCAGCAGAATCCGGAGGCCTGGGATCTCGCCATCGTGGACCTGTTCCTGCGCCAGGGCAGCGGCCTGGGAGTGCTCACCGCCTGCCGCGAGCGCCAGCCGCACCAGAAGATCGTGGTGCTCAGCAACTACGCCACACCCGACATCCGCAGCCGCTGCGCCCAACTCGGCGTGGATGCGGTCTTCGACAAATCCAACGAAATCGATGCGCTCATGGAATATTGCATGAATATCGATGTCTTGTCCCTCAATCAATTGAAAACAGCCTGAACGAAAACCACGGCAACTGGTTTCCACCCCAAAAAAAAGGCTGCAAGATTTGATAATCGTGCAGCCTGCCGGACTTATTACTTCGAAATCAGTCGATCAGCCGATTCTTGAGCGCGTAATAGGTCAAATCGCTGTTGGACGACAAGCCCATTTTCTCCATCAAGCGCGTGCGGTAGGTGCTTACCGTCTTGACGCTGAGCGAGAGCGACTTTGCAATATCACCGGCCGTTTCACCGCGGGCCAGCTTCAGGAACACCTGGAACTCGCGCTCGGACAATTGCTCGTGGGCGGGTGCATCATCCTTGCGATTGAGCTGCTGGGCCAGAAGATCGGCCACGGCAGGCGTCAGGTAGCGTCGGCCCAGGGCCACCGTGCGGATGGCTTCGGCGATCTCCTGCGGATCACACTCCTTGTTCAGATAGCCGCTGGCACCCTGGCGGATCAGGTTGATGGCGTAGTGCTCCTCGGGATAGCCGCTGAGGATGAGAATGCCCATGTCGGGCGCCTTGGCTCGCAGCATGGCCAGCGCGTCGATGCCGCTTTGCCCGGGCATGGACAGGTCCATCAGCAGCACGTCGATCTCGTGGGCACGGACCAGGTCGATGGCTTCGCGGCCATTGGCGGCCTCGCCCACCACACGCAGATCCACATGCTCGGAGAGAAACTGGCGCAAACCCGAGCGCACAATTGCATGGTCGTCCACAATGCCAATTCTGATCATGAATACCTCTTTCCAGGAACCAGCTCGGACACTGGTGGTACAAAAAAATCATGGTAACCGCCGGTACAAGCACTGCACCGGCAACCGATAACACGATTATGCAGAATATCGGCGATGTTCTTGTAGGCGAGAGGATGCTTATGCGTTGGATAAATTTCCGAAGGATTGCGATCAGCCTGGCATTCGCCATCGTAGCGGCCGTGCTGCTGGTCAGCATTAACGAGGCCAGCTACAAGCGCTCGACCAAGGCACTGGAGGCCATGACGCAGACCCAGGCCACCCGCTCGGAGATCAGCCAGTTGCTGCGGCTGATGCTCGATGCGGAAACCGGCCTGCGCGGCTACCTGCTGACCGGCGAGGAGCGCTACCTGGAGCCCTACAGCAAGGCGATCACGGCCATCAACTACAACATGGATGAGCTGCGCCAGATCTTCATCTACGACCCGCAGGAGCTGGCCATCTTCACGCCGCTGGCGCGCCAGGTCGAGCGCAAGATGAGCGAGATGGAACTGAGCCTGCGCCTGTACCGCCAGGGCAACGAAGAGGCTTGGCGCTTCGTCATGTTCACCGATGTGGGCATGGAGAACATGGACGCCATCCGCGACTACACGGGCAAGCTGCTGGAAGGCATAGACCAGCGCTCGGCCAAGAACCTGCAGGACATCGAGCACACGCTGTCCCTGTCGCGGATCGGCATCGCCACGGTCACGGCGCTGGGCGTGCTGGGCTTTTTCATGTACTTGCGCCAGGCCCATGCGCTGCAGCAGGCCCACCAGCGCGAGCAGGAAATCCAGCGCGACGAGCGCAACCGCCTGGAAGCCTTGGTGCGCGAGCGCACGGCCACCCTCACGGAGCTGGCCAACCACCTTCAGCAGGTGCGCGAGGACGAGCGCGGCCACCTGGCACGCGAGCTGCACGACGAACTGGGTTCACTGCTGACGGCTGCCAAGCTCGACGTGGCCCGCCTCAAGTCCAAGATCGATCTCAGCGTCCCGGACGTGGGCGAACGTGTCAGCCATCTGGTGGAGACGCTCAACAGCGGCATCGCACTCAAGCGCCGCATCATCGAAGACCTGCGTCCCTCCTCGCTGTCCAACCTCGGCCTGACGACCGCGCTGGAGATCCTGGCCCGCGAATTCGGCGAGCGCAGCGGCATCGAGGTCACGGCCAACCTGGAACAGGTGGAACTGCCGGAGTCGACGCAGCTGACGGTCTACCGCATCGTCCAGGAGTCGCTGACCAACATCGGCAAGTACGCCAAGGCCAGCCACGTGCTGGTCTCGGTACACAACTACCCTACCTATGTCACGATACAGATCCAGGACGATGGCGAAGGCTTCGAGACCTCGTCCATGCGACCCAACTCCCACGGCCTGACCGGCATGCGCCACCGCGTGGAAGCGGCGGGTGGCCGCCTGACGGTATCGTCCGAGCTTGGCAAGGGCACGGCCATATCGGCCGTCATCCCACTGAACACCGCCTCGTCGTCCCCCTCCGCGTCCGCCTGACCCGCAACGTCCCTGCCCGGCTCCGCCGGCAGGGGCTTTTTCCCTAGGGGCCGACCGGTGCATTCCTACAGTCGACCCGTGCCCAACCCTGACGCCATGCCACGCCGGGCACCGTCAATCGGACCCCGGCCCGCTCGGTACAGTCGATGGCATGTGAACAGCACCCGGCCCCTACCCGCCCCGTGCCGTTTCCTGGAAAACGAACATCGCAAGGAGTTTTTCATGCTGCACTACGCCATCGTGTTCTTCGTCATTGCCCTGGTCGCCGCCATCTTCGGCTTCGGTGGCATTGCGGCAGGCGCTGTAGGCATCGCCAAGATCCTGTTCTATATTTTCGTGATCATGGCCGTCGTCACCTTCGTGATGAGCCTGATCAAGAAGTAGCGGCTGCACCGTCTTCGACACACCGCACATCGCATCCATCACCAGTATTCAGGAGGATCCATTCAATGAGCCAGACCGAGAAAGCAGTGAACAAAGCCGCCGATGCCGCCAAGGAAGTCGCTCAGGACGTGACCGACGCTGCCAAGGAGGCCGTCAACACCACGCGGCGTACGGCGGCCAGCGCGCTGGACAAGGCCGAGGAGGGCGTGCAGGCCGTCGAGCGCGAGCTCAACCCCGTCATCGACGACCTCGCGGCCCGTGCCCAGGAATGGGCCACGCGCGGCATCAACTTCTGCGCAGACAGTTCCGACCGTGCACGCCGCCAGCTGCAGTCGGCCACCGAAGCCACCACCCGCTACGTCATCGAGCAGCCGGGCCGCTCGATCCTGCTGGCAGCCGCCACCGGCGCCGCCATCGCCACCGCGTTCTTCATGAGCTCGCGCTCGCGCAAGTAAGCAGACCGCTCCTGCGTTCCCCATTTTTCCCATCCAAGAAGGAAACGACCATGCAAAAGTACACCCGAGCCATCGCTTTCGCCCTTGTCGCCGGCGCCACCGTGCTGGGCACCACCGCGTGCTCCGTGGCCCGCAACCAGCAGACCGTGGGCTCGTATGTGGACGATGCCGGCATCACCACGGCCGTGAAGGCCAAGATGGCGGAGGACAAGAGCGTCTCGGCCACCTCCATCAGCGTCGAGACGTTGAACGGCACGGTGCAGCTGTCCGGCTTTGCGAAGTCCGAAGCGGAAAAGGCCCGCGCCGCCGAGATCGCCCGCACCACCAAGAACGTGCGCGAAGTGCGCAACAGCATCGTGGTCCGACCCTGAGCCTGGTCTCGGCCGATGCCCCCGAAGGCCGGTTCACCGGCCTTTTTTCTTTGGCGCTCCCCGCTTGCCGACATACCGCGTAAAGTCCCTGCCATGCGTGTCTTCAACTGTGATGCCTGCGGCCATCCTGTCTTCTTCGACAGTGTGCAATGCGTGCACTGCGGAGCCTTCCTGGCCTTTCTGCCCCAACACCTGCAGGTGGCCTGCCTGAGACCCGCGCCCCATCCGCATGCGGACACGCTGTGGGAGACCTTGCCTTCGCCGGCACGCGCGGCCGCCGCACCGGCCAGGCTCTACAAGATGTGCAGCCACCGCGGTCCGATCGGACAGTGCAACTTCGCACTGCCAGCCGATGATCCCCATGCGCTGTGTGAATCGTGCCGCCAGACACGCTGGCTGCCGGATCTGTCCGACCCCTCCAACGCGCTGCGCTGGACGCGGATCGAGTCCGCCAAGCGCCAGCTGTTCTACACGCTGGCCCGGCTCGGCCTGGCGCCGCGGCCTGGCGAGGAGGGGCCGCGCTTCGAACTGCTAGCCGATCTGCCTGGACAGACGCCGGTGATGACGGGCCACGCCAATGGCACCATCACGCTGAACGTGGTCGAGGCCGACGACGCCGAGCGCGCCCGCCGGCGCCAGGCCCTGCACGAGCCCTACCGCACCCTGCTCGGACATCTGCGCCATGAATCCGGGCATTTCTTCTGGGAACGGCTGGTGGTGGGAACAGGCCGGATCGACGAATTCCGCACGCTGTTCGGCGACGAGCGCCAGGACTATGCTCAGGCGCTGCAGGACTACTATGCCCGCGACCCCATGGACAACCAGTGGCGTGACAGCTTCGTCAGCGCCTATGCGACGGCGCATCCCTGGGAGGACTGGGCGGAGAGCTGGGCCCACTACCTGCACATGGTCGACCTGCTGGAGACTGCCGCCAGCTACGGCACCTGCATCGCCGTGCCGGCAGGTAGCGCAACCCCGCCCGCCCTGCGGGTACAGGACCCGTTTGCGGACCCGGCGCCCGACTTCGACACCATGCTGGACCAATGGGTGCCGCTGACACTGCTGACCAACAGCCTCAGCCGCAGCCTGGGCCAGGAGGACGCCTATCCGTTCGCGCTCTCTGCGGGCGCACGGCGCAAGCTGGAATTCATCTATCTGTCCGTTCAGGCCGGGGCAGCGGGACGCCGCGCCTGAGACGCTCAGGGCGTGCGGTTGGCCTGCACCTTCTGCAGCAGCCGCGCGTGCACGCCGGGCGAGACGAACTTGTCGACCTCGCCGTCCAGCGTGGCGATCTCGCGCACGAAGGTGCTGCTGATGAACTGGTAGCGGTCGCTGGGCGTGAGAAACACGGTCTCCACCTCGGGCATCAGGGTGCGGTTCATGCCCGCGAGTTGAAACTCGTAGTCGAAGTCGGTGACGGCGCGCAGGCCGCGCACCATGGCCTTGCCGCCGCGGGCCACCACGAAGTCGCGCAGCAGGCCATGGAAGCTCTCGACCTGCACATGGGGATAGATGGACACGGCCTCGCGCACCATCTCCATGCGCTCTTCCAGGTTGAACATGGTCTTCTTGTGGTGCCCGGCCGCCACGGCCACGATGACATGGCTGAACAGCTGGGTCGCACGGCGCACCACATCCTCGTGACCCAGTGTGATCGGATCGAAGGTTCCGGGATAGACGGCAATCACGTCCTGGCTCATGGCGGTGGCTCTCCTTGGCTGCGCGTGCCCTGGTCCGGCACGGATGGCGCATTATGCATTGCACTGCAACATGGCCGGTCGGCTGCGCGACAGCCGTGCCACCGGCCTGGGCACGGCTGCCGTGGACGGCCTCACTCGTCCAGCGATGCCCTGCGCAGCAGGTGGGCGTGGACGGCACCGGCCTTGAGATGGCGGTGCAGCCCCAGTCCTCCAGCCTGTGCCAGCTGCTCCTCGCTCCAGGCCCGGGGCGCCTCCAGGTAGACATAGCCCAGGGCCGACACGGCCTGCGCGGCGGCCTTGAGCGCCGGCTCGAACAGGTCGGCACGGTCGAACGGGGGATCGATCAGCACCAGGTCCAGCGTGCCCGGCGCCACCTGGCGCAGGCACCCCAGGCCATCGCCGCGCAGCACGCGCACGGCCTGGGCACCCAGACGCTCTCGCAGGCGCTGCAACTGCAGGACCAGGGCGCCATCCTGCTCGTTCATCAGCACGCTGGCCGCGCCGCGCGATGCAGCCTCGAAGCCCAGGGCTCCCGTGCCTGCGAAGGCATCCAGGCAGTGCCAGCCCGTCAGGTCCTGGCCCAGCCAGTTGAACAGGGTCTCGCGCACACGGTCGGGCGTGGGCCGCAGGCCCGGGTGCTGCGCCACGGGCAGCCGCGTGCGGCGCCACTGGCCGCCGATGATGCGGACCTCGCCCGCGCCCGAAGAAGCCGGCTTGCCGGCTTTCGTCTTCACGGCAGGCACTGCCGCAGGCGCCTTGGGCGCCGCGGCCTCGGCCGTGGCCTTTTCCAGCCAGCGCTTGCCGGCGGGCGTATGCAGCTTGATGCTGTTGCGGCTCATGGCTGTCCTCCCACGACGACGGTCACCATGCGCTCGGGCTGCAGCATGCGCTGCATGGCCTCGCGCACATCACGCACCGTCAGCGCCTGCACGCGCTCGGTCCAATGCTCCAGGTAGTCCAGCGGCAGGCCGTTCCAGGCGATGTTGGCCACATTGCCCAGCAACTTGCGGTTGCTGTCGATGCGCAGGGCGAAGCCACCGATCAGGTTGTCCTTGGCGGCCTTCAGTTCCTTGTCGGTCGGTCCTTCGGCCACGAAGCGGCGCAGCGTTTCCTGCGAAACCTTCAGGGCCTCCGCCGCCTGGTCGGGGCGCGTCTGCAGGCCGATGGTGAAGGCCCCCGCGTCCAGGCCCGGGGAGAAGTCGCTGTAGACGCTGTAGCTCAGGCCGCGCTTTTCACGCACCTCCTCGGTCAGCCGCGAGGTGAAGCCGCCGCCGCCCAGGATATGGTTGCCCACGAGCACGGCCATGAAGTCCGGACTGTTGCGCGCAATGCCCGGCTGCGCGATCAGCACCTGGGCCTGGGCCGAGGCGAAGGGGATATTCTCCGTGACCGGCGCCTTGAGAGCCTGCACCCTGGGCACCTCCGGCTGGGGCGCACAGACGCTGGCGTCCTGCCCCTGCGCTGCCTGCAGCGGTGCCAGCAACTGCTGCACCAGCTGGTCGGCCTGCTCGCGGCTGACCGCGCCGACGACGCTGACCTTGGCGCGGCAGGCGGCGATCAGGCGGCGATGGAAGGACTGCATGTCTGACAGGTCGATACGCGACAGGCTCTCGCCCGTGGCGCGCGCACCGTAGGGGTGGGATCCGAACACGCCCTGGCTCAGGGCCTTGGCGGCCACCATGCCGGGCCGCGTGTCGGCCTCCTTGATGGCAGCGCTCCAGCGCTCGCGCTCACGCAGCCACACATCCTGCGGCCAGCTGGGGCTGGCGATCTGGCGTGCCGCCAGGGCCACGGCGCGCTGCAGCAGGGCAGGCTCGGTCAGCGAACGCAGGCCATAGCTGAAGCTGTCGCGGCCGGCCTGGGCGCCAAAGCTGGCCCCCAGATCTGCCCAGGCCTGGCCCAGGCCGTTCTCGTCGAGCGCGGGTGCATCGTTCAGGGCCACGACGCCCTTGGACGCCATCAACGCCACGGCACTGGCCAGGCCTGCCTGGCTTGCCGGATCGCGCCGGCTTCCGGCATCGAAGTCCAGTTGCACGTCGACCATGGGGATGCCCGGGCTGTCCACCAGCCAGACCTGCGCCCCGCTGGGCTGGGTCCAGTGCTGGATCGGCAGCAGTGCCCAGGCGGACGTGGCGCCAAAGCCCAGGCCCACGCTTGCCAGCACGGAGCTGGCCACCATCTTTTTCATGTTCTTCATCTTCACTCCAGCGGGCTTGGCCGCATCAATGCAGGGGGCCGTTGATGCCTGCGCCGGCATCGGGGCGGCGAGGCTTGCCCCCTTCGGGCAATGGCTGCGGCACCAGGGTGCCCACGGTGAGCTGGTCATCGCCGAAATACCGGGCCGCCACGCGCCTGACATCCTCTGACGTGATGGTGCGCAACTGGTCCAGCAGGCGGTCTTCCGCATCCAGCGGCATGCCCTGGACCCAGTAGCTGCCCAGGCTCTGGGCCTGGCCCATGACCGAGTCGCGCTCATAGATATTGGAGGCCATCCACTGGGTCTTCACACGCTCGAGTTCGGCAGGTTCGACGCCATCCTTCGCGACCCTTGCGACCTCGGCGCGCAAGGCGGCCTCGACCTCGGCAGCCGTCTTGCCCGTGGCAGGCACGCCTGTCAGCATGAACAGGCCGGGGCCGCGCCCCATGAGGGACATGGAGCTGCCCGCGCCGTCCGCCACACGGCCTTCGCCCTGCACCAGGGCACGCTCCAGGCGCGCGCCGTCATAACCGTCGAGCACGGCCGAGAGCACCAGCAGCGCCAGCGCATCGCGGTCGTCGGCCGTGAGGTCGCTGACGCGTGTCAGCGAAGGTGCACGGAAGGCCAGGGCCACCAGGGCCTGCTCGGCCGGCTGCCTGACCTCGATGCGGCGCATGCCGATCTGCACGGGCTCGGTGCGCGGCTTGCGTGCCGGCAGGGCCCGTGCGGGAATGCTTCCGTAGTACTTTTCGGCCCAGGCGCGGACCCTGGCCACATCCACATCCCCCGCGACGACCACGGCGGCATTGCCGGGCACATACCAGCGGCGGTGGAAATCGCGAACGTCATCGGGCGTCATGGCATCCAGGTCGCTCATCCAGCCGACCACGGGCCGATGGTAGGGCGAGGCCATGAAGGTCGCCGCCATCAGTTGCTCCATCAGCATGGCGCGCGGCTGGTCCTCGGTGCGCATGCGGCGCTCCTCCTTGACGACCTCGATTTCCTTCTTGAACTCGCTGTCCGGCCAATGGTTGTTGGCAAAGCGGTCGGATTCGAGCTTCATCACGTCTTCCAGCCGATTGGCGGGAATCTGCTGGTAGTAGCCTGTGTAGTCGCGGCTGGTGAAAGCGTTTTCCTGCCCGCCCAGCGCGGCCACGCGGCGCGAGAACTCGCCGGGTGCCACCTTCTTCGAACCCTTGAACATCATGTGCTCGAGCACATGGGCCACGCCCGAGGTGCCATCGACCTCGTCGATGGCACCCACGCGCACCCAGACCATGTGCACGGCCGTGGGCGCGCGCCGGTCCGGCTGCACGATCAGCCGCATGCCGTTCCTGAGGGTGAATTGCTGCGCCATGCCGGCGGAGCGCGATCCGTCCGTGGCCTGGTTGGCCACCGTCTGCAACAGCGATGAAGGGATGGAAGATGATGCATCGGGGGCGGCCAGCGCAGCCCCGGTGCCCATGCAGGCCATTAAGCCCAGGAGGGTGAGTGCATGTTTCATAGAATGCTGTGATTCTAAGAACCTGCCGATGTTCAGTTTTTTCAAGAAAAAGCCCACCCCCCCGTCCGCTGCCGAGATCTCCCCGGCGGACCGCAGCGCCGTGCCCGACCAGGCCGGCATTCCCACGCCCCCCGCACCGGACAAGGCTTCCGCCCCGCCCGCTGCCGACGCTGCTGCCGCCGAAGCAGGTGGCGCGTCCTCCTGGTGGCGCAAGCCCTTCGGCGGCGGCAAAGGCGATGCCACCGCTTCCAGCGCACCCTCGGCCGAAGCCGCGGCGCCATCGTCCGACTTCGTCGCCGCGCCCGAGCCCACGGCCAAGCCCGAGGCCGAGGGCGCCGGCCGCCAGAGCTGGATGCAGCGTCTCAAGGCCGGCCTGCGCAAGACCGGCAGCAGCATCGCCACAGTCTTCACCGGCACCCAGATCAACGACGCGCTGTACGAGGAACTCGAGGACGCGCTGCTGATGGCCGACACCGGCGTCAAGGCCACCGAGCACCTGCTCGCCGACCTGCGCCGCCGCGTCAAGGAATCCAAGGTCACCGAGCCGGCCGCCGTCAAGGCCCTGCTGGCCGATGCCCTGGCCGACCTGCTGCGCCCGCTGGAAAAGTCGCTGCTCATCGGCGAGCACCAGCCCACCGTGATCATGGTCGCCGGCGTCAACGGCGCGGGCAAGACCACCTCGATCGGCAAGCTGACCCGGCACCTGGCCGAGGAAGGCCAGAGCGTGCTGCTGGCCGCGGCCGACACCTTCCGTGCCGCCGCGCGCGAGCAGCTCGGCGTCTGGGCCAATCGCAACACCGTGGAGATCGTCAGCCAGGAGGGCGGCGATCCCGCCGCCGTGAGCTTTGACGCCGTCAGCGCCGGCCGCGCCCGCAAGAAGGATGTGGTGCTGGTGGACACGGCGGGCCGCCTGCCCACCCAGTTGCACCTGATGGAAGAGCTCAAGAAGATCCGCCGCGTGGTCAGCAAGGCCGACGCGACGGCGCCCCACGAGGTGCTGCTGGTCATCGACGGCAACACCGGCCAGAACGCGCTGGCCCAGGTGCGCGCCTTCGACGATGCGCTGCAACTCACGGGCCTGATCGTCACCAAGCTCGACGGCACGGCCAAGGGCGGGGTGCTGGCCGCCATTGCCCAGGAGCGACCGATTCCCGTGTATTTCATCGGCGTGGGCGAGAAGGTCGAGGACCTGGAGACCTTCAACGCCCGGGAATTCGCGCAGGCGCTGCTGTCCTGACGGCAGCCACCGGGCCCGGCCGAAGCCACCCCTTCGAACCAAGGAGCGCACTGCGCTCCTTTTTTCATGGCCGCATGGGGGACAGAGGGCAAGGGTTTTCCCTTGATCCGTATCAAGCCACAGGTTTTATGCTCGGCATTGATTTATAAGAAGAACATTGTTTTATACAAGAAACAATCGATGCTGGCAGGCACTTCTCTTGCTTGCACTTGCCTTCGCCTTTCTCAGGAGTTCCCCCCATGACAGCCCCCACCCTGCTCGGCACCGCCGCCCTGCTCGCCGCCGCCGCCGCATGCCAGACCGCCCTGGCCCAGGATGGCACCGTGCAGCAACAACTGGCCGCCAAGCCCTTCACCATCGTCGCGCCCTTCCCGCCGGGCGGGCCCGTCGATGCCCTGGCCCGCCTGCTGTCCACGGGATTGGCAGAGCGCCACAGACAGACCTCGGTGGTGGAGAACAAGCCCGGCGCCAACGGCAATATCGGCATCGACATGGTGAAGCGCGCTGCGCCTGACGGCCATACGCTGCTGGTCGTGCCCCAGGGCAACCTGACCATCAATCCCACGCTGCTGGCCAAGCCCGGCTACAGCGTGGAGACGGACTTCGCACCCGTGGCGTCGCTGGCAAAGGCGGCCAACGTGATTGCCGTGCACCCGGGCGTGCCGGCCAAAACGGTGCAGGAGCTGGTGTCCTTGTCCAAGGCCAGGCCGGCCACCATCAGCTATGCCTCGCCTGGCGTGGGCTCCAGCCTGCACCTGGCCGGCGAGCTGTTCAGGCAGCAGACCGGCGCCGACATCCTGCACGTGGCCTACAAGGGAACCGCCCCCGGCCTCAACGACGTGCTGGGCGGCACCGTGCCGATGATCGTGGGCAATGCGCCCGCCCTGCTGCCACATGTGCAGTCGGGCAAGCTGCGCGCGCTGGCCGTGACCGACCCGGCGCGCAGCAAGTATCTGCCCGAGGTGCCCACGCTGGCCGAGGCCGGCGTGCCGGGCATCGCCATCTCCTCCTGGTACGGCGTGATGGCGCCGAAGAAGACGCCGCCAGCCGTGCTCAGGCAGCTGGAAAAGGATATTCAGGAAATCTTCGGCAGGCCGACGGTGGTCCGGCAACTGGACCTGCAGGGCATCGAGCCCTGGATCGTCACGGGCAGCGCCTTCGGCGAACTGATCCGCAAGGAGACGGCGACCTGGGTCCCCGTGATCAAGGCCGCCAACGTCAAGCCGCAGTGACCGGCGGCACGGCCCCTGCCGGGGCCGTCGCCGACACCTGCGAGCGCAGCCACTGCGCGTAGTCGGCCATGCAGCGCTCGGTGCGCATGGTGATCTGCGGGACGCTGTAGCTGTGGCCGGCACGGATCAACCCCGCCAGGCGCCCCAGCACATCGGGCAGGGTCTTGCAGACCAGCCGCCATTCGGGCGTGGCATGCAGCTCGCCCTCCCATACATAGTGCGAGGTGATGGCTTCCACCTGCACGCAGGCCGCGGCCTGCTGCTGCACCAGGCTGCGGGCCAGCCCGGCCGCCTCCTCGGCGCTGGGGACGGTGGTGGCCACCACGCACAGCGTGGACCATGGGGCGGTGTTCGAGGCATCGGGCTTCATGGCTGCGTAGTCTACGATTGCGCCAGGCCAGGCGGTATCGCCTTCAGGGCATCAGTCCTTTCTGCCGCGCCTGCAGCCGCGCCAGTCCCAGCAGCGCATCGGTGAACGGTGTCTGCACGCCGCAGAGCTGGCCGATCTCGCGCACGGCCCCCACCAGGGCATCCAGTTCCACCGGCTTGCCGGCCTCCACGTCCTGCAGCATGGATGTCTTGAAGGCACCCAGCTTGAGCGTGACGGCATGGCGGTCTTCGGGCGACTCGTCGATGGGCAGGCCGATGCGCGCACCGATCTCCTTGGCCTCCAGCATCACGCGCGTGATCAGGCCGCGCACCAGCTCGTCGCCCAGGATGCGGTCCGAGGTGGCGCCCGTCAGCGCGCTGACGGGGTTGACGGTCATGTTGCCCCAGAGCTTGTACCAGGCGTCGCGCTGGATGTTGTCGGAGACCTTGGCCTCGATGCCGCCACGCTGCAGCAGCCGGGCCAGTGCCGCCAGGCGCGGTGTGGGCGGCAGGCCGGGCCCTGCGGCCAGAGGCTCGCCCAGGATGAGGCTGTTGCCGAAGTGGCGGCGCACCACGCCGGGCGCATCGTTGGAGCAACTGGCATGGACCACCGAGCCCAGCACCTGGCCCAGCGGGATGGCGCGCGCAATGCGGCCTTCGGGGTCCACCGTCTTCAGTTGCCTGCCGCGCACGGCGGCATCGACGCCGCCTTGCAGGAACCACCAGGGCACGCCGTTCATGGCCGTGAGAACCACGGTCTGCGGGCCGATCAGCGGGGCGATGCGCTCGGCCACATCGGGCATGCCCGGCGCCTTGACGGAGATGATGACCAGGTCCTGCACGCCCAGGGCGGCAGGGTCCTGCTCGGCACGCAGCGCGAAGTGCTCGCGCTGCTCGCCGTGCACCAGGGTCAGGCCCTGGGTGCGCAGCGCCTGCAGCGCGGCGCCGCGCGCCACGGCGCTGAGCTGGCAGCCGGCGCGGGCCAGGGCCGCGCCCATCCAGCCGCCGATGGCACCGGCGCCGAAGATGCAGGCCTTGTCGAATGAAATGCTTGTCTGTTCCATGGTCATGCGCGGGAAGCTCCGGGTTCAAAGATCGAGATAGCTGCTGTCGCGCCGGTTCACGCGGCGCACCAGGTGGTCGAACACATCGCGGGCACCGCCGTGGCTGGCATTGAAGGTCAGCGAGTCCTCGTTGCAGCGCCGGGCCATGGCGTCGGAGACCATGCGCGGCGCACCCATGGACAGGGTGGCCATCTGCACGTCGCAGGCACGCTGCAGCGTCCACAGCACCACGAAGGCCTGGGGCAGGTCGCTGCCCCAGCTGAGCAGGCCGTGGTTGCGCAGGATCACGGCCTTGCGGTCACCGATGCTGGCCAGCAGGCGCGGCCCTTCGTCGGCATGGATGGTGATGCCCTCGAAGTCGTGGTAGGCCACCATGCCGTGCAGTTGGGCGCTGTAGAAGTTGCTTTGCGACAGGCCCTGCTCCAGGCAGGCCACGCCCATGCCGGAGGTGGTGTGCGTGTGCATCACGCAGTGGGCGCCAGGCAGTCCGTCATGGATGGCCGCATGCACCACGAAGCCGGCCGGGTTGACCGGATGCCGCGAGCCGTCCAGCACCTCGCCACGCACATTGATGCGTACCAGGTTGCTGGCCGTGACCTCTTCGTAGTGCAGGCCGAAGGGGTTGATCAGGAACTGCTTTTCCCCGCCCGTCACGCTGTCGGGCAGGCGCACCGTGATGTGGTTGTAGATCAGCTCGTCCCAGCCCAGCATGGCGAAGATGCGGTAGCAGGCGGCCAGTTCGATGCGGGCGGCGCGTTCGTCGGGATGCATGGCAGTGCTCATGGTGTGTCGTCGTGGGAGTGGAGGGAGAAGAGTCAGGGCTGCACCGAGGCCGGATCCTGGGCCGGACCCTGGGCCAGTCCCTTGTCAAGCGCCTGCGACGCCCGGTCCAGCTTGCCGAGGATGCGGTCGAGCTGGGCACGCTCCTCGGCCGTCAGCGCATTGAGCAGGGCCGCCTGGTAGGGGCGGGCGCGCGCCAGCACGTCGTCGAAAACGGCCTGCCCTGCCTCGCTCAGTTGCAGCAGGTGGCGGCGCGCGTGCTCCGGGTCGGCGCGGCGCAGCACCCAGCCCCGGTCGATCAGCGGCTGCAGCGCGCGGCTGATCTGGGCCTTGTCCATCAGGCTCAGGCGCGACAGCGCGCTGGCGTGCAGTTCACCATGGCGCTGGATCTGGCCCATGAGCCGCCACTCGGTCAGCCCCACGGGCGATGCCGGCGCGATGTAGTGGCGCGTTACCTGGGTCTGCAGCGCATTGGACAGCGCGCCCAGGCGGAAGGTCAGAAAGTCCTCCAGCGCCAGCGTCTGGCTGCAGACCTGCGTGTCCGGTGCAGGGCCGGTGGCGGCATCGGCGGCAGGGATCGTGGATGTGCGTGGGCGGGGCATGGGTCCGAGGGAACCGGAGTGGCGATTGCGATGGCCGCATGATCCACCAATGTTGACATATCAACATTGGTGGCAACCCTGAGAGCCCTGGCGGCCTGCAGGCCGCCAGCGGGCGCACGGTAAAACCCATGCACCCGCGCCGCGCTCAACGCTTGAGCAGTTCGTTGGAAGGCAGGGTCTCGTCCAGCAGCTTGCGGGCCGTCTCCACGCCCGCCACGGGCAGCAGCGCAGGGTCCAGCAGGCCCACCTGCACCAGCACGCTGGCCTGGTCCCAGTAGATGTGCTCGTGGTAGAGCTTGTCGCCCCGGAACTTGACCACGGCCAGCAGCGGGATCTCCACGCGCCGTCCCGTGGGCCGCACGCCGGGCAGCATCCACGGGATCTCGGTGGTGTGCGTAAAGCAGAACAGCATCTCGTCCACCACCTGCGAGGCTCCCACCGTGCGTGAAATCGGGGTCAGCGATGTGTCGGGCGGATTGCTGTTGACGAAGTGGTTCGTGTAGAAGGCGTGCAGGTTGCTGAAGCCCACGCCGCCGGTCATGGTCGGGATGTGGTTCACGTAGGGCTCGGCCACCATGGTGGCCATGGTGTCGTCCACGTTGCGCGTGGCGAACTCGTACTCGCAGTGCTTGTCCCACAGGGCCGCCAGGTCGAAATGCGGGCCGATGGCGGACTTGAGCGTGGCAATGCTGCGCTCGTGCGCCATCAGGGCCGAGGCGCGGTGGAAATGGTCGCCGCCCTTGCGCGCGAAGGCGTGGTCCACCCCGGGGTAGACGTGCACGGCCACGCGCGGGCGGCCACCCAGCGCCTGGACGATGCGCTGGCGCGCCTCGGGCGGGCAGAAGGCGTCGAGCTCGGCCACATGCAGGGTGAGCGGGCAGCGGATGCGCTCGGCCTCGTCCAGCGCCGCCTCGATGCCCACGCCGTAGTAGCCGACCACCGCATCGGCATCGGTGCGGCAGGCGGCCAGGTAGGCCAGCTTGCCGCCCAGGCAAAAGCCCAGCACGCCGGCCTTGCCGTCCGTGACCTCGGGGCGCTGGCGCAAGGCGTTCAGGCAGGCCTGGATGTCCTGCACGCCCAGGGCCTCGTCGAATCCCTTGTAGAGGCCGAAGGCGCGCTCCCAGTCCGCCGGCGTGTAGCCCAGTTCCACATCGGGCTGCTGGCGCCAGAACAGGTCGGGCACCAGCACCACGTAGCCTTCTTCGGCGTAGTAGTCGGCCACCTCGCGCATGGTGGCGTTGACGCCGAAGATCTCCTGCGCCAGCACCAGGCCGGGGCCGCTGCCCGAGCGCGGCACGGCCAGGTAGGCGTTGAAGCTACCGCTGCCGTCCAGCGCGCCTATGCGCACATGGCGGCCTGCCGGGGGTTCTTTCTGCTGCATGGGGTTGTCTCCGGTTCAAAGGGTGGGGATAGGTGCGGTGCCACGGGTTCCATGGCCCCGTCAGACGCACCCGGGGTGGCGCGCCGCCAGCGGATGGTAGCCCGCCGGACTTGTCCGGTTCGGCGTGCAAACCGCCGTGACAGCGGATACTGGCCCGCTGCCGCGCGGGCGTGTCCCGTCCGGGCCTGCGAAGCCGGGTTCAGGCCTGGAGGCCCGAACGCAGTTCAGCCCCGGCCCACGAAGGGCATCTTGGTGGCCATCACCGTGTGGAACAGCACATTGGCCTCCAGCGGCAGGCTGGCCATGTAAAGCACGGACTGGCCCACCACATCCGCGTCGATCAGCGGCTCCACCGCGATCTCGCCATTGGCCTGGGGCACGCCCTTGGCCATGCGCGATGCGAGTTCGGTCATGGCATTGCCGATGTCGATCTGGCCCACGGCGATGTCATAGGCGCGGCCGTCGAGCGCAGCGGTCTTGGTCAGCCCCATGACGGCATGCTTGGTGGCCGTGTAGGCGCTGGAATTGGGACGCGGCGCATGCGCGGAGATGGAGCCGTTGTTGATGATTCGGCCGCCGCGCGGCGACTGGTCGCGCATGGTGCGAAACGCCTGCTGCAGGCAATAGAACATGCCGTTGAGGTTGACATCGACCACCTCGCGCCACTGCTCGGGCGTCCAGTCCAGGAAGGAGCCGGGCGGATTGCCCCGGCCGGCGTTGTTGAACAGCAGGTCCACGCGCCCGAAGCGCTGCACCGTGCGTGCGAACAGCTGCTCCACGGCCACCGGGTCGCTGACATCGGTGGCAATGCCCAGCATGCGCTCGCCCGCGCCGTACTTGCCCTGGGCCTCGGCGCAGGTCTCGTCCAGCGGCGCCTGGCGGCGGCCCGCCACCACCACCTGGTAGCCCGCGCCTGCCAGGGCAAGCGCCACGGCCTTGCCCACGCCCGTGCCCCCGCCCGTGACCACGGCCGTCTTTGCGTTCTTCATCTCCATTGCTTGTCCATCCTGTAGTGCATGTATTGCAGCCGCCGCCCGCGCACCGGTGGCGGGCGGCGCCGCTGCATTGTCCCCCACGGCGATGGCGCAGTGCGGGCGTGGACTGTCGCCCACGGCGATTGCTGCACCGCCGCACAACCAGCAGCCATCCATAGCTCTTGCGGCAATAAGCTCAAGCGCAGGCGGCATGGAAAGTCTTTCAAAACAAGGCCTTGCAGCGCTTCACAGTCGCTATAAGGAAATGTGAATTCCGTCGTGGTGCGCGCCCGGGCCGGGTGTTGCAATGCCTTCAGAGGCCATGCCGGCAGGCGCCATGTGGGCGCCGCCGGGCAGGGTCTGCTGAAGGAACCACGCCATGCCCACGCGCAGAAACACATTGCTCTGGTCACTCGCCGCCACGCTGGCGCTGCCGGGGATCGCGGCCGCCGCCACACTGAAGATCGGCGTCACGCCCGGCTCGCTGGCCGACTCCGTCGAGGTCGCCGCCAAGGAGGCGCGCTCCCAGGGCCTGGACGTACAGGTCATCGAGTTCACCGACTGGACCACGCCCAACACGGCGCTGGCGGCCGGCGACATCGACCTCAACTACTTCCAGCACCAGGCCTTCCTGGACAACGCCATCCGCGAGCGCGGCTATGCCTTCACCAGCGTGGCCACGGGCCTGCTGCCCAACATCGGCCTGTATTCGCTCAAGACACAGCGCTTTGCCGACCTGAAAGAGGGAGCGCGCGTCGGCGTGGCCAACGACCCCGTCAACCAGGGCCGCGGCCTGCTGCTGCTGGAGAAGGCCGGCCTGATCCAGCTGCGCGAGGGCAAGGGCCCGCGCGCGGGGCTGGACGACATCGTGGCCAATCCGCGCAGGCTGCGCTTTGTAGAGATCGAGGGACCGCAACTGGTGCGCGCGCTGGACGACGTGGACCTGGCCCAGGGCTACCCGGCCCACTTCGTCAACGCCGGGCGGCCGCAGGTGGCCGGCAATGCGCTGCTGTATTCGGGCATTGACGACCTGTACTACGCCATCCGCTTTGTCTCGCGCCAGGACAACGCCCGGGACCCGCGCATTGCGCAGTTCGTGCGCATCTACCAGACCTCGGGCGCCGTCCAGGCCCAGATCCACAAGTCCTTCGCTGCCAACGACAGGCTGTACAGCCTGCCCTGGCGCAAGCCGTGACGCAGCACTTCCCTGCCTTTTTCGAACCCTTTCTTTCCGGAGATCCCGATGAAGCTTTCCCGTGTCCTGATCGCCCCGCTGGCCGCCCTGGCCCTGTTCTCCGCCCACGCCGCCGACAAGCTGCGCATCGGCGTGGTGCCCGGCGCCTATGCCGACTCGGTGGCCGTGGCCGCCAGGGAGGCCAAGGCCCAGGGCATCGATGTGCAGGTGGTGGAATTCACCGACTGGACCACGCCCAATGTGGCCGTGGACTCGGGTGACCTGGACATCAACTACTTCCAGCACCAGCCCTTCCTGGACAACGCCATCCAGAAGAACGGCTACAAGCTGGCCAGCGCGGGCACGGGCATCCTGGCCAACGTGGGCCTGTACTCGCTCAGGCACAAGGCCATCGCCCAGGTACCGCAGGGCGGCAAGGTGGGCATTGCCAACGACCCCGTGAACCAGGGGCGCGGCCTGCTCTTGCTGCAGAAGGTGGGACTGATCAAGCTCAAGCCCGGCGTGGGCTATCTGGGCAGCCTGGACGACATCGTCGAGAACCCCAAGAAGCTCAGCTTCGTCGAGGTCGAGGGGCCGCAGCTGGTGCGCATCACGGGCGACGTGGATCTCGCCCAGGGCTACCCGCACTTCATCGTGGCGGCCAAGGCCTTCGATCCCTCCAGCGGGCTCGCCTATTCGGGCATCGAGGATGCGCGCTTTTCCATCCAGTTCGTGGTCAAGGCCGGCCGCACGCAGGACCCCGTGGTGCAGAAGTTCATCCGCATCTACCAGAACTCCGAGGCCGTGAAGGCCGAGGCCCTGCGCGCCTTCTCCAACGACAAGCGCCTGTACAACCTGGCCTGGGTCAAGCCCTGAGCCGCGCAAGGAGGATGAGCGCATGGCCATCAGCATTGCAGCCAGACAGCCCCTGACGGGCGCGCCGGCCCCGCAGGCCGCACAGGCCGCACCCGCGCAGGCAGCGGCCGCCCGCGGGCCGGGGGCCGTGGCCTTCAGCGGCGTGGGCAAGACCTACCAGTCCTCGGCCGGGCCGGTGCAGGCGCTGGACGCGATCAGCCTGGAGATCGCGCCGGGCAGCATCTTCGGCATCATCGGACGCAGCGGCGCGGGCAAGTCCAGCCTGCTGCGCACCATCAACCGGCTGGAGCAGCCCACCAGCGGCCAGGTCCTGGTCGACGGCGTGGACATCGCCACGCTGGGCGAGGCCCAGCTGGTGCAGCTGCGCCGGCGCATCGGCATGATCTTCCAGCACTTCAACCTGCTGTCGGCCAAGACGGTCCATGACAACGTGGCCCTGCCGCTGCAGGTGGCGGGGCTGCCCCGGTCCCGCATCGATGCGCGCGTCAGGGAACTGCTGGCCCTGGTGGGCCTGCAGGACAAGGCCGCCACCTACCCCAGCCGCCTGTCGGGCGGGCAAAAGCAGCGCGTGGGCATTGCGCGGGCCCTGGCCACCGATCCCGAGATCCTGCTGTGCGACGAGGCCACCTCGGCCCTGGACCCCGAGACCACGCAGTCCATCCTGGAGCTGCTGCGCGACATCAACCGCCAGCTGGGCATCACCATCGTGCTGATCACGCACGAGATGAGCGTGATCCGCGAGATCGCCGACCGCGTGCTGGTGCTGGAGCAGGGCCGCATCGCCGAGCTGGGCGAGGTCTGGAAGGTCTTCGGCCATCCGCAGCACCCGGCCACGCGCGCGCTGCTGGCGCCCCTGCAGCACGGCCTGCCCGACGACCTGCGCCAGCGCCTGCGGCCCGAGCCGCCGGCGGGCTGCCATGAACGCATCCTGCAGCTGACCTACCGGGGCGAGAACGGCCTGGAGCCCGACTTCCCGCGCATCGCCCAGGCCCTGGGCGGCACGGTGCGCCTGGTGCACGGCGGCATCGACCGCATCCAGGGCCATGCCCAGGGGCAGTTGCTGATCGCGCTGCAAGGCGGCACGGCCTCCCATGACTGGAACACGCTGACGCAGGGGCCCGCGGCCATTGCGCATGACATCAAGGATCTCGGATATGTCGCTGAATCTGTCCATTCCCATTGAGCGCTACTGGAACGCGCTGGCCGACACGCTGATGATGGTTGGTGTCTCCGGCGGCATCGCCTTCGCCGTCGGCATTCCGCTGGCCGTGCTGCTCATCGTCACGGCGCCCGGGGGCTTCCTGGCCTCGCCGCGCGTCAACCGCGCGGTGGGCAGCGTGATCAACGGTTTCCGGGCCACGCCCTTCATCGTGCTGCTGGTGGCCCTGATCCCGTTCACGCGCCTGGTGGCCGGTACCACCATCGGCGTGTGGGCGGCCATCGTGCCGCTGGCCATCAGCGCCACCCCGTTCTTCGCGCGCATCGTCGAGGTCAGCCTGCGCGAGGTCGATCCCGGCCTGATCGAGGCGGCGCAGGCCATGGGCTGCAGGAAGTGGGACATCGTGCGCCACGTCTACCTGCCCGAGGCCCTGCCCGGCATCATCGGCGGCTTCACCATCACCCTGGTGGCGCTGATCAGCTCCTCGGCCATGGCCGGCGCCGTGGGCGCGGGCGGCCTGGGCGACCTGGCCATCCGCTACGGCTACCAGCGCTTCGACACCCAGGTGATGCTGCTGGTGATCGCCGTGCTCATCGTGCTCGTCACCGTGGTCCAGGTCCTGGGCGACGGCTACGTGCGCCGCCTGCGCAGCCGCTGAGGCCGCACGCCGCACTCTCTTGCAGGGGCCACCCCGGCCCCGCCTTCCCCATCGACTCCAGAACGAGGCACGGAATGACCACACCGGATGTCCAGGGCACAGCCTTGCCCGGCTCGACACACTACCGGCAGGACGGGGCGCTGACGCGCCTGCCCCTGCCCCCCACGCCTGCCCGCCGCATCGCCAGCGAGGCCGAGGCCCTTGAAGCCGCGCAGGCCCTGGCCGACGCATGGCGCCTGGACGCGGCCGACCGCGACCGCGAACGCCGCCTGCCCTGGGACGAGATCGAGCGCTTCACCGCCAGCGGACTGGGCGCCATCACCGTGCCCCGCGCCCATGGCGGGCTGGGGGCCTCGTACGAGACGCTGTCCCAGGTCTTCGTGACCCTGTGCGCGGCCGACCCTTCGCTGGGCCAGATCCCGCAGAACCATTTCGCCGTACTGCAGAACCTGCGCGACATGGGCAGCGAAGCCCAGCAGCGGCGCTGGTTCGCCGACGTGCTGGCCGGCCACCGCCTGGGCAATGCCGGCCCCGAGCGCAAGGGCCGCGCGGCCCATGTGCTGCAGGCCACGGCCCGCCTGTCGCGCGATGCCGAGGGCGGCCTGCGCGTCAGCGGCACGCGCTTTTACTCCACCGGCTCGGCCTTCGCGCACTGGGTGCCCTTCCGCGCCCAGGACGAGGCGGGCCGCATCGTCCAGGCCTGGGTGCGGCGCGACGCCCCGGGCGTGACGGTCTTCGACGACTGGGACTCCTTCGGCCAGCGCACCACGGCCAGCGGCAGCGTGCGGCTGGAGAACGTGCGCCTGGGCGAGGACGATGTCGTTGACGCCTGGCGGTTCGAGGGAACGCCCTCGCTGTCGGGCCCGGTGTCGCAGCTCATCCAGGCCTCCATCGACGCCGGCATCGCCCAGGGCGCGCTGCGCGACGCGCTGGCCTTCGTGCGCGAGAAAAGCCGGCCCTGGATGGACTCGGGCGTGCAGCGCGCCAGCGACGATCCCTACGTCATCCACGAGGTCGGCCAGTTGCAGATCGAGGTGGACGCGGCCCATGCCGTGCTGCTGGAGGCCGCACGCACGCTGGACGTGCTGGCCGATGGGCCCGTGGACGAGCAGGCCAGCGCCCGGGGCTCGGTGGCCGTGGCCGAGGCCAAGATCCTCACCACCGAGGCCGCGTTGCAGGCCGGCGAGCACCTGCTCGCGCTGGCGGGCTCCTCGGCCAGCCGCGCCGCCCACAACCTGGACCGCCACTGGCGCAACGCCCGCGTGCACACGCTGCACGACCCCGTGCGCTGGAAGTACCACCTGCTGGGCAACTACCTGCTCAATGGCGCCTTGCCGCGCCGCCACCAGTGGAACTGAACCCCATGACACAGACATCGACCCAGGAACTGCGGGCCCTGGCCTGCACACCGGGTGGCCGGCCCCAGCCTGCACCGCTTCCCGCACAGCCCGCCCACATCATCCGCAATGAAGCCGAGGCGCTGGAGGCGGCACGCTCCTTCGCCGCCCTGGTCGCCCCCGGCGCCCTGCAACGCGACCGCGACCGCCTGCTGCCCTGGCGCGAGGTCGAACAGTTCAGCCACAGCGGCCTGTGGGGCATCACCATCCCGCAGGAGTACGGCGGCGCGGGCGTGTCCACGGGCACGCTGACCCAGGCCGTGGGCCTGATCGCGGCGGCCGACGGCAACCTCGGCCACATCCCGCAGAACCACTACTACGCGCTGGAAGTGCTGCGCGTGGGCGGGTCGCCTGCGCAAAAGGCCTTCTTCTATGACCGCGTGCTGCGCGGCGAACGCCTGGGCAATGCGCTGGCCGAGATCGGCCACCGCGACTTCAGGCGCCGCACGCAGCTGCTGCGCGAGAGCGCCGGATGGTTCGTGCAGGGCAGCAAGTTCTATTGCACGGGTGCCCTGTTCGCGCACTGGATTCCGACCCTGGCCAGCGCGCAGGAGGATGGCGGCGAACGCATGTCCCTGGTGTTCATCCCGCGCGATGCGCCCGGTGTCACCGTCACCGACGACTGGGACGGCTTCGGCCAGCGCGTGACCGGCAGCGGCTCGGTGCAGTTCGAGCGCGTGCGCGTGGAGCCCGAGTGGGTCGTGCCCTTCACGAGTTCGTTCGAGCGCCCCACCACCATCGGCCCCTTCGCCCAGATCATCCATGCGGCGCTGGATGCGGGCATAGGCCATGGCGCCCTGCAGGCCGCCCTGCCCTTCATCCGCGAACACGCCCGGCCCTGGGTGGACTCGGGCGTGGCCAGCGCCGCGCAGGACCCGCTGCTGCTGCAGCAGCTGGGCAATGTCCATGTGCGCCTGCGCGCCGCCGACGCCCTGGTGGGGCGCGCCGCCCTGGCCGTGGACGCCGCGCAGCGTGCGCCCACGGACGACAGCGTGGCCGCCGCCTCGGTCGCCGTGGCGCAGGCCAAGGCGCTGAGCACCAGCGCCAGCCTGCTGGCCGGCAGCAAGCTGTTCGAGCTGGCGGGCACGGCATCGACCCTGGCCGGCCAGGGCCTGGACCGCTTCTGGCGCAACGCCCGCGTGCACACGCTGCACGACCCCGTGCGCTGGAAATACCACGCCGTGGGCAACTACGTGCTCAACGGCATCCGCCCTCCGCGCCACGGCGCCCTCTGACATCTTTCAACGACACAGGAATGGAATGCACATGTCCCCCAACAAGCTCTGGCTGAAGCTGGCCGCACTCATGGGCTCCGCGCTGCTGGCCGGCGCCGCCTTGGCCGCGCCCCTGAAGATCGGCGTGGTGCCGGGCATCTTTGCCGACTCGGTGGAAGCCGCCGCCAGGGAGGCCAGGAAGCAGGGCCTGGACGTTCAGGTGGTGGAGTTCACCGACTGGGCCACGCCCAATGTCGCGCTGGATGCCGGCGACATCGACCTGAACTACTACCAGAACAGCAACTACCTGGCCCATGCCGCGCGCAGCAAGGGCTTCCAGTTCACCAGCGTGCAGGCGGGCATCCTGTCCTACCTGGGTCTGTACTCCACCAAGTACAAATCCCTGGCCGATCTGCCCCAGGGCGCCAGGGTGGCCATCGCCAGCGACCCCGTGAACGTGGGGCGCGGGCTGCGTCTGCTGCAGCATGCGGGCCTGATCACGCTGCGCCCCGATACCGGGCTGCTGGGCACCCAGGCGGACATCGTCTCCAACCCCAAGAAGCTGCAGTTCGTGGAAATCGAAGGCCCGCAGCTGGCACGCACCACGCCCGACGTGGACCTGGCCCAGGGCTTTCCGTATTTCATCATCGCCTCCAAGGCCTTCGATGCCAGCAAGGGCCTGGCCTACACCAGCTACGAGGATGACTCCTGGGCCATCCAGTTCGTGGCCCGCAGCGACCGCGCGGCCGACCCGCGCATCGCCCGCTTCCTGGAGATCTACCGCAACTCCGACGTGGTGCGAAAGACCATCCACGCCTTCTACCTCAACGACCAGAAGCTCTACCGCCTGGCCTGGCTGAAGAAGTGAACGACAAGGCAGCAGGATCCGCCATGACCCAGCCCCGGCGCCACATCCACGTCAACGCGTTCAACATGAACTGCGTGGGCCACATACACCACGGCCTGTGGACCCATCCCCGCGACCGCTCCACCGAATACGGCACGCTCAAGTACTGGACCGATATTGCCCAGGTGCTGGAGCGCGGCCTGTTCGACGGCATCTTCATCGCCGACGTGGTCGGCTACTACGACGTCTACCAGGGCGGCGTGGACCTGACCCTGCGCGAAGGCATACAGCTGCCCGTCAACAACCCCTGGCTGCTGGTCTCGGCCATGGCGGCGGTCACCAGGCACATCGGCTTCGGCGTCACCGCCACCGTGGGCGCGCACAACCCCTACACCTTCGCGCGCGACGTCAGCACGCTGGACCAGCTCACCAACGGCCGCATCGGCTGGAACATCGTCACCGGCTATGTGGACAGTGGCGCGCGCGGCCTGGGCCAGCAGGGCCTGGCAGAGCACGACAGCCGCTACGACCGCGCCGACGACTTCCTGGAGCTGTCCTACAAGCTCTGGGAAGGCAGCTGGGAGGAGGGCGCCGTCATCGCCGACAAGGCGCGGCGCATCCACGCCCTGCCGGACAGGGTGCACGCGGTCTCGCACGAGGGGCCGTTCTACCGCGCCCACGCCATCCACATGAGCGCGCCCTCGCCCCAGCGCACGCCCGTGCTGTTCCAGGCCGGTACCTCGGAGCGCGGGCTGCGCTTCGCTGGCCGGCATGCCGAAGGCGTGTTCATCGGCGCGCGCACGCCCGAGGCCGCGCGCGAGGCCGCGCGCCAGATCCGGCAGGCGGCGGTGGACGCGGGCCGCCGGCCCGAGGACGTCAAGATCTACGCCGGCGTGGCCGTCGTGCCCGGCCGCACCGAGGCCGAGGCCCGCGAAAAACATGCCGACTACCTGGCCCATGCCAGCCCCGAGGCAGGCCTGGCCCACTTCGCCGCCAGCACGGGCGTGGACTTCGCGAAGTACGGCCTCGACGACCCCATCCCCTTCGGCACCACCAATGCCATCCAGTCGGCCGCCCAGGCCGCGCGCCAGCAGGGCCTGACCACGCGGCGCAAGCTGCTGGAGCAGTTCTCGCTGGGCAGCCGCTACACCACCATCGTGGGCGACCCGTCGCAGGTGGCGGACGCGCTGGAGCGCTGGATCGACGTGGGCGAGATCGACGGCTTCAACCTCACGCGCATCGTGGTGCCCGAGACCTGGGAGGACTTCGCCACCCTGGTCGTGCCCGAGCTGCAGAACCGGGGCCGCTACCGCACCGGCCACGGCGAGGACGCCACGCTGCGCCAGCGCCTGTTCGGCCGAGGCGACCGCCTGCCGGACAGCCATGCGGCGGCGCGCTGGCGCCGCTGACCCGAACCTCTGCCATCCCCCCAGACAGGCCCGTCCCGGAGGATTCCGGGCGGGCCTTGGACATTGCTGCCTCCATGACCACCCAGACTCCCTCCCAGATCCTCCCGCCGGTGCCCGAAGACGCTCCCACGCTGCATGCCTTGCAGGCGCGCTTTCGCCCCGTGTTCGAACACATCGCCCGGGGCGCGGCCGAGCGCGAGCGCACGCGCACCCTGGCCCATGACGCCATCGCCAGGCTGCGCGACAGCGGCTTCACGGCGCTACGCGTGCCGCGCCATTTCGGCGGCCTGGGCGCCACGGTGGAGCAGTTGTTCGCCTTGCTCGTGGAGTTGGCCGAGGCCGACTCCAACGTGGCCCAGATCCTGCGGCCCCACTTCGGCTTCCTGGACCGCGTGCTGATCGACCGCGATGCGGCCGCCCAGGCACGCTGGCTGCCGCTGGCCGCGCAGGGCGCCGTGTTCGGCAACGCCACCACCGAGACCGGCGCGGGCGCCGTGGGCGCTTTGCAGACGACCCTGGTGCCGGACACCGGCCCCGAAACCGGATGGTGGCGCCTGGACGGACGCAAGTTCTACAGCACGGGCGCGCTGTATGCCGACTGGGTCACCGTCGTGGCCCGTGCCGTCGTGCCGGGCCGCGAGGACGAGACCGTGCACGCCATCGTCCCCACCCGCCAGCCCGGCGTGCAGCGGCTGGACGACTGGCGCGGCTTCGGCCAGCGGCTCACGGGTTCGGGCACCACGGTGCTCGACCGGGTACGTGTGCCCGAGGCCGATGTGATGCGCTTTCCGCGCGCCCGGCCCACGCCCCTGGTGGCCTACTTCCAGCTGTTCCACCTGGCCACCCTGGCGGGCATCGCCCGCGCGCTGCGGCGCGACGCCGTGGACTATGTGCGCGCGCGCCGGCGCGTGTTCAGCCACGGCAGCGCGGCCCTGCCCAAGGACGACCCGCTGGTGCAGCAGATCGTGGGCCAGCTGGGTGCCACCGCCTATCTGGCCGAGGTGGTCGCGGCCGATGTGGCCGCCGCGCTGGGCCGCATCGCACGCGAACGCGCCCAGGGCCATGAAATCCCCCTGGAGGAACTGGACGCGCTGGAACTGCGCACGGCCCAGGCCCAGGTGGCCGTGGCCGAACCCGTGCTGCAGGCCGCCGCGCGCCTGTTCGAGGTCGGCGGCTCCAGTGCGCTGGCCGAGGACCTGGCACTGGACCGCCACTGGCGCAACGCGCGCACCCTGGCCTCGCACAACCCCGTGCTCTACAAGGCCCGTTCGGTGGGCGACATCCTGCTGAACGATGCCCGTCCCGTGTACTACTGGAACGTGGGCGTGGCGGGATGAAGGCGGTGGCGCTGCCGGCATATCGCCGACGCTTATTTGCATATGCACCCGGCTGGAAAATTCCTTTGCAAAACAAGGCATTGCACGCGCCGCAAAGCTCATAAACAAATGCGCTCAACTTCTTTCCCCCGCGGCATGAACCGGCCTGTAATGAAGGCATCCAGGGCGGTCCCCGACAGGCAGGCGCCGCCGCCGCAACCCCCTTCAAGGAGCCCCCATGAGCCGATCGCTGAAGACCGTCATCGTCAATGGCAGCCTGAGCCGCCCCTCCCGCACCCGCGTCCTGCTGGACGCCCTGCATGCCCGCCTCGGGCAGGAACTGCCTCTGCAGGCCCAGGTCATCGACCTGGTGGACCTCCAGCCCCACCTGGGTGCAGCCCTGTCCAAGGATGAGCTGCCCGTGCCCACGCGCCAGGCCATCGAGGCCATCGAGCAGGCCGACTTCCTCATCGTCGGCGCCCCGGTCTTTCGCGCCAGCCTGCCGGGCCTGCTCAAGCATTTGTTCGACCTGATCGACCTCGACGCCCTGCAGGGCAAGCCCGTGCTGCTCGCCGCCACGGGCGGCAGCCCGCGCCACGCGCTCATCCTTGACCACCAGCTGCGGCCGCTGTTCGGCTTCTTCTCGGCCCTGACCCTGCCCATCGGCGTCTATGCCACGCCCGAGGACATCCAGGACGGCCAGGTCCGCAGCGAGTCGCTGCGCCAGCGCATCGAGCTGACCGTGCAGCTATCGGCTCCCGTACTGCGCGGCACGCTGCAGCAGCTGGCGCCGGTGCGCCTGGCACCGGCCCTGGCCGAGCAGGCAGCATGAGTGCGGACCTGCCCGCCCAGTCCCCGCCATCCTCCTCGCCCACGGCCATCGCCGAGGACCTGGCCCGCCGGTTCGCCGCCACCGCCGCCGAGCGCGACGTGGCCGGTGGCACGCCCAAGGCCGAGCGCGATGCGCTGCGCGCCAGCGGCCTGCTGGCACTGAGCATTCCCCGGGACCTGGAGGGCCTGGGCGCGGACTGGGTGCAGACGCTGGACGCGGTGCGCATCCTGGCCACGGCAGACGGCTCCCTGGCCCATGTCTTCGGCTTCCAGCACCTGCATCTGGCCACCGTGCAGCTGTTCGGCCAGCCCGCCCAGTGGCGGCCCTGGCTGCTGCAGACCGCGCGCCACCGGTGGTTCTGGGGCAATACGCTCAACCCGCTGGACCGCCGCACCACGGCAACGCGCCTGTCCGGCCACTGGGAGTTCTCGGGCAAGAAGAGCTTCACCTCCGGCGCGCTGGACTCGCAGATGCTGGTGGCTTCCGCCATCGATGCCGACAGCGGCCGGCTGCTGATCGGCGTGCTGCCCACGGAGCGCACGGGCATCACCTTGCTGCGCGACTGGGACAACATGGGCCAGCGCCAGACCGACAGCGGCTCGGCCCTGTTCGAGCGCGTGCGCGTGGAAGCTTCCGAGCTGCTGCTGGACCCCGGCCCGCTGTCCACGCCCCGGGCCGCGCTGCGCCCGCTGCTGGCCCAGCTGATCTTCGCCCATCTGTTCCTGGGCATCGCCCAGGGCGCGCTGGAGCAGGCGCGCGGCTACACCCTGCGCGAGGCCCGGCCCTGGTTCAAGTCCGGCGTCGAGGCGGCCAGCGCGGACCCCCACATCCAGGCGCTGTATGGCGAGCTGTGGGCCGCCCTGGAAGGCGCGCGGCTGCTCACGCAGCAGGCCGCACGGCGCTTCGATGCGGCCTGGCAGCGCGGCACGGCCCTGGACGCGCACGAGCGCGGCGAAGTCGCCGTGGCCGTGACCGCCGCCAAGATCGCCACCACGCGCACCGGGCTGGACCTGTCCAGCCGCATCTTCGAGGCCACGGGTGCACGCGCCACGCACGCGGCGCTGCGCTTCGACCGCTTCTGGCGCAACCTGCGCACGCAGACGCTGCACGACCCGCTGCACTACAAGCTGCAGGAGCTGGGGGACTGGGTGCTCAATGGAGCCCATCCGCAGCCCAGCTTCTACTCGTGACCCCGCCCCATGAGCACACGATTGCCCCAATGGCCCACCGGCGCCTCCTCCCCTCAACGCACTGCCGAAGTCGCGCCCGCTGCCTGGATCCTGGAGGACCCGGCGTCGCAGGCCCTGCTCAGGACCATGGAGCAGGTGGCCGCCAGCGAGGCCGGCGTGCTCATCCTCGGAGACAGCGGCGCCGACAAGGAGATGGTGGCCCGCCACATCCACCGGCTCAGCCCGCGCCGTGACGGCCCCTTCGTCGCCGTCAACTGCGGCGCCCTGTCCGAGACCCTCATCAACGCCGAACTCTTCGGCCATGAAAGCGGCGCGCTGACGGGTGCGTTCGGCAGCCTGCCGGGCCGCTTCGAGGATGCCCACGGCGGCACGCTGCTGCTCGACGAGATCGACGACCTGCCGCTGCACATCCAGAGCAAGCTGGTGCGCGTGCTGCAGGACAAGGCGGTCACGCGCATCGGGGCCAGCCAGCGCACGCCCGCCGATGTGCGCGTGCTCGCCGCCAGCAACGCCCCCCTGCTGACCAAGGTCGCGGCCCGGCGCTTTCGGGAGGACCTGTACTACCTGCTCGACGTGGTCACCCTGGCCATGCCGCCACTGCGCCAGCGACCGGCCGACATCCTGCCGCTGGCCCGCCACTTCATCGCCAGCTACTGCCAGCGCATGCGCTACGCGCCCATGGCGCTCAGCCCGGACGCACAGCGCAAGCTGCTGGAACACGACTGGCCCGGCAACAGCCGCGAGCTGGAGAACGTCATCCACCGCAGCCTGCTGCTCACCCAGGGCGTGCACATCGGCGCCGGCGACCTGCACATCGCCAGCAGCCAGGCGGAGCCCGAGCCGGCCGCCTCGGACGAGGCCGCGCACAACGCCCAGGCCGCAGCCGCCGAGCTGGCCCTGGCCGATGCGCTGGACAGCCTGTGCGACATCCACGCGCAAGGCCTGGAGCAGCATGTGCTCAACGCCCTGCTGCTCAAGGCCTGGCAGCGCAACCGGGGCAACCAGGTGCAGACCGCGCGCCAGCTGGGCATCAGCCGCAGCGTGGTGCGGGCGCGGCTGCAGCGCCTGGGCGAGCTGCCCGGCGGCGACGGCACGATTTCATCCCTTTCCCCTTTTCCGGAGCCCCCATGACCGCAGCTTCCTCCGCATCGCCCGAGATCTTCTGGTTCCTGCCCACCTCGGGCGACACGCGCTACCTGGGCACCTCGGATTTCGGCCGCGCGCCCACCAATGCCTACATGCGCCAGATCGCCGTCACGGCCGAGCAGCTGGGCTACGACGGCCTGCTGATCCCCACCGGCAGCTCCTGCCTGGACCCCTGGGTGGTGGCCTCCAGCCTGGTGCCTGTCACCCAGCGCATCAAGCTGCTGGTGGCCCTGCGCACCTCGCTGGGCGCCCCCGTCTCCAGCGCCCGCCAGGCCGCAACGCTGGACCAGGCGCTGGGCGGGCGGCTGCTGCTCAACGTGGTGCCCGGCGGCGATGCCACCGAGCTGGCCGCCGACGGCGTATTCCTGGACCACGACGAACGCTATGCCTACGCCGATGAATTCCTCACCATCTGGCGCCGGCTGCTGTCGGGCGAGACCGTGGACCTGGACGGCAAGTACTTCAAGGTGCGGGGCGGACGCAACTTCTTCGAGCCCGTGCAAAAGCCGCACCCGCCGCTGTACTTCGGCGGCTCGTCGGACGCCGCCCACGACCTGGCCGCGCGCCAGGTCGATGCCTACCTCACCTGGGGCGAGCCGCCGGCCGCCGTGGGCGAGAAGTTCGCCGACATCCGCCGGCGCGCCGCGTCGCAGGGGCGCCAGGTGAAGCTGGGTGTACGCCTGCACGTCATCGTGCGCGAAACCGGCGCGGAGGCCTGGGCCGACGCCGAGCGCCTGATCAGCAAGCTCACCGACGAGGACATCGCCCGCGCCCAGGCCGGCTATGCGCGCATGGACTCCGTGGGCCAGTCGCGCATGGCCGCGCTGCACGGCGGGCGGCGCGACCGGCTGGAAGTCTCGCCCAACCTCTGGGCCGGCGTGGGCCTGGTGCGCGGTGGCGCCGGCACGGCCCTGGTCGGCGATGCCGCCACCGTGGCCGAGCGGCTGCGCGAGTACGTGGAGCTGGGCGCCGACACCTTCGTGCTGTCCGGCTACCCGCACCTGGAGGAATCCATCCGCTTCGCCGAGCTGGTGTTCCCGCTGCTCGGCAAGCCTCCCGTCACCGTCAGCGACCAGGCGCAGACCGGCGGTGCCTTCGACATCCGCAGCATCCGGCAAAAGGCATCCGCATCGTGAACAACCGCGTGAACCTCCCCATCGTCGACATGCGCTGCCACCCGGCAACGCAGCCCATGCCACGGCGCGCTGGCTCAACCGGCGTGTCGGAACGCGCGGCGGTTGCAGGGCCTGGACGCCTGCGCCTGCCTTCCCGGGGGGCATGAGAATTTGCCAAACCCGGAGATGCAGAAAATCAATCATTGCAGTGCAGCAATCGGTAACCATGGCGATGGAACTGCGCGCACCGCACTCTGTCCTACGTGCAGGCCCGATTTTCGCTTCAGCAACGACGGAACTTCGGCTTTAGCACTCGATCCCAACGAGTGCTAACATGAAGGTATGGAAGAAAGGAACTCTGCAATGACAAATGCCTCCGGCTCCATTGCGACCACCTTGGCGCCCGCTAACCCCTGGTCCCTGGTGCCGCCTCTGGGCAACCTGGATGCCTATATTTCCGCGGTCAACCGCCTGCCCATGCTCACCCTCGAGGAAGAGCAGGACTACGCCCGCAAGCTCAAGGAACACAACGACCTGGACGCCGCGGGGCGGCTGGTGATGTCCCACCTGCGCCTGGTGGTGTCCATCTCGCGCCAGTACCTGGGCTATGGTCTGCCCCACGGCGACCTGATCCAGGAGGGCAATGTCGGCCTGATGAAGGCCGTCAAGCGCTTCGATCCCGACCAGAACGTGCGTCTGGTGAGCTACGCCATGCACTGGATCAAGGCCGAGATCCACGAATACATCCTCAAGAACTGGCGCATGGTCAAGGTCGCCACGACCAAGGCCCAGCGCAAGCTGTTCTTCAACCTGCGCTCCATGAAGCAGGGCCTGAAGTCCGACGCCGCGATGGCCGAGGACGGCATGCTGCGCGACACGCTGACCTCCGGCGAGATCGACGCCGTGGCCGAGAAGCTCAACGTCAAGCGCGAAGAGGTCATGGAGATGGAAACGCGCCTGGCCGGCGGCGACGTGCTGCTGGACCCCTCGCCCGGCGACGATGGCGAGCAGGCCTTCGGCCCCATCGCCTATCTGGCAGACGGCGCGCACGAGCCGACGGCCATGATCGAATCGCGTCAGCGTGACCACCTGGCCACGGACGGCATCGCCATGGCCCTGGATGCGCTGGACGACCGCAGCCGCCGCATCGTCGAGGAGCGCTGGCTCAAGGTCAACGACGACGGCTCGGGCGGCATGACGCTGCATGAGTTGGCGGCCGAGTACGGCGTCAGCGCCGAACGCATCCGCCAGATCGAGGTGGCCGCCATGAAGAAGATGAAGAAGGCCCTGGCCGAATTCGCATGACGGCGCCGACCGACAAGGCAGGGACCACGAAACCCGGATAATCTCCGGGTTTTTTATTGCCTGCCGCTTTCGCTCCTCACCGCACTCCATGCCCGCCAGCGCCTTCTCGTCAGTACGCCGTCTTTTCGCAGCCGCCCTGGCCTCGGCCCTGCTGCCCTGCGCCGCCATGGCAGGCGATGCCTGGCCCAGCCGGCCGCTGCACCTGATCGTGGGCTTTCCCGCCGGCTCCTCGCCCGACCTCACGGCGCGCGCGCTGGCCGAGCCGCTGGAAAAGCGCCTGGGCCAGCCTGTCATCGTCGAGAACAAGGTGGGTGCGGGCGGCAACATCGCGGGCGAGCAGGTGGCGCGGGCGCGCGACGGCCATACCTTCAGCGTCATGATCAACGGCAACATGACGATTGCCCGGCTGCTCAACCCCGCCGTGCGCTACGACCCCGTCAAGGACCTGCAGCCGGTCAGCCTGATCGGCGTGGCACCGCTGGTGCTGGTGGCGCCCGCCGGCGCCGCCGAGGGCCGGGCCTTCCTGGAGGCGGCCGCGCAGGCGGGCAATCGCTGGAGCTACGGCTCCCCCGGCGTCGGCACCGTGGGCCACCTGGGCATGGAACTGCTCAAGAGCCGTTCCGCGCTCAGGCCCGAACACATTCCCTACCCCGGCTATCCGCAGGTCTTCAATGCCCTCCAGGGCGGCGACCTTCAGTTGTCCATGCTGCCGCCCGCGCTGGCCATGGCCCAGGTCCAGGCCGGCAAGCTGCGCGGCGTGGCCGTCACCTCGGCCGCGCGCAGCCCTCTGGCACCGGGCCTGCCCAGCCTCAAGGAACTGGGCGTGGGCGATTTCGACCTGGAGATATGGAACGCCGTGGCCGCCCCCAGGGCCATGCCCGCGGCCCATGTGCAGAAACTGGCTGAAGCGGTGGGCGAGATCGTGCGCTCACCGGAGATGCGCGCGCGCCTGGCGGCCCAGGGCTGGCAGGCCGTGGGCAGCTCGCCCGAGGGCCTGGCCCTGCGCATACGCCAGGACGTGACGGCGCTGGGCCGCATCATCCGCGAGCAGGGCATACGCGCCTGGTGACACCCCCATGACCGCTGCCCAAGCCTTCACCGAACTCGACGCCTGGCAGGTCATGGCCTGGGGACTGGCCTTCTTCGGCACGTTGTACCTGGCAGGCGGCTGGGGCATGTCGGCGCTCACGCGCGGCCTGCAGCGCCACGGCGTGGGCCATGTGCTGGACACGCGGCCGCTCAAGCCCGACCAGTTGCGCCGTGAATGGCGGCAGTCGCTGCATTCGGTGCTGATCTTCGGCATCGGCATGGTCGTCCCCTGGGGCTTGCTGCAACTGGGCTGGGCGCGCCTCGAACCCGATGCAGGCCCCTGGCGCATCGCGGCCGAGATCGTGGTGCTGCTGATCTGGAACGACGTGCATTTCTGGATCAACCACCGCCTGCTGCACACGCGGCTGCTGGGGCGTTTTCACGGCGACCACCACCGCTCGGTGGTGACCACGCCATGGTCCACCTACAGCTTCCATCCCATCGAGGCGCTGATGCTGGGCAACGTCATCCTGCTGCCCATGGTGGTGCACGACTTCAGCTTCTGGTCGCTGGCCTCGGTGCCCGTGCTCAGCCTGCTGCTCAACGTCATCGGCCACTCCAACTACGACTTCTTCCCGCAGGTGCCGGACACGCATGCGCTGGCGGCCAGCCGCCGCCACCATCTGCACCATGCACGGCCCAACGGCAACTACGGCTTCGCCCTGGCCTTCATGGACCGGCTGATGGGGACACGCGTCGCCCTGCCCGCCACGGCACGCAGCAGGCCCTGAATGCGTCCACACGCACGCCATGCCCTGCCCCGCCTGCGCCACTGGCGCGATCTCCAGTCGCTGGTGTACATGGCGGCACTGCCGCTGCTGGTCTGGTGGCAATGGCGCCATGGCTGGAATCCCTGGCTCTACGGCATCGAACTGTTCCTGACCCTGGGCGTGGGCGTCATACACCACAACCACACGCACCTGCGCATGTGGCGCGGGCGCCGGGCCAACCGCCTCACCGACTATTGGCTCACGCTGCTGCAAGGCCATCCGACCTTTGTCTTCTGGCCGGCCCATGTGGCCAACCACCATCGCTTCCGCCACGGGCCGCGCGATGTCGCGCGCACCTACCGCTTCGGCGGCGACCACAACCATCTGATCGGCTATCTGGTGCACCCGGTGCAGGCCGCCTGGGTGCTGTACCCGCTGTTCCTGCGCTGGCTGGGGCAGTTGCGACGCCACTGGCCCGGAGCGTTCCGCTACTGCATGGGCCAGTACCTGCTGTGGCTGGGCAGCTGGGCCCTGCTGCTGTCCATCGACTGGCAAAAATCCTTGCTGCTGGTGATCATTCCGCAACTGCACGGCCTGCACTGGCTGCTGGCCACCAACTACCTGCAACACGCCCATGCCGATGGTCGCCCGCTGACACGCAGCCAGCGGCTGGACCCCGCCACCGCACTGAACTACGCGCGCAATTTCGAGGGCTGGGTCAATCCGCTGCTGTTCAACATCGGGCTGCACACGGCCCACCATGAGCAGCCCCAGGCACACTGGTCCGATCTCACTCGGCTGCACCGCGAGCAGTACCGGCGGCGCGTGGCTGCGGAGCTCAACGAAGGCGGGCTGCTGCCCTACATGGCACGCGTCTTCGTGCTCGGTACGATCTGGCCCCCGGCGCGCACGCGTGCGCAGATGCCCGCAGACACTCTGGACTGAGAACACATGCCCATTGCCTATTCCAACGTCTACCTGCACTCCGCCGGCATGTTCCTGCCCGGCGATCCCGTCGACAACGCGGGCATGGACGCCCATGTGGCGCCGTTGAACCGCCTGTCCGAACGCATCAAGCGCCGCATCCTGGCCGAGAACGGCATACGCCAGCGCCACTACGCCATCGATGCCGAGGGGCGCACGATCCACAGCAATACGGCCATGGCGGCGAAGGCCGTCCAGGACTGCCTGTCGCAGGCCGGCAGCACCCTGGGCGACATCGGCTTTCTGGCCAGCGGCTCATCGGGCGGCGATGCGCTGATGCCCGGCTTCGCCAACATGATCCAGGGCGAGCTGGCCGCGCCGCCCATGGAGACGCTGTCAGTGCACGGCGTCTGCGCGGCCAGCGTGGGCGCGCTGCAGGCCGCCGCCCAGGCCGTGGACCGTGCGCCAGCCAGCCTGGCCCTGGCCGTGGCCAGCGAGATGCCCTCGCGCCTGTTCAAGCGCTCGCGCTTCGCGGCCCAGGGCTACGACACGGATTTCGATGCCCACTTCCTGCGCTGGATGCTCTCCGATGGCGCAGGGGCGGTTCTGCTCGGCGGCCCCCGGGCACTGCCCGGATCGGCTGGACTGCGCCTGAAGCTGCGCTGGACGCATCTGCGCAGCTTCGCCGGCGACTACCCGGTCTGCATGCAGCTGGGCCTGACGCCCGACCGCTCCACCAGCCACCTGGACTTCGCGGCCTGGGGCGATGCCGAGGCCGCGGGCGCACTGTCGCTGCGTCAGGACATCCGCCTGCTGCCGCACCTGTTCGACGTCTGCATCCACGAGTACGCTCACCTGGCGCATACGGGCTGGGTGCCCGCGCGCGGCATAGACCATTTCCTGTGCCACTACTCGTCGGAGCGCTTCATTCCCGTGGTGGAGGAGTTGCTGGGCAAGGCCCGGCTGTCCATCCCGCGCGAACGCTGGTGGAGCAACCTGGCCTGGCGCGGCAATACGGGCGCGGCCTCCATCTTCGTGATGCTGTCCGAGTTCCTGCGCACGCAGTCGGCACGCCTGAAGCACGGCGACACCGTGCTGTGCTTCATCCCCGAGTCGGGCCGCTTCACGGCAGGCTACATGCTGCTGGAGGTGGAGGACGAGGCCCTTGCCCGTACCCCGGACCCCACGGCGCCGCGCGCGGCTGCGGCGGATGCTCCGGGCGCCGTGGACCTGCTGCCCGACGTATCCACCATCGCCCCGCCCCATGATCCAGGGCAGGCACCCGCCACGCTGGCCCCTCTGCTGACCGAGCTGGCCAGCCTCTGGCAGGACTACCGCTCGCGCGTGTGGCGCACGCCGCTGCTGCAACGCATCCGCACCGGCAGGCTGCAGACGACGGACTACGTACGCTGGATGAGCCACTGGGTTCCCCAGGTGCGAGAAGGCAGCCTGTGGATGCGCGAGGGCGCGGCTTCGCTGACCGGCGAGCACGCGGCGCTGGCCGCGCTGATCGACGTGCATGCGGGCGAGGAGCAGAACGACTTCCGCATCCTTCACCAGGACTACCTGAAGGCCGGTGGCACCGAGACCGATATCACGCGGCTGCGCCGCAACCCGGGCGGCGAGGCCCTCAACGCCTACCTGCATGGCCTGGCCGCCACGCCCAACCCCGTGGGGCTGCTGGGCGCCATCTACATCATCGAGGGCACGGGCCAGCGCATCGTCCCCAGCCTGCTGCCGCTGCTGCGCGCCAGCCTGCCGCTGCCGCCCGAGGCCTTTCGCTTCCTCGAATACCATGGCGCCAACGACGAGCACCATCTGGAGCGCTGGCTCATGGCCGTGCAGATGGTGATGGAGCTGGACAGCCAGGGCACGGCCGCACAGGCCATCGCGCGCACCGCGCGCCACACGGCGGCGCTGTACCTGATGCAGTTCGAGCACGTCATGCCCGAGGAGACCTGATGCCCCCGCCCGACTTCCTGGACCAGCCCCACGACGAACGCGACCCCAGTCCCTGGCGCGCCCTGTACCTCGACCAGAGCACGCCCCTGCCCGACGACGTCAAGGCCGCCTGGCTGCGGGACTGCAGCAGCGGCTCGCGCCAATACCTGCTGCCCTTTCTGCGGCCGCTGGCGCGCACCAGCATCGTGCTGATCCAGATCCTCAAGGTGCTGCTACCGCGCAACTGGGCGCACTCCAGGCTGCTGCACCGGCTGCTGGCCTTCAGCATGAACCGCTTCGTCTCACCCGAAGCCAACTGGCTGATCCTGCGCCACTTCCACCTGGGCTCGCAGATCCTCGCCTTCGTCGCGGCCAATGCACCCACACCCGTATCGACCTCGCCGCTGGAGCCCGATGGCATAGACGCCATCCAGGACGAGCTGTTCCTCAAGCACGACCTGAACCTGTTCAACTTCGTCATCCGCCTGAACAATGCATTGCGCGCGGCAGGCCAGGAACTGCAGCCCGTGGCCGAACCCGACTTCTCCATGCTGCGCGAGCCGCCGCTGCGCCTGGAGGACATGCCGCGCGGGCGGCTGAACCTGCTGGACCTGCAAAGCGCCATCGAGGTCTACACCCCCGTCTACCAGCTGCTGCTGACCGACAATGACTTCTGGCGCGCCAGCAACTCGCTGCAGCTGGACGAGACCGTGGCCATCTACGCGGCCAGGATCCTGGCCTCGCCCGAGCACCTGGTCATGCTCAACAACAAGCACCCGCTGGTGCCGCTGTCCACGCTGCGCGCGGGCCACCGCCTGGTGCTGCACGGCCTGTCCACCGAGATGCTGCACTGCCTGCTGATGAAGGTGGCCAGCGGCGAGATGCCGCTGCCGGCGCGCGAACTGGCCCGCATGCGCGAGGCATCCCGCGCCGACGGCACGCAGACCGTCTGACCCAGGTCAACAAAGGGCGCAGGATTGCCGCCATCCTGCGCGAAACGGGGCGCAAACCGGTTACATCATGTTGCACCCAACGGCATAGCCCGCTAGCCTGCACGGCTTCGCCCTGGCCGCACGCCCGGGCCCCTGCCGCCGCCCGGGCATCCCTGTCCTGGCTTGCGGTGCCTCCGAACCGTCCGTGCCATGCCATCGTCGTCCCTTGCGCCTTCAGCCGTACGCTGCAGCGAATGCATGCGTTCGCCCCATTGCCTGCTGGGCCAGCTGCCGCCTTCCGCCAGCCCGAGATGGCGGCCCCACATCCGCGAGCGCAACCTGGTCAAGGGCCAGATCCTGCAAAGGCAGGGCCGCATCGCCCATGAGTTCCAGGTCATCAAGCTGGGCTACGTGCTGGCCATGCGCAGCGGCGAGGACCGCGTGGCAAGGCCCGTGGCCCTGTTCGGCAACGGCCACGCGCTGGGCAGCCCGGGATGGCTGCAGCAGCCATCGGCCATGCATTTCGAGGCCCTGGGGCCGGGCCGCATCTGCTGCGTGGACATCGCCACCATCGTGCGCCAGGGCCTGGTAGACGCCCCCTTCGTGCTGGCCCTGGCAACCCACTACACCCACAACAACGCCCTGCTGGCCGAGTGGGCGCGCATCGTGCACATTCCCGGCGTGCTGCGCCAGCTGGCCGCCACGCTGGTGCAGTTGTCGCACCTGCAATCGAGCCGCCTCGTGCGCCTGCCCAGCCAGGGCGCGCTGGCCGCCCTGCTGGCCACCAGCCGCGAAACCATCGCCCGCAGCCTGCACCGCCTGGCCCTCCTCGGTGCACTGGACAGGACCGATCGCTGGCATTGCACGCTCAGCCCCGAAGTGCTGCAAGGGATCAGCAGTGGATGCGTGGCGCTGGAGAATGCCGGCGATCAGGTCCAGCCCCGGCCCTAGCCCAATCCATCCTGCGCCAGGATGGCCGCCACAGGCTTGCGCACCAGCGCCGGAATCTGCTCGGCCGGCATGGCGCGCGCGAACAGCCAGCCCTGGTAGGCATCGCAGTCCAGGATGCGCAGCAGGCGCAGTTGCTCCGAGGTTTCCACGCCTTCGGCCACGACCTGCAGACCCAGCGTGCGCGCCAGCGCGATCACGGCCTTGACGATCTTGGCATCGGCGGGGCTGTCGAGCATGGGGCCGATGAAGGTGCGGTCGATCTTCACGCGCGAGATCGGCAGGTCGCGCAGATGTGCCAGGGAGGAGTAGCCCGTGCCGAAGTCATCCAGCACCACGCACACGCCCGAGGCCAGCAGGCTGCCCAGCAGTTCGCGGGCCTGGAGCGGATCGGTCATGGCAGCCGACTCCGTGACCTCCAGCTCCAGCAGGTGCGGCGGCACGCCATGGCGCGCCAGGCTGCCCATGAGGCGCTGCTGCAGATCGGCCTGGCGCAGTTGCTGGGCCGACAGATTGACCGCCACGCGCAGCGGCATCCCGGCGCGCAGCCAGTCTCCGGCCTGGCGGCAGGCGGCATCGATCACCCATTCGCCCAGGGCCAGGATCAGGCCCGTGGATTCGGCCACGGGCACGAAGCGCTCCGGAGAGACCCAGCCCATCTGCTCGTCGTTCCAGCGCAGCAGCGCCTCCACGCCCTGGACCTGGCCGCCCGCGACCTGCACCTGGGGCTGGAAATGCAGGCTCAGCAGGCCTCTGTCCAGGGCCTGCTTGAGGCGCTCGTGCAGCAGCACCTTCTCGGCCATGGCCTCGCCCATGGCACGGGCATAGCGCGCATAGGAGGCTCGGCCGCGATGCTTGGCCTCGTACATGGCCATGTCGGCATAGCGCATGAGCGTGGCCGCATCGCCCGCGTCCTGAGGATAGAAGGCAGCGCCCACGCTGGCCCCGAAGTTGAGCGAGAAATGCCCGATGGCGCAGGGTCGGCACAGCTCGCGCATCAGCGCATCGATGCGCGAGCGCACGAAGGCCTCGTCGCCACAGGGCTGAAGCAGCGCGGTGAACTCATCGCCCCCCATGCGCGCCAGCGTGGCCGAACTCCCCAGCGCGGCCTGCAGGCGCCGCGCCACTTCCTGGAGCACCTGGTCTCCGACATCATGCCCATAGCCGTCATTGATGGCCTTGAAGTCGTCGAGGTCCAGCAGCAGCAGCGCAAAGGATCCCGGACCGCCCGGCGCACGGCTGCGCGCCTGGGAGATGGCCTGCTCCATCTGCAGTCCGAACTGCCATCGGTTGAGCAGGCCGGTCAGCGTGTCGTGCGTGGCGTGATAGTGCATGCAGGCTTCCATCTGGCGCAGCTGCGACAGATCGCGCACAAAGGCCACGGCCACGCCGCCGCCATGGGTGGAGTGGCCCAGCGCGATGTCCACCGAAAGGCGCTTTCCATCCTTGCGCAGCAGCCACAGGTCGCGTCCCTGGCCCATGGGCCGGCGCGCGGGCTGGGCGAAGTAGCTTTGCAGCTGCGGACCGTGGGCGGCATGCGCCTCGGCCGGCAGCAGCACCTGCAGCGGCTGGCCCAGCAGTTCCTGCGCGTCATAGCCGCTCATGGCCTGCATGGCAGGGTTGGCCAGCAGGATGCGGCCACTGCGGTCCACCAGCAGGATGCCGTCGGGCGCGGCCTCCATGGCCACGCTCTGGAGGTCTTCGTCCAGTGTCTGGCCAGGCACCAGGGCGGCCGGCCCGCTGCCACAGGCCATCTGCGGGCCTTGCGCCGTCATGCGGGCATCCCCTTGCCGTGGAAGACCGACGCCGCGGCTTCCAGCGCCTGCGCCTGCGCGGACAGCAGTCTGGCCTGTGCGATGGTGTCGCGCGCCAGCGCGGCATTGTGCTGGGTCATCTGTTCGAGCTGCTGCACGGCGGCCTGCACCTGCTGCACGCCGCCTGCCTGGGCCTGGCTGGCGGCCTGCATGGCTTCGGCCAGCACCAGCTGCTCGCGCATGTCGGCCTGCATGGCCTGCATGGCTTCACCCACCTCGCGCGCCATGGCACAGCTTTGCGCGACCTGTTGCTGCGACGACTCGATCAGGGCCTTGATTTCGCGTGCAGCCTGCGCGCTGCGCTGGGACAGGCCCCGCACCTCGTCCGCCACCACGGCAAAACCCTTGCCGTGTTCGCCGGCGCGTGCAGCCTCCACGGCAGCATTGAGGGCCAGCAGGTTGGTCTGGAAGGCGATGCCGTCGATGAGGGCGCTGATCCGCCCCACCTGGTCGCTGGCCCGGGCCACCCGTCGCATGCCCAGATCCAGCTGCGCCACCGCCTGGCTGCTGTGCCCCGCAGCATCCACGCCATGCCGCGCGCGGCCGGCCGCCTGCCCCGCCTGGGCACTGCTGCGCTCTATGGCGGCGGCCAGGGCCTGCATGGCCTGCGCCGACTGTTCCAGGCTGGCCGCCGCCGCTTCGGTGCGCTCGCTCAGTTCGGTGCTGCCTTGCTGCACGGCCAGCGCGCATCGGCGCACCTGGTCGCTCTTGCCCTGGATGTCGCCGACCAGCGAGACCAGGTTGAGCCCCGTCTGCCGCACGGCAGCGCCGATGGCACCGATCTCGTCGGCGCGCTGCGCGAACAGGGATGCGGCCTGCTGGCCGCTGGCCACGGCCTGCGACTGGCCACGCAAGGCCGCCAGCGGGGCGAGCAACCGGCTGCGCAGCCATTGCCCGGACGCCGCGCAGGCCAGGCTCCAGATCAGCCAGGCCGGCCAGATCTCCGTCAGCGGCACGACCGGTCCCTGGAGCGCTGGCGACCACAGGCCGGCGCTGCCCAGCAGCCACAGCCCGGCGACCAGGGCCTGTACGCGCCAGGCCAGCGGCCTGAAGCGCCACCAGCGCAGCACGGTGCCCAGGGTGCCGCGGCCCACCGGAAAGCCCCGATGCAGGCCCGGTGCACGTATGCCGGCATTGATCTGCTCATAAAGAGCCTCATGCTGCTGCACCTCGCCCAGCTCGGGCCGCGTGCGCACGGACAGGTAGCCGACCACGGAGCCGGCATGGCGTATGGGGCTGGCATTGGCGCGCACCCAGTAGTGATCGCCGTTCTTGCGCCGGTTCTTGACCAGTGCGCTCCAGGGCAGCCCGTGCTGGATGGTGGCCCACATGTCGGCGAAGGCGGCGGCCGGCATGTCCGGATGGCGCACGATGCTGTGCGCCTTGCCGTATAGCTCGGACGCCTCGAAGCCGCTGACACGGATGAAGGCGTCGTTGGCATAGACGATGCGCCCCTTCAGGTCGGTGACGGAAAGAAGCGTCTCTCCTTCGCTCAGTGGGTACTCACGCTGGGTGACGTACACGTTTCGCCGCATGGATCAGGTCTCTCGGAGATGGGCCGGGCGTCGGCATGACGCCCCAGGCGGGGCCCACTCTAAGCAGTCCTGCGGCGATGCACATCAGGGATGGTGTGCCGCGGCGGGGCTAAACGCAGCCAATGTGACCGGGGTCACACTGCAGGCCCCGCACGCCGGATCAGGAGCGCTTTTCCTGCAACAGCGCCTTGACGTCGGCGCCCAGCACCTGCGGCCCGCCGCCGTAGCGCTCGTAGACGCGCAGGCGGCCGGCCGTGTCATAGACATAGCTGCCGGCCGAGTGGTCCAGCGTGTAGCTGCCCTCGGTCTTGCCGGGCACCTTCTTGTAGAAGAGCTTGAAGTCCTTGGCGACGGCCGCCGTTTCCTCGGGCGTGCCGTGAAGGCCGACGAAGCCGGGGTCGAAGTTGCCCAGGTAGGCCTTGAGCACCTCGGGCGTATCGCGCTCGGGGTCCAGGGTGACGAAGACGCCCTGCAGCCTGTCGCCGTCGGCGCCCAACTGCTGCTTGACCTCCACCAGCTCCTGCATGGTGGTAGGGCAGACATCGGGGCACTGCGTGTAACCGAAGAAGACCACGACGACCTTGCCTGCGAAGTCCTGGAGGCTGCGCTGTCTGCCGTCCACATCGCGCAGGGGAATGTCCTTGGCGTATTCGGCGCCCGTGACATCGACGCCCTGGAAACTGGTCTTGGCCTCGCGCGAGCATCCACCCAGGGCCAGGGCGCCCCATGCCATGGCGGTCACGCCCAGAACGCGCAGCGCTGTCCGTTTGTTCATGCTTCCTCAACAAGATGATGGCCACGGCCGGCATGGAGGCACGCCGGCGCGGGCAGGAAAGGGAAACGCGAAGGCGCCCCGACCGGGCCGCTTTCGCACAGCCGCCGACCATAACCCATAACCGCAAGACCCCAGCACCGCCGTGCCTGCATGCCGCCCTGCGTCAGCCGCCGTCGCCAGGACGTCCGGGCGCATCCCAGGAGGCCGACGCGCGCAGCAGCCGGTCCAGGTCGCGCTTGGCCTTTCCGGCATCGGCCTTGTCCAGGCCTGCGGGCATGCGCATCATCCAGCGGCCCTGCGGGTCGACCACGTAGAGATGGTCCTCCAGCTTGCGTCCCGGCGCGGGCTGCAGCCAGCCCCGCACCACGGCCTCGGGCACGCGCAGCACCGTGGCCTGGGCCAGCGCGGGGCGCAGGTGCTCGGCAACGGGCGCATCGTCCGGAATCAGCCAGACCCGGTCCAGACGGTCCTTTTCCCGGCCCAGGGTCTCGCGCAGCTGGCGCTGCAGATAGAGATTGCTTTCGCAGCGGTCGCCGCAGGCGCCGCCTGCGACGCTGAGCAGCAGCCACTGGCCCTTGAGCGACTGCAGCGGCAGCGGTGTGCCGTCGAGCGCGGTGGCCATGGCCGATGGCAGCTCCGGCTGGGCCGCGATCAGCTCGCCGAAGCTGCGCTGCTGGCCGGGCCGCAGCACGTAGTAGGTGAAGTAGGAGGCCACCACGGGCGCCGCACAGACCGCGAACACCGCCAGCATCTTCCAGCGACCGCTGCGCCTGCGTTGGGGTTCGGCCGCACCGGACTGCAGCGGTGGCAGGCCATGGATGGTCATCTCCAGCGGCGTTTCAGGAACGGACATGGCGCGGGCGGACAAAGCGTCGGACGATTTGGAACCAGACATACAAAAGCGTGATCAGGGCCGCGAGTCCAAACCATTGGAACGCATAGCCATGGTGTTTCTCGACCCCGGCCGTGGCCACTGGCCAGTCCCGCCGCAGGCCTTCGCCGGCCTCGCCGGTCTGCAGCAGGCTCCATGCGCGCAGTGGCAGGCCCGAGGCCAGGGCCCATTCGGCAATGTCCACATTCTGTCGGATGCGCGACTGTTGCCCATCAGGGTCTGCCCCTGCCCGGCCGAATTCGTAGAGCCGGGACGGCGCGGCCTCCATGCGCCCCTCAACGGTCACCAGGCCTTCGGGTGTCTGCACCGCTGGCAGGGCCGTGCGGTCCAGGAAATTGCGCGGCACCCAGCCGCGCTGCACGGCAATCACCACGTCATCATGCGGTGCGGCCAGCCGCAGCGGCGTGAGCACGAAAAAGCCCGGCTGGCCCTGCATCTGGCGGTTGTCCAGGTACAGCGTCTGCCCCTGGATCCAGTGGCCCTTCAGTTGCACGGGGCGGTGCAGCCATGGGGTGGCTTCGGCAATGGGAGCCGCCTGCGGCCGCACGGCCGCCACATCGGCATTGCCCCAGGGCGGCAACCCCTGCTGGCGCTGCACGGCATCGAACAGTTCCTGTTTGTAGGTCGCGCGCTGCAACTGCCAGCGGCCCAGGGACAGCGTGACGGCCACGCCGATCAGCGCGGCCATGGTGATCAGTACAAACCGCCAGCGGTCTGGCATTCTGGAAACACGCACCGGATAATCCATCCATGAAATTCGTGATCGTTCTCGCCCTGCTGGCCATTGTCGCCAGTCTGGGCAGCGCCCTGTTCTTCATGATGCGCCGCAGTCCCGAAGACCAGGAGGGCGGCGGGGACGACAGGCGCCGCAGCCGCGCCATGTTCCGTGCGCTGGCGCTGCGCGTGGGCCTGTCCATCACATTGTTCCTGTGCGTGCTGCTGGCGGCCAAGCTGGGCTACATCCACCCCACGGGCTGGACCGCCGGCCAGTAGGCCGCCTGCCCCTGAAAGCAAAAAGGAAGCGCCCCGGCGCTTCCTTTTCACGTGGGCACCTGCCCTCTCACATCCAGTAGACGAGCACGTACAGGAACAGCCAGACCACGTCCACGAAGTGCCAGTACCAGGCGGCGCCCTCGAAGCCGAAATGGCGCTCGGCCGTGAAGTGCCCGGCATGCAGGCGCAGCGTGATGAAGAACAGCATCAGCATGCCCACGAAGACGTGAAAGCCGTGAAAGCCCGTGAGCAGGAAGAAGGTCGAGCCGAACACGCCCGAGGACAGCTTGAGGTTCAGCTCCGTGTAGAGGTGGTAGTACTCGTAGCCCTGCACGCACAGGAAGACGAAGCCCAGGATCACCGTCATCCACATGAAGGCGATGGTGCGCGCCCGCTGGCCGGCCTGCAGTGCATGGTGGGCGATGGTCAGCGTCACGCCCGAGGTCAGCAGCAGCGCCGTGTTGATGGTGGGCAGCCAGAACGGGCCCACGGTCTGGAACGGCTCCACGCTGTTGGCCGGAGAGGCGGTGGCCCCCGCCGCCATGCTGGGCCAGACAGCCTTGAAGTCCGGCCACAGCAGCGCGTTGTCCAGGCTGCCCAGGGCGGGCACCGAGTGCGCGCGCGCCCACCACAGGGCCGTGAAAAAGGCGCCGAAGAACATCACTTCGGAGAAGATGAACCAGCTCATGCTCCAGCGGAAGGACAGGTCGATCTTGCGCCCGTACTTGCCCGCCTCGCTCTCGTGGGCCGCCTCCCGGAACCAGAAGAACAGCACGGCCAGCCACCAGACCAGGCCCAGGCCCAGGCTGTACATGCCCCATTCATGCCCGTTGATCCAGTTGCCCGCGCCCAGGATCACGAAGAACAGCCCCGCCGCCGCCATGACGGGGTGGCTGGACTCGGCCGGGACGTAGTAGTAAGGCGTTTTGCCGTGGGTGGTTGCACTCATTGCTCAGCTCCTGAAATTCTTGGTTCTGCAGTTCCCGTCAATCACTCTCTGTCCATCCGTGGCCGTTGCGCTCAGACCACCAGTTTCACCAGCGCGATCAATCCCAGCACCAGCAGGAAGATGGCCACCAGCCCCACGGCGATCACATGCAGCGGCGTGATGCGCTCTATGTCCTGCTGGTACTCGCGCCCCCTGCGCACGCCGAACAGGGACCAGGCCACGGCGCGCACCGTGCGCCACAGGCTGGGCCCGCGCCCGGGCTCGTGGGGTGGCTGCGGCGCATTCATGACGCGGGCTCCTGCTTCGGCCCTGCCGCCACCGGTGCCTCGCCCGAGGGCGCGGCCGGCGTCCTGCCGCCCACTTCGAAGAAGGTGTAGGACAGCGTGATCGTCGTCACATCCCTGGAGATGCGCGGATCGATGACGAAGGCCACCGGCCACTCACGCTTCTCTCCGGGATCCAGCGTGTACTGCGAGAAGCAGAAACACTCGAGCTTGTTGAAATGCGCCGCCGCCTGGCGCGGCGCATAGCTGGGAATCGCCTGCGCCGCCATGCGGCGGTCCTGCACGTTCTGGAACTCGTACATGACGGTTGCCAGTTCGCCCGGGTGCACCTGCATGGAGCGCTGCGCCGGCTTGAAGTCCCAGGGACCGCGCGCATTGGCGTCGAACTCCACGGTGATGGTGCGGCTCTTGTCCACCTGCGAGTTGGCGGGCACCTTGACGTCACGTCCGGCCGTGCCGTTGCCCGGCACCTGGCGCTCGGACAACGAGAGGATGTTGATGCCCGTGAGCTCGCAGATGTGCTTGTAGATGGGGATCAGCACATAGCCGAAGGCGAACATGCCCAGCGCCACCACGGCCAGCTTGCCCACCATCTTTGCGTTTTCCCTGCGAACGCTCACGACCGCGCCTCCTGCTGCTTTCCCGCCCCTCAATGGAGCATGGTGATCTTGACCACGAAGCCGGCCAGAAAGGCCAGCGCCACCGATACCAGAATCAGGGCCAGCCTGAGGTTGGCCTTGCGCTGCTGCGGATCCATGCCCATGCGGATTTCCTTTCCCATCTCAACCGATGACACGCGTGGCGGTGGCATCGAGCTTGGGAGGGGTTTCGAAGGTGTGGAAAGGCGCGGGTGACGGCACTTCCCACTCCAGGCCCTCGGCAGCCTCCCAGGGCTTTTGCGGCGCCTTCTCGCCCTTGCCGCGCATGGCGGGCACGACGACGAAGAGGAAGAAGTACACCTGCATCAGGCCGAAGCCCAGCGCCCCCAGCGAGGCCACCATGTTGAAGTCGGCGAACTGCATGGGGTAGTCGGCATAGCGGCGCGGCATGCCGGCCAGGCCCAGGAAGTGCATGGGGAAGAACGTGACGTTGAAGAAGATCAGCGAGCCCCAGAAATGGATCTGGCCGCGCCGCTCCGAATACATCACGCCCGTCCACTTGGGTGCCCAGTAGTAGTAGGCCGCGAACATGGAAAACAGCGAGCCGGCCACCAGCACGTAATGGAAATGCGCCACCACGTAGTAGGTGTCCTGCAGCTGGATGTCGATGGGCGCCATGGACAGGATCAGGCCCGTGAAGCCGCCCATGGTGAACACGAAGATGAAGCCCACCGAGAACAGCATGGGCGTCTCGAAGGTCATGGAGCCGCGCCACATGGTGGCCACCCAGTTGAAGATCTTCACGGCCGTGGGCACCGAGATCAGCATGGTGGCGTACATGAAGAACAGCTGGCCGGTCACGGGCATGCCCGTCGTGAACATGTGGTGCGCCCAGACGATGAAGGACAGGATGGCGATGGACGAGGTGGCGTACACCATGGACGCATAGCCGAACAGCTTCTTGCGGCTGAAGGCCGGCACGATCTGGCTGACGATGCCGAAGGCCGGCAGGATCATGATGTAGACCTCGGGGTGGCCGAAGAACCAGAAGATGTGCTGGTACATCACCGGGTCGCCGCCGCCGGCGGGGTTGAAGAAGCTGGTGCCGAAGTGGCGGTCGGTCAGCGTCATGGTGATGGCGCCGGCCAGCACGGGCATGACGGCGATCAGCAGGTAGGCCGTGATCAGCCAGGTCCAGGCGAACATGGGCATCTTCATCAGCGTCATGCCGGGCGCGCGCATGTTCAGTACGGTGACGATGATGTTGATGGCGCCCATGATGGAGCTGGCGCCCATGATGTGCATGGCCAGGATGGAGGTGTCCATGGACGGCCCCATCTGCAGCGTCAGTGGCGCATACAGCGTCCAGCCTGCCGCAGGCGCGCCGCCCGGCATGAAGAACGAGCCCACGAGCATCAGGCCGGCCGGGATCAGCAGCCAGAAGCTGAAGTTGTTCATGCGCGCGAAGGCCATGTCCGAGGCGCCGATCTGCAGCGGCAGCATCCAGTTCGCGAAGCCCACGAAGGCCGGCATGATGGCGCCGAACACCATGATCAGGCCGTGCATGGTGGTCAGCTGGTTGAACAGCTCGGGGTTGACGATCTGCAGCCCCGGCTGGAACAGCTCGGCGCGGATCAGCAGCGCCAGCACGCCGCCCACCATCAGCATGGTGAACGAGAACAGCAGGTACAGCGTGCCGATGTCCTTGTGGTTGGTGGCGAACATCCAGCGGCGCCAGCCCGTGGGCGTGGCGTGGTGGTGATCGTCATGGCCATGGCCATGGCCGTGCTCGTGCGCATGGTCGTGGCCCTCGCCCGCAGGACCGTGGATGGGGGGAAGTACGGCGCTCATCGCTTATCTCCAATCGCTGATCTGTCTTGCGGACTCACTGGCCGGGGAACTTGCCGGTGCGGGCGGCCACGAACTCGGCCGGCTGCACCAGCTGGCCGGTCTTGTTGGACCAGTGGTTCTTGGCGAAGGTGACCACGGCGGCCAGCTCGGTATCGCTCAGCTGTTTCCAGGCGGGCATGGCGCCGTTGGCACGGCCTTCCAGCACCACATGCATCATCTCGGCCGTGGGGCCCAGGACGATGGGGCTGCCGTCCAGCGGCTTGATGGGACCGGCACCCTTGCCGTTGGCCTGGTGGCAGGCCGCGCAGTTGGCGGCATAGACCTTCTCGCCGCGTGCGATCAGGTCGGGCAGGGTCCAGACCTTGCTGGGATCGTCCTTCTTGGCGGCGGCGATCTTCTTTTGCTCGTCCACCCAGGCCTTGTAGCCGTCGTTCGACAGCACCTTCACGTGGATGGGCATGTAGGCATGCTCCTTGCCGCACAGCTCGGCGCACTGGCCGTAGTAGTCGCCGGTCTTCTCGGCACGGAACCAGGTGTCGCGCACGAAGCCCGGAATCGCGTCCTGCTTGATGCCGAAGGAAGGCACCATGAACGAGTGGATCACGTCGTTGGCCGTGGTGATGATGCGCACCTTGCGGTCCACGGGCACCACCAGCGGGTTGTCCACCTTCAGCAGGTAGTCGTTGGGTGCCTTGGAGACGTCGCCGCTGTCGGACAGTGCGCGGTGGCTGCTGTCCAGCGTGGAGATGAAGCTCAGGCCCTCGCCTTCGCCATTGATGTAGTCATAGCCCCATTTCCACTGGTAGCCCGTGACCTTGACGGTGACATCGGCGTTGGTGGTGTCCTTCTGCGCCACCAGCACCTTGGTGGCAGGCAGTGCCATGAGCACCACGATGATGAAGGGCACGATGGTCCAGACCACTTCGACCGTGACCGATTCGTGGAAGTTCGCGGCCTTGGCGCCGCGCGACTTGCGGTGCTTCCAGATCGAATAGAACATCACGCTGAACACGCCGATGAAGATCACCGTGCAGATGATCAGCATCATCCAGTGCAGGAAGTGCTGCTCGTGCGCGATGCGCGTGACCGCAGGATGCAGATTGAGCTGATTGACGGCCGGGCCGCCCGGCAGGTCTGCCGCTGCATGCGCGATGGAGCCTCCTGCCGCCACGCTCATCAAGCCCCAGTGAACCAGCTTGGTGGAAATGCTTTTCATAGTTTTCACTTACATCTAAGCCTCGGGTTATCCACTCGCTCCGCCGCGCCGGCGTGGGGGCCGCGCAGCCAGACCGTTCAACGCCTGCCCAAAGGGCAACTCCCGGCCTCATCAACACGAGCATGCATGAAAGCGCTGCGGATGCGCCTGCGCGCAATCACCAATAGCGTGCTCACAGGCATCACCGGCAACTCGGATGCGGGACCAGGATTCGGGTGGCTGCCCTGGCGCGCATGCCGGTTCAGGCACATGTGCAGGCGCATGAAATCGGGGGACAGCAGCAGGATGGAGGGGAGGATGCGCGCGCCGTGCCCCTGCAGACGCGGGCCGGCGGACAGAAGACGCGCACCGTCCAGCAGCGGGGACAGCAGGGACAAAAGCACCAGTGCCCGTCCCCAGAGGGCCAGGCACTGTGGCAACCGGTGATGATCAAACTTGCAGGCAGGCCACTCGTGAATGTGCCGGCCCGTTCCCGTGGCAAAGCGAAACACCAAATCGTCTCCCCTTGCGGCCTGCGGGCCGCGGGTCTTTTCCCGGCCCAGGAGAGGGGGCCTCGGGAAAAGCTGTTGTCTCTGTCAGCTCGGGAAAAGTGTAGACGTTTTTGTTTTCGATCAATGACCGGAAAGCGACATTCGGGCTATCGCAAACCCGTGTTGCGCGGCTGTCGCAGCATGCTGCGCATGTCCTCCAGCGACACGGCGCTGCTGGATTCCAGCCGCACGCGCGGCTGCGGCTTGTAGGCATGGCCGTAGACGATCTCGAAGGTCAGCGCCAACTGCCCGTCCGGCCCGGCCAGGCGCTCGCGCAAGACATCGTGCAGGCGCTGCTGCCAGCGGCGCCCGCGCAAGGCGGAAAAGCGCTGCGGGTGAAAGTTGCGGCCCAGCTCGCGCAGTTCCTGCAGCAGCCGCTCCGGCGTGGCGAAGGTCAGCGTGATGTGCTCCATGTCCATCACCGGCTCGCTGAAGCCTGCGTGTACCAGCATGTCGCCCCAGTCGTGCATGTCGGTAAAGGCCTGGCCAGCGGGCGGCCAGCCCAGCTGGGCGTAGAGCGCGTGCAGCTCGCGCAGCGAATCCGGCCCCAGGCAGGAGAACATCACATAGCCATCCACGGCCAGCGCCTGGTGCCAATGCGTGATCAGCGCCTGCGGATCGGCCTGCTGGTGCAGGGCCATGTTGGCCCACAGCATGTCCACGCCGCCCGGCTGCGGCCCACCGAAGCGCGTGGCCGCGGAGGACCAGCGCGCAGGCTGCCACCAGCGCTTTTCCAGCCCCTCGCGGGCCGCGGCCTCATGGATGGGCGAAGCCTCGTACACCAGGCATTCCGACTGCGGATAGCGCTGGCGCAGCAGCGCATGGGCCTGCAGCCCGCCGCGCACGGGCTGCCAATGGCACCAGCGCTGCGGCGGCTTGACGATCCAGTCCAGCCGCTCCTGCATGCGCCGCGCCACCTCCTCGTGCAGCCACGGCGAGGCTGCGGGGGCTGCCCGCTGCCAGCGCATGGCGGCAGCCGGGTCGATGGTGGGTGGCAATTCGTGGGACATGGCTTGGCAGGAAATCCGGCTCCGCAAACGACAGGTGCCCGCCCCGGAGCGCAGGGGTGTCGGACGCGGCGCGAGTATATTGACTCCATGCCCAACCTGCCTGCGTCATGGCTTTCGCGGTGGTGCGCCCGCCTGCCCAGCCAATGCGCCGTCTGCCGCCGCTGGCCCGCGCAGCGCCTGTGCCCGGACTGCTGCGCACGGTGGGCCCGCCCCCTGCCCCGATGCCACCGCTGCGCCATGCCTTTGCCCGCCCGCCTGGGGGTCTCGCAAGGCAGGGATGCCAGTCCCCGCATCTGCGGTCGCTGCCTGGTCCGGCCACCGCCTCTGTCGCAGTGCCTGGCCGTGCTGGACTACGCCTACCCCTGGCAGGCCGTGATAGGCGACTTCAAGTTCCGCGGTGACACGGGGCTGGCGCACAGCCTGGCCGCCTTGCTGCTGGAGCAGTCCGCGGTGCGCGAGCAACTCGACGGCTGCGACATGCTGCTGCCCATGCCGTTGTCGCCCCAGCGCCTGCGCGAGCGCGGCTTTCACCAGGCCCTGCTGCTGGCCCGCGCCCTGGCCGCCCGCAGCGGGCCCATGGCCGGCAAGCTGCGCCCCCATGCGGTGCAGCGCAGCCATACGGAGCATGCCCAGCATGATCTTCCCCGCAGTGCGCGCCTGCGCCAGCTGCGCAAGGTGTTCAGGGTACCGCCGTCCGAGCTGCGCCATGTGCGGGGCCGCAGAATCCTGCTGATCGATGACGTGATGACCACGGGTGCCAGCCTGCATGCGCTGGCCACCTGCCTGCGGGGTGCGGGCGCGGCCGACATCGGCGCCCTGGTGCTGGCACGCACGCCCTGACCGCCAGACGCTCCCCCGGCGCGAGCGTGTACGAGCACGGGCGCGAGACAATACGCACCATGTTCCATATCGTCCTCGTCGCGCCGGAGATCCCGCCCAACACCGGCAATGTGATCCGCCTGGCCGCCAATACCGGCTGCAGCCTGCACCTCATCGAGCCACTGGGCTTTTCCATGGAAGACCGCCTGATGCGCCGCGCGGGACTCGACTACCACGAGTACGCATCCGTGCGCCGCCATGCCGGCTGGCAGGCCTTCCTCCAGGACTGCCAGCCCGAACGCGGCCGCATGTTCGCCATGACCACGCACAGCAGCAGCCCCGCGCATGCGATCCGGTTCGAGGCCGGGGACTGGCTGGTCTTCGGCTCGGAAAGCAAGGGGCTGCCCCCCGAGGTGCGCGAGCAATTTCCGCCGCGGCAGCGCCTGCGCCTGCCCATGCTGCCGCAGCAACGCAGCCTGAACCTGTCCAATGCCGTGGCCGTCACGGTGTTCGAGGCCTGGCGCCAGCACCAGTTCGCTGGCGCAGCCCTGGCGGAAACCGCCCCCGGCACGCCGTGAGCAGATGGCCAGCGGGCCAGGGAAAGTTCCCCGGCGATTGTTTCGACGATTGAAAAAGCGCATTGCCAATCCGAGGGTTTTTCCTGATTCCAGACCGTCCTACATTTGATCCATGGGCTCTCCGTTACCAAGCGATTTCCGCAAGGAACGCCCTGTCCCAGAAACAAAACAAAGGACTTGCATCATGAAGAACACCCGCCGTTTTGCCATCCTGGCCGCGCTCGCCGTCTCCGCCGTGGCTGCCCAGGCCGCAGGCTTCGACTATGCCGACAACAGCAGCTACCCACCCGAAGTCAAGACGCAGAGCACGCTGACCCGTGCCCAGGTCATCGCCGACCTGAAGGCCGCTCAGGCCAACGGCACCATGCCCTCGGTGGCCGAAGGCTATCTGCCGATCGAGAACACCGCAGCCTCCAGCGTGAGCCGCGATGAAGTGCGACGCGAAGCCGCTGCCGCAGAGCGCGCCGGCCAGCTCGACTTCGGCGCCTGAGCCCGGCCCCTCCCCGCAAACGCTGCCACCACGCAGCCAGCCCGCAGATCCCGTCTGCGGGCTTTTTTTCATTCAGGCGCGCTCAAGCCGCCGCGCCATAGTTGCGGGCCACGGACTCGGCCACGCAGACCGGCTTGTCGGCGCCCTCGCGCTCCACGGTCACCAGCCAGGTCATCTGCAGGCCGCCGGGCTCGATGGGCTCGGCCTGCTGCAAGGTCAGTCGCGCGCGCAGCCGGCTGCCAACAGGCACGGGCGATGTGAAGCGCACGCGGTTGAGGCCGTAGTTCACCCCCATCTGGGCGCCTTCGATGCGAAAGCAGCTCTGGAAGAACTGGGGGATCAGGGACAGCGTCAGGAAGCCGTGGGCGATGGGCGCGCCGAAGGGCCCCTTGGAGGCGCGCTCGGGATCCACATGGATCCATTGCTGGTCGCCCGTGGCATCGGCGAACAGCTGCACCTGCTGCTGGGTGATGGTGATCCAGTCGCTGACGGCAACCTCCTGCCCAATGCAGGAGCGCACTTCGGAATAGGAATGGAAGGTTTTCATGGCCCCAATGTAGGGGCCTGCGCCGCACGGACCATGTCGGCCACGCGACAACCCAGGGTTAGCCCCGGGAGGACCTCAACGCGAGGCGCGCTGCACGAAGAACAGGCCCGTGCCCACCGCCATCAGCAACGCACCGAAGACCTTGTTCTGGCTGCGCACCGCGCGAGCGCTTCGCATGAAGCCACGCAGCGCGCTGGCGCTGGCCGCATAGCCGTGCATGACCATGGTGTCCACGGCCAGCATGGTGGCCGCCAGGATCAGCAACTGCAGCCACAACGGGCGGGTGGTGGTCATGAACTGGGGCAGCACGGCCACCATGAAAATGATGCCCTTGGGATTGGTGGCATTGGTCAGGAAGCCCGTGAGCACGCGGCGGCGCACGCTGAGCTCGGGCATGGCGTCCTGGGCCGCCATCGGCGCGGCACCCGAGCGCCACTGGGTGATGCCCAGGTAGATCAGGTAGCAGGCGCCGACGATCTTGACCGCGTTGAATGCCCACTCGGACGCCAGCAGCAGCGAGCCCACGCCCGCGCCCGCGATCAGCAGGATGGTCAGCAGGCCCAGCTGCAGGCCGAAGATGGTGGCGCTGCTCTTGCGCACACCGTAGGACAGGCCGTGGCTCATGGACAGCACGGCGCCCGAGCCCGGGGAGACCGCAATGATCCAGCAGGCCACAAAGTAGGCGATCCAAGTATGCCAATCCATGCCAAACACCTCAAGAATAGAAAGCAGCCCGCCATCTTAAGACCGCGACGTGGTTCCGGTGGGCGGGCCGCACAAAGCCGGAGCAGGCGGTGATGCATTCGGTGGCAATTTTTGATCCTGTCGGAAAGCTGACCCGGCTGTGAGAGTGACACAATCAATGATCCCAGGGAAAACACCAATCCAAACACCCCCATGGAACACAGCGCCCCCATCTGGCTGACCTACGGCTTCATCTACCTGACGGCCGCCGTGCTGGCCGTTCCCATCGCACGCGCTCTCGGATTGGGCGCCATCATCGGCTACCTCGGTGCGGGGATTGCCATGGGTCCCTGGGGACTGTCACTGGTAAGCAATGTTGATGACATTCTGCATTTCGCCGAATTCGGCGTGGTGCTGATGCTGTTCGTCATCGGGCTAGAGCTGCAGCCCAGCCGTCTGTGGGAGATGCGCCGCCCCATCCTGGGCTGGGGGCTGGCGCAGATGCTGGCCTGCACGGGCGTGCTGTTCCTGGCCGGCTGGGCCTTCGGCTTCTCATGGCGCGTGAGCCTGATCGCGGGCATGGGGCTGGCGCTGTCGTCCACGGCCATCTGCCTGCAGGTCATGGCCGAGCGCAACCTGATGCGCACGCCCAGCGGGCAGGCCGGCTTTTCCATCCTGCTGTTTCAGGACGTGGCTGCCATCCCCATCCTCGCCCTGATTCCCATCCTGGGCGCCGTCAAGGCCGCCCATGCCACGCACAGCGACAGCCACCTGTGGCTGCAGGTGCTCAAGACCGTGGGCACCATCGCGGCCGTGGTCGTGGGCGGCCGGCTGCTGCTGCGCCCGCTGCTGCGCTGGATCGCACGCAGCCGCACGCCCGAGATCTTCACGGCGACCTCGCTGCTGCTGGTGGTGGGAATCGCCATGCTGATGGTGCAGGTGGGCCTGTCCATGGCGCTGGGCGCCTTCCTGGCCGGCGTGCTGCTGGCCGACAGCGAATACCGCAGCGAGCTGGAGACCAATATCGAGCCTTTCAAGGGCCTGCTGCTGGGCCTGTTCTTCATGGCCGTGGGCATGAGCATCGACTTCGGCGTGCTGCTGCGCGCGCCCTGGGCCATGGCGGCCATGGTGCTGGGCTTCCTGACGCTCAAGGCCGCCATGCTCTACACGCTGGCCCGCGTGATGAAGCTGCCCTGGCGCGAGCGCCCGGTGTTCACGCTGCTGCTGGCCCAGGGCGGGGAGTTCGCCTTCGTGGTGTTCCAGACCGCGGCCCAGTACAAGGTCTTTCACCACAGCATCTCGTCCATGCTGGTGGCGGCCGTGGCCCTGTCCATGCTGATCGGCCCGCTGGTGCTGGTGCTGCTGGACAGGCTGCTGCTCAAGCGCTTCGCCGACATGAAGGACTGCCAGGCCGACCCTGCGGCCCAGGCCGCCAGGGCGCATGAGATCTCCGAGCCCCAGGAGGCGCAGATCATCATCGCGGGCTTCGGCCGCTACGGTCAAATCGTGGCGCGCGTGTTGCTGGCCCAGGGCATTCCGGCCACCATCCTCGACCACAGCGTGGAGATGCTGGAGGTGGCACACACCTTCGGCTACCGCGTGTTCTTCGGCGATGCCACGCGCATGGACCTGCTGCGCATCGCGGGCGCCGACAAGGCACGCGTTCTGGTCATCGCCGTGGACTCTTCCGAGCAGTCGCTGAAGATCGCCAGCCGCGTGCGCAAGCGTTTCCCCCATCTGGAGATCGTCGCGCGTGCGCGCGACATGGCCCACTGGTACCAGCTGCGCGACCTGGGCGTGCGCCACGTCGAACGCGAAGTGTTCGAGTCCAGCCTGGTCTCGGCGCGCACAGTGCTTGAGCTGGCGGGCCACAGTCCCGCCGAGGCCCTGCGCACCACGACGCGCTTTCGCGAGCACAACCTCGAACTGATAGCGCGCATGTACCCCCACCACAAGGACCAGGCCCAGCTCATCGCCGTGGCCCGGCAGGGGCGCCAGCAGCTGGTCGAACAGATGGCCAAGGAACGGCAGGAGGCACAGGAGCAGGAACGCCACGCCACCAAGGACGACGGACAGGCCTGAAACTCAGGCCGCGCCCAGCGCGCGCAGCATGTGTTCCACGAAATGCGCGAGCTTGGGCAGTTGGCGCCGATCGGGCAGATAGACCAGATGCACCGGGCGCGGCAGCGGCACGCAATCCTGCAGCACAGCCACGAGCCGGCCCGCCGCCATGTCATCGGCCAGCAGCACCTGCGGCTGCAGGATCAGGCCCAGGCCACGCACGGCGGCATGGCGCAAGCTTTCACCGCTGTTGCAGCGCAGCCTGGCTTCATCGGGCCAGGGGGCAGAGGCATCGCCGTCACGCAGTATCCACTCGGAGCGGCGCTGCCAGACCGCATAGCTGAGGCAGTCATGCCGCGCCAGGTCGGCAACGCTGCGGGGCTGGCCGCGCCGGCGCAGATAGGCTGGCGCCGCCGCGATCACCATGCGGTAAGGCGCCAGTGGCCGCGCCACGAGGCCGTCCCCGCCCACCGGGCCGATGCGCACGGCCGCGTCGATGTTCTCGCCCACCAGGTCGGCCATGCCGTCGCTCAGCAACAGGTCCACGCGCACCTGCGGATGGGCCAGTTGGTAGTCGGCCACCAGCGGCGCGACCACATGGTTGCCCAGCGTGACAGGCGCGCTGATGCGCAACAGGCCCTGCGGCGCGCTGCGGCTGCGCTCCACGGCCGATTCGGCCCAGCGCAATTGCTCCAGGACCTGCCGGCTGTCCTCATAGAAGTTGCGGCCCACCTCGGTCAGGCTCTGGCGCCGCGTGGTGCGCTGGAGCAGGCGCGCGCCCAGGTGCGCCTCCAGTTGCTGCACATGCTTGCCCACCATCACGGCCGAGATGTCCAGCTGGCGCGCGGCCGCCGCGAAACTGCCTGCCTCGACCACGGCCCTGAAGACCTCCATATTGCGCAGTCTGTCCATGGATTACAAACCAATGATTAACAGTACAAAAATAATTCGCTACTTTATGGCATTAGTGATTTGCAAAACACTGGAGGCCTGTTCACTCCTTCAGAAAGAAGACTGCATGAAGATCCTGCTCCTGGGTGCCTCCGGCACCATCGGCCGCGCCGTCCACGCCCTGCTGGCCCCGCGCCATGACATCGTCACCGTGGGCCGCAGCAGCGGCGACCTGCGCGCCGACTTCACGCGGCCCGAGACGCTGCAGGCCATGTTCGAGGCGGCAGGTCCCGTGGACGCCATCGTGAGCACGGCCGGTGGCCTGCACTTCGGGCCGCTGTCCGAGATGACGGCCGAACAGTTCGACAGCGGCCTGCAGGACAAGCTGCTGGGCCAGGTTCGGCTGGCGTTGCTGGGCCAGCGGTTTCTGCGCGACGGCGGCTCCATCACGCTGACCAGCGGTGTCATCGCCAAAGAGCCCATCCGCCACGGCGCCAATGCATCGGCGGTAAACGCCGCCATCAACGGCTTCGTCGCGGGGGCCGCCGTGGACCTGTCACGCGGCCTGCGCATCAATGCCGTCAGTCCCACGCTGCTGACCGAGTCGGCCGAGGCGTACGGAGCGATCTTCCCGGGCTTCGAGACCGTGCCCGCCGCCCGCGTGGCCCTGGCCTACCAGCGCAGTGTCGAAGGCGCCCAGACCGGCAGGGTGTACGAGGTGCTTTGACGGTGCTCGCGCCGGGCCCGCCAAAGTCCTTGCAGGCCCATGAACATGGGCTGCGTGCTACGCTGCGCGCCACCATGTTCAACCCCACCCAAGCCGATGTGCGGCGCTTTTTCTGCGGCGTGCGCACCAAGATGCTGAACGGCGCGCCGATGGAGGCCATAGAGACGCTGGCCAGTCTCTGGATCGCCGAGCACCCCGAGTATTTCGACGACCTCGCCGACGTGGACGCCGCCCTGCTGCGCGACTACGATGCCACGCCCGGCGTCACCAACCCCTTCCTGCACCTGTCCATGCACCTGTCCATCAGCGAGCAGTGCAGCATCGACCAGCCGCGCGGCATACGCCAGGCCGTGGAGTTGCTCAGCCGCCGCCTGGACTCGTTGCACGACGCTCACCACGCCACCATGGAATGCCTGGGCCAGATGCTCTGGGAGAGCCAGCGTTCGGGCCGCCCGCCGGATGGCGAGGCCTACATCGCCGCCGTGCAGCGCCGCGCCACCAGCGACGGCGCTAAGGCCACGGGCGGCGCATAGTCCCGGCCGTTCAGCGCCCCAAGGCAAAGCCCGAAACAAAGCCCGCAATTGCGGGCTTTTGCTTTGGAGGAAAGGCGCGACCTACTGCGATTTCTGGCCGAGGCGGAAGTGGGGCTGGGGCAGGGTCTGCAGCTCGCCATCGAGGCTGCCGATGTAGTTGGCCAGCGCCTTGAGTTCGCTGTTGGTGAACTGCTTGGCAATGCCGGCCATCACGCCGTTGCTGCGGCCGATGTGGGGGTTGCCTTCGGTCTTGTAGGACTTCAGGGCGGAGTACAGATAGTCCGCATACTGGCCTGCCACCTTGGGGTAGCTGGGGTCGATGGGCTTGGAAAAACCCTGGCCATGGCAGGACACGCAGGCGCCCTTTTGCAGCAGTGCCGCGACCTGGGTGCTGGGTTCACGGACCTTGGCATCAGCGGCCCTGACGTTGCCGTGCTCGGCGTAGTAGGCCGCCACATCGGCCATGTCCTGCTCGGTCAGGGGATCGGCGATGCCGCGCATGGTGGGGTGCTTGCGCTCGCCCTTCTGGTAGGCCTGCAGGGCGGCCACGATGTAGGGCGCGCCCTGGCCTGATATCTTGGGAACCTTGTACACCTCGGGGAAGCTGGCCTGGTAGCCCTGGATGCCATGGCAGCCTATGCACATGGCGATCTTGCCCTCCCCTGCCTTCGCATCTCCCTTGCCTTGCTGAGCCTGCGCCAGGGGGGTCACAGATGCGACAGCCAGCGCCAATACCGTGGTCAAAGTTTTTATCATTTTGCGCGCACAATCCTTCAAGAGTTCTGACGGATGCCTAATGCTTTGCGGGTAGCGCGAACGATTATGGCAGTCGACGTCCAGCCTCCCCATCAATACTTACGCTGATACCGCCCATGAAATTTCAAGGTTCCGAGAACTACGTCGCCACCCAGGATTTGATGCTCGCGGTGAATGCCGCGGCGACCTTGCAGCGCCCGCTGCTGGTCAAGGGAGAGCCCGGCACGGGCAAGACCATGCTGGCCGAGGAAGTGGCCTCAGCGCTGGACATGCCGCTGCTGCAGTGGCACATCAAGTCCACCACCAAGGCCCAGCAAGGCCTGTACGAATACGACGCCGTCAGCCGCTTGCGCGACTCGCAGCTGGGCGACGAAAGGGTCAAGGACATCCACAACTACATCGTCAAGGGCGTGCTGTGGCAGGCCTTCACGGCGGACCGTCCCGTGGCGCTGCTGATCGACGAGATCGACAAGGCCGACATCGAATTCCCGAACGACCTGCTGCGCGAGATCGACCGCATGGAGTTCTACTGCTACGAGACGCGCGAGATGATCCGCGCCAAGCACCGTCCGCTGGTGTTCATCACCTCGAACAACGAGAAGGAACTGCCCGACGCCTTCCTGCGCCGCTGCTTCTTCCACTACATCAAGTTCCCCGACGCGGACACCATGCGCCAGATCGTGGCCGTGCATTTCCCCAAGCTCCAGGGCGAGCTGCTGGCCGCGGCGATGAAGGTCTTCTACGACGTGCGCAACCTGCCGGGCCTCAAGAAAAAGCCCTCGACCAGCGAGCTGATCGACTGGCTCAAGCTGCTCGTGGCCGAGGAGATTCCCGTGGAGTCGCTGCAGACGGCCGAGGGCAAGGTCTCCGTGCCGCCGCTGGTGGGTGCCCTGCTCAAGAACGAGCAGGACGTGAGCCTGTTCGAGAAGCTGGTCTTCATGAACCAGCGCAACCGCTGAGGCCGGGCCATGTCCGACAACGAACGCCCCGACAACACCGGCGCTCGGGTGCCGGCCATCACCGGCCAGGTGACCACCATCCCCGTGGCCGGTGCCGTCGCCCACCCGGGCTTCGTGCAGCCCGTGGTCATGCGCTTCAACGGCGTGCGACTGGAGCCCCTGGCCCTGAGCCACGAAGCGGGTCTGCGCGAGGCCGTGCAGGACGGGCAACTGTGGCGCATCCGCGTGACCTCCGCCCCCGAGCCGGGTGACGTGCGCGCCTACATCGAGGCTGCGCTGGAGCAGCGCAGCCAGGGCAAGCGCTTCGCGTTTGCCGTGCTCGACGACGACAGCGGCCGCGTGCTGGGCACCAGCAGCTACCACGACATCCTGCCCGAGGTGCGCCGCGTGGAGATCGGCTACACCTGGTATGCGCGCAGCGTGCAGCGCACGCATGTCAACACCTCGGCCAAGCTCATGCTCATGGGCCATGCCTTCGACACGCTGGCCTGCCATGTCGTGGGCTGGCGCACGGACTGCTTCAACTTCGCCAGCCAGCGCGCCATCGAGCGCCTGGGCGCGAAGAAGGACGGTGTGATCCGAGGCCATGCGCTGCGCCGCGACGGCAGCATCCGCGACACCGTCATGTACAGCCTGCGCAGCGGCGAGTGGCCCGAGTCGCGCGCCCAGCTGCTGGACCAGTTGCAGCGCCATGCGGACGGCGGCAGCGCCGTGGCACGCACATGAAGGCGCGCACCGCCGGCCTTGGGGAGATGCCATGCTGATCGACTTCTTCTACACCATGCGCGCGGCCAAGCTGCCCGTCTCGGTCAAGGAGTTCCTGACCCTGCTGGAGGCCCTGGAGGCCGGCGTGGTCGGCCCCGCGAGCGAGGATGCCTGGAGCCTGGACGACTTCTACCACCTGGGCCGCACCGTGCTGGTCAAGGACGAAAAGCACTACGACAAGTACGACCGCGCCTTCGCCGCCTACTTCAAGGGCGTGGAGATGGTGGCCGACCTCACGCGCGACATTCCCCAGGACTGGCTCAGGAAGCTGCTGGAGCGCGAACTCACGCCCGAGCAGAAGGCTGCCATCGAGGCCATGGGCTGGGACGAACTGATGGACACGCTCAAGAAGCGCCTGGAGGAGCAAAAGGAACGCCACGAGGGTGGCAACAAGTGGATAGGCACGGGCGGCACCAGCCCTTTCGGCCACGGTGGCTACAACCCGGCCGGCGTGCGCATCGGCGGGCCGGGCCGCAACAAGAGCGCCGTCAAGGTCTGGGAGCAGCGCGCCTACCGCGACTACGACGACACGCAGGAGCTGGGCACGCGCAACATCAAGGTCGCGCTGCGCCGGCTGCGCAAGTTCGCGCGCGAGGGCGGCGAGCTGGAGCTGGACCTGCCCGACACCATCCGCAGCACGGCCGCCAACGCGGGCTACCTGGACATCAAGATGATCCCGGAGCGCCACAACAACGTGAAGGTGCTGCTGCTCATGGATGTGGGCGGCACCATGGACGAGCATGTGCAACGCGTGGAGGAGCTGTTCTCGGCCGTCAAGAGCGAGTTCAAGCACCTGGAGTTCTACTACTTCCACAACTGCGTCTACGACTTCATGTGGAAGAACAACCGCCGCCGCTTCGCCGAGAAGTTCCCGACCTGGGACATCATCCGCAAGTACAACAAGGACTACAAGCTGATCTTCGTGGGCGATGCCACCATGAGCCCCTACGAGATCCTGCAGCCCGGCGGCAGCGTGGAATACATGAACGAGGAGCCCGGCGCCGAATGGCTGCAGCGCCTGACCCATGCCTTCCCGCGCTTTGCCTGGATCAACCCCGAGCCCCCCGGCGTCTGGCAGTACCGCCAGAGCATCAGCATCGTGCAGCAGCTCATGGGCAACCGCATGTACCCTTTGACACTCAAAGGTCTGGAAGACGCGATGCGCCTGCTGTCAAAATAGGCCGATGCCCAAGCTCCCCCCCGCAACTGCGCCGGCCCGAGGGCCGGCGTTTTTGTTCCTGCTGAGTGCAGCCCTGATGCTCGGTGGCTGCAGCCTCCTGCCCTCCAAGGACGAGGAAACAGACCCGTCGCTGGTGACCGAAGCCACCGGAGACCCGGCCTTTTCCCTGGTCGTCGATGCCCCCAAGGAAGTACGCGAGCTGCTGGAAAAGCACCTCGAACTGCGCCGCTACCGCTACCAGAGCGATCTGCAGCGGCGCGAACTCACGCGCCTGCTGGGCGCCACCGATGCCAACGTGCGCGATCTGATCGGCACGCTGGGCTACTTCAGCCCCACGGTCACGGTAGAGATCAAGGAGACGCCCGACTCCGGGGAGGCGCCGCTGGAGGTCACCGTCAAGGTGGACCCCGGCGAGGCGGCCACCATCGCACGCAGCCAGCTGCGTTTTGCCGGCGTCAACGCCGACGACCCCGACGGTGCCTCGCAGCGCGCCACCATCGAAAGCCAGTGGCCGCTGCAGCCCGGCCAGCGCTTCAGCCAGTCCGCCTGGGGCCAGGCCAAGAGCCAGGGCCTGCGCACCCTGCAATCGAGGCGCTACCCGCTGGCGCGCATCGACTCCAGCCTGGCCGACATCGACGCCGACACGCACGAGGCCGACGTCAGCGTGGCCTACGCGCCCGGCCCGGCCTACACCTTCGGCCCGCTGCGCATCGAAGGCGCCCAGCGCTACGACCCCGTGGGCACGGCGCGCATCGCCCGCCTGCCCGAAGGCGAGGAATACGACCAGACCGCCCTGGTCGATGCCCAGTTGCGCCTGGCCAGCAGCGGCTACTACGACTCGGTCTTCCTCACGCTGGCAGATGTGCCGCAGCAGGGCGAAAGCGCCACCGAGGACGAGGAGGCCATCAAGCGCAAGGGTGCCCAGGTGACCACCCCCGTCATCGCCCAGGTGCGCGAGGCCCAGTTGCAAAAATGGGTCTTCGGCGTGGGCATGAGCACGGACACCGGCCCGCGCCTGAGCGTGGACCACATCCACAACCGCCTGCCCTGGCTGGGCTGGCGCGCCGTCACGCGCATGCGCTTCGACCGCAAGAACCCGCTGATCTCCACGCAGTGGACCGCCCTGCCCGATGAAACCCTGTGGCGCTGGTTCACCACGGCCAAGGCCGAGCGCGCACCCTCGGGCGACTTCGATGTCAACAGCCTGCAGCTGCGCGCCGGCCGCACCAAGTCCGAGGACCACATCGACCGCAACTACTACCTGCAGTACGACTACGCCAAGACCCAGGGCGAGGGCGCGCCCCCCTCCAGCTCGTCGGTCACGGCCAACTACGGCTGGACCGGGCGCTACTTCGACAGCACGCTGGCGCCCTCCTCGGGCTTCGGCTTTGCCTGGGAGGTGGGCGCGGGCACCACGCTCACGCCCCAGCGCACGCCGTTCGGTCGCGTCTCGGGCCGCTGGCTCAGCCTGATTCCCATCGGCGAGGTCGATCCCGAAACCAAGCGCCGCAGCCGCCTGGCGCTGCGCGCATCGGGCGGCGCCTTGCTGGCACGCAAGGATGCCGACCTGCCCGTCACGCAACTGTTCATCACCGGCGGCGACAACACCGTGCGCGGCTACGGCTACCAGAGCATCGGCGCGCGTACCGACAGCGGCAAGGTCATCGGCGGGCGCTACATGGCCGTGGGCAGCATCGAATGGCAGCGGCCCATCGTCATCAAGGGCAACACCCAGGACTGGGAGCACGCCATCTTCCTGGACGCAGGCACCGTCGGCGATGCGCCCGACTCCATGTACATGCGCGTGGGCGTGGGCACCGGCCTGCGCTGGCGCAGCCCCGTGGGCCCCGTGCAGGCCGACATCGCCTGGGGTGCCCAGGAAAAGCAATTGCGCCTGCACCTGCGCCTGGGCTTCAACTTCTGACCATGGTGGATTCCCGTTTGAATACCCCTGCCTCCTCCGCAGCGCCAGACCACAATCCCCCGGCGTCCACTCCTTCGCCGGCACCCCGGCGGCGGCGCTGGCTGCGCGGCCTGCTCTGGTTCTTTCTGGTCCTCGCCGTGCTGCTGGCTGCCTTGCTGGGCTCCGCCTGGTGGTGGAGCGGCCGCGCCGACTCGCTGGCCTACACCTTGCAGCGCGTGGCCGGCTGGCTACCCGCAGGCCAGAGCCTGCAGGCCAAGGAGGTGACCGGCACGCTGCGCCAGGGTGGCCGCATCGGCTGGCTGCAATGGCAAAGCCCCACCATGAAGGTGGAGCTGCAGGACGCCACCATCGGCTGGCAATTGCGCCCCCTGCTGTCGCGCACCGTGCGCCTGGGCGAAGTCCGCATCGCCGAGCTGAGCATTGCCAGCACGCCAGATCCCGAGGACAAGAAACCCGTCGAGCCGCTGCAGCAGCTCGTGCTGCCCGTGAAGATCGACGTGCCCTTCCATGTGGAGCGCATCGTCTGGCAAGGTCCGCCCCAGGCCGAGGTACTGGGCCTGCAAGGCCACTACGTCTATGACGGCAGCGAGCACCAGCTCGACGTGCGCGACCTGCAATGGGCCGATGGCAACTACCAGGCCAGGCTGCGCCTGCAGGCCCGCGCGCCCATGGCCATCCAGGCCGAGCTGCAGGGCGACCTGCAGGCGCCCGCCCTGGCTTCGGACGACGAGTCCTCCGCAGCCAAGGCCCCCAAACCCGCACCGCTGGCGGTGCAGGCCAAGGCACGGATCGACGGCACCCTGGCCACCGCCGCTGCGCAACTGGGCATCAAGCTCCAGGCAGATGCCAAGCCCGGGACGGTGTCCGAGGAAACGCCTGCCCCTCCCGCCGTGCAGAAATCCGCCAAGGCCCATGGCAAGAACGGCAAGGCCAGGGAGCACAAGGAAGCCGCCCCCGCATCCGAACCCATGCATGCGGACATCGAGGCCAGCATCCAGCCCTGGCGGCCCCAGCCGCTGCAGACCGCGCGTGCGCAGCTCAGCCAGCTCGACATCGCCGCCTTCTGGCCCCAGGGCCCGCGCACCCGCATCAGCGGCGAATTGCAGGCCGGGCCGGATGGCAAGGCCGCTGATACAGCCCAGGCACCAGTCACGGCACCCGCCACTGAACAGTCATCGGACCAGGCACCAGGCTCGGCCATCGCCACCACCGCCTGGCAGCTGACGACACGCCTGAACAACGCCATGCCCGGACCCTGGGACCGCCAGCGCCTGCCGCTGGACCAGATCGAGGCCTCGGTGCGCTACGACGGCCAGCAGTGGCTGCTGGAGCAGGTGCAGATCGCCATAGGCCCGGGCAGCATCGACGCCCAGGGCCGCTTCGAGCCCGCCACCAAGGTCTTCGAAGGCCAGGCCAAGGTCCAGCGCCTGGACCCCGCCGCGCTCTACAGCATCCTGGAGGCCGCACCGCTGCAGGGCGAGCTGCGCGCCAGCGCCACGGCAGAGCAGCAGGTGGAATTCAGCGTGGACATCCAGGCTGCCACGCCCGCAGGCGGCAAGCGCCAGCCCCTGCGCATCGAGAAGCTCGCCACCAAGGGCCGCTGGGCCCAGCCCGTGCTGTCGCTGGAGAACCTGCAGCTCGATGCGCTGCAGGCCTCGGTGCGCAGCCGCAGCCTGCAGTTCGACACCGAACAGCAAAAGCTGCAGACCGTGCTGAAGGCCGAGCTGCCCGGCGCCGAGCTCTCGCTGGACGGCCACATCAGTCCCGCCGCAGGCCAGGGCAGCAGCCAGCTCAAGCTGTCCTCGCTGACCGCCCTCACGCAGTGGCTGCGCAAGCTACCCGGCATGAAAGACCCGCTGGCCGGCGCCCTGCTCGAAGGCCAGGCCCGGCTGGACGCCAGCTGGCGCGGCGGCTGGGGCGCCCTGCAAAAGCGCATGAAGGCCGCCGTGGGCGACCCGCTGCCCGCCAGCGGCCTGCAACTGCAGGCCGACCTGCAGGCCGCCAAGCTGCGCTACCTGCCCGCCAACACGCCGCCCGAACAGGCGCTGGAACTGCCCGAATTGCGCCTGGCCCTCAAGGGTTCGCCCGAGCAGGCCAGCCTGACCCTCACCGGCCAGGCGAAGCGCGCCACGCAGACCGCGCAGATCGATACGGCCCTGCAGGCCGGCCTGGTCACCGCGCGCGGTGCCGCGCCCCTGGACTGGCAGGCCAGCATCGACAAACTGCAGGCCCGGCTGAACCCGGGCCAGGACCTGCCCGGCCCATGGCAGCTGCAACTGGCGGGCAACCAGCCCGTACGGATCGCCCAGCGCACCACGGGCCGCACCGTGCTGTCCACCACATTCACGGCATCGGCCGGCAGCCTGCAGGTCACGCCGCCCACGCTGGCCCAGCGCCGCGCCAATGCCGAGGCGCCCCAGCCCGTGCTGCTGGCCTGGGACGACACCCGCGCCACCCAGGGCGGCGACGGCCGCTGGGCCCTGCGCAGCACCGGCCGCGCGCAGGCCCTGCCGCTGGCCTGGGTCGATGCCCTGTCCATGGCCGAGGAGCCTCCGCTGGCCGCCATGGGCCTGAGTGGCGACCTGAGCTTCAATGCCCGCTGGGACCTGGACTCCACCGGCCCTGCGCTCAAGGCCGAACTGCTGGTCGAGCGTGCAGCCGGCGACCTGCGCCTGGCCGTGGAAGACGGCTCGGGCACCACCGTCATCCACACCACCGGCCCGCGCTCCGGCAAGCCCGGCGAAGTGCGCACGCATACCGTGCGCGGCGCCGGCATGCGCGCCCACATCAGACAGGCCCGCCTGAGCGTGCGCGCCCAGGGCGACGACGTGCAGGCCAAGCTCGATTGGGACAGCGAACGCGCCGGCACCCTGACGGCCCAGCTGGGCACGCGCCTGGCCCAGCAGAACGGCACCTGGACCTGGCCCGAGAAAGCCCCGCTGTCCGGCCAGATCGACGCCCGCATGCCCGACATCGGCATCTGGGCGCTGTTCGCCCCGCCGGGCTGGCGCGTCACTGGCTCGCTGCAGGCCAAGGCCGAGATCAGCGGCGACCGCCAGAACCCGCAGTGGCAAGGCAACCTCTCTGCGGACGGACTCAGCATCCTGTCCGCGCTGGACGGCATCGACCTGCAAGACGGCGTGCTGCGCGCCCGCCTGCAAGGCAACCGGCTGGACCTGACCGAACTGCGCATGCAGGGCGGGCGCGGCAGCAATGCGCGCATCCTGGGCTACAGCGGCAACCTCACCACGGCCCCGCGCGAAGGCGGCGAACTCACGGGTTCGGGCTTCGTGCGCTGGGACCCGCCCAACGCCGATGGCAGCAACTCCGGCCTGAGCATGGACCTGCGCGCCCAGGCCACCAGGCTGCAGGTGCTGGTGCGCGCGGACCGCCAGGTCAGCATCTCCGGCGGCCTGCAGGCCAGGCTGGAGCAAGGCCAGTTCACGCTGCGCGGCGACCTCACCACCGACCGCGCCACCATCATCCTGCCCGAGGAATCGGCACCCTCGCTGGACTCCGACGTGGTCGTGCACTCGGCCGCCTCGCGCAAGGCCGAGGAGGAAGCCGCGCGCAAGCAGCAGCAGGCCGACCGCAAGGCCCAGGCACGTGCCGAGACGCGCAAGCTGCCCGATATCCTCGTCAAGCTCGACCTGGGCCGCGACTTCGCGCTGCAGGGCTACGGCATCACCACCCGCCTGGAAGGTGCGCTGCAGGTCCAGGGCCCCACCGTGGCGGGCGGGCCGCCGCGCATCACGGGCGAAATCCGCACCGTGCAGGGCCGCTACCGCGCCTGGGGCCAGTCGCTGGATGTGGAGACAGGCCTCATCCGCTTCAACGGCCCCTACGCCAACCCCTCGCTGGACATCCTGGCCCTGCGCCCCAACATTGCCGTACGCGCCGGCGTGCAGGTCCAGGGCACGGCCAACGCCCCGCGCGTGCGCCTGTACTCCGACCCCGAGCTGCCCGACGCCGAAAAGCTCTCCTGGGTGGTCATGGGCCGCGACCCGGCCACGGGCGGCGCCGAGAGCGCCCTGCTCCAGCAGGCCGCGCTGTCGCTGCTCAGCGGCGGGCGCAACAACAGCGGCAAGATCGCCAGCAACCTGGGCCTGGACGAGATCGGCTTCAAGGGTCCGGGCGGCGACGGCTCCACCGGTGCCGCACTCACCCTGGGCAAGCGCCTGTCCAGCGACCTCTATGTCACCTACGAGCAAAGCCTCTCGGGCGCCATGGGCACGCTGTACATCTTCTACGACCTCTCGCGCCGCCTCACGCTGCGCGGCCAGACCGGAGAGACCAGCGCAGTGGACCTGATCTACACCGTGCGCAAGGACTGAGCCCCGTCGCCCCGCAGACCGCCTTTGCGGCGGAGCGCGGGGCAGGCCCGCCATGGGTTTACAATCGCGGTTTGCCTCTCTCCGTAGTTCAATGGATAGAACGGACGCCTCCTAAGCGTCAGATACAGGTTCGATTCCTGTCGGAGGGACCATCCGGACGCATCGACAACGATCCGGAAACCCTGCAAACCCGCGTGCCCATGGCATGGCGGGTTTTTTGTTGCCTCGCACGGCACCAGTCCACACCATGACATGCAGACAGGATTGTGGAATCCATCCGGGTCCCCGGAGTACCCCCGCCCAAGTGATGCGGGCATGACAAGGACCGACGAGCCATCCATGACACAGGAAGCCACCGACCCCGCGTCGGATGCCCGATGGACGCAAATCCTCCAACTGCTGGACCACCCGGACATCCGGGGCGACCGGCACAGGCGGCAGCACCACCGGGCACTGACCGCCGAACGCCACAACGTCTTCGAGGCACTGGGCCTTGCCCGCAAGGAGATCTACCACTCCCGCTTCATCGGCTACCTGCTCGATCCCCAGGGACACCACGACCAGGGCGAACGCTTTCTGCGCCCTTTCCTGGCCTGTCTCGGCCTGAACAGCGGTGTCGCGGACGACCTGTCGGCCGCGCGCATCTCCGTCGAGCTGGACACGGCAGGCCACGGCCGCATCGACCTCGTCATCGCGTTGGGCGATGGCACCACCATCGCCATCGAAAACAAGGTGCAGGCCGGCGAGCAGGACCGGCAACTGGAGCGCTACTGGCACTGGCTGAGGAGCCTGGGCAAACCGCAGGACAAGCTGATGCTGGTCTTTCTGACCCCCGATGGCCGGGAAAGTCTGTCGGCCGCACAGGGGGATTGCGTGGTGCGCATGAGCTATGGAGCGCTGGCCACCATCTTCAGCGAAGGCTTGGCGCAGGTACCAGACACGGCGGTGTCTTTGATCGCCACGACCCGGCAGTACATCGCGCTGTGCAAGGCCATGGAGCAAGGAGAGCAGGAAATGCAGGCATTGAACCCCGTCATCACCGAACTGCTGCTGGAGCCCGCCCGGCTGGTCGTTGCGCTGGACCTGCTGGACCACTTGGGCCCGGTGCAGGAACGCATCAGGCAACAGTTCAGGAAGAATGTGCTGAAGGCACTGCAGGCCCGACTGGAGCAACGCCCCGAGATGGCCGCGCACTGGAGCGTCGGTGCCAGCCCGGAGGTGCCCGGCAACTTCGACCTGCTGGGCCTGCTTCCCAGGCGCCCGGTCGCCGGCTGGGGCTACCGCTGCGTGGCCGAGATCTTTTTCACGAAGCCAGGCCATGTCGGGTGGCGACGCCCCGCATGTGAGGATATGAAGGCCCCCGGCGCGCGGCCCTCTGCAGCACTGGAAGACAGGATGCGTGGACCGCATCGCTGGCTTGACGCGTGGTGGCTCAGCGCACGCAGAATCCCCGCCGAGGGTCCCACGAGGCATCTGAGCGGGTGGAACAACGAGAACATCCTGGCCATCCATGCCGACAATCTGAGCACGGGCCATGAAATGGCCCACTGCGTGGCAGACATGGTCTGGACTTGCTTCGAGTCCCATCACAGGGACGTCGCCGTCCTGCAGCCAGTGCTGCCCACGGACCAGGCAACGGCATAGAGAGGCCTCACTCCATCCGGGGAGGCTTCCAGAACGAGCCCCCCAGCACAAAGCTGATGCCCATGAAGACCACAGCCGTCACGAGCGACCAGAGGGCTCCGACCAGGTATCCCAAAAAAACCCAGGGTTCCTCGTGATGCACCAGCACCTCGACGGCCCACAGGCCAAGGCCGGTCACGGCACCGCCCACACCCACCACGACGCCAAACCACCAAATCGCTATCGCCAGTCTTCTGGTCACGACCTTGCCCCATGAAGTAGGTCGGGATGGTGCACAACCCTCGATTTGCCAGTCCGTCACGTCCCTCTGGCCAGAATGGGGCCCGCCAGGCGCGGATGGCACCGCTGTGGCCGAGCATGGAACAACGTGCCCCATGCAGGCGCATGCGCCCTTGACCGTCCACCGACGCGCCATCCCCCCGGCCGGCCGCACCGATCGGGTCACTGCAGAGCGATACCCGATTGCCGCACCAGCTTTTCCGTGCGGGGAATCTCCGTGCGGACGAAGGCCTCGAAGTCGGCCACGCTGCCTCCACGCGCCTCGGCGCCCGTGGCCAGCAGGCGCTCGCGGAACTCAGGCGTGTTCAGCAGCCTGTTGATCTCGGTGTTCAGCCTGGTCACCACGGCGGCCGGTGTGCCATGGCTGGCAACGACGCCATACCACGGCGCGATGTCAAACCCCGGGTAGCCCTGTTCGGCGATCGTCGGGATCTCCGGGGCCATGGCGGCCCGGCCCGCCGTCGACACGCCCAGGGCGCGCAGTTTGCCGGCCTTTACCTGGGGCAGGGCCGTCATGATGGTGTCGAAGTACAGGGACACCTGGCCCGACAACAGTGCAGGGATGGCTTCTGCCGCCCCCTTGTAGGGCACATGCACGATGTCGATGCCCGCCGCCTGGCGCAGGAACTCGCCCGCCATGTGCGATGTCGTGCCTGCGCCGAAGGAAGCGTAGGTCAGCTTGCCGGGATTGGCCTTGGCATAGGCCACCATCTCCGGCAGCGTCCTGAACGGCAGCGCCGGATGGGCCAGCAGCACATTGGGCGTGATGGCCACCATGGCCACCTTCTCGAAGGCGTCCGGATCGTAGCTCAGGCTCTTGTACAGGAAGCGGTTCGTCACCATGGACGCCGGCCCGCTCATCAGCAAGGTGTAGCCATCACCCGGCGCGCGGGCGGCCGTGTCGCTGCCGATCATGGCCGCGGCGCCCGGCTTGTTCTCCACCAGGACGGGCTGTCCCAGCGACTTGCTCAGCCCAGCCCCTACCTGGCGGCTCAAAAGATCCGTGGCCGACCCGGCCTGGAAGGGCACGACGATCCGTATGGGCTTGCTCGGCCAGGGAGAAGCTGCCTGGGCACAGGCTGCGGTGGACGCCACCAGGGCCAGGGTGGACAGCAGGGCCGTGGTCAGGGGAGCGCGGAGGGTTCGGAGGTTCATGGTCGTCATCAAGTTGGAGTGCAGGCATCGCGGGGGAGCAGGTGTTCCGCCGCGACGATGAAATGCATGGATATCTAGATATTTGTATCCAATCCAGCGCGAGACTACCAAGCAATAATCGAACCAGGTCTAGGGAAAACCGCAGCTTGCGATCACCGGACAGGAATGTGCGCGCGTGGCCCGGACCGGACAGGGCCTGGGGCCATGAGGCCTGCCCCCGTAAAATCGGCGAGCCCCCTCCCGGGGCGAAAGACACCAGAGAACTCCATGCTGACCGACCGACGCGCTTCGTTTGACACTGTCCACGCCACTGCGCAGGAGGAGGCGTACCAGCACATCAAGCGTGGCATCCGCATGGGCGAGCTGCGCCCGGGCATGCGGCTGACCCCCGATGACATCGCGGCCGAAATCGGAACCAGCCGCATGCCGGTACGCGAGGCCCTGAACCGGCTTGCCATGGAGGGCCTGGTCGTCAATCGCCCCAACCGTGGCTCGGTGGTGCGCGTTTTGACCGAAAAGGAAGTGCGCGAGGTGTTCGCGATGCGCTCGGTGCTGGAAGGCCTGGCCGCCACCCTGGCGGCCGAGAACGTGACAGCCAATGACATCCATGACCTGGAACAGTTGCTGCAGCGCATGCAGCGCAGCGGCCTGAACGCATCGGAGTGGATCACGGCACACCGCCAGTTCCATGAGCGCCTGTGCATCATTGCGGATGCCCCACAACTCATGCGGCAGATTGCGTCACTGCACTCGGTCTCCGAACCGTTGATGCGGGTATGGCTGCAGGGCAGCCCCTCCCCGGACTACGTGCACGACAGACACGACGAACTCATCGCCGCACTGAAGGCGCGGGATGGGGAAAAGGTGGAAGCCCTGATGCGCGCGCACATCCTGCGCACCCTGCCCGGAATCATCCAGGCGAACCAGGCCGCCTGAATGCCGCGCCGGCGCCTGCGGCATGGGCAGGCGCCAGCACGCAGAGCCCTCAGGAGAGGTTGGCCCCCATGGCGCAGCCATCCTTGCGATGGTCCGATGCGCCGTGCAGCACCCCATTGTCCCAATCCACGCGTATGGCCTGGGCTCCACCGATGGCAGGGTAGCCGGGTGCCACGAATGCATAGCCCTGCTGCTCCAGCGCCATCCTGACGTGCTGCGGCAGGGTGCTCTCGACCTCCACCTTGTCGGTTCCGGGAATGGGGAACAGGCGCGGCAGGTCGCTCGCGGCCTGGATATCGCAGCCGTAGTCGATCACCTTGGACAGGAAGTGGGCATGGCCCATGGCCTGGTAGTGCCCTCCCATCACGCCGAACACCAGTTCCACCCTGCCATTTTTCGTGGCCATGCCCGGAATGATGGTGTGCAAGGGCCGCTTGCCGGGGCCTATGCAGTTGGGGTGGCCCTCGGCCAGCTCGAAGCTCTGGCCACGGTTGTGCAACAGCACGCCCGACTTCGGTGCCATCAGCCCGGAGCCGAAGGGATGGAAGATAGAGTTGATGAAGCTGGCGCAGTTGCGATCCCTGTCCACCACCGAGATGTAGACCGTGTCCTTGTGCTCGGCCGCCGCGCTGGTGGCCGGGGTCGGCAGCCGCGCCGGGAACTCGCCGCGACGCAACTGGCTGGCCAGATCCTGCGACAGCAGATACTCGATGTCGACCTCGGCGAAGCGCGGATCGGCCAGCAGCGCGTCGCGCACCCTGTAGGCCATGCGCGTGGCATCGATCTCGGCCTTCAGGCGCTCGGGCGACAGCGGATCCGAGCCGGGCTCCAGGCCCTGCAGGATGTTCAGCAGCAGCAAGGCGATGATGCCCTGCCCCGGGGGCGGGCATTCGTGGATCACATGGTCCCGGAACGGGCTCTTGACCGGCTGCACGAACTCGCCCCGGTAGGCTGCGAAATCTTCCAGGGTGTGCACGCCGCCGAGGCTGCGCAGGTAGGACACGATGTCCTGGGCGACCTCTCCCTCATAGAAGCCCGCACGGCCCCGCTCGGCGATTTTCCGCAAGGTGGCGCCCAGTTGCGGCTGGCGGTGAACCGAGCCGATGGCCGGAGCCCGGCCATCGACCAGCATGATGTCGCGGGCGGCGGTGGCGGCGAGCAGCGGGACATGCATGGCCCAGTCCGTGCCTGCGCGCGGTGCCACGGCATACCCCTGCTCGGCAAAGCGGATGGCATCCTCCAGGATGCGGCCCATGGGCAGACGGCCGAATCTTTCCGTCAAGGCCACCCAGGCATCCACGGCGCCCGGCACCGTGACCACATAGGGCGACTGTCGGCGCAACTGCTTTGTCTCGCCCGCAGCCAGCACCGCTTGCAGGGACGTGGCCTGGGGTGCCCAGCCGGCGCCGTTGTAGGCACTGATCTGGTCGGAGCCCTTTTCGCTGTACAGCGCAAAGCAGTCTCCGCCGACGCCGGTGGAGCCCGGCTCCACGACGCACTGGACTGCGCAGGCCGCCACAGCGGCATCCATGGCCGTTCCACCGGCCTCCAGGATGCGGACGGCGGCCTGGGTGGCCGCGGGATGGGAGGTAGCGGCCATGCCGTGGGTGGACATGACGACGGAGCGGCCGGGGTTCTGAAAATCGCGCATGACGGGTCTTTTTCCTTGAATGCTGGGGCTGCCCGATACCTCGCGCAGCGGATCACCACCGGGCACATGGCTCGCTGGCACATGCAAGATTATCGTATCTCTGTATCTTTGTATCCAATTTTTTGACTATCGTGGCAAGGAATGCCTTTGTCCGCCATGTACGACACGCCGTCGCAGCTCCCCCGGGCCGGGTCGCCGGCTTTCCAGCCACCACCGGCTGCGGCCGGCCAAACCTAGAATCGGAACATGCTGCCATTTGCCTCACCACTGCCCGACGCGGCACAGACCAGTGCCCACGAAGAGGCCTACCGCCATCTCTCCCACGGCATCCGCATGGGGCTCCTGAAACCGGGCGACAGGCTGGTGGCCGACGACATCGCCCAATCGATAGGCATGAGCCGGATGCCCGTCCGCGAAGCCTTGCGCCGACTGACGGCGGAAGGACTGCTGGTCATGCCGCCGAACCGTGGCGCCGTGGTGCGGGAGCTTTCGGAGAGCGAGGTCATCGAGGTCTTCGAGATGCGCGCCGTCCTCGAAGGGCTGGCCGCATCCATGGCGGCCAGCCGCTGTACACGCGCCGATGTGGACGATCTGACGGACCTGCTGTCGACCATGAAGCGTTGCGAAGGCGATCGGTCCGAATGGATCACGGTGCACCGGCGCTTTCATGAGCGGCTTTGCCGGATCAGCGCAGCACCTCGCCTGATGGAGCAGATTTCGGCCCTGCATTCGGTGGTCGAGCCGCTGATGCGGATATGGCTGGAGAACAATGCGCCGTCGCCGCTGCTGCAAAAGCACCACGAACAATTGCTGGCCTGCCTGCAGGCAGGCGATGCCGAGCGGCTGGAGCGGGACATCCGATCGCACGTGCGCGGCACGGTGGACAGCATCACGCAGGCCATGCGTGCCGGCCGGGTGCCGCGCGGCAAGGCCCGGCCCAGGGGATGACGGCGGCCGGAACGGCGCTCCCCCGCCCTGCGCGCATCCCGGACCGAGCGGGATGTCCGCACGCACCCCGGTATCGCGGCTATCGCACTCCCTTCGATTGCCACTGATCTTTCTCGATGGAATTTGGCGGATTTCCACCATTTCCTTTCAAATATCCATCTAATTCATCGCCATCCAGGGGGCAATCCCTGAAACTTGTTATTTCATTCAACTCCAGCAAAAGCAATTGAGAATGCGATTGAAATATCAACACCAGAAATTACACCGCATTTCAAAAAACCCATAAATACTTGCCAACATTGGATTGCGTTCCTAGACTCCAATTTCCAATTCTCACGGAGGAGACTGCAATGGCCGCAATTCGTCGCGACGTCAATCAAGGTGGCGCTACCTGGAATGAAACACTGATCTGGTATGCCAAGGCAGTCCAGCATCTCCACGCCCTTCCCATCAAGGACAGGACCAGCTGGAAATATCTCGCCGCCATCCATGGCATCAACCAGAAGGGCTGGATAGCGGCCCATGTCCTCTCGCCCAAGGATCCCCTACCCCCCACTTCCGAAACAGAGCAGATGTGGGACCAGTGCCAGCATGGCACCTGGTACTTTCTTCCCTGGCATCGCGGCTATCTGGCGGCATTCGAGGCCATCGTGGCCAAGACCGTGAAGGATCTGGGCGGCCCCCCGGACTGGGCACTGCCCTACTGGAACTATCTGAATGCCGACGACAAGTCCGCGCGCAACATTCCCCAGGCCTTCCTGGAGGAGGCCCTGCCCGACGGCTCCCCCAATTTCCTGGCCAGGGCCTGGCGCAATGGCGAAAAGCGCCTGGGGCCGACCGGCAGCATTCCCGACATCACGCTGAAATGCCAGGACTACCACCGCTTCACCAGCGCTCCGGGCACGGTTGAATATGGCGGCGGCGTTACCGCCTTCTCCCATGGGGGAAGAGTCGCCGGAGCCGTCGAATCCAATCCGCACAATCTGGTGCACGTCATGGTCGGCGGGCTCAAGCAGCCCTATGGATTCATGTCCGACCCCGACTATGCGGCCCTGGACCCCATCTTCTGGATCCACCATTGCAATGTGGACCGGCTTTGGGCGGCCTGGCTGACGCAGTCGGACAATATCCAGGACAACAGCGAAGCCTGGCGCAACGGTCCCTCCGGACGCGGCTTCGTCATGCCGGACATCCAGGGGAACCTGGCCGCCTTCGATCCGGGGCAGACCTTGCCGGGCGGCGCGCTGGCGCCGGAATATGACAACCTGACCAGCGGCACGGGCGCCGCCCTGCCCGTGGCCAGCGCCGCCAACCTCGCCACGGAGATCGCCATGCCCGCCAAATTCTCGACCGCCCAGCCTCCCACGCCGCGCGTGCTGGGCTCCAACGCGGAAAAGCTCACCGTGGGCCGGACGGCCCGGCTGACCACGGTATCCATCGCCGACCCCGGCGCCACCGGGCCCGCGCTGCTGCAGGCGGGCGTGGCCCAAGCCGGGCCGCAGCGCTACTTCCTGCACCTGGAAGGCATTCGTGGCAATGCCCCCAGCGGGGTGCTCAAGGTGTCCATCGGCGCGACAGGCGCAGCGGCGCGGCACGCCGACACCGTGGCCCTGTTCGGACTGGCCAACGCCTCGGCCGGCGACGGGCCGCATGGAGGCAACGGCCTGGGCGCGACCATCGACATCACCGAGGTGGCGCAGGGCCTCCTGGATGCAGGCGCCAGCCTGGAGCAGTTGCACGTGGCCATCGAGCAGCCCGAAGCCGATGTCGGCAACGAGATCACGGTGGACCGCGTGAGCGTGGTGGCGCAGAACGCCGGGTAAGGGCCAGGCATGGATGCCCTGCTGAGAGACCTGCGGACGGCTCCCGCACCGGCCTTGATGGCCGTGTCGGGCGCAGGCTTCATCAGCCTGGCCGCCAGCCCGCCCGCCACGCCCGGCCTGTCGCTGTGCGGCTCGCTGTCCTCGGTCACGCTGGCCGACCTGTCGCCCCTGGTGATGGATGGACGCACGCTGGGCATCCTGGCCGTGGCCTGGCTGGCCATGGTGCTGGCCATGATGCCGCTGCTGGCGCTGCAGCAGGTGCGCCACGCCATGCGCTCCAGCGTGGCCCGCCGGCGGCGTCTGGCAGCGCTGCTGCTGCTGACGGGCTACGCGCTGGTCTGGATGGTGGTCGGGCTGGCCATGGTGCCGCTGGCCGCCTTCCTGCACGCCGCCGCCCATCCCGCGCTGATCCTGCCCTGCATCGCGGTGGCGTTGCTGTGGAGCTCATCGCCTGCCGGCGGCCGTGCCCACAACGCCTGCCACAGGCTGTATCCCGTGGCCGCCAGCGGCCCCACGGCGAACCGGGACAGCCTGGTCCACGGGCTGCGCACCGGCACGGCCTGCGCCGCGGCCTGCTGGCCATGGATGCTGGCGCCCTTCGCCTTCCCCGCAGCATGGCATCTGCCGGTCATGGCGGCTGCCGCCCTGCTGCTCTTCGTGGAGCGCACCGGCCCGCCGCTGCGGCCCGCCTGGCGGCCGCCCTATGTGCTGCGACGGCTGCTGCACCGCAAGCCGCGCAATCTGCTAGGCCATGAACGCAGATACTGAACTGGACCCTGGCGCCCCGCGAGCAACGCCGAGCCCACCGCTCAACGCAAGGGGGCGTGATCACTCCAGTGCAATTGCACGCGCGGCTGAATGCCCGCGATCCCGGCACTCAGCAAGGCCGCCAGGCGCGCAGCCGCCATGTCCTGCAACAGCCAGTGAACGCCAGGGTGAGGTATGCCGGATTGGCACGCGATGTCCGACAACGACAGCCCACGCGCGTCGTAGTGCGAGAGCTGGTCGAGGATGCGCAGAACACGATCAAGCACCTGGGTGGCCAGGGTCTGACTGTCCATGCAGTGGAAAGAACGATTGCAGGAAACCGCAGGCCGGCCAAGAATGCCGGTCGTTCATTCCTGCAACGATCTCTGGAGACACTGCCCATGGCTGCTTCACCCCGCCCCTGTCAACCCGCCGCGCCCTGCTCAGCGCCACCGCGTATGCTGTGCTCGCCTTGGCTGTTGGCCCGGTGGCCGCGCAGGACGCAGCCTATCCGGCCAAGCCCATCCGCTTCATCGTTCCCTATGCGCCCGGAGGCACCACTGATCTGGTGGCGCGCACGGTGGGCGCTCACATGGCGCAGAGTCTGGGCCAGCCGGTCATCATCGACAATCGCGCGGGCGCAGGCGGCAACATCGGCATGGATGCGGTGGCCAAGGCAGCGCCCGACGGCTACACCGTGGGCATGGGCGCCATCTCCACGAATGCACTGAACCCGCATATCTACAAGAAGATGCCTTTCGACCCCCGCAAGGATTTCACCTCCGTCGGCCTGCTGGCCGCCGGCTTCACCCCGCGCAGCGCCAGCGTGGCCGACTTCGACGCCCAGACCAAGCGTGAGTACGAACGCCTGGGCAAGATCGCACGCAGCGCGCAAATGAATGCCGACTGATCCTGGCCAGGGTCTCAGCGGGCATGCTGCGAGCCCACGACGCACAAAGCAAAACCGCCCGAAGGCGGCCAGAATCAGGGGCTTCGCATTTGCCAGTTTGCGATCAATCAGCGGCTACTGCTGCGGCTTGTGAGAAGCGGTCCTTGTTGACAGACGCTGCCTTGCGCTGCATCGGATCGCGCCACGGACATAACTCGGAATGAAAAAACCGCCTCGATGGCGGGTTGTGCGTAATCCGGTCCCGGTACCGGGACCGCGTCAGGCACCAGCAGCCATGGCTTCGTGACCAGCGCGCGGCCATCTCAACAACCTCACCCCCGCCCAGCCAGCTCCGCCACCCCGCGCACCAGCGCGCGTCCCGCCTCGCTGGCCTTGCCGTAATGCGCCAGCAGCGCCTGCACATCGGCATCGGGCGGGGTAGCGCGCAGGGAGAGCAGCACGTAGCCGGTATCGACGCCGGCAAGGTGCAGTTGCTGCAGCGCCGTGGCGTCGGGGACGAGGGTGCCGGACTCGAATTGCTTCAGGGTCCGCAGGTCCTGGCCAGCTTTGTGGGCGAGTTCGGCTTCGCTGAGGTTCAGGCGCCGACGTTCCTGCTGCAGACGGGCGGCGAGGGTCGGTTCGGCGCGTTCGTGCTGGACGGCGTTGGGGTCAAACAAACGTTGACCTGTTAGCAGGTAGGCAACGTCAACCCCATGCTCGGCAACAGCCATGAGGTAGCTCACATCCGGTTTTCTGACACCCTTCTCGTAGTTGAGCTGAGACATCTTTGACACCCCCGCGATGGCGCCAAACGCCTCCTGGCTAAGGCTGAGCCTATTTCTTTCCTCCGTCAGGCGCGCAGAGAAGTCAAACATTTTTTATACAAATTGTTGAAGATCAAATTTTTGTTTGATAGCCTATGAATGCGTTGTCACTACAAGCGCCAAATACTACCTGACCCCTCAGGCGGCTCCCTTGCCGCGCCTGTTCGGTGCCCAAAGGAGGTCCATGAAGCACGCCGCCCCCAACCCATCGCACAAGAAAGTCGCTGCGGCAGACCGCGCGCTGTTCCTGCAGGCGGCGCAAGCATTGCAGCAGGCCGCGATGACCGACGAAAACCACCGGCACAGCGGCGAATCCGATCGCCTGCTGCGCATCGCCAGCAGTGTGGCACGCCGCGCGGCCCAGGCCGGCGCATCGCGAGAGCTGTCGAACATGGCCTTTGACGTGGCGGCCTGCATCAACGCGGCCCGGTGCGTGCCTGGCGATGCGGAATCCGGTCCGCGTTCCGCCCTGCTGGCCCAGGCGGCACAGACGCTGTCCCGGATCTCCGATACGCCGGTGGACCACATCGTCTTTCCGCGCGCCACGCTGGCGCGGCTGCAGGCAGAGAGCGCTGCCGATCCCGCGCCCTCGCAGTGGCGCGAGCTGGCCCGCCAGGCCAACTACGAGGCCCAGCAGCTGGCGCAGGCACTGATGCACATGGGCGAGCACCAGGAGACGGAAAGCCATATCGTGGCGCACGGCATGGCGGCGCGCATTGCGCAGCTGACGGAGATCGTTTTCGTGGCCGCCGCCCTGCATGGCGAGCACCGTGATGGCTGGGATTCGCCAGCCCTGCGCGAGCTGCGCGATGTGTTTGAAGGCGGCATGGGCCGCCTGGGGTGATCGGGGCGCGGCTCAGCCCTGCACGACCACGTTCTCCAGACGCAGCACGGCCTCGCGCACTTCGCCCAGGCGGGTGTCCTGTGCATGGGATGCCTGGATGATGCGGTCCATGATGCCGCTGGCGTTGGCGGCCGCCGCGCGCATCTGCTTCATCATGTCGCCCGATTCGTTGACGCGCTCGAAGCCCTGCTGCACGCTTTGCGAAGAGGCACCGATGACGGACTTGACTTCCTTGGCCGCGTCGGCGCAGCGGTGCGCCAGGGTGCGCACCTCGCCGGCGACGACTGCGAATCCGCGCCCCTGCTCGCCCGCGCGGGCAGCCTCGACGGCGGCGTTGAGTGCCAGCAGATTGGTCTGGAAGGCGATGCCGTCGATGAGGCCCACCATCTCGCCGATGCGCCGCGAGTTGCTGGAGATGCTGGACATGGCGTCGACCGCGCTGTCCAGCGCCGCATCGCCACGCTGGGCGATGCTGGTCACATCCCGGGTCTGGGCGTGCGCATCCAGGGCCTGGGCGGCGCTGTCGCGCACCACTTGCTGCAGTTGCTCGAAAGCCGCCTGCACGAGGCGCGTGGCCTCGAAGCGCTCGGTGATGTCGGTGGCGTACTTGACCACCTTGAAGGGCCGTCCCGACTGGTCGAGCACCGGGCTGTAGTTCGCTTCGATCCAGACATCGTTGCCCCGGCGCCCCAGGCGCCTGAACTGGCCCCGGTAATGCTTGCCCTGGGCCAGATGCGCCCAGAAGGCCGCATATTCCGGCGCGTTGCGCTCTTCGGGTGCCACGAACATGCTGTGGTGGCGCCCCACCAGTTCACCTTCGGACGCGTAGCCCATGGCATCGAGGAAGTTGCGGTTGCAACGCAGGATGCTGCCATCGAGGCCGAACTCGATCACCGCCTGCGCCCGCCCGACGGCGGCAAGCTGGCTGCTGGCCTCCGCGTCACGCAGCACCTCGGCCGAGATGTCCATGGCGTACTTGACGACCCGCACCACCTGCCCCCGGCTGTCGAGCACGGGACTGTAGTTGGCCTGAAGCCAGACTTCCCGGCCCTCGCGGGTCAGCCGCCGGCAACGGCCCACGAAGGCCTCGCCACGCGCCAGTCGCGCCCAGAAGTCACGGTAGTCCTGGCCGCTCGCGTCGGCCCCCGCCACGAAGATGCGGTGATGCTGCCCGCGCAGGTCTTCCATGCGGTAGCCCATCAGTTCCAGGAATGGTGCGTTGGCGTAGAGGATGCGCCCCTGTGCGTCGAATTCGATGATGGCCTGTGTGCTGTACAGGGCCTTCAACTGGGGGCTGGGGGAGTCGGAGCACAGGCCAAGCCTGGCCAGGATGGAGCGGATGCCACTCATGAAACAACCTTGGTATTCAGCGCTGGACGGGCGCCATGCACGCATGGCCCCACCCACACGGCCGTTGCGGGCGCCAGGCCAATCCTGCAACGATTGTATCTATTTGCTTTATTTTTCCTGTAGGCGCCTGCCGCATATGGCAGGCATGCACTCCTCAAAAATGCATTGGAGACGTTGAATATCCACAATTGTTTGCAATCTCCCCATTGAAACCAGCCCTTCAAGTTCAATGCTGCCCCATATCGAAGAAACAAATGCAACCAAAAGATACCTACCCTCCTTTGTTCATCCCGCGGTGCTTCTTCATGTACCCGGACTCCGGGTCGTCGATCGGACACCCATCCCGGGCCCGCAGGGCTCGGCTAACATCGATGCCCCAAGGAATGCTCCCACCTGAAAGGCCTTCATGCTGCTCTACGCCGACTCGCAATTCGCCTCGCCCTACGCCATGTCCGTGTTTGTTTGCCTGCAGGTCAAAGGCATTGCGTTCGAGCTGCGCACGCTGGACCTGTCGGCGGGCCACCATACCCAGGCGGACTATGTGTCCACCTCGCTGACCGCGCGGGTGCCGACCCTGGTGGACGGCGATTTCAGCCTGTCCGAGTCCTCGGCCATTTCCGAGTACCTGGAAGAGCGCTTCGGCGGTGCGCGGCTGTATCCGCAGGATGTCCAGGCCCGCGCCCGGGTGCGCCAGGTCCAGGCCTGGCTGCGCAGCGACCTGATGGCCCTGCGCTCGGAGCGCAGCACCGAAGTGGTGTTCTACCGCCCCACCAAGGCCGAGCTGTCGCCCGCGGGCGAAGCCGCGGCGCAGAAGCTGTTCTCGGTGGCGGGAGCCTTCATCCGCTCGGAGCATGACCACATCGCAGGCGCCTGGTCCATTGCCGATGTGGATCTGGCCCTGATGCTCAACCGCCTGATCCTCAATGGCGACCCCGTTCCGCCCCATCTGGCCGGCTACGCCAGGCGCCAGTGGCAGCACCCGGCCATCCAGCAATGGCTGGCCCAGCCGCGTCCCCCTCTGGCCGGCTGAGACCCTGGCCGCAGGCATGGACAGCCTTCTCTACATGGGGGTGCGCATCACGCCCGACTCTCGCCAGGTCGCCCCGGACCAAGCCCAGGCAACCACATGGTTGCCCCATGCCAGCCTGCTCGACACGGCCACCGGCCGTGCGCTGGAGCCAGTGTGCGACGGCGAGCCCTGCGGCACCCAGGCCGATGCCGACGCACGGGCCTTGCGCCTGGCCAGGCGCAGCATCATGAAGAGGCTGCACCAGGGCTAGGGCAAGTGAGGCACCGGGGCCACGGCGAATCAGCGCCGCAAACGGCGGGCGCGCGAAAAGCCCAGCAGCGCCAGGAGGCCGCCCAGCAGGATGACACCCCAGTCACCCAGCGTAGGCACGGGTGTGGCCACGCCAGCCACCGGTGCGGCGCTGAAGGTCAGCCTTACCTGCCCCTGGGCGCCATCCCTTCCTGCACCCAGGCGGCCGCCGCCGCCACCACCTCCGGGCCATTGCCCGCTCGACCCCTCGTCTCCTCCTGCGCCTCCACCCGCCACCGCCGGTCCGCCTGTGGTTCCGATTCCAGGCTTGCCATTGCTTGACGGGCCTGCGGAACCACCGCCTGCGCCCCCTTCCACCACCGGAAGCGGAGTGCCCTGCGCTCCATCCCCCCCGGAAAACCCGGTCAAACCCGCGCCCACGCACGCGCTGCCGCCGGCTCCCCCTGCGGGCCGGGAGCCGCCCCGTCCGCCCTCGGCCTGGATGGAGCCGGCTCCCCAATCGACCGTGGAGTTGCCGCCATCGATACCATTCAGTGCCCCACCGCCTCCTTCACCGCCCAAGGTGATGAACATGAAAGTGCCCGCCGGCAAGGAGAACGCCCCCCGGCAATAGGCCCCACCGCCGCCACCCTCCACCGTTGATCCCCACGTCCGCGCCTCCGGCACCGCCTCCGCCGCCCCAGAGCTCGATCACGACCGATGTCGCTCCAGCAGGAACGGTGCAATCGCTCACGTTGACTCCATTGACACAGTCGGCCGCCCAGACGGGGGCCGCGAACAACCCGCCCATCAGCACACCTGCGGGATATGCAACTCGCCAGGACCGAAACGCCATAAATCTCCCGATACAAAATGCCTGAAAAAGCGTCTTATATCAGTGAGCACCGCGACCATGGAGGAATGGCTCATTGCCATATCCATTTTTTCTCGCGAGATGGATTGAGTTTATCTATTCAGATACGGCATCACGCTTGCTTCATCATTTCAGGTTGCTTCTCTCTTGAGCAAGCCGAAATTCAGAATTCTGCTTGATTCACCACATTCTGGGTGCCCTTCAATTGCCCAAAAGATGCTCAAAATCCACATCACCCCCCATGTCATGCAGGTAAAACAGGCCATCCCAGGAAATTCCCATTTATTCCATGAATTTCAAAAAACCATGAATTCAATGAAAATGGGGCATTTTCAATGACATATTTCACCCAATTCGTGACAACAGCCAGGCGGGCTCAATCCATCTTCACGGCCACGAGCTTCCAGCCCATCAGGCCTTCACGCCGGAAGACGAAACCGCCCGACTCGCCCCTGGGATGGACGAAGACCTTGGACCAACCCTGGTACTCCACGGCATAGTCCTTGCGGCGCGGGCCGCCCTGGGTGTCCACGCCTACGCCTGCGGCGGCCACGTCGGCGGGTTTGCCCGGCTTGCCCTTCTCCAGCATGAGCATGACGCCGTCGGGAGACACCAGAGCTTCGGTGAATTGGGTGACCAGGCCCTGCGCCAGCGTCTGGCCAAAGCCGGCCAGGGGATTCTTCGAGGAATCCGGCGCGCCCCCCATCTGCGCCTCCAGCCTGGCCATCATCTGGCCCTTGATGCTTTCGCGCAGCGCGGGAAAGTCCACATGGCCGGACAGGGCCTGCGCATCGCGGCGCTCCACGGCCTTGCCGATCTGGTGCAGGGCGATGTAGGGCGACGCATAGAGCAGGCCGCCTCCCGCAACGCAAAGTACGGCCAGGATGCCGGCCAGTGTCTTGGATTTCATCCGCGGTCTTTCGTGTGCGTTCGTGAATGCCGGGCCGCTGGCCTGGCTGGGCCTCCATTCTAGGCGCCATGCCAGAACCTCAAGGGCGGCAGGCATTGCCGGGGGTAACACCAGCCCACAGAAAACATCTATCGATCCCCGCCCAATACCTGAAAAAGGGGTATTGCCCGTGGAATACGATTCGGACTATAGTTTGTAACAAAAAGTTTAAAATTCACCACAACATGGACGCCCTTCCGCTGGAGACAGCCGGTCGGCAAGCCAGGGTCTCCGTCTCCCGGCGTCTGCGCGCCCTTTGCGCAGACAGCGCATTACTCATGAAGAGCGCACTGCGGCAGCGGCCGAGCCCTTTGTGGGAATGACGCTGCTTCCATGGGAATCGTCGCAGCAAGTACCCACCTACATCCGCAAAGCATGCAAGGGACGCAGTATGAATAATTTCAAGTTATCGACTCGCCTGACCGCCCTGATTGGTTTCCTCTCACTGGTCATGATTCTGATCGGCGCTTTCGGCCTTTATGGAATCAGCGAATCCAACCGCCGATTCAAGGTCGTCTATGAAGAGCGTCTGGTCGCGCTCGGCGATCTGCTGGAGGTGCAGCGCCTGCTGCTGCGCAATCGCAATGCGGTATCCACGGCCATCGCCATCCACACACCCGAATACACCCGCCAGAAACAGCAGGAGATACAGACCAATATCGATGACGTGAACCGCTTCTGGAGTTCCTTTCGGCAAACGAAGCTGACCGTGGAGGAAGCGCAGATGGCCGACCGTTTCGAAGCCGTGCGCACCCTCTTTCTCCAGGGTTTTCTGAAGCCGGCGCAGCAGGCGCTGCAGTCCGAGGATCTGGAGCTGGCACGGCAACTGCTCATCGACAAGGACGAGGCGCTGTACGCGCCGCTGCGCGAGGTGATCGTGCAACTGACCGCATTGCAGACCCGCGTCGCCAAGGAGGAATACGAGGCCGCGCAATCGCTGTACGAGGTGATCTTCTCCGTGGCCGTGGGCGCCATCGTCTCGGGCGTGCTGCTGGGGGTGCTGCTGGGATGGTCCATCATCCGCAACATGGCCCGGTCGCTGCGCCAGGCCATCCACGCGGCAGATGCCGTGGCCGCGGGAGACCTGACGCGGCACATCGATGTGCGCGGCAAGGACGAGGTATCCATGCTGCTGCGCGCGCTGCAGACCATGCAGGAAGGGTTGCGCGGCGTAGTGCGCCAGGTGCACCAGGGTTCGGTCAGCGTGGCGGCCGCCAGCGGCCAGATCGCACAGGCCAACCAGGACCTGTCGGCGCGCACCGAAAGCCAGGCCAGCGCGCTGCAGGAAACGGCGGCGTCCATGGAGCAGCTCAGTTCCACCGTTCGCCAGAACGCGGACAACGCGCAGTTGGCCAACCGGCTGGCACTGGGTGCGTCCACGGTGGCCGAACAGGGGGGGCAGGTGGTGCGGCAGGTGGTCGACACCATGCGCGGCATCAGCGACTCCAGCAGCCAGATCGCCGACATCATCAATGTGATCGACGGAATCGCCTTTCAGACCAACATCCTGGCGCTCAATGCCGCCGTGGAGGCCGCGCGGGCCGGCGAGCAGGGCCGGGGATTCGCCGTGGTGGCCAGCGAGGTGCGCGGCCTGGCCAGCCGCAGTGCCGAGGCCGCCAAGCAGATCAAGCAACTGATCACCGACAGCACCAGCCGCGTGCATGACGGCGCCACCCTGGCAGACCAGGCGGGCACGACCATGGCCGAGGTGGTGGATGCCATCCGGCGCGTGACGGACCTGATGGGAGAGATCAGCGCCGCCAGCTCGGAACAAAGCTCGGGCGTGGCGCAGATCGGGGAGGCGGTGACGCAGATGGACCAGGCCACCCAGCAGAACTCCGCCCTGGTCGAGGAGATGGCCGCGGCGGCTTCCAGTCTGCGCGGCCAGGCCGGCGACCTGGTACGCACGGTGAGCGCCTTCAAGCTCGATGCAGCAGCCTCCCACCAGGAGACAGCGGCATTGCAGCGGCAGCGCCGCCCGATGCTGGCCGCGGGTTAGGGCCTGTTCACGTCATCAATCATGGAGATCGCGTTGCCCGGCCACGGGCCCCTGGCTCAGTGCAGCGTCGACGATTCGCGGTTGCGGGCCGTCTTGACGCGGTACATGGCCGCATCCGCCTTTTGCAGGGCGTCATCCGCATCGGTGGCCTCGGGCCGCAGGCAGACCACGCCGACACTGGCACCGCCATAGGACAGCAGGCTGCCGTCGGGCAGCTCCATCTGGAAGATGGAGGCGGCCGACAACCGCTGCTGCAACTCGTGCACCACGGCGTCGGCCTCGCTGCCGAACAGCGGGCCCACGCCGATGAAGACGAATTCGTCGCCGCCGAAGCGCGCCAGCATGTCGGCACTGCGCAGGCTGGCGGACAGACGCTCGCCCATGGTACGCAGCAGTGCGTCGCCGGCTTCGTGACCGTGTTCATCGTTGATGCGCTTGAAGCGGTCCAGGTCGATGAAGCCCACCACCACGCATTCCTGGCTGCGCGTGCACCGCGCGATAAGGCGGCCCAGCTCCTCGGTGAGGCTGCGGCGGTTGGGCAGGCCGGTCAGAGGGTCGAGCAGGGCCAGCGCAGCCAGTTCCTGGTTGGTCTTGCTGAGGCGGGCGATGAGCTGCTCGCGCTCCACGCGCTCGGCGATGAGGCTGGCGAACAGGCGCAGCATGCCTTCGGACTCCTTGCTCAGCGCCGCCGATGACTGGCTGGCCGCGCACAGCGTGCCGTAGAGCTGCCCATTGGAAAAGCGCACGGGGGCACTGGCGTAGGTGCGTATGCCCAGCGCGCGCGCCGCCTCGGAGTCGCCCCAGCAGGCGCCGACGTCGGGCGTGTACATGCGCTCTTCCTCCAGCGCGCGCTTGCACAGCGTGTCGTCCCAGGGAACGACCAGACCCTCGGGAATCTGCATCTCCTGCACGTTGCGTGCATACAGTACCTGCTGCACGCCCTGCGTCTCGTCGACCCTTGTGAGGTAGGTGGATTCCAGCCGCGTGCTCTCCTCCAGCATCTGGAGCAGCGGGCGTGTCAGCTCTTCCAGCGAATGCGCCTGCGTCACGGACTGGGACAGACGCTGAACAAGGGACTCCATGCGATGACCTCTCGAAATGGCTAAGAACGCGCTCCCGCCTGTCGCAGCGCGGGCGAGGCGGGAGACTTCGTGCAGATTGTGACCCGGCCAGGACCGCCCTGAAAGCATGTCCCCACGGCTTGACCACAGACCAGGGGAAACACCGAGTGTGTCAGCCACTCACCTCAGGCGGCCATACCACCTGCACGCGAAGGCCGTCGAGCGTGGGAGAACGGTCCAGCACCAGGTGGGCGCCGTGGCGCTGCGCGATGGCCTGCACGATGGCCAGGCCAAGGCCGCTGCCCTCGGCCTGCCGGCCCGCCGAAGGCCCGCGCACGAAGCGCCGCAGCACCTGTGCGCGCTCGCTCTCGGCGATGCCGGGCCCAGAGTCTTCGACCACCAGCGCGCGCCCTTGCGCATCGCTTCGCCAGCCCACGTCGACACGGCCGCCCGGCGGAACGTACTTGATGGCGTTGTCCAGCAGATTGCGCACCAGTGTCTGCAGCGCCTGGGCATCACCGGCCACGGCAAAGGATTGCTGCTGCGCGGGCGACTCGCTCAGCCCCATGTCCAGGCCGCGCTGGCTGGCGGCGACGGCCGTTTCGCCCAGGGCCAGGGCCACGACCTCGCGCAGGTCCACTGCGGCCTCCTGCCTGTGCGCGGGTGCCGTGGCCTGGGCCTCCTGCCGCGCCAGCGCCAGCAGCTGCTCGACCAGGCGCGTGGCACGGTCTATGCCAGACGCGAGCCTTTGCACGGCCTCCTCGTGCGCTGCGCCATCGGGCGCGCGCCGCAGGGCCTGCAGCTGGAGCTTGAGCGCGGCAAGCGGCGAGCGCAGCTCGTGCGCGGCATCGGCCACGAAATGCTGCTGCGCCTCGAAGGCCCGGCCCACGCGCTGCAGCAGGGCATTGAGTTCGGCCACCAGGGGGCGCACTTCGTCGGGCACGCCTTGCGTGGCGACGGGCGCCAGATCCTGCGGCATGCGTGCGGCCAGCTCGCGGCGCACGCGCTGCACGGGTGCCAGCGAACGGCGTACCACCCACCATACGGCCAGCGCCAGCACGGGCGCCAGCAGCGCGATCGGCAGCAGGCTCTGCCAGGCGGCATCGCGGGCCAGCGCTCGGCGCACGCGCATGTCCTGCGCCACCTGTATCACCTGCGAGCGCGTCTGCAGCGAGAACACGCGATAGACCGTGCCGCGCGCGGGCACGTCGGCAAAGCCCAGCACCGCCATCTGCGGCAGGGCCGCGCCCAGGGCCGACTCGAAGATGCGCAGGCCCTCATTGGTCCAGACCTGGACGATGAAGTCGTGGTTCTCGTCCTCGGGCGGCGTGCCCTGGGGCCGGCCCTTGGCATCCACAGGCAGCCCCGCGCGCAGCGCGAAGGCGGTCTGCTGCATCTGGTAGTCGAACAGCATGTCGGTCTGCTGCAGGGCGTTGCGATAGGCCAGCAGGCCCTGCAACAAGGCCGTCAGCACGATGGCGCCCCCGATGAACAGCAGCAGCCGCGTGCCCAGCGCGCCCGGCAGCAAGCGGCGCGCCCATGCCGACAGGCGACTGGCGAGGTGGCCGCTCATGGCTTGGGCAGCATGTAGCCCACGCCGCGCACATTGAGGATCAGCCCGGCGCCCAGTTTCTTGCGCAGGCCATGGATGTAGACCTCGATGGCATTGCTGCTGACCTCGTCCCCCCAGCCATAGAGCTTGTCCTCGATCTGCTGGCGCGACAGCGTGCTGCCGGGGCGTGCCAGCAGCGTCTCCAGCACCGCCCATTCACGGCCCGAAAGCACCACGTCACGGCCATCCACGCTGGCCTCGCGCGTGGCGGGGTTCAGGCGCACGCCGCCATGCTCGTACAGCGGCTCCACCGCCCCCGACGCGCGGCGGGCCAGCGCGCGCAGCCGGGCCAGCAGCTCGTCCAGGTCGTAAGGCTTGACCACGTAGTCGTCGGCTCCGGCATCGAGCCCCGCGATGCGGTCGCGCACGGCATCGCGCGCCGTGGCCACCAGCACCGGCGTGCGGTCGCGGCGCGCGCGCAGCTGGCGCAGCACCTGCAGACCGTCCTGCCCGGGCAGGCCCAGGTCCAGCAGCACCAGGTCATAGCCATGGCTGTGGCCGGCCCCCGAGCGCAAGGCCGCATCGGCATGCAGCCCGTCGCGCACCCAGTCCACCGCATGCCCTTCGGCGCGCAGCAGCATGTGCACGGCCTCGCCGATCATGGCGTCATCCTCAACAAGCAGTAAGCGCATGGTGGAAGAATAACGCTCTGGAACGAGGGGGTGGGCGGCGGCTACACCGCCGCTTCGATCCTTGGCATGGCCATGCGCGCCTTGGTCAGCGCCATGCCCAGGTTGGCGGTGCGGCGGCAGACGAAGACGGCCACGTAGTCGGGCATCTGCTTGCCGCGCAGGAAGACGTGGATCAGGTTGTCGCTGTTGACGATCAGCTCCTGGAAATAGTGGTGGCCGTCATCCTTGAGGCCCCGCGACTTCTTGAACAGGCTCTCGATCATGGAGACATTGGGCCCATTGAACAGGTCGGCCGTGGCCGCGGCCACGAGGTCGATGACCTCGCGCGGATGCGAGTCCACCGTGCGGATGGCCAGCAGCATGCCGGAGGCGGCATCCACATAGCCGATGGCCAGGCACTCGGGGACGGAGCCGGCCACCTCGCTCAAAACGTTGTCAAGACTCATTGCAGCTTTCCTTTTCTTGGCGCATGGGATGCACGCGCCGGATTGATGTGATCGGTCAGCCCATCTTCAGCAGCAGTGCCACCTCGTACGCATACAGCAGATCCTCCTGGGCCCGGGACTGCACGTACTGGGCATCGATGAGGCGCACGCGGCGCAGCGCCTCCTCGGCAGTCAGTCCTTCCCGGACCAGCCAGGCGGCCAGCACCGTGCCGGTGCGCCCCAGGCCTGCCAGACAATGCACGGCCAGCACCTCGCCCGCGCGCAGCATGGCCGACATGCGCGCCAGCAGCATCTGGATCTGTGCCACGGTGGGCGATTCATGGTCGTGGACCGGCAGGTGCAGGTTGCGCAGGCCGTGCCGGCGCAGGGGCTCCTGCGACAGGTCGTTTTCCGTCAGCGTGATCAGCACGGTGACGCCGCAGCGGCGCAGCGCCTGCAGGTCGATGTCCATGTCCTGCACCACGCCGGGCTGCGGCGCACCGGCCAGACGGCCCGGCACCAGCCAGGCGAAGCCATTGGGTCCGCGGCTGGCGGGAACGGCCTGGGGATCGGCGGCCAGCGGCTGCCAGTCCACCAGCACGGCCGGGTTGACGCCGCGCAGCCGGGGCGAGGCAGCAGCGGGCCGCGGCACGGCAGGTGCGGCGGCCACCGTGGCCGCCGCGGGCTTGGGTTGGGCAAGGGGCACGTCCGCAGGCGGCGTTGCGGCCTGCGGTGCCTGTGGCTGGAATTCGGAGATCGCAGCGAGGGCCGCTGCGGGCAGGGGTGGCGGCACGCAAGCCCCCTCCTCCAGGTCCTCGGCACGCGCATCGGGCGAGGCCACGCAACAGCTGCCGGTACGCACGAACTGCTGGCCCGCCAGCGACAGCGGCGCACGCAGAAAGGCCTCCATGGACTGGGCCTCGACGATGCGCCCGCCGGCGAGCAGCAGCATGTCCTGCGCCACGGCCTGGGCATGCTGCTGCTGGTGCGTGCTCATCAGCACGGCCATGCGCTGCGCCACCTGGCGCAGCAGCTCCAGCAGCACGAAGGCCTCGTAGCCCTCCAGCTCGGCCGTGGGTTCGTCCACCAGCAGGACCTGCGGTCCGGCCAGGGCCTCGCGCAGGATGGCGACGGCACGCTGCTGCAGGGGCGGCAGCTCCATGGCGGGCTGGTCCAGCATCAGGCCCAGCTCGGGCAGGCCGAAGGCCTGCACCTGCTGCCGGCACCAGTCGCGCAGTTCATGCGGCACCATCTTCAGGCGCGGCCGGGCCAGTTCGACGATGGCGTCGAAGGTGGTGGCCCGCATCAGCCGGGCCTGCTGCTGGACCAGGCGAGGGGCCGGCATGCCGCCATGCCATGGCTGGCCCGCGTAGCGCATGCCGCCCCAGCGGCGAAAGCGGGGATTGGCGGCATTGAGATCGGCCAGCGTGCGCAGCAGCGTGGACTTGCCGCAGCCGACAGGGCCCAGCAGGGCCGTGATGCCACGGGCCGGCAGCACGAAGTCCACCTCAGCCAGGATGACGCGCGCGCCGAACGATGCGCCCAAACCCGTCACCTGCAAGCTGTAGTCCTGCTTCAAAGCCATGCCCTCCCTGTGATGCGATGCGCCCTCGCGGGCCGCTTTCTGTGAAGCCGGGACGGCTCAGCGCCCGGCTCGATGGGCCGGCAGTCTAAGCGGTTTGGCCCTAGCTCAAATCGTCACAAAAAGAAACACTACTAACGCAAATGGACGTCATTTCACAGGATACAACCATCACATTGGTGTATCGGTGCCGCGTCAGCTGGCATTTTTCTTTCGGTTTCCACAGCGCGATAGCCCCGGCGCATAAGCACCGGGGCCGGGCGATCAATGCAATGGGGTGGTCGTTCCGGTCGCTACCTCCTTTTGCTTACCCGAGACGTACGGGGACGAAGATCCTGTTGCCATCGCGCCAAATCAGCACGGCCACGGTCTTGCCGGCCTTGGCCATGGCGGCGCGCACGGCGTCGATGTCGGCGGCGGGCGCGCCGTTGATGGACAGCAGCACATCGCCTTCGGTGATGCCCGCCTCGGCCGCGGGACCGGCCGCATCGGCCACGACCAACCCCTCCTTCACGCCGACCTGGCGCTTTTCATCGGGCTGCAAGGGGCGCAGCGCCAGGCCCAGCCGGCCCTTGCCGGCATCGGGCTTGTCCTGGGCCACCTTCGCGGCCTTGTCGCTGGCATCGCCCAGCACCGCATTCAGGGTGCGGGCCTCGCCGTTGCGCCAGATCTCCAGCGCCACCTTCTGACCCGGCAGCGCCTGGCCCACATAGGCCGGCAGGTCGCCGGAACCCACAACGGGCTGGCCATCCACCTTGCGCACCACGTCGCCGGGCTGCAGGCCCGCCTTGGCGGCGGGGCCGCTCTGGTCCACGCTGGCGACCAGCGCGCCTTCGGGGCGGTCCAGCTTGAAGGAGTCGGCAAAGGCCTGGTTCACCTCCTGCACGGCCACGCCCAGCCGCGCATGCTGCACCTTGCCCGTGGCCACGATCTGCTGCTGCACCCGCGTGGCCACCTCGATGGGAATCGCGAAGGACACGCCCTGGTACCCGCCCGAGCGCGAATAGATCTGGCTGTTGATGCCCACCACCTCGCCACGCGCATTGAACAGCGGGCCGCCGGAGTTGCCGGGGTTGATGGCCACGTCCGTCTGCAGGAAGGGCACGAAGGAATCATCGGGCAGGGTGCGCCCCTTGGCGCTGACCACGCCGGCGGTGACGCTGCTCTCGAAGCCGAAGGGCGAACCGATGGCCAGCACCCAGTCGCCCACGCGCAGGTCGGCGGTCTTGCCCAGCGCCACCGTGGGCAGATCCTTGGCGGCGATGCGCAGCACGGCCACATCGGTCTTGGGGTCGGCACCCAGCACCTTGGCGCTGAATTCGCGCCGGTCGTTGAGCTTGACGGTCACCTCCTTGGCACCGCGCACCACGTGGGCGTTGGTCAGGATCAGGCCATCGCTGGAGACGATGAAGCCCGAGCCCTCGCCGCGCATGGGCACGTCGCGCTGGGGCTGGCCGGCCCCGGGCATGCCCGGCATGCCGGGAACGCCGAAACGGCGGAAGAATTCATAGAAGGGATCGCTGGGGTCCATGCCCGGCACGCCCTGGCCCTGTCGTGCAGCGGCTTCGTCACCGTCATCGCCCATGGCACGCGAGCTGCCGACCACGCTGATGTTGACCACGGCCGCGCCGTTGCGCGCCGTGATGTCGGCAAAGTTGGGGGCCGCCACGGCACCGGTTGCAGAAACGGGCGAAGCCGGTTGGGCCGTGGGCGCAAACAGCGACGTGGTCGCCCGCGCATCGCTATGCACCACACCGACCAGTCCTGCACCCGTGGCGCCCAGGGCTCCGATGGCGCCCGCAGCCACCAGGGCCAGGACCAGACGGCGGGGAGTCGACAGAATCTTGTTCATCGCAGACCTTTCCTCAAAAGCAGCGTTGCCTGCTGCGTTGAGGAGAAGTCTGAAGGGGGAGACTTAGGCGAGGCTTAGAAGCCGCCAAGAGCGGCGAACAGGGCACTGCCCTGCACCAGCGCTCAGATCAGCGCCAGCACCTTCTCGGGCGGCCGGCACAGCGCCGCGCCCTTGGGCGTGACGACGATGGGGCGGTTGAGCAGCACGGGATGGGCGGCAACGGCATCGATGAGCCGGGCGTCCGTGACGGCGGCATCGCCCAGGCCCAGCTCGGCAAAGACCGCTTCCTTGCTGCGCAGCAGCTCGCGCACCGGAAGGTTCAGTCGCTCGAACAGCGCCCTGAGCTGCGCGGCATCCAGGGGCGTGGCGATGTAGTCCACGATGGTCGGCTCGATGCCGTGCTCGCGCAGCAGGGCCAGCGCGCCGCGCGAGTTGCTGCAGCGGTTGTTGTGATAGATGGTGATGTCGGTGCGGGGTGCGGTGGAGTTCATGGGCCGCAGTGTAGGCCCCGGCCGGTCAGTGCCCTGCAGCGCGCTCGAACAGGGTCCGGGCCAGCGCGCGGTGGCGGCCCAGAACCTGGGGCAGGTCGGCCGTGAGCAGACGGCCGTCCTCGACCACGACGCGGCCGTTGATGACGCTGGCATCCACATTGGCCGGCGTGCAGAACACCAGCGCGGCCACGGGGTCATGGCCCGCGCCCGCATGGCCCACGCCCGACAGGTCGAAGGACACGAAGTCGGCCGACATGCCCGGCGCCAGCGCGCCGATGTCGTCCCGGTTGAGCACGCGCGCACCACCCAGCGTGGCGATCTCCAGCGCATCGCGTGCACTGAGCGCGGCGGGGCCGTGGCCCACGCGCTGCAGCAGCAGGGCCTGGCGCGCCTCGCCCAGCATGTGGGCGCCGTCGTTGGAGGCGCTGCCGTCCACGCCCAGGCCCACGGGCACGCCCGCATCACGCATGGTGCGCACGGGAGCGATGCCCGAGGCCAGGCGCATGTTGGAGCAGGGGCAGTGCGCCACGCCCGTGCCCGTGCGGGCGAACAGCGCGATGCCCTCGGCATCGAGCTTGACGCAGTGCGCGTGCCAGACGTCGTGGCCGACCCAGCCCAGACTTTCGGCGTACTGCGCAGGGGTGAGGCCGAACTTCTCGCGCGAGAAGCCCACGTCGTTGTCGTTCTCGGCCAGGTGGGTGTGCAGCGACACGCCGTGGGCGCGCGCCAGCACGGCGGACTCGCGCATCAGCTCGCGCGTCACCGAGAACGGCGAGCACGGCGCCAGCACCACGCGCAGCATGGAATGGCGCGAGCTGTCGTGGTATTGCTGGATCAGGCGCAGGCTGTCGCGCAGGATGGCCTCCTCCTGCTCCACCACCACGTCGGGTGGCAGGCCTCCCTTGCTGCGGCCCAGGCTCATGGAGCCGCGCGCGGCATGAAAACGCATGCCCATCTGCTGCGCGGCGGCAATGGAATCGTCCAGGCGCGCGCCGTTGGGGTACAGGTACAGGTGGTCGCTGGTGGTGGTGCAGCCGGACAGCATCAGCTCGGCCATGGCGGTCTGGGTCGAGACATGGACCATCTCGGGCGTGAGGTGGGACCACAGCATGTACAGGTTGGTCAGCCAGGAGAACAGCTCGGCATCCTGGGCGGCGGGCACGGCGCGCGTCAGGCTCTGGTACATGTGGTGGTGGGTGTTGACCAGGCCCGGCATGACCACGCGGCCGCGCATGTCCAGCACCCGGGCCGTGCCCTCGTCCACCATGCGGCGGTACTGCGGCGGCAGGTCGGCCGTGACGCCCACCCATTGCACGGCCGGGCCGTCGGCCACCAGGGCACCGTCGCGGATCTCGCGGCGCTGCGCATCCATGGTGACGAGTACATCGGCGTTCAGGGCGATCAAGGTCATGGCGTTCTCTTCGATGGCGTTGGAAATGCCGCCAGTCTAGGAAGGTCGGGCCATCGCCGATAGCGCTGAATTGCGCCTGACCTGTCCACAAAAAGTGGACAGTGCAGACGTTCAGCGGCCCATGGCGAACAGGCGCGCCAGCGCCTCGCAGATGCTCTGCGCCATCAGTTCGCCCGCCGCGCTCAGTTGCCCGCGGGCCCGTGCCGCCAGCACCAGCGTCTGCCGTTGCAGGTGTGCGTCGCGCAACGGCACGAAGACCAGGGCGTTGCGGCTGCGCTCCTCCATGACGTCCAGCGGGTTGAGCAGGGCAATGCCCTCGCCCAGCATGACCAGGCGCTGGATCAGCGCCATGGAGGTGGACTCGGCCACGGGCGTGACCTCGATGGCGTTGCGCGCAAAGGCCTCGTCCAGCAGGCTGCGGATGGACAGCGGCGGCGCAGGCAGGATGAGCGGGTGGCCCACGCATTCACTGAGCAGCACCGAGGACTGGCGTGCCAGCGCATGCCGGGGCGGGACGATGGCGCCTATCTGCCATTCGCTGGTGGCCAGCGCGCGCAGCGCGGGGCGTTCCGGAAGGTCGTAGGCCAGGCCCAGGTCGGCATCGCCGCCTTCCACGGCGGCCGCGATGCCGGCCACGGGCAGGTCGATGACGCGCACCGCGATGCCCGGATGGCGCTGGCGGAATTCATGCACCAGCGAGGGCAGCAGCGAACCGGCCAGGCCCGTGGTGGCAGCCACGGTGATCTCGCCGCTGCGCGCGCCCTGCAACTCGGCAATGCGTTCGCGCAGCGCCGCATGCTCGCGCAGCGTGGCGCGCACGTGGGCCAGCACCATCTCGCCCAGTGGCGTCAGGCGCAGACGGTTGTGGATGCGCTCGAACAGCGGCGCGCCCAGCTCGGCCTCCAGGTCCAGGATCTGGCGGTTGACGGCCGTGGGCGCCACATGCAGGTATTCGGCCGCCTTGCGGATGGAACCGCGGCGGACCACTTCATCGAGATAGCGCAGGACTCGGGCGTGCATGCCGCGAGCGTAGCCGGCTTCGAAGAGCCGCGCACGACGCTCAGCGCGCCGTGCCCGGGCGTTCGGCGCGCAGCGTGCGGCTGAGCATGATCACGGGGATCAGGCCGACCAGCACCAGGGCCAGCGACGGCAGGGCCGCCTCGCCCAGGCGCTCGTCGCGCGCCAGCTGGTAGGCCACGACGGCCAGGGTGTCGCTGTTGAAGGGGCGCAGCACCATGGTGGCGGGCAGCTCCTTCATCACATCGACGAAGACCAGCAGCGCCGCCGCCGCCGTGGAGCGCCTGAGCAGCGGCCAGTGCACGCGCGCCAGCATGCCCCAGGCGCCCGTGCCCAGCATGCGGGCCGAGTCGTCCAGGCTGGGCGCGATGCGCGCATAGCCGCTTTGCATGGACTGCAGGGCCACGGCGCAAAAGCGCACCAGGTAGGCCCAGACGATGCCCACGGCGGTGGCCGTGACCAGGCCTGCAAAGCCCCATTCGGGCCGCATCTGCTGGATCCATCCCACGGGCAGCAACAGGCCGACGACGACCACGGCGCCCGGCACCGCATAGCCCAGGCTGGCCAGCTGGACCACGCCGCGCGTGAAGGCAGACTCCTTGTGGCGGCGCACGGCAAAGGCCAGGGCCAGGGCGATGACCACGGCCAGCACCGAGGTCATGGCGCCCAGGCGCACGCTGTTGGCGGCCCAGTCGAGGAAACGGTCCCAGGGAAGGACCGACCAGTCGGAGGCCAGGGGGCGCAGCATGAAGAACACGGGCGCTACGAAGCCCATGAGCACGGGCAGCAGGCACACCAGCCAGGCCAGCGCGCTGCGCCAGCCGCGCAGGCGCAGCGGCTGGGCCTCGGCCGAGCTGGCGCGGCCCGTGCTGCCGGTCACAAAGCGCATGCGCCGCTGCGCGCGCAGCTCCAGCTGCAGCAGCAGCACGACCAGCACCAGCAAAAAGGTCGCCAGCTGCGCGGCGGCAATGCGGTTGTCCATGGACAGCCAGGCCTTGTAGATGCCCGTGGTGAAGGTGGGTATGCCGAAGTAGCTGACCACGCCGAAGTCGGCCAGCGTCTCCATCACCACCAGGGCCACGCCGGCGGCCACGGCCGGGCGCGCCAGCGGCAGCGCCACGGCCCAGATCCGGCGCGACAGCGGCGCGCCCATGAGGCGCGCGGCCTCCATCAGGTGCGCGGCGCGCTCGCCCAGCGCGGTGCGCGCCAGCAGGTAGACGTAGGGATAGAGCGAGAAGATGAAGACCCAGACCGCGCCGCCCAGGCTGCGCACCTCGGGCAGCAGCCGGCCCTCCAGGCCATAGGTGTCGCGCAGCCAGGTCTGCAGCGGGCCGCTGAACTGCAGGAAGTCGGTATAGGCATAGGCCGTGACATAGGCCGGCATGGCCAGCGGCAGCAGCAGCAGCCACTCCAGCTGGCGCCGGCCGCGAAAGTCGAACAGCGTCACGGCCGCCGCCGTGCCCGTGCCCACGATGGCCGCGCCCAGCGCCACCAGCAGGCCCAGCCAGACCGTGGTCCGCAGGTAGCCGGGCAGCACGGTGGCCGCCATCTCGCGCAGGATGGAGCCGGCCAGGGCATCGCCCTGCCCCACGGGCAGCCAGGAGCCGAGCACGGCCAGCACGGGCAGCATCAGCACCAGGGACAGCAAGAGCAGGGGAAGGGAGCGGAGTACGGACGACAGACGGCGCAAGGCGGAGGTCTCGGCTAAAGGGTGAGGGGAGGATCTGGCTGCGGAACGGTCCGGGCGTCGCGGCTGCCTGCAGGCCGCCGGGCCCGTGCGCCGCGACCGGGCGCACCTCCGGTCTGCTGGAATCGGCAGCCGGGGCATGCCCCTGGCCCGCCAATGCAAATGCGAATTCTATTCATTTGCGCGACTCTACAATCCCCGCATGTTTTTGACCGTCTCCCAACTCGAGGTGCGCTACCCGGGCCGCGACCGGCCCGCCGTGCAAGGCGTCACGCTGAACCTGGCCGCTGGCGACATCGGCGTGCTCATCGGCCCTTCGGGCTGCGGCAAGACCACGCTGCTGCGCGCGGTGGCCGGCCTGGAGCCGGTGAGCGGGGGCGAGATCCGCATCGACGGCCAGCTCGTGGGCAGCGCGGCCTTCTCGCTGCCGCCCGAGCAGCGGCGCATCGGCATGGTGTTCCAGGACTATGCGCTGTTCCCCCACCTGAGCGTGGGCCGCAACGTGGCCTTCGGCATTCACCATCTTCCCAAGGCACGCCAGGCCGAGCGCGTGGCCGAGGTGCTGGAGCTGGTGGGCCTGGCCGGCAGCGCCGCGCGCTTTCCGCATGAGCTGTCGGGCGGCCAGCAGCAGCGTGTGGCGCTGGCGCGCGCGCTGGCGCCCAGCCCCCAGCTGATGCTGCTGGACGAGCCGTTCTCCAACCTGGACGTGGACCTGCGCGAGCGCCTGGCGCATGAGGTGCGCGGCATCCTCAAGGCCGCGGGTGCCACGGCGCTGTTCGTGACGCACGACCAGTTGGAAGCCTTCGCCATCGGCGACATGATCGGCGTGGTCCACCAGGGCCGGCTCCAGCAGTGGGACGATGCCTATTCGCTGTACCACCGCCCCGCCACGCGCTTCGTGGCCGACTTCATCGGCCACGGCGTCTTCGTGCCCGCCACGCTGGTCCCCAGCGAGGGCGGCGGCGTGGTGGCGCGCACGGCGCTGGGCGACCTGGTCGATCCCGCCACCTGCCCACTGCCCGCGCAGTTCCCGGGCGGTGCCTGCGACGTGCTGCTGCGCGCCGACGACGTGGTGCACGACGACGGCTCGCCCGTGCAGGCCCGCATCGTGCGCAAGGCCTTCCGTGGCTCCGAATTCCTCTACACGCTGGAGCTGGCCAGCGGCCACAGCGTGATGGCCCATGTGCCCAGCCACCACGACCATGCGGTGGGCGAGTGGGTGGGAATCCGGCTGGACATGAATCACGTGGTCGCCTTCCCGCGAGAAACACAGGGCGCCCGGCAGTCCGCGGCAGCCTGAACCCGTGGCGGCGGCCATGCCGTCCGGGCTTTGTCATTCGACGGTCACGGGTGAAACCCAGAATCAGTCACATCTTGTGACAATTCAAGGCCACCCATGTTTGCTCTGGACCCCTCCTCCACGCAGCACCCCGCAGCGGATCACCTACCTGATCCTGCCCCCGTTCCCGCGCTGGCCCCAGCGCCCGCCGCGCCGCGCCTTGTGGCCCGCGCAGGCCAGCTCAGCCGGCCCACGGCACCGATCGCGCCCGAGGCCAGCAACGAAGACGTGCACCGGCTGTTCAGCGAGCAGCCCCTGCTCGAGACCCTGGCCGTGGTGGCCGAGGACCGGCCGCTGGGCCTGATCAACCGCCAGCGCTTCATGGAGCAGTACGCCCGCCCCTTCGCACGCGATGTGTTCGGCCGCCGCTCCTGCCTGGTCTTCACGGACACCGCTCCCATGGTGGTCGCCGCCAGCCTGCCCATGGACCAGCTGGTGCAGCAGGCGCTGGCCGGCGGCAGCCGCGTGCTCAAGGACGGCTTCATCACCACGCAAGAAGGCCGCTACGCAGGCATAGGCACGGGCCATGCGCTGATGGCCGCCATGTCAGACATCGAGGCCGACAAGACGCGCCAGCTCATGGCCAGCATCGACTACGCCAGTCTGATCCAGCGCTCGCACCTCATCGAGTCCGACCGTGTGCTGGCCAGCCAGTTGCCCGACCATGGCCTGCTGTGGGAGCCGCGCGATGTGGTGGGTGGCGATGCCTATTTCTTCCGGGCCACGCCGCAGGGCCTGCTGGGCTGTGTCTTCGACTGCACGGGCCATGGCGTGCCCGGCGCCTTCATGACGCTGATCGCCCTGTCCTTCCTGGAGCAGGCCGTCAACGCCGCGGGCAGTCCCGATGCCATGCAGGACCCCGGTGTCCTGCTGGGCCAGATGAACCGCTACATCAAGCGCGTGCTCCAGCAGCGCAACCGCGATGCCCAGCCCGCCTGGACTGCGCCAGCCCCCATGGCGGGCCATCCCGCCGAGAAGACCTCCAGCGACGGACTGGACGCCGCGCTGTTCCTGCAATCGCACTGCGGCACACGGCTGCGCTTTGCCTCGGCACGGCTGGACCTGCTGGTCGCGCCCGCCGGCGTGCAGGAGGCTGCGCAGGTGCAGATCCATGCCGGGGACAAGCATGGCATCGGCTATGCCACCACGCCCGACGATGCAACCTGGAGCACACAGGCGCTGGAGCTGGTGCCGGACTCGTTGCTGATGATCGCCACCGACGGCGTCATCGACCAGCTTGGCGGTCCGCGCCAGATCGCCCATGGCCGCAAGCGCCTGGCGCGCTTCCTGCACGAGCAGCAGGACCGGCCCGCGGCCCAGGCCTGCGCCGAATTCCGGCAGGCCTTCGCGCTGTGGCAGGGCACGCAGCGGCGCCGCGACGATGTCTCGCTGCTGCTGTGGCGTAACCACGCTCTGCCGGACGGAGCCTGCGCATGAATCCCCCCGAATTCGCGCGCCTGCGTGCCCAGGCCGAGCACAACGGCCTGCTGCTCTACTACGCGGGCAGCTTCAATCCCAACGTGATCCAGGCCGCTGCCGACACGCTCAAGAGCCGCCTGGCCAGCGAGGACGGCTCGAGCAGCGCCAAGCGCAAGCTGTTCTCCACCTTCATCGAGATGGCGCAGAACGTGCTGCACTATGCCGCGCCCCTGCCCCGGGGCGAGCCTGGAGCTGCGGGCGAGCCCATGGCCCAGGGCGCGATCGGCGTGGGTCGCGTGGACGCGCGCGACAGCGATGCCGACGCACAGCCGGTGCCGGCCCGCTTCTGGATCGCCTGCAGCAACGCCGTGCGCAGCGAGCATGTCCCGCGCCTGGCCGCCAGGCTGGATGCCGTGCGCGCCATGAGCCTCGCCGAGATCAAGGCCGCCTACAAGGCCCAGTTGCACAACACGGACCACGGCGCCAGCGATGCCATCAGCCGGGGCGCAGGCCTGGGCTGGCTGACCATCGCGCGCGATGCCTCGGCACCGCTGCAATACCACATCGCCACGGGAGAGGACGCCGCCGAGGCGGCCCCCCATGCCGTGTTCCACGTCAAGGCGCTGATCTGAGCGCCACCCGCCCTTCAACGAACCGCGCCGCCGCCATGCAAGCACTGAAATCCGAACGCACCTCCGTCACGCCCGAAGTGGTCTTCTCCCCGGCCGAGCAGCTTTTGCGCATCGAAGGCGAGTGCTACCCCGAAAACCCCCTGCCCTTCTTCACCCCCCTGCTGGCCACCCTGGGCCGGTATTTCGAGGCCAGCCAGCCCGCGCGCTTCGTCGCCGAGATGAAGCTGCAATACATCAACAGCGCCTCCACCATGGGCCTGCGCTCGCTGTTCGCACTGCTGGACCAGGCCGGTGAAAGGGGCACGGACATCCGCGTGGTCTGGGCTTTCGACGAGGAGGACGACGCCATCGAGGAACTGGGCGCCGATCTGGTCGAGGACTTCTCCAACCTGGTGCTGGAGCGCCAGCCCTGCAGCAGCTGAGATCAGGCGGGCCTCAGCCCAGCGGCTTGCCCATGAGCACCGTGGTCAGGCCGCAGTCCCATTCCTCGTCGGGATAGGTGTCCAGCGTGGCATAGCCCTGCGCCATGTAAAAGCCCAGGGCCTGGGTGTTGAAGCTGTCGGTCTCCAGGCGTACCTGCCCATGGCCATCGGCGCGCATGGCCTGCTCCGCATGGGCCAGCAGCGCACGGCCCACGCCGCGGCCCTGCCAGGCTGGCAGCACGTGCAGGGCATCGATGAAATCGTCCACCCAGTCCACGAAGCCGGCCACCACGCCCTCGCATTCAGCCACCCAGAACAGGTGGCCGCGCGACCGCACGTACTGCGCGGTCCGGCCCGAGGCGCGGAACTGCGCGTCCCGGGCCGCCGTCAGCTGTGGCCGCCAGGTGCTTTCATAGGTGGCCCAGAGCACGGCACGCAGGGCGGGTTCATCCCCGGGCCGGGCGGCCCGCACGGTGGGAGGGGGTCCGAAAGCGCGTGTCATGGTGCGGTCGGGGCTCAGGCCTGGCGCAGCCGGTCCACTTCGGCATGCAGGTCCAGCGCCCAGGCACGGCGGTCGCGCCCGTCGGCCGTCTGCGGCTCGCCATAGTGGACGGCGGCCTCCAGGCCATCGGCACACAGCGTGCGCCAGATGGAGCCCAGCAGGGTTTCATCGCCCTCGTAGCTGGGCGCATGGCTGATGGCGCCCGTGGCGCCGTCGATGAAGCGCAGGCCCACGGGCAGCACGGGTGCGCCGATCTGCACGGCGGCCTGCAACAGGTTGGCATGGAAGGGCAGCAGCTTGCGGCCGTCGCCCGTCGTTCCCTCGGGGAAGATGGCCAGGATCTCGCGGCGCTGCAGCGACTCCTCCATGCTCTGCACCATGCGCCGGGCATCGCGGCGCGAAGTGCGTTCGATGTACAGCGTACCCGCCGCCGTGGCCAGCGTGCCGATCAGCGGCCAGCCCTTGACGTCGGACTTGGAGATGAAGCGGCAATGGCGCGCCGCGTGCAGCACGGGAATGTCGAGCCAGGAGATGTGGTTGCAGACCATCAGCACGGGGCCGAGCGTGGGCGGCTCGCCCTGGATCTGCAGCCGCACGCCGGCATGGGCCAGCAGTTGCATGGACCAGGCCTGGACATGGGCGTGCTGGCGCTCCTCGGACAGCTGGGGAAAGCGCAGTGCGACGATCCACAGGCCCTTGCAGACATGGCCGAACAAGCGCACTGCGCGCAGCGCGGCGCGCCCTCCCCGGCGCAGGCGGTTCATGTCAGCGACGCTCGAATGCCACCAGGCCGTTCACCAGCGTGCAACGCACGCGGGCCGGCAGCTCGTAGCCGCCGAAAGGCGTGCTCTTGCCCTGGCTGGCCAGGGCCTGCGGCTGCACGGTCCAGGCAGCCTGGGGGTCGACGATGCACAGGTCGGCCACGCCGCCCTCGGCCAGCCGGCCGAGCTGCTCCTGCAGCCCGCCCAGCGACGATCCCAGCACCTGCACGGGCGATGCCGTGATGGCGGCCAGCGCGCGCTGCAGCGGCACGTCGCCATCCTGCGACCATTTGACGGCCAGCGACAGCAGCAGCTCCACGCCCGTCGCACCGGGCTCGGCCTCGGCGAAGGGCAGGACCTTGGCGTCTTCATCGACGGGCGTGTGGTCCGAGACCAGGGCGTCGATGGTGCCGTCGGCCAGGGCGGCGGACAGCGCATCGCGGTCGCGCTGCTGGCGCAGGGGCGGCGTGACGCGCGCACTGCTGTCGAAGTAGCCGATGTCGGTATCGGTCAGGTGCAGCGAGTTGATGGACACGTCGGCCGTGACCTGCAGTCCTTCGGACTTGGCACGGCGCACCAGTTCCACGCCGGCGGCGCTGGACAGGCGGCACAGGTGCACGCGCGCCTGGGTGCCGCGCATCAGCTCGAAGATGGTGTGCAGGGCAATCGTCTCGGCCGCCACGGGCACGCCGGACAGGCCCATGCGCGTGGCCAGCGGGCCGCTGGCGGCCACGCCCTTGCCCAGGTACAGTTCCTGCGGACGCAGCCAGACGGTGTAGCCATAGGTGGCGGCATACGCCAGCGCGCGCTGAAGGGTCTGGGTGCTGGTCAGCGGCACCTCGGCCTGGCTGAAGCCGATGCAGCCGGATTCGGTCAGCTCGGCCATCTCGGTCAGCACCTCGCCCTTGAGGCCCAGCGTCAGCGCCCCCAGCGGGAACAGGCGCGACTGGTGCAGCTTCTCGGCGCGGAACTTGAGCATCTCGACCAGGCCCTGCTCGTCGAGCACGGGATCGGTGTCGGGCGGGCAGACCAGGCTGGTCACGCCACCGGCCACCGAAGCCGCCATCTCGGACTGCAGCATGCCTTCGTGCTCGTGGCCGGGCTCGCGCAGGCGCACGGCCAGGTCCACCAGGCCCGGCAGCACCCAGCAGCCGGCCGCATCGATCTCGCGGTCGGCGGCAAAGCCTGCGGGCGCCTGGCCGATGGCCAGCACCTTGCCGTCGGCGATGGCCACGTCGGCCTGCTGGTCGAAGCTGCGCGCAGGGTCCATCACCCGGCCGTTGCGTATGAGTATCTTCATGGTTTGCTACCCCAGGGTCCGCAGGCGGCGCCTGGACGGCGGCCTGCGTCAATCAAAAACATGTGTTTGCGAAGGCTCAGGCTTCGTTCCCGGCCACGATGGACATGACGGCCATGCGCACGGCGATGCCGAACGACACCTGCGACAGGATCACGGCCTGCGGGCCGTCGACGACCTCGGAGTCGATCTCCACGCCCCGGTTGATCGGGCCGGGGTGCATGACGATGGCATCCGGCTTGGCCAGGCGCAGCTTCTCGGCCGTGAGTCCGAAGCTCTTGAAGTACTCCTGGCTGGAGGGCAGCAGCGCGCCGCTCATGCGTTCGTTCTGCAGGCGCAGCATGATGATGACGTCGCAGTCCCTGATGCCTTCCTCCAGCGTGTGGAAGACGCGCACGCCCATTTGCGACAGGTCCGAGGGCACCAGGGTGCGCGGTCCGACCACGCGCACCTCGGCCGCGCCCAGCGTGGTCAGGGCATGGATGTCCGAGCGCGCCACGCGCGAATGCAGCACGTCGCCCACGATGGCCACGCGCAGGTTGGCGAAGTCCTTCTTGTAGTGACGGATGGTGTACATGTCCAGCAGCCCCTGCGTGGGGTGGGCATGGCGGCCGTCGCCGGCGTTGACCACGTGGACATGGGGCGCCACATGCTGGGCGATGAGGTAGGGCGCGCCCGACTCGCTGTGGCGCACGACGAAGAGGTCGGCAGCCATGGCCGAGAGGTTGGCGATGGTGTCCAGCAGCGACTCGCCCTTGCTGGCCGAGCTGCGCGCGATGTCCAGGTTGAACACGTCGGCCGACAGGCGCTTGGCGGCGATCTCGAACGTGGTGCGCGTGCGCGTGCTGTTCTCGAAGAACAGGTTGAACACGCTCTTGCCGCGCAGCAACGGCACCTTCTTGACCTCGCGGTCGTTGACGCTGACGAAGTTGGCCGCCGTGTCCAGGATGTGGGTCAGGATGTCCCTGGACAGTCCTTCGGTGGACAGCAGGTGGATCAGTTCGCCGTTCTTGTTGAGCTGGGGATTGCGCTTGTACAGCACGTCAGGCCTCTTGGATGCGGAATTGGAAGACACCGGCGTCGTCACGCGCCAGCGACAGCAGGCGGTCGGCGGGCAGCGTCACGCGCGCGGCGGCGAAGTCGGCCTGGAAGGGCAGCTCGCGCCCGCCCCGGTCCACCAGCACCGCCAGGCGCACGCAGGCCGGGCGGCCGTAGTCATAGAGTTCGTTGAGCACGGCGCGCACGGTGCGCCCCGTGTAGAGCACGTCGTCCAGCACCAGGATGTCGGCGCCATTGACGTCGAAGTCGATCTGGGTCTGTGCGGTGGTGGCCATGCCGCGCTGCGCGAAGTCGTCACGGTGCAGGGCCGAGGACAGCACGCTGGGGCTGCCGGGCAGGTTCAGGTCCTTGTGCAGGCGCTCGACCAGCCAGGCGCCGCCCGAGGTAATGCCGGCCAGGCGCGTCTGGGGCCCCATGAGGCTGCGCACGCCGCGCAGCAGTTCGCGGTACAGGGCCTCGGCGTCCAGCACCAGGCTGCCGGCTCCCGCAATGGTTTCACTCATGGAAGACTCCTCAAAAACTGTTCAAGAATGATGCAGGCCGAGGCCGCATCGGCATCCGACGCGCCACCGGCCAGGGCCTCGGTGGTGCTGTAGCGCTCGTCCACCTCGTAGACGGGCAGGCCGAAGCGACTCTTGAGCTGGCGGCCGAATTTCTTCGCGCGGGCCGTGTTCTCGTGCGCCGCGCCGTCCGGGTGGTAGGGCACGCCGATCACCAGGGCATCGGGCTGCCATTCCTTGATGCGCTCGCCGGCCTGGGCCAGTCGTGCCTCGCCGGCTTCCGCACGTATCGTGGGCAGCGGGTTGGCCGAGCGCAGCATGCGCGTGCCCACGGCGCAGCCCGTGCGCTTGGCCCCGAAATCGAAGGCCACGAAACTCTGGAAATGGGCGGGAACGGTGGCCGGCACGGCCGTGCCGGCCGCGGCTGCTGCCCGGGACGCGGGAGCCGGCGCGGTCATGCGCGCCCCGCTTCGGGCGAGAGCATCCAGCGCTGCAGGCCCAGCAGGCCCAGGGCGCGGTCATAGCGGTCGACGACCGGGGTGTCGAAGATGACGTCGGCATCGGCGCCGACCGTGAGCCAGGCGTTTTCGGCCAGCTCCGATTCGAGCTGCCCCTCGCCCCAGGAGGCATAGCCCAGCGTGACCAGCAGGCGCCTGGGGCCTGCGCCATCGGACAGGGCCTCGAGCACGTCCTTGGACGTGGTCATCTCCAGCCCGCCAGGAATGGTCATGGTCGAGGCATAGGCCGATTCATCGTCGGCCGCGCCCTCGATGACCATGGGGTCGTGCAGCACGAAGCCCCGGTCGGTCTGCACCGGGCCGCCGTGGAACACGGGATCGCCGCGCAGGTCGTCGCGGCCCAACGCCAGGTCCACCTTCTGCAGCAGCGCTTCCAGCGTCAGCGGCGAAGGTTTGTTGATAATCAGGCCGAGCGCTCCGCGCTCGCTGTGTTCGCACAGGTAGACCACACTGCGCGAGAACGCTTCGTCTTCCAGGCCAGGCATGGCGATCAGGAAGTGGTGCGTCAGATTGATAGGCGCAGTTTCAGCAGACATACAACCGATTTTACCGGCGATCCATGCCACCTTCTTACCCTGTGGGCTTGGTCTGGCTGCGGCGCGACCTGCGTCTGGCCGACCACGCCGCCCTCTACCACGCGTCGCGCCAATGCCGGCAAGTGCATTGCGTGTTCGTGTTCGACGACGACATCCTGGCGCCCCTGCCCCGCGCGGACCGGCGCATCGAGTTCATCTGCCGGAGCCTGGCCGGGCTGGACGAGGCGCTGCGCGCGGCCTCGGCGCGCGCGGAAACCGGCCTCATCGTGCGCCGGGGCCGGCCCGCTGAGCAGATACCGGCCCTGGCGCGGCAGCTCGGCGCGCAGGCCGTGTTCTGCAACTGGGACGACGAACCCGACGCCCTGGCCCGCGACGCACGCGTACGCCAGGCGCTGGCCGCCGACGGTGTGGCCCTGCACGGCTTCAAGGACCACATGGTCTTTGCGCGCGACGAGGTGCTGACCCAGGCCGGTGCGCCGTTTTCGGTGTTCACCCCGTACAAGAACGCCTGGCTGCGACAGATCACGCCCTTCTTCCTGTCCGCCTACCCCAGCGAGCGTGACCTGCCCGAGCGCCTGGCCCCGCGCCCCGAAGGCGAGCGCCGCCCCGTGCCCACGGCAGCCGACCTGGGCTTTGAAACGGGCACGCTGGACGGCCTGCGCCTGCCCACGGGCTGCGCTGGTGCCGAGGAACTGCTGGCCGACTTTCTGCCGCGCCTGCCGCGCTACAAGCAGGCGCGCGACTTTCCCGCCGTCAAGGGCCCCAGCTACCTGAGCGTGCACCTGCGCTTCGGCACCGTCTCCATCCGCCGCCTGGCGCGCCTGGCCTGGGAGCAGACACAGCAGCAGCCCCACGATGCCGAAGGCGCGGCCACCTGGCTGTCGGAGCTGGTCTGGCGCGACTTCTACCTCCAGATCCTGGCGCATCACCCGCACGTGGTGCATGCCAGCTTCAAGCCCGCCTACGATGCCATCCAGTGGGATACCGGCCCCGAGGCCGATGCCTTGTTCGCCGCCTGGTGCGAGGGCCGCACCGGCTATCCGCTGGTCGATGCCGCCATGCGCCAGTTGAACTCCACGGGCTACATGCACAACCGCCTGCGCATGGTGGCGGCCAGCTTCCTGGTCAAGGACCTGGGGATCGACTGGCGCCGTGGCGAAGCCTGGTTTGCGCGCCAGCTCAATGACTTCGACCTGGCCGCCAACAACGGCGGCTGGCAATGGGCGGCTTCCACGGGCTGCGACGCCCAGCCCTGGTTCCGCATCTTCAATCCGGTCACGCAAAGCCGGAAGTTCGACGCCGACGCACGCTTCATCGAGCGCTACGTGCCCGAACTGGCCCGCCTGCCTGCCCCTCTGCGCCACGCGCCATGGCAGGCCAGACCGCTGGAGCTGGCCGAGGCCGGCGTGGTGCTGGGCACGGACTACCCCCATCCCGTGGTGGACCACGCAGCCGCGCGCGAGCGCACGCTGGCACGCTATGGTGTGGTCAAGCAGGCGGGTTGAAAGAAAAAAGAGCAGCGGCTGCTGCTCTTTCCCGTTGACGGCAAGCGCCTGCGTTCAGGCATCCTGGCTCTGGGGCTCGGGGTCTGCCTGCAGCGACTGCGGCGCCGGCTCGGTACGACCATCTTGCAGGGAGTAGTGCTGGATCAGGCCCAGCAACTCCTCGTCCGAATAGGGCTTGCCCAGGTAGTGGTTGGCGCCCAGCTCGCGCGCCATCTCGCGGTGCTTTTGCGCGATGCGCGAGGTGATCATGACCACCGGCAGGTCGCGCAAGGCCTCGTCGGCGCGGATGTTGCGCAGCAGGTCGAACCCGTCCATGCGCGGCATCTCGATGTCGGACAGCACCAGGGTCGGGCGTTCCTCGGCCAGGCGCTCCATGGCCTGCAGGCCGTCGGCCGCCAGGGCCACGCGGTAGCCTTCGCGCTGAAGCAGGCGCTGGGTGACGCGGCGCACGGTGATGGAGTCGTCCACCACCAGCACCAGCGGCACCGAGGCCGGCCCCGCACTGGCCAGCACGGCTTCGCCGCCGCCCTCGCCGGCCTCGCGCTCGGTCTGCTCGGTGCGGGCACGCACCTCGTCGCCATAGACGTTGGCCAGGGCCACGGGGTTGTAGATCTGCACCACGGCGCCCGAGGCCAGCACCGACATGCCGGTCAGGCCCGGCAGCCGCGCCAGTTGCGGCCCCAGGTTCTTGATCACCACTTCCTGGTTGCCCAGCACTTCGTCCACGTGCAGCGCGATGCGCTGCGATGCACTGCGCAGGATGACCACGGGCCGGGTGCGGCCCACGGTCTCCTCGCTGCGCAGCGAGGACTGCCACAGCGCGCCGGCCCAGTAGAACGGCAGGGTCTCGCCGCCATCCTCGAAGGCATGGCCGGCGTAGGCGCGCTCCAGCAGCTCCAGCGGGGCACGGCGCACGATCTCCACCAGGCTGGCCGGCACGCCGACCAGCAACTGGCCCGCACGCAGCATGACCACCTGGGTGACGGCGGTCGTCAGCGGCAGCACGAGGCGGAAGGCGCTGCCACGGCCGGCCTCGCTGTGGGTCTCGATGCGCCCGCCCAGGGCATTGACCTCGGAGCGCACCACGTCCATGCCGATGCCGCGCCCGGCCACGCCGGTGACCTCGGTGGCGGTGGTGAAGCCCGGCTCGAAGATCAGGCGGCCCGCATCCTCGGCCGTCAGCGGCTGGTCCTCGGGCCACAGGCCCTGGGCCACGGCCTTGTCGCGGATGCGCTGCAGGTTCAGGCCGGCGCCGTCGTCCTCGACCGACAGGGCCACGTCGTTGCGCTCCTGGCTCAGGATGATCTCGATGGTGCCCATGGCGGGCTTGCCGGCCTCGGCGCGCTGCTCGGGCGATTCGATGCCGTGGGCCACGCAGTTGCGCAGCAGGTGCTCGAAGGCCGGCATCATGCGGTCCAGCATGCCGCGGTCCATCTCGATGGTGCCGCCCAGGATGTTCAGCCGCACCTGCTTGCCCATCTCCTTGGAGGTCTGGCGCACGACGGCATACAGGCGCTCGGCCAGGGAGTCGAACTCCACCATGCGCGTGCGCAGCAGGTCGCGCTGCAGCTCGCGCGCCTGGCGGCCCTGGGCGACCAGGTCGTCCTCGGCACCGGCCATGTCGCGCTGCAGATTGCGCTGCACGGTGGCCACGTCGTTGACCGACTCGGCCATCATCCGAGTGAGCTCCTGCACGCGCGTGAAACGGTCGAACTCCAGCGGATCGAAGCCTGCGGCCGAGTCCTTGGACAGGGCCAGGCGCGACTGCATCTGGCTCTCGGCCTGGACTTCGATGTCGCGCAACTGCATGCGCAGGCGCTCCAGGTTGCCGGCCAGCTCGTCCAGCGAGCCACGGGCCTGGGCCAGGCGCACATCGACACGCGAACGGGCGATCAGCACCTCGCCGGCCTGGCTGATCAGGCGGTCCAGCAACTGGGCCCGCACGCGCACGGTCTGCTGCGCTCCCGCACGCAGTGGCGGTGTCACAGGCGCGGGCAGAGAGATGGCCGGGGCCGCCTGCACCGCATCGGTTCCTGCCGGGACGTCGGCGTCGGCGAGCGCAGACTCCACCTGGGGCGACTCATCGGCCAGCCCCAGCGGTGTCTCCTGGACCTGCTCGCCGGCGACGCGCAAGACGTCGAAGCCGGCCTGCAGCGCGTCGAAATTGCCCAGCAACGGCTCGATCTGCTCGGCCGTCGGAGATTCGCCATCGACCTGCTCGACCGCGGATTCGAGCCGGTGGGCCATTTCGCCCAGGCGCATGGCGCCCGCAAGGCGGGCACTTCCCTTGAGCGTGTGCAGGGCGCGCAACGTCTCGTTGCGCGCCTCGTCCAGCGAGGGCCGGCCATGCCAGCGGCGCAGTGCGGCACCCAGGCGCGGCAGCAGCTCGACGGCCTCCTCCTCGAAGATGGGGAACAGGTCCGGATCGACTTCGTCCAGCGCGTCGATGTCGTCGTCCAGGTCGCTGCCCACGGCCACGGCATGGGCGATGGCCTCGTCGATGCGGCGCTGCAGTTCGGCTTCGTGGCGGACATCGTTGACCAGCGGCCGCATGGAGTAGGCCCCGGCGGGGCTGGGATCCTGCGCCGCGGCGTCGAGCACGGCATCCGCCACGCCATCGGACGCCGCGGAGTCTTCGGCCTCGATGGCGTCGAGGCGGCTGTCCGGAGCATCGGCGATCTCGATGTCGAGTGCCAGCAAGGCTTGCAGTGCCTCTTCCACGCCGGGTTGCGGCGTCTTGAGGAAGCCCGCAGCGAACTGGTGCAGCAGGCGCCGCACCTCGTCGGAGGCGGCGATGCAGGCGGCGATCTGCGCGGGCTCGCCGCGGCGCTGCGGCTGCAGGTGGGCCAGCGTGTGCTCCAGCAGGCGCGCCAGGTCCGACAAGGCCTTGAATCCCACGGTGGCCGAACTGCCGGCCAGCGAGTGCGCGAAGGCGATCGCATCGTCGGGCACGGATTCATGCGGCTCGGCGGCCCAGCGCTGCAGTGACAGATCCAGGCGGCGAGACCATTCGTCAGCCTCGTTGAGGTAGACGCCGTACAGCGGTGCACTGATGCGCAGGCCGTCGACGATCTTGAAGCCATCGGCCTCGGCGGCGGTCTGGACGGCGTCGGACGGGTCGGTGCCATCGGGCAGCAGGGCATCGGCGGCCTCCCCGTCGGCGGGGGAGGCGAGAGCCTGCGCCGGCTCCAGGACTGGCTCCAAGGCCGGCGCCTGGGCCGCTTCGGGCGGCGTCACCGCCTGGGTCAGCTCCAGATCCAGGCCCTCGAAGGGCGCAAGAGGCATGGGGCGCTGCGACGGCGCATGCCCGTCCGCATCCTGCGCCTCGGGGTCGGCCTCGGCATCCCCATGCGCACCGGCCGGCACCTCGGGCACCGCCGGCAGATCGGAGGAAATGGCGGCCAGCGCCTGCTGCTCGCTGTCCCGCATGGCAGCCTCGAAGGCCGCGAAGTCCAGTTCCTCGACGGCATCGGTGGCCAGCAAGGCAGGCGCCTCGGAGGCAGCCGGGTCCTGCGCCTGCGCGAACTCCAGGGGCGGCAGGTCGTCCTGGCCATCCTGCGGCACGGTGGGCGCCGGCTGAGGGTCCAGGAAGTCGAAGTCCACTGCCATGTCCTGGGCGCCAATCGGGTCGACGTTGTGGGCGGCGTTGGTGTCGCCGTCGCCATCGGCCCTGGTGTCGCCGCCGGCATCCATGCCGCTGGCCTTCGGCAACTCGGCCGGAGCCTGCTGCGCAGCCTGGTCCGCCACCGTCTCGGTCCCGGGCTGCGCCCGGCGGTCGGAGCGTGGCACCAGGGCCACTTCGGCGCGCAGCCCTTCGAGGCGCATGGCATCGGCCGCAGCACGGAAAGGCGTGGCCTGCCAGGCCTCGGCCTGGCGGCGCTCTATGGCCGAGGCCCAGGCCCCGAAGGCGCGCAGCGCGTCGCCGGCCAGCTCCTGCATGGGCTGGGGCATGGGCTTTTGCTCGGCCAGCCAGGCATTGAGCATCTGCTCCATGGCCCAGCCGGCTTCGCCGAATTCATCGAGGCCGACCATGCGCGAGCTGCCCTTGAGCGTATGGAAGGCGCGGCGCAGCGTGGTCTGCTCGCTGAGGTTGCCGGGCTCCTCGGCCAGGGCCCGCAGGGCCTGCAGGCCGTTGTCCACGACCTCGCGGGCCTCTTCGAGGAAGATGCCCAGCAATTCGTCGTCCGAATCCTCCTCCGAGACCGACAGGCCCGCCGGGGGGAGTGCGGGCTCGGGCTCGGGCTCGGGCTCGGGCGGGAGGGTGGCCACCGGCTCCAGCCCCACGGCAGCCGACGCTGCGGCAGCCGGTGCTGCGGCAGCCGGTGCTGCGGCAGCCGACGCTGCGGCAGCCGACGCTGCGGGCTCGGTGACGGCCCGGGCGAATTGCGCCAGTTCCGCAGCATCGGCCAGCCCGTCGGGTTCGGCCACGGCCGCCTGTGGTGCCTCGCCGGCTGCGGCATGCGCGGGCGCGGGTGCGGGCACGCTGGGCTCCATGAGCACCTCCTGCGCCTGCGGCTGCTCTGGCTGCGGCACGGGCAGCGGCTGCGCCAGGGCAACGGCTTCGCGCTGCGGCGGCACGGCGGCACGGTCCAGGGCCGGCAACTGCTCAGGCGCCTTGCCGGCATCATCGGCGCGGTGGCCGCGGCGGCCCATGACGATGCGCAGGCCGCCCTCGGCCTCGTCATAGACGAAGAGCTTGCGCGCCATGCTGCGCTGGTAGCTCAGCATGTCGATCAGGAAGCCCATGGCCCCCAGGCTGTTGCCCAGCTTGTCGAAGACCGTCGCGCGGTCGGCCTCGGCAATCTCGCCCAGCACGAGGCGCTCCACGGTCTCGCGCATGCGCTGCATGGCCTGGGTGGCCTGGTCCAGCCCCAGCACCGAGAGCACGCCGCGCATCTGCGCCATCTGGCCCGAGACCGGTGCCAGCACGGTGGCGTCGGCCGGGTTGCGGAAGTACTGGTCCAGGTGGCGCTCGGCCTCGGCCAGCGTGGCGCGCAGCTCGCCCACGACCGAGCCCATGGTCTGGTGGTCGCTGGCCTGGCGGTACAGCTCCTCCATCCAGGGCTCCAGCGGCCGTGCGGGCGCGCCCTGCAGGGACTCCTCCAGGCGCTGTACCAGATTGGCGGACTGGGCCGCGAGTTCCTCGTCGCCCATGTCCATGGTGGCGAACGCGGCCTGCAGGTAGAGCACCGCGGTCGCCACCTCCATGGCCAGCTCGGCCGGCGGCGGCTCGCCGATGCGTGCCACGGTCTCGGCCACCTTGATCAGCATGCGTGCCAGTCCGTGGCTGGCCGGGTGCAGCTTGACCAGGGATTCGGCCACCTGGGCGAACTGGTCCACCACGGTCTTGGTCCGGGCTCGGTCGCCGCCCGCCAGGGCCGACCAGGTTTCCGCCGCCGTGGTGATGCGCTTGCGCGCCTGCACGAGCACGGCGGGGTCGTAGCGGCCAAAGCGTGTCTGCTGGTAGTCCACCTGGGGCTGGGCCTGCATGCCGTAGGCCTGGCGCACGGCCTGCAGCGCCGCACCTGCCTGCTCGGCGGGCCGCGCCTGGGCGCAGAAGAACAGCAGGTCCTGCAGCAGCCGCGCGGGCGGCGTGCGGTCGCCCCTGGCCATGGCCGCGTACTGCATGAGCACGCGCGATGCCATGCGCTTGACGTAGAGGTCCACGACGATCAGCCCGCGCGACTGTGCATCGAAGAAGCCTGCCGCCACCTTCCAGAAGCTGCGCGCGGTGACATCCTCGGTCTGCCCCACGGCAAAGCGCAGGCACAGGTCGCGCATCTGGGCGGCGGCCTCGCGGTCGTCGCTCTTGACCATGCGCAGCACCACGCCGTCGAGCAGGGCCCGGGCATCGGCCCCATAGGCCAGCGGCTCGGGCTGGCGCGCCCATCCGGGCTCGCGCGCACGGCGCTCGGCGGGCCACAGGTCGGCCGGATGCACCTTGTCGTTGCCGGCCAGCGCCTGGGTGTCGCGGTACTGGGGGAACAGGGCCACGGCCGAGACGCTCTTGCCGGCCAGCACGGTTTCCAGGTATTCGATCAGGGCGAAGCTGGCACGCTCCAGCGTGGAGGCGGCCTGGTCGGTGCACAGCTCGGGGCGCTGCACGAAGCGCTGCACGGCGCTTTCCATGCCGCGCAGCACCAGGGCCGGAGAGCCCAGGCCCACCATTTCCAGCGCGCCACAGGCCTGGTGCAGTTGCTGGCGGGCGATGCGCAGGGCCGAGGTGTCGAGCTCCTCGAGGTCCGAGGCCCGCGCCGCATCGGCATCGCGCACGAAACGGGCCACGGCCTTGCTGGCCCCTTCCAGCGACTTGCGCAGCTCATCGAGCACCCAGGCCAGCGGGCCCAGATCCTGTTCGGTGTGCGCGGCCTGCGCCGCGCCCGTTTGCGATTCGTCAACCACTGACATGGACAGTTCCCCAGGCCGCCAGGGCCTGTGCTTAGGTAGAGGTGGGCCGTGAACCGGGTCAGGCAATCTTGAAACGAGCCACCGACTGGCGCAGCTCCTCGGCCATGTGCGACAGCTCGCGCACCTGCTGTGCCGTGGTGCGCGTGCCTTCGCCGGTCTGCTCGGTCACCGCAAAAATGTGCTGGATATTCTCGGCCACATCGTTGGCCAGTTCGGCTTCGCGCGAGGTGGAGGAGGAAATCAGCTCGATCAGTTCGGCCAGGCGGCGCGACACGGAGTCGATCTCGGTCAGCGCCGTGCCGGCGGAGTCGGACAGGCGAGCGCCCTCGACCACACCCTGGGTGGAGCGCTCCATGGCGGCCACCGCATCCTGGGTGTCGGTCTGAATCGCCTTCACCAGCGCCGCGATCTGGCGCGTCGCGTCGGCCGAGCGTTCGGCCAGCCGCTGCACTTCCTCGGCCACCACCGAGAAGCCCCGGCCCGCTTCACCGGCCGATGCCGCCTGGATGGCGGCATTCAGCGCCAGCACGTTGGTCTGTTCGGTAATGTCGGAGATCAGCTCGGTGATTTCACCGATCTCCTGCGAGGATTCACCCAGGCGCTTGATGCGCTTGGAGGTTTCCTGGATCTGGTCGCGGATGGAGTTCATGCCGCCGATGGCGTTCTGCACGGCCTTCAGGCCCAGGTCCGCGGCCTCCAGCGACTGGCGCGCCACCTGGGCCGATTCCTGCGCCTGGGTGGACACGTCGTTGATGCGGCCCGCCATGTCCAGCACCGAGCGGCCGGTTTCACGGATCTCGCGCAGCTGCTCGGTCGATGCGGCCAGCAGCTCGGTGGAGTTGGCATCCACCTCGGCCGTGGTCTGCGCCACGCGCGTGGCGGTGTTCTGCACGCTGCCCACCAGGGCACGCAGCTCTTCCACCGTGTAGTTCACCGAGTCGGCGATGGCGCCGGTGATGTCCTCGGTCACGGTGGCTTCCTGGGTCAGGTCGCCCTCGGCCACCGACTGCAGTTCGTTCATCAGCCGCAAAATGGCCGCCTGGTTGGCATCGTTGATGCGCTTGGCCTCATGCTCCTGCACGCGCGACTCTTCCTGGCGGCGTTCGGCCGCTTCCTGGCGCAACCGGCTGTCGAGCAGCTGCACGCGCGACAGACCCACGCCGCACAGCAGCACCAGCACGGTGGCCAGGGCCAGCAGGCCCATGGGCAGCGAGCCGATGCCGGCGCCGCCCTGCAGCTTGTTCTGCAGGTCTTCGAGATGGCGGCGCAGCGGCTCGCTGTCGGCGTTGATCGCGGTCTGGGCCTCGCGGGCGGAGACCAGGCCCTGGAGGTTGCCCAGGATGGCGCTGGCCTGGGTACGGGTCTCTTCGTAGAGCTTGATGAGCGCCTCGATCTGCTCGCGCGTCTGGCCGTCGCGCGTGGCGGGAAGGCGCAGTTCGCTGCTGCCGCCCAGCAGGCTTTCGGAGATTTCCTTGAAGGAGTTCAAGTCCTTGCCCAGCAGGAAAACGGCCTCGGGGCTCACGCCCTCGGCGGTCTGGAACTCGTTGGCCGACTTGCCGATACGCTGCGTCAGCATCACCAGCTGGCCGGCGGCCGAGATCTCGGCAGGGCTGGCACCCTGCTGGAGCTTGAGCGAGGAAATGGTTTCCGCGATTTCCAGCAGGTCCGACGACTGCCGGTTGATGGTGCGCAGCGCGTCACCGACCTGGGTCAGGATCTGCTTTTGCTCCATCACGACCTTGGCGCTCTGCTCGGCACGCTCCATCAGCGGTGTGATCTGGCCCAGCTCGTCGGCATAGGCATCGCCCAGCGGACGCACGCCCATGGCATCGTCTCCCGAGGCGATGGCGCGCACGTTGCGTGCCAGCACGCCGGCGCTGTCCTGCACGTCCGCGAAGGATGCGGGTGCGCCCGTCAGTGCCTGGGAGACCGACTTGGCCAGCCGCTGCGACTGCATCAGCGCCTGGCCGGTGGCAGCCAGTTGCTGGGCCGAGCCGTCCGCCTGGCGCAGCGCCCAGGCCGCTGCCAGCACCAGGGCCAGCACGGAGACCCCCAGCAGCGTGGACAGCGTGCGCTGGTGGCGCGCCGCAGGCGCGCGGCCCAGCAGCGGCAAGGTCACCAGGTCCTGATCCAGGCCCCTGTCCGCCTCGCGGTCGGCATTGGCATCCGGCGCGCCCTGCACGGTCAGGGAGGCATCGAGCGCATACATGTCCTGGGAGACGGTGTCTCCGAGCATGCTGTTGTCCGCGCCCGTGCCGGAGTCGGCAGGCTTGCGCTGGAAGCGATTTGCAAGACGTTGCAAGAATGACATGGGACGACCTTCAGATACTCAGGCTCTAATGCTCAGGAACTCGGAGGCTTGGGACAGGCGCTGCAACTGCAGTTCCTGCCAGCGGTGGCCCGCTTCATCGATATGCACGGGGCCGAAATAGGCGGGCGACTGCTCGGCAGCCGCCTGCGTGCTCACGAAAGCGTCGGCGCTGCGCAGGCCCAGGAGGCGGTCCACCAGCAAGGCCGCATTCAGCTCCAGTGCCGGATTGAAGGCCAGCAGGCTGGACTCGGCCAGCGCCGGTTCGCTGCGCGGCCCGCCGTGGCCCAGCAGGCCGGCCAGATCGATCACGCCGGCCAGCGTGCCGCGCAGGTTGGCGATGCCCAGGAACCAGGGCTTCGTATAGGGAACGGGCTGCACGCCCGCCCAGGGGAAGATCTCGCCGGACTGGCCCAGCGGCATCAGATAGTTGCGCCCGCCGGCCTGCACGGCCAGCCAGGCAGCGACCTTGACGCCTTCGCTGCGGGCGGCCTGGAGACGGCCGGCCAGGCGCGATTGCAGGTCGCGCAGTGCTTCACGGTTCGCCATGGACAGCGCACCGCGTCAGTTCAGCGCCGCGATCTTGGCCTGCAGCTCGCCTGCATCCACGGGCTTGGTGATGTAGTCGCGCGCGCCCTGGCGCATGCCCCAGACCCGGTCGGTCTCCTGATTCTTGCTGGTGCACATGATGATGGGCAGGTCCGCGTACTGCGGATCGCGTGTGATGGCGCGCGTCAGCTGGAAGCCGTTCTGGCCGGGCATGACCACATCCATGAGGATCAGGTCGGGGCGGTCCTCGGCCAGGCTGCGCAGCGCCTCCTCGCCGTTCTCGGCCGTGCGCACCTGCAGGCCCTGCTTTTGCAGCATGTCGGACAGAAACATCAGTTCGGTCTTGGAATCGTCCACGACCAGGACTTTGCGGATGGGCATCAAAGTGCTCCTATGGGTTGCTTGCCGAACTGCTCCACGGCCTGCAGCAGCTGGTCTTTGGTGAAGGGTTTCGTGAGGTAGTCCTGGCAGCCCACCATGCGCCCGCGCGCCTTGTCGAAAACGCCGTCCTTGGACGAGAGCATGACCACCGGCGTGTCGGCGAAGCGCGCATTGCGCTTGATGATGGCGCAGGTCTGGTAGCCGTCCAGCTTGGGCATGAGAATGTCGCAGAAGATCAGCTGGGGCTGGTAGTCGTTGACCTTGGACAGCGCGTCGAAGCCGTCGTCGGCCAGCAGCACTTCATGCCCGCCCTGCTTGAGGAAGATTTCTGCGCTGCGGCGGATGGTATTGCTGTCATCCACCACGAGTACGCGCAGGGGTGCGCCCGATGTCGTCACTGAGAAACCTCCCGGAAATGTGTGAGTCGGCGCGGGTGGTCCCGCGCTCAGATTTCGACCATCTCAAAATCTTCTTTACGTGCTCCGCATTCGGGACAGGTCCAATTCATGGGAACGTCCTCCCAACGCGTCCGGGGCGCGATGCCATGCTCGGGGCAGCCTTGCGCCTCGTCATAGATCCACCCGCAGATCAAGCACATCCAAGTTTTAGGGTCGGTCACAGCTTAAAGGGCCTTCACATAGAATGCAACGATTGTATCTAGTCATAACCACCCGCCACGGCCTTCGCCGCAGGGGTGCACACTGGGCCGAGCCATGGCATTGAACCCCTCCAACTCCCCCAGTCCCGACACCGACCCGATGGACGAGGCAGCGCCCGTCTGCGTGCTGGTCTTCAACGCCAGCGACCCCAGCGGCGCGGGCGGCCTGTCGGCCGACATCGCCACCATTGCCTCCGTGGGCGGCCATCCGCTGCCCGTGGTCACGGGCGCCTACGCACGCGACTCGGCCAAGGTCTTCGAACATTTTCCCTTCGACGACGAGGCCGTTGCCGAGCAGGCGCGCGCCGTGCTCGAGGACATTCCCGTCTCCGCCATCAAGGTCGGTTTCGTGGGCAGTCCTGGCAATCTGGCGGCCATCGCCGAGATCGCCTCCGACTACCCGGACATCCCCATCGTCAGCTACATGCCCGACCTGTCCTGGTGGGAGGAAGACCCCCTCGACCAGTACCTGGATGCCTTCAAGGAGCTTGTCCTTCCGCAAACGTCGGTGTTGGTCGGAAGCCACAGTACGCTGTGGCGCTGGCTGTTGCCCGACTGGAGCGGCAGCCGCAGCCCCACGGCGCGCGACATCGCCATGGCGGCCGAGGCCCTGGAAGTGCCCTACGTGCTGGTCACAGGCATGCCCCTGCCCGACCAGTTCGTGGACAACGTGCTGGCCACGGCCCAGTCGGTGCTGGGCAACAGCAAGTACGAACTGTTCGATGCCACGTTCACGGGCTCGGGCGATACGCTGTCGGCGGCGCTGACGGCCCTGGTGGCCAGCGGCAACGACCTGGGGCTGGCCACGCAGGAAGCGCTGGAATATCTGGACCGCAGCCTGGACAGCGGCTTTCGCCCCGGCATGGGCCACTTCATCCCGGACCGCATGTTCTGGGCCCAGCCCGAGTCCGACGACGAAGACGCCGAAGCGGCGGCCGAGCCGCCCGCGACCCTGGAATCCGATCCCCAAGCCATCGAAGGCTTCGTGATGCCTCCCCATGACACAAAACACTGATCTGAATCTTCCCTTGTTCGAGCGCGCCAAGGCCGTCATCCCAGGCGGCGTCAACTCTCCCGTGCGCGCCTTCAATGCCGTCGGCGGCACGCCGCGCTTCGTACGCCGTGCGCAGGGCGCGCATTTCTGGGACGAGAACGCCCAGCAGTTCACCGACTACATCGGCTCCTGGGGTCCGATGATCCTGGGCCACGGCCACCCCGAGGTGATGGCCGCCGTGCAGGCCGCCGCGCTGGAAGGCTTCTCCTTCGGCGCACCCACGGAGCGCGAGGTGGTGCTGGCCGAGAAGATCCTCTCGCTCATGCCCTCCATGGACATGGTGCGCATGGTCAGCTCCGGCACAGAGGCCGGCATGAGCGCGCTGCGCCTGGCGCGCGGCTTCACGGGCCGCAACAAGATCATCAAGTTCAACGGCTGCTACCACGGCCATGCCGACGCCCTGCTGGTCAAGGCAGGCTCGGGCCTGGCGACCTTCGGCGCATCGTCCTCGGCAGGCGTGCCACAGGACGTGGTCAAGGACACCGTGGTGCTGGAATACAACGACGTGGGCCAGATCGAGGAGGCCTTCGCCCAGTTCGGCGGCGAGATCGCCTGCGTGATCATGGAGCCCATTGCCGGCAACATGAACTTCGTGCGCGCCAGCGTGGAGTTCACGCGCCGCATCCGCGAACTCACACGCGAGCATGGCGCGCTGATGGTCTACGACGAGGTCATGACGGGCTTTCGCGTGGCCCTGGGCAGCGCGCAAAGCCTGTACGCGCAGCAGATCGAGGGCTTCGCTCCCGACATCACCGTGCTGGGCAAGGTCATCGGCGGCGGCATGCCCATGGCGGCGTTCGGCGCGCGCCGCGAGATCATGGAAAAGCTCTCGCCCCTGGGCCCGGTCTACCAGGCCGGCACGCTGTCGGGCAACCCCATCGCCACGGCCTGCGGCCTCAAGACGCTGGAGCTGATCAGCGAACCCGGCTTCCACGAGGCGCTGCATGCGAGGACCGGCCGCCTGATGGCCGGCCTCAAGGCCGAGGCCGATGCCGCCGGTGTGCCCTTCAGCGTGGACCACCAGGGCGGCCTGTTCGGCTTCTACCTGCTGCCCGAGCTGCCCAGCACCTGGTCCGAGGTCATGAAGACCGATGGCGCGCGCTTCAACCGCTTCTTCCACGGCATGCTGGAACGCGGCCACTACTTCGCGCCCGCGCTGTACGAGGCCGGCTTCGTGAGCGCCGCGCACACGGACGCGGACATCGACAAGACGGTCGAGGCCGCGCGCGAAGTGTTCAGGACACTCTGACGCCACCTCGCCGACGGAGCCCGCCCTGGCGGGCTCTTTGCATTTCAGGGCTGGCGAAAGGCCTTGCGCGCTTTCTCCACTTCTTCGCGCACGGCGCAGCCCGGCGCATGGTCGTTGACCAGGCCCATGGCCTGCATGAATGAGTACACGGTGGTCGGGCCGACGAACTTCCAGCCCCGCTTTTTCAGCTCCCTGGACAGGGCGCGCGATTCGGCCGTCTCGGAGACAGGCGCGCCGCCCTGCACGGGCGCCGGTGCATGGCGCCAGAAGAAGGCAGCCAGCGAACCCTCCTGATCGACCATCTCCAGAGCACGCCGGGCGTTGTTGATCACGGCCTCGATCTTGCCGCGATGGCGCACGATGCCGGCGTCGCCCAGCAGGCGCTGCACGTCCTCCTCGGTGAAGCGCGCCACCGCAGCAGGATCGAATCCCGCGAAGGCCGCACGGAAGTTCTCGCGCTTGTTGAGGATGGTCAGCCAGCTCAGGCCGGACTGGAAGCCTTCGAGGCTGAGTTTCTCGAACAGGCGGCGATCGTCGACCACGGGAAAGCCCCATTCATGGTCGTGATAGGCCTGGTAGCCGGGAGTGGCCGCGCACCAGTGGCAGCGCGGCCGACCGTCGGGAGCGATGAAGAGGGCCATGGTCATGGTGCGGAGGTCGATGGGCCGGGCAGCGACAGCAGCCAGCCGGCCATGAGCAACGATTGCGCTTCGGTGAGCTGGGGGTGGCGCGGCATGATGGCGCGGCCCCATTCGCCGGCACCGCCTTCGCGGATCCTGCGCGCCAGGTACTCGGCGGCATCGGCGCGGTCGCGATAGCGATCGGCGATCTGCTGGTAGGCAGGACCCACGTAGTGGCGCGCCAGGCCGTGGCAGCGCATGCAGTCGCTGCCTTCGACCAGGGCCTTGCCTGCGGCGATGCGGGCATCGGCCGGTGCCGAGGCCGCCGGGACGGGGGCCGGCACCGCCCCCCGCATGATGCGCCAGCCGATGTTGAACACGCCCAGCGCCACCAGCAGCATGAAGACCACGAGCGCCCAGCCCAGCCAACGGGGCCGGCGGGGCGCGTCCTCGTCTCCGTCGGGATGCAGGTGGCCATCCATCAGTGGCGGAAGTGGCGCACGCCCGTGAAGACCATGGCGACGCCGCGCTCGTTGGCGGCGTCAATGACTTCCTGGTCGCGCATGGAGCCGCCTGGCTGGGCCACGCAGGTGGCGCCCGCATCGACGACCACGTCCAGGCCGTCGCGGAAGGGGAAGAAGGCGTCGCTGGCCACGACCGTGCCCTGCAGGCTGAGCTTGGCGGCCTCGGCCTTGATGGAGGCGATGCGTGCCGAGTCCAGGCGGCTCATCTGGCCCGCGCCCACGCCCATGGTCATGCCGTTCTTGCAGAACACGATGGCGTTGCTCTTGACGTACTTGGCGACCTTCCAGGCGAACAGCAGGTCCTGCAGTTCCTCGGGGGTGGGCTGCTTGACCGTGACGACCTTGAGATCGGCCAGTGCCAGCTCATGGTTGTCGGCGGTCTGCAGCAGCAGGCCCGAGCCCACGCGCTTGGCGTCCATGGCGTTGCGGCCCTGCTCCCAGGCGGTGGCGCCGCCCTTGGGCAAGGCGATCTTCATCAGGCGCACATTGACCTTGGGCTTGAAGATCTCCAGCGCCTCGGGCGTGAAATCGGGTGCCATCAGCACTTCGACGAACTGCTTGACCACGGCCTCGGCCGCTGCCTTGTCCACCGTGCGGTTGAAGGCGATGATGCCGCCGAAGGCGCTGGTGGGGTCGGTCTGGAAGGCCTTGGCATAGGCTTCGTGCGCGTCCTTGCCCACGGCCACGCCGCAGGGGTTGGCGTGCTTGACGATCACGCAGGCCGATTCCTCGAAGCTCTTGACGCATTCCCAGGCGGCGTCGGCGTCGGCGATGTTGTTGTACGACAGCTCCTTGCCCTGCAGCTGCTCGCCCGTGACCAGGGAGCCCGGTGCCGGGTACAGGTCGCGGTACAGCGCGGCCTGCTGGTGGCTGTTCTCGCCGTAGCGCAGGTCCTGCACCTTGGTGAACTGGCCGTTGCTCTGGCCGGGGAACAGGCTGCGCTCGGGCACGTAGGTTTCGGACAGCTTGTCGTCCTCGAACTTGACGCTGGACAGGTAGTCGCTGATGGCGCCGTCGTACTGGGCGATGCGGTTGAAGGCGGCCACGGACAGCGCAAAGCGCAGCTTGTCGGACAGCTTTCCGTGGGCCTTGAGCTCGCCCAGCACGGCCTCGTACTGGCCGGCATCCGTGATCACGCCCACGTCGCCCCAGTTCTTGGCGGCCGAGCGCACCATGGCGGGGCCGCCGATGTCGATGTTCTCGATGGCGTCCGCCAGCGTGCAGCCGGGCTTGGCCACGGTGGCCTCGAAGGGGTACAGGTTCACCACCAGCAGATCGATGGTGGCTATGCCGTGCTCCTTGAGGGCCTCCATGTGGGCGGGCAGCTCGCGGCGGGCCAGCAGGCCGCCGTGGACCTTGGGGTGCAGGGTCTTGACGCGACCGTCCAGCATTTCGGGGAACTGGGTGACCTCGGCCACCTCGGTCACGGGCAGGCCGGCATCGGCCAGCAGCTTGGCGGTGCCGCCGGTGGACAGCAGCTTGATGCCCAGGGCGTGCAGGCCTTGGGCGAATTCGACGATACCGGTCTTGTCAGAGACGGAGAGCAGGGCGTTCATGGGAGTCAGTGCAGGGAGTTTGAAAAAAACGGGCTGCAAGCCCGTGGGCGGGAGGTCTTGCAGCCATGGATTCCGGGGAGGCGGCTCAGAGCATGTGGTGCTCGAGCAGCTTCTTGCGCAGCGTGTTGCGGTTCAGGCCCAGCCAGTCGGCGGCGCGCGACTGGTTGTTGTCGGCCTGGCTCATCACCACTTCCAGCAGCGGTTTTTCCACCAGGTGGATCAGCATGTCGTACATGCCATTGGGCTTTTCGCCGTCGAGATCGCGGAAATACCCCTCCAGGCTTTCACGCACGCATTGTTCGATGTTCTGGTTGCTCATACTGTCATTCCTGCGGGTTCTGCGAGATCGGCGCTCGTGGCGCCGGACTCGATGGCGGCCGGTATCCGGTCCATCCGCGCGCCCAGGGCGTCCAGATAGTCGGCGACGGCCTGCCATTGCACCGCGCAGTCCTCGATGGTGTTGATGTGTTGTCGGAATGCTTCGCCGCCGGGCAGGCTGCGCACGTACCAGGCGATGTGCTTGCGCGCGCTGCGCACGCCCGTGCCTTCGCCATACAGGCTGTAGTGGTCCTGCAGGTGCTCCAGCAGCAGCCGGCGCAGCTCCGCCACCAGGGGCGGCGCCATGTGCTCGCCCGTGGCCAGGAAATGGGCGATCTCGCGGAAGATCCAGGGACGCCCCTGGGCGGCGCGGCCGATCATGACTGCGTCCGCGCCGGTGTATGCCAGCACGTCGCGCGCCTTCTCGGGGCTGGTGATGTCGCCATTGGCCACCACGGGCACGCGCACCGCGGCCTTGACGGCGGCGATGGTGTCATATTCGGCAAAGCCCTTGTAGCCCTGCTCGCGTGTGCGGCCATGCACGGTGAGCATCTGGATGCCCGCCTCTTCGAAGCGCCGGGCCAGTACCACGGCATTGCGGTGCGCATCGCACCAGCCGGTGCGCATCTTCAGCGTGACGGGCACGCCGTGCGGGGCGCAGGCCTGGACCACCGCCTCGGCGATCTCCACGGCCAGGGCCTCGTTCTGCATCAGGGCCGAGCCGGCCCACTTGTTGCAGACCTTCTTGGCCGGGCAGCCCATGTTGATGTCGATGATCTGGGCGCCGCGGTCCAGGTTGTAGCGCGCGGCCTCGGCCATCATCTCGGCGTCCGTGCCCGCGATCTGCACCGCGATGGGGCCGGGCTCGCCCTCATGGTTGGCACGGCGCGAGGTCTTGAGGCTGTTCCACAGGTCCTTGCGCGAGGTCACCATCTCGCTGACCGCATAGCCCGCGCCCAGGGCCTTGCACAGCTGGCGGAACGGACGGTCCGTCACACCGGCCATCGGGGCGACGAACAGGCGGTTGGCCAGGGCATGGGGGCCTATGGACAGGGGAAGGGAGGACATGGGGAAAAGGCGGCAAAAAACGCATGTGCTCACCCGCGGACGGGCGGCAACAAAGGACCAGGATTGTACCTGCCCAAATTTTCAGCAAGACCAAAACCGGGCCGTCAAGGCGGCCAAGCGGCAAAAACAAGACACTGCTGCGGTTTCATGGCGTGGGTACGAAGGCACCGCCCCGGCCAGGAACCGCCTGCAGCCCGTAGGCCCGCAGCCGCCCCTGCCACCAGCGGCGGTTGAATTGCACATCCGGGGAGACCTCGTCATCGGTAGCAGCAGCGGCGTCGGCCCGCGCGGGGCGCAGCCCCAGGTCCAGCGCCTCGCCATCGGCCAGCGGGCCGCGCACCACGGCCACCGCCTTGCGGCCATCCGTCACCCAGGCGTCCAGCAGCAGCGCCACTGCCGGCTGTGACTGCGCCAGGCTCACGCAGGCTTGAAGGCGGGGCTCCAGCCCCAGGGGCTCCAGCTCGCGCTGCAGATGCTCCAGCCGGTCGCCCACCGGCTCCACCGGCAGGGCGCATCCCTTGGCCAGCAGCGCCTGGCTCCAGGCCGATGTCGGTGCAGCCGCCACGGGCGGCACGGACGGTGCCGCCACCGGCGCCTGCGCCGGTGCCGGGCCCTTGTCACCGCCCTGCCCCGGCACGGCACAGCCGGCCAGCCCGCCGGCCAAGGCCATGCCCCCGATCCACCCCACCCATGCAGCGATCCGCCGTATGCGCATGACACCCTCCATTTTTTTGCCTGGATCAGGCCACGATAGCCCCGCGCCGACAAAGCGTCAGCCAGCGCAGACCTACACTTGCCCCATCTATGGAAGTCTGGATGCATCAACTGCTGGGCTGGCTGGCCCTGCCGCAGTTCGGCCTGAGCACGGTGTTCATCGTGTCGCTGGTGTCGGCCACGCTGCTGCCGCTGGGCTCGGAGCCGGCGGTCGTCGGGCTGCTGCAGCTCAACCCCGACCTGTTCTGGCAGACGATCGCGGTGGCCACGGCCGGCAATACGCTGGGCGGCGCCATCAGCTGGTGGATGGGCCTGGGCGCGCACAAGGCCTGGCGTGCCGCGCGCGACCGGCGCCGTGCCGGCCTGCCGCCCGAACATGCCAGGCCGCCGCGCAGCCTGTCGCGCCATGAGCGGCGCGCCCGCATCTGGCTGCGCCGCCTGGGCGCCAAGGCCTGCCTGCTGAGCTGGCTGCCGGTGGTGGGCGATCCGCTGTGTGCCGTGGCCGGCTGGCTGCGGCTGCCTTTCTGGCCCTGCGTGTTCTACATGGCCGTAGGCAAGTTCCTGCGCTATGTGGTGATGACGGCCGTGATCCTGCAGTTCATTCCGGCGTCCTGGCAGCCATGACCCTCAGCGGATGTCCAGCCGTTCCAGCGCCCTGACCAGATCGGCCAGCGTGCGCACCTCCATCTTGCGCAGGGCCTGGGCCCGGCGCACCTTGACGGTGATCTCGCTGACATCGAGTTCGGCCGCGATCTGCTTGTTGAGCTGGCCGCGCACCACGCCGACGACCACGGCCTGCTCTCCACGCGACAAGGATTCCCAGCGCGCGTGCAAGGCCTGCAGGTCCGCATCGCTGGCACGCCGCTGTCGATCCTGGGCGATGCCCTGCTGTATGGCGTCCAGCAGGTCCTGATCGCGAAAGGGCTTGGTCAGGAACTCGATGGCACCGGTCTTCATGGCTTCCACGCTCATGGGGATGTCTCCATGGCCGGTGATGAAGATGGTGGGCAGCTTCAGCCCCAGCTCCAGCATCTGGCGCCGGAACTCCATGCCGCTTTGGCCCGGCATGCGGATGTCCAGCACCAGGCAGGCAGGCCCCTGCGCCGGCTGCCTGCGCCAGTGCTCCAGGAAGTCCCGCGTGGCGCCGAAGGCCTGCACGCACAGGCCGACGGAGGCCAGCAGGTCTTCGATGGCGGCACGCACCGAGGCATCGTCGTCGATGATGTAGACGAGCGCCTCGCAAGGATCTGTGGCGGTTTCAGCCAAGGCGGCCTCCCGTGGCTGGCACGGCGCCCGGAGCCGGCGCGCAGGCGATGGTGATGTGAAAGACGGCCCCGTTGCCGCCGTCCTCGCGGTCCGTGGCCCAGATGCGGCCGCCATTGGCCTCGGCCATGTGGCGGCAGATGTTCAGGCCCAGGCCCATGCCGTCGGGCTTGGTGGTCCAGAACGCATCGAACAGGTGGGCCCTGGCCAGCGGCGACAGCCCCTCCCCCGCATCGGTCACGGTCAGCACCAGTTGGTGGCCCAGGGTCTGCGTCGCGACGACAATGCGCCGCCGTGCGGCCGGCGTGCCCTGCATGGCCTCCATGGCGTTGAGCAGCAGATTGGCCAGGACCTGCTGGATGTGCACCCGGTCGGCCCAGGCCGGCGGCAGCGACGGCGCCAGCTGCAGGTCCAGGCCGGTGCCGCGCCGGTCCAGTTCGGCGGCCGACAGGCGGGCCATTTCGCGCACGGCCTCGTTGAGATCGAAGGACTGCCGGCTCGGAGCCTCCCCGCGCGCCATGCTGCGAATGCGTGCGATGACATCGCTGGCACGCCGGGCATCGGCCAGGATGCGCTCCAGCGCCTGCCCGGCCTTGGCGATGTTGGGCGGCTCCTGCGCCAGCCAGCGCTGGCAGGCATTGCCGCTGGTCACGATGGCGGCCAGCGGCTGGTTGACCTCATGCGCGATGGAGGCTGTCAACTGGCCCAGGCTGGTGGTCTGGGTGATGCGCATCAGCTGGGTACGCGCCGCGTGGGCCGCGTTCTGGGCCGACACCATCCTCAGGCCCAGGTAGGCGGTGATGGCGATGGCCAGGATGCTGATCACCGTGTTGATCAGGCCCGTGCGGTAGGCGCCCGCGGGCGTCAGCGCGAAGCTGACCAGGGTCAGCACGATGCACAGGGCCGTCACGCCGATGACGGCGCGGGGGCTGAACCAGCGCACCGCCACGAGGATGATCGCGGTGTGGAACACGGCAGCGGCCACGGCATAGTCCGTCAGCGTGTCCAGCACGAAGATCGCCCCCATGGCGGCCGCCATGGCGGCCAGGATCAGGGCCCGGGGCCAGTGGCGCAAGTGACGCGGTGCGGTGGTCATGTCATGTCGTGCAGGGCTGCGATGCGCCCGGTGAAGGCGTATCGATTGTGTCGCAAGATGTCCGCTCTCGCCGGTTGCCGGCATCTGCCGTCAAAGCGCGGGGCGGCGCCCCACGCTCAGCTGCAGCTCCACCGTGGCCTTGGCCAGCTCGGTCTCGGCTTCCAGCGATCCCAGGTAGGCGTCGTCGGCCGAACGCTGCGCGGACAGCAGCTCCAGCAGCGAAGCTTCTCCATGGCGATAGGACAGGCGCAGGGCTTCGAGCACGCGCTGCGCATCGCGCAGCACACCGTCGCGGTAGCGCTGCACGTTCTCGCGTGCAGCCGTCAGGCGAAAGCGCGCGGCGCGCACATCGGCCTCGGCCCGGTTCTGCGCCTGCTGCAGGGCCAGCATGGCCTGGGTCACGGCCGCCTCGGCCTGCACCAGGTCACCCCGGTCCAGGCGCGACAGCGGCAGCGGCACGCTGACCGAGACCGACAGCGTGCGCGAGCGTCCGCCGCCATCGAAAGGATTGCCCTGGGCGTCGGTGCCGCCCGCCGTGGCCGGTACGGCGGCCATGCCGACGGCCAGCGTGGGATTGACCCAGCGGTTGGCCTGGGCCAGGCCCGCGTTGTCGCGCGCATGCTCCAGCGCCGCCTGGGCGATGCGCACCTCGGCGCGCGACTGCAGGGCCTGCGCGACCAGCGCCTCGGCATCCTCGGGCCCCGAGCCTTCGGCCAGATCCATGAAGCCGCATTGCAGGACATCGCTGGCAAAGACCTCGGACAGGCGGCGCCCCAGCGGAACGGACAGGGCCAGCCGCGAGTTCCGGGCTTCGGCGCGCGCCTGCACCACCTCGGCCTGGAAGCGGTCGCGCTCCACGCGCGACTGCAGCCACTCCACGCCACCGATGTCGCCAGCCTTGCGGCGCAGTTCGTTGGCCTGCACCACGTCGCTCAACGCCTTGAGCGTCTGCTGCTTGCGCTCCAGCGCCAGCATGTCGCGGCAGGCCTGGGTGTAATCCTGGGCCGCCTCGGAGAACAGCTGGCTGCGCACGCCTTCGAGGCCGGCCTCGGACAGGCGCAACTGGCTGCGCGCAGACTGGATGCGCGCGGCACGCTTGCCGCCGGTCTCCAGCTCCATGCTGACTTCGTAGTTGCGCGTGGTCGGGCGCGGCTGGCCCGTGCGCACCTGCTCGCGCGAGGCACCCAGCGTCAGGTTCGGGTCGGGCCGTATGCCTGCGATGCCGATGCCGGCACGCGCGGATTCCACGCCCTGTTGTTCCGAACGCAGCTGCGGACTGTGTGTTTCCACGGCGTCGAGGTAGTCGGAGAACCGCAGGCCCGCAGGGGCTCCCACGGTCGTTGTCGCGGCGGTGGATTGCGCAGGCAGGGGCTGGGCCTGGGCCGCAGCGCCAAGGCACATCAGCAGGGCCAGTGCCGGCCTGGAGAGGAAAAGGATCGGTTGCATGGCGACTCGCATCAATGGGGTTGGCTCGGCGCGCCGTTCGCGAGGCCTTCCGAGGCGGGGGCGGGCTCCAGCTCGCCGCTCTCGCCACGCTCCGCGGCGCGGCGCTGCCGGCGCTCGGCCGCGCGCGCGGCGCGTGCCTCGATCACGTAGTAGAGGTTGGGCAGCAGCAGCAGGGTCAGCAAGGTGGCACTGAGCAGGCCGCAGACCACGACGGTGGCCAGCGGCCTTTGCACGTCGCTGCCCAGCCCCGTGGCCAGCATGGCCGGCGTGAGGCCGAAGGCCGCGACGGTGGCCGTCATCAGCACGGGCCGCATGCGGCTGGAGGCACCTTCGAGCACGGCCTCGCGCAGCGCCATTCCTTCCTCGCGGCGCAGCCGGTTGATCTGCGAGACCATGAGCACGCCGGACAGCACGGCCACGCCGAACAATGCGATGAAGCCCACGGCGCTGGAGACGTTGAGCGTCATGCCGCGCAGGTGCAGCCCCGCGAAGCCGCCGATCATGGCCAGCGGCACCACGCCCAGCACCAGCAGCGGCTGGCGCAGGTTGCCGAACTCGCCGAACAGCAGCACCAGCATGATGCCCAGCGTCAGCGGCAGGATCATCAGCAGCCGCGCCTCGGCGCGCTGCAGGTTCTCGAACTGGCCGCCCCACTCGATGTGCAGCTTCTGGCGGTCGTAGTCGAGGTGCTCGTCGATGGCCGCATGCGCGTCCTTGAGGAAGCCCGCCAGGTCGCGGCCACGCACATTGAGCTTGACCAGGATGTGGCGCTCTCCGCCCTCGCGCACGATGACGCTCTGGCCCACCGTGGTGGTGATGCGCGCCACGTCGGCCAGCGGCACCTGGGCGCCATTGGCCGCCGACAGTCGCAGGGCACCGATGGCCTCGGGGCTGCCGCGCGTGTCGGGCGTGAAGCGCACGGCCATGTCGTAGCTGCGCTCGCCCACGTATAGCTGGCCGATGGAGGCACCGCCCACGCCCGTGGAGATGAGCTGCGCCACGTCGGAGGCATTGATGCCGTAGCGCGCGGCCGCCGACCGGTCCAGCGCGATGCGCAGATTGGGCAGTGGCGGCTCGACGTCCACGGCCACGTCGGCGGCGCCGGGCACCTTCTCCAGCACGGCCACCAGTGCATCGGCCACGCGCCGGTCTTCGGCCAGATCCTGGCCGAAGACCTTCACGGTCAGGTCGCTGTGCGCACCCGACAGCTTGTCCTGCACGCCGTCGATCATGGGCTGCATGAAGCCCACGGAGTAGCCGGGCAACTGGTCGAAGCGCGCGGCCATCTTCGCGATCAGCTGCTGCTTGGTCAGGCCCGACTTCCATTCGCCATAGGGATGCAGGCCCACGCTGGCCTCGATGTGCGAGGGCGTCCAGTAGTCCGTGCCGTCATCGTTGCGCCCGGTCTGGGTGACGATGTAGGAGACCTCGGGGAACTCCAGCGCCGCGCCGCGCAGCGCGTCCGCCATCTCGCGCGCCTTGTCCAGCGTGATGCCCGGCGGCATCTGGACCTGCAGCCAGATGGAGCCTTCGTCCAGGTACGGCAGGAAGTCGCGGCCCATGGTGCCGGCCAGCACGCCCAGCGCCAGCAGCGAGGCAAGCACGGCCCCCGCCAGCCAGCGCACATGGCCCACGGCCGCTTCAAGGAAGCGGTCATAGCCCACGCCCAGGCGGTGCAGCACAGGGTTGTGGAAGATCTTGCGCGGCCTGCGGAAAGCCAGCCAGGCCAGGGCCGGCGTGAGCAGCAGGGCCACGGCCAGCGCCCCGACCAGGGCCGCGCCCACGGCACTGGCCATGGGCGAGAACAGCTTGTACTCGATGCGCTCGAAGGCGAACAGCGGCAGGTAGGCGGCAGCGATCACGCACATGCCGAAGAAGATGGGCCGCGCCACCTGCAGCGTGGCGGTGATGGCATCCCTGGGCGTGAGGGGCCGCTGCTCGTCGGCCTCGCGGCGGCGCAGGATGTTCTCGACCACCACCACCGCGCCGTCCACCAGGATGCCGAAGTCGATGGCGCCCAGCGACAGCAGGTTGGCCGGAATCTTCGCGTGGTGCATGAAGATGAAGGCCAGCAGCAGCGCCATGGGAATGGTCAGCGCCACGATCAGCGCCGCGCGCGGGCTGCCCAGGAAGACCAGCAGCACCAGGGTCACCACGATCAGCCCTTCGGCCAGGGTCTTGCCCACGGTGTGGGTGGTGCGCTCGATCAGCGTGGTGCGGTCCAGGTAGGGCACGACCTTCACGTCGGGCGGCAGCAGCTTGCCGTTGAGCTCCTCCACGGCGGCGTGGATGCCCTCCAGCGCCTGGGAGGGATTGGAGCCCTTGAGCAGCAGCACGATGCCCTGGATGGTGTCGGGGTTGCCATCCTTGCCCAGGATGCCGCGCCGCTCCACGTTGCCGTAGGTCAGCCGCCCCAGGTCCTTGACCAGCACGGGCGTGCCGCTGTCGGTGGTCTTGACGACCACGTTGCCCATGTCGTCCAGAGAGCCCAGCAGGCCCACGCCGCGCACCACGTAGGAGACATCGCCCCGGTCGATGACGCTGCCGCCGCCGCTGGCGTTGTTGGCGTTGATGGCCTCGATCACCTGGGACAGCGCCAGCCCGTACTGCAGCAGCCGCGCCGGGTCCAGCTCCAGCATGAACTGCGTGGTCAGGCCGCCGAAGTTGGTCACGTCCACCACGGACTGCGCCTTCTTCAGACGCGGGATCACCACCCATTGCTGCAGTTCGGACAGCTCGCGCAGGCTGCGCACGGGGCTCTCCAGCGTGTAGCGGTAGACCTCGCCCGTGGGCGAGCTGTAGGGATCGAGCCCGGCGCGCGCGCCATAGGGCAGCGTGACTTCGTCGATGCGCTCCTTCAGGCGCTGGCGCGCCCAGTAGCCGTCAACGCCGTCCTCGAAGACCACGGTGATCAGCGACAGCGCGAACAGGCTGCGCGAGCGCAGCACGTGCATGCCGGGCGTGGCCAGCAGGGCGCGCTCCAGCGGGATGGTGATCTGCTGCTCGATCTCCTCGGCCGCCAGGCCCGGCACCTGGGTGACGATCTGCGAGGTCACGTCGGCGATGTCGGGATAGGCCTCCAGCGGCAGCTGCTTCCAGCTGAACACGCCATACAGCGCGGCGAAGAGGAAGACCAGCCACACGACCCCACGGCGTGCGAAGCACAGGTTGACGATGCGCTCGATCATTGCAGCAGCACTCCCCCGTTGACCACCACGCGCTCACCGGCCGAAAGGCCCGAGAGGATTTCCGCCCGGCCCCCCTGCTGCGCGCCGACCTGCACGTCGCGCGGCTCGAAGCGCCACCCGCCCTTGTCCACGAAGACGCGGGTGCTCACCTGCCCCTGCAGCAGGGCCGCGGCAGGCACCATCACGGCCTGGCGCGCCGGTGCATCGAAGCCGACGCGCGCGAACATGCCGGGGCGCAGCCGGCCCTCGGGGTTGTCCACGGCCACCCGGACCTTGACACTGCGCGTGGCGGTATCCACCAGCTCGCCCACGTACTGCACACGGCCTTCGAGCTGCAGGTCGGGATAGGCGGCCAGCGCGATATGGGCCTGCTGGCCCACATCCACATGGGCCAGGTCACGCTCGCTCACGCTGGCGCTGAGCCAGACCTTGCGCAGGTCGGCCACGGTCATCACCGAGGCGTTCACATCATTCCAGTAGCCGCCCTGCGAGCCCGCCATCTCGACCACGCGGCCGCTGATGGGCGACTTGACCACATAGCTGCCGCGAGAGCCCTCCTGCACGGCAGCGCCGAGCTGGGCCAGGTGGTCGGAGGCGGCGCGCGCGTCGGCACCCGCGGCGGCCAGCGCCTGCTGCGCGGCCTCGTAGTCCTTGCGGGCCGCGATCTCGGCATCGAACAGCAACTTCTGGCGGTCGAATTCCTGGCGCGCGTGCAGCAGCGCGGCCTGGGCCTTGGCGTGCTCGGCGCGCACGCCGGAAATCTCGGAGGAATCCATGGTGATCAGCGCGTCGCCGGCGCGCACGGCATCGCCCAGCTGGCGGTGCAGGCGTACCAGGCGCCCGGCCACGGGAGGGGTGATGCGCACCAGCTTCTCGGGCTCGGCCTCGATGGTGGCCGGCGCGGACAACCGGGTCTGCAGCGGCTGCAGTGCGATCTCGGCGACCTGCAGCCGCTCGCGCAGCGGCGAGCCTTCGGGCACCACGATCAGATTGCCGTCGCGGCGCACGGGAGCCGGCTGGGGCGCATGGGTGGACGGCGCGGAAGGGGTCGCCGATGCATCGGCCTTGGACTCGGTGGAGCCGTTGCAGGCCGCCATGGCCACGCTGATCAGCAGTCCGCCGAATGGCCATGCGGCCAGCATCAAGGACCGGCGCGGGCGACGGCCGGAAGGCAGAGTTGGATTCATCCTGGGGTCTCCGGGGGCCCATGGCGCGCGGAGACCTTTCGCCCGTTCAGGCGATCACAGGCCTCCGCCCGGGGCCGGGCAGATCAGCAAAAAGAAGAGGGGAAAGGCGGCGCCAACAGCGCCTGGCGGGATCGGGATCGGGATCGGGATCGGGGTCCATGGGAGCACTCCTTTGCGTGTCGATGGCGGAGTCCCCGCGCTGGACGGGAGCCCTGATTGGTGCAGTGCAATATGTGACCGGGATTATCAAAGGCGCCACGGGCCCCGGCCAGCCTTTGTTGGGAAGGCTGGCCTGGCGATTGGTGGACTCCGCCTATACCTTGGTATAGGTTTTGCTGCGGATCCGCGCGTGGTCCGCAAACAAAAAGCCGCCAGCGCAGGGCTGGCGGCTTGTCCAAGGCTTGTCACCCGTCGCGGGACCTCAATCCACCTTCAGCCCTATGGCCTTGACCAGCTCGCCGAAGCGCTCGCGCTCGGTCGCGTGGTGGTCGACGAAGGCCTTGCGGGTCATGGGTGCGGGCGTTGCGCCCAGCGTGAGGATGACATCGTTGACGTTCTTTTGCTCCAGCGCCTTGGCCACGGCCGTGCGCACGGCCTCGATCACCGATTCGGGCGTGCCCGTGGGCGCGTAGATGCCGAACAGCGTGTCCGCATCAAAGCCGGGCAGGCCGCTTTCGGCCAGCGTGGGCACGTTGGGATACTGCGGCGAGCGCTGCGGGCTGCCGATGGCCAGCAGGCGCAGCTTGCCAGCCTCCACCTGCTTGAGGCCCGGCCCCGGGTCGAACCAGAACTGCAGCTGCCCGCTGAGCACGTCGCTGAGCGCGGGGCCCGCGCCCTTGTAGGGGGCGTGCACGGCATCGACACCGGCCATGCGCTTGAACATCTCACCGGCCAGGTGTGGCGAGCTGCCCTGGCCCGGCGAGCCATAGGACAGCTTGCCGGGGTTGGCCTTCAGGTGCTTGATGAACTCGCCCACATTGGTGGCCGGCACGCTGGGGTTGGTCTCCAGGAACACGTGCACGCGCGCCACGGCCGCCACGGGCGTCAGGTCCTTTTCGGGATTGAAGGCCAGCTTGCTGTAGATCATCGGGTTGATGGTGATGGCCCCGCCCGAGCTCAGCAGCAGCGTGTAGCCGTCCTTGGGCGCGCGCACGGTCTCGCTGATGCCGATGTTGCCGCCCGCGCCGGGCTTGTTGTCCACCACCACCGACTGGCCCAGCACCTGCGACATGGTGGGCGTGATGGCGCGCGCCAGCACGTCGGCCGCGCCGCCGGGCGCGAAGTTCACGACCAGGCGCACGGGGCGCTCCGGCCACTTGGACTGGGCCATGACAGGCGTGCAGGCGAGCACACCGGCCAGGGCCAGCGAGCCCAGCAGGCCCCGGCGCTGGATGGTCTTGTCGAACATGTTCTTGTCTCCTCGTCTTGATGGAAAAAAAGCGTGGCTTCAGGCGACTTCGACCTCGACCACGATGGGCTTGGGATGGGCCAGCGCGCGGGCCAGCACGTCGGCCAGCTGGCCCGCATCCTCGACATGCACGCCGTCGCAGCCCTGGCCACGCGCCAGCGCCACGAAGTCGATGTCGGGCAGCTCCGTGCCTTCGACCTTCTCGCCCGCGCGGTAGCCGAAGACATGGGCGAAGTCCTGCAGCGCCGCGTAGCGGCGGTTCTTGAGGATCACGAAGGTGATGGGCAGGCGCAGCTGGGCCGCGCTCCACAGGGCCTGGATGGCGTACATGGCCGAGCCGTCGCCGATGACGGCCACGACCTTGGCCTCGGGCCGGGCCAGCGCCACGCCCACGGCGGCCGGCATGCTGTGGCCCAGGCCGCCGCTGCACATGGTGTAGAAGGTGCCCGAATGGAAGATGGGCAGGTGGGCCTGGATGGTGGGGCGCGAGCTGGGCGCCTCCTCCACGACGATGCTGTGGCGGTCGCGCACCTGGGCCAGCGTGTGCATGGCAAAGGCCACGGACATGCGCTCGCCTGCGGCGGGTGCGGCCGGAACGGGCACCGCGGGCTTGCGTGCCGGTGCCGCGCGCCGCGCCAGGGCCGGGCGCTGCAGCAGTTCCTGCACACCCATGCGGATGTTGCCCACGGCGGCCGTGCCCACGGGCGCCCAGGCGGCGATGGCAGGGTCCTCGATCAGCTGGTACAGCGCCGTGCCTTCGGGGATGTGCGGACCCTCGCCCTCCACGTGGTAGGTGAAGGCCGCCGCGCCCACGGCGAAGACCACGTCGTGGCCCGACAGCAGTTGCACGATGCGCTCGCGCATGGCCGGCAGGAAGCCGGCGAACAGCGGATGGTCCTCGGGAAAGCTGCAGCGCCCGCTCATGGGCGCCACGAAGACGCGCGCCTGGTGGCGTTCGGCCAGGGCCACCACGGCGTCCCAGGCCTGGCCGCGGTCCACGGCCGCCCCCACGACCAGGGCCGGGGCGCGGGCGCCGTCCAGGGCCTCGCCGATCAGGGCCAGGGTGCGCGGATCGGGCCGGGTCTCGAAGCCCACATGGCGCAGCGTGACGGGATCGGCGGGCCTGTCCCAGTCATCGGCGGGAATCGATACCAGCACCGGGCCGCGCGGCTCCTGCATGGCGATGTAGTAGGCGCGCGCCAGCGCCTGCGGCACGTCCTCGGCACGCGCGGGCTCGCAGCTCCACTTCACGTAGGGCTTGGGCAGCTCGGCCGCCTGGCTGGAGTGCAGGAAGGGGTCGAACTGCAGCAGCGAGCGCGCCTGCTGGCCCGCCGTGATCACCATGGGCGTGCGGTTCTTGAAGGCCGTGAAGATGTTGGCCATGGCATGGCCCACGCCGGCGGCCGAGTGCAGGTTCACGAAGCTGGCATTGCGCGTGGCCTGGGCGTGGCCGTCGGCCATGCCCACGACCACGGTCTCCTGCAGGCCCAGCACGTACGAGAAGTCCTCGGGATAGTCGCGGAACAGAGGCAGCTCGGTGGAGCCGGGATTGCCGAAGATGCGCGTCATGCCCAGCTGGCGCAGCATGTCGATCACGGCGTGGCGCACGGTGTGGGCGGCGGGTTGCGCGGCGGCGGCCAGGGACTTGGAGGCCTCTTCGGGCCGGGTGGTGGTGGGGGCTTGCAAGAGCGGTCTCCTGAAAAAGGCGGCAGGGGCGGCCGGGCAAGGGCCGCACAGTCTGGCGCCCATGGTGCAAGCCTTCATAATTTCCAGCAATCTAATAAATCATCTAAGAGATATTCATCCTATGGATATCAAGCATCTGGACCTCAATCTGCTGCGCGTCTTCGACGCCGTGTACCGCCACCGCAGCGTCAGCCGGGCGGCCGACGAGCTGGGTCTGTCCCAGCCCGCGGCCAGCCAGGCCGTGACGCGGCTGCGCCTGCTGCTGGGCAATCCGCTGTTCGAGCGCGTGCATGCCGGCGTGCGGCCCACGCCGCGTGCCGAGCGGCTCGCGATGGCCGTACGCCAGGCACTGGAGACGCTGGAAGTCGCCATGTCCGAGGCCCAGAGCTTCGAGCCGCTGCAGGCACGCCAGCGCTTTCGCATCCACCTGAGCGACATCGGCGAGGCGCGCTTTCTGCCACCGCTGATGCAGGCCCTGCACCAGCGCGCCCCCCATGTGCAGCTGGAGACCCTGCCCATGCCCATGGACGAGATCGCCGACGCGCTGGACCGGGGCGCGCTGGACATCGCCATTGGCTTTCTGCCGGGCAATACGCGCACCCGGCAGGCCGTGCTGCTGTCCGACCACTATGCCGTGCTGCTGCGCGAGGGCCATCCCGTGCTGGACGGCTTGCCGGACGGGGCACCGCTGGCGCTCGATACCTTGCGCCGGCTCGACTACGTGGCCGTGCGCTCGCATGGCGAGACACTGCGCATCCTCCAGGCCCTGCAACTGCAAGAGCGCATCCGCCTGTCGGCCGCCCACTTCATGGCCGTGCCTTCCATCGTCGTCAAGACCGACCTGGCCGTGGTCATGCCCGCCGAGATCGCCCAGGGCTTCGTCGGACGCGGCCACACCGTGCGCGACGCCGACCTGCCCCGGCACCGCTTCGACGTCTCGCTGCACTGGAGCTGGCGCTTCGAGCAGGAACCGGCCAAGCGCTGGCTGCGCGAGCTGGTCTGCGAGCTGTTCCAGCAGCCGCGCCATCGCACGGGCGGCTGAGCAAGATCCTCAGTCGGCGCGCAGCCTGAGCGCGCGCGTCACGGCAGCGTAGCGCTCGATATCGGCGGCGATCAGGGCCTGGAATTGCCGGGGTGTCTGCTGCGCCAGGGTGTAGCCCTGGTCACGCAGGCCCGCCTCCACTGCCGGCTCGCGCAGGGCCTGCGCCAGCGTCTCGTGCAAGGCCTGCACCACGGCCTGGGGCGTGCCGGCCGGCGCCAGCAGGCCATGCCACTGCTCCACGGCAAAACCCGGCAGGCCGCGCTCGGCCACCGTGGGCACGCCGGCCAGCTGCGGCAGGCGCTGCGCCGAGGTCACGGCCAGCGCGCGGACCCGGCCCGCAGCGATCATGGCCGAGGCACTGCTGGCCGTGACCATGCCCGCCGGCACCTGGCCCGCCGCAACGGCCGTGATCGCAGGGCCGCAGCCCTTGTAAGGCACCTGCTGGACGAAGCGCCCGGCCTGCCGGGCCAGCATTTCGCCGGCCAGATGCTGGGGCGTGCCGTTGCCGCAGGAGGCGAAGGCCAGCGGCCGCTCCCGCGAGGCCTGCTCCAGCGCTTCCTCCAGGCTGTGCAGCGGCCCATCGGCCGGCACGACCAGCACGGAGGCGATGTAGCCCGCATTGAACACCGCCGTGAAATCCTTGCGCGGGTCGAAGTCCAGGCGCTCGTAGACACCGGGGTTGATGGCGAACGAGCTGTTGGCCATGAGCAGCGTGCTGCCGTCGGGCGTGGCCTGGGCCACGGCATGGGCGCCGATGTTGCCGCTGGCACCGGGCCGGTTCTCCACCACCACGCTCTGGCCCAGACGCTGCTGCAGCTGCTCGCCCAGGCGCCGCGCCAGCAGGTCGGTGCCGCCGCCCGGCGGAAAGGTCACGACGATGGTGATGGGCCGCTCGAAGCGGCCTGCCGCCTTGCCCGGCGCGGCCAGCCACAGCCCCGATGCCGCAGCCGCCAGCGCGCAGGCCGCCAGCGTCCACAGTCCCCGCCGCTTCAGGGTACGGCCTTCATAAAACATGGCAACTGCTCCTCCGAGACAAGTGCAAAAAACCGGCGCGACCCAAGCGAGAGACACCGAGGAAGGGCCTGGGCCGGCCGCGCCGCCCCGCACCGAGGGTGTCGCCGGTTGCCCGGACGCCCCCCTCCCGCGCAGCGAGAGAGGGCGCCGTGCATACGGGGGAAGCCGCGCAGCGGCTCAGGGGGAGCTTCATTTCAAGCGTCGAGGCCGATATCCAGGACGCGCGCGCTGTGCGTGATCCAGCCCACGGCGATCTGGTCCACCCCGGTCTCCGCCACGGCGCGCGCGGTCTCGGGCGTGATGCGGCCCGAAGCCTCGGTCACGGCGCGGCCGCGCGCCATGGCGACCGCCGTGCGCAGCGTGTCCAGGTCCATGTTGTCCAGCAGCACGACCTCGACCCCCAGGGACAGCGCGACCTCGAGCTGCGCCAGCGTATCCACCTCCAGCTGGATCTGCACCATGTGGCCCACGCCGGCACGCGCCCGGGCCAGCGCCTCGGCCACGCCTCCTGCCAGCGCGATGTGGTTGTCCTTGATCAGCACGGCATCGTCCAGGCCGAACCGGTGGTTGCTGCCACCGCCCACGCGCACTGCGTACTTTTGCAGTGCGCGCAGCCCGGGCATGGTCTTGCGCGTGCAGGTCACGCGCGCGCCGGTGTCGGCGATGGCGCGGGCGATGGACGCCGTGGCCGTGGCCACGCCACTCAGATGGCACAGGTAGTTGAGCGCCACGCGCTCGGCCGTGAGGATGGCACGCGCACTGCCGTGGATGCGCGCGATCTCCTGGCCTGGCGCCAGCTCGCTTCCATCGCGCAACAGCACCTCGAAGCGCGATTGCGCGTCCAGCGCGCGAAAGGCCAGGCGCGCCATGTCCAGCCCCGCGAGCACACCGTCCTGGCGTGCCACCAGGCGCAGTTCTGCCTGGGCGTCGGCAGGGACGATGGCATCGGTGGTCAGGTCGCCCGCGCGGCCCAGGTCTTCCAGCAGGGCCGAACGCACCAGGGGCTCCAGCATCAGGTCGGGCAGTGGCGGCACAGGCAATCGGGCGCTGATGGTGCGCATGGAATTAATGCTCATTTTGAGTATATATCGTGCAAAAAAATTTGGATGCCTGCGCAATCGCGGACACGGCATTTATGCTAAATACGAGCATAACCCCTGTCAAGCCATTGTCACAATCGGGCGGGCGCGGCCAACTGGCCGCCACAGACGTTTCAGTCGCTGCGGGCCAGGGGCAGCTTGCTGCCGGAGATGGCGCGCTCCAGCAGCACATCGCTGCGGAAGCGGAACAGCTTGGCGGGCCGGCCCGCCGCGCCCGCCGTGAGCTGGCCGGTCTCCTCCACCAGGTCCTGCTGCTCGATCAGGCGCCGGAAGTTCTGCTTGTGCAGGCCTCGGCCGGCCAGGGCTTCCACGGTCTGCTGCAACTGCAGCAGAGTGAATTCGGGCGGCATCAGCTCGAAGACCACGGGCCGGTACTTGATCTTGGCGCGCAGCCGCGCCATGCCGGTGGCCAGGATGCGGCGGTGGTCATGGCGCATGGCCTCGCCCGGCAGCATGGCGGCCGCGCCGTGCACGCGGTGCGCGGCCTCCTGCACCAGCCCGGCTTCGTAGAGCAGTTCGTAGCGCTGCAGCACCATGTCCTCGTTCCAGGAACCGCCGTCCAGCCCGAAGGCGATGTCCGCGCGCTGGCGGCGCAGCGCGCGTTGGGCGCCACGGGCCTCGGCCATCCAGGCATGCAGGCGCGGTGCGATCTGGGCACGCAGCAGCGCGGGCTCGCCGCTGCGCCAGTCCTCCCAGGGAAAGTAGCGGTACCAGTCCTGCCACACGGCCTGCCCCGCGCTGCGGTCGGCGGATTCGCGCGTCAGCCCCAGGTAGCTGACCGAGATCACGCGCGCGCCGCTGGCGTCCGTGCGGTCGCTGTCGGCGAAGGTGTAGAGCTGCTCCATGTAGCCCAGTGGATGGTGGGTCTGCGCCTCCACCCAGTCGCGCAGGCCCGCCTGCAGGGAACGATGGCCGACACTGAAAGGCCCGGCTGGCAGCAATTGTCCGTCCGCCGTGGTCAGCACGCGGGGCGTGCCCTGGGTCACGGCCGCCAGCACGGCGACGAGTTCGGCATGGATGGGAGACGCTGCGGGGCTGGTGGGCTGGGGCACGAAGAGGGCAGGTGTTCTGTGGACGGGAAGCGTGATTATGGTGGGTGGCTGGCGGACGCGGCCGGCCCGTTCAATCCGCTGCGCGCATGGCCGTCATCACGCGACGCAGCCGGGCGCCATCCCAGACCAGGTAGTCCAGGAACACGGGGCGCCCGAAGCCCTGGGAGCGGCGCACGATCAGCAGCCGGCTGTCACGCCGGTGCTCGACCCCGCCGTTGGTCACATAGTCGCCCTGAAGCACCTCGCCCGTGCGGCGGTCGATGAGCCGGTACTCCAGGCAGCCGGTGCCGCAGCTGATCTTGAACACCGTGAGCCGGTCCGCGAAGTCGGGTTCGCCAGGATCGGCGCTCATCTCCAGGTACTGGCGCATCTTCCAGTTGAGGCCGGTGTCGGGTATCCGGGTGGGTACGGGCTGCGGCAGCGGGCTCAGGGGGATGCCATAGGACTCGAAAGTCATGGGCGGCGCGCAGCCTGCGGTGAGGATGGCCAGGGAAGCTGTGGCCGCCATGCGCCCCAGCCGCGTCAAACTGTCATGCATCTTGGCCCGGTTCCCCCCTGTCTTGGTCCATCGGCGCCCTGGCTTGCACGCAGGGCCGAAAGCCGCCATTTTCCGCCCAAGCGCGGCGGCAGGACGACGACAGGCCTCGGTGGAGCATCGAAAATCCATTCCGGCGCGGTCCGATCGCAGGCCCGGCGTCCCGGGCCGCCGGCACCCGGCTGCTCAGGCCAGCGCGGCCTTGAGGCTCTTCCTGTCCACCTTCCCCACGGAATTTTCCGGAAGCGCATCGACGTAGTAGTAGGCGACGGGCGCATGGACCCGCGAAAGTTCGCCCAGCACTGCGGCGGTCAGGTGCTGCTGCGTCAACGCGCGTCCCGGCCCGTCGGCGGTTCTCACGACAAAGGCGCAGGGAACCTCGCCCAGGTCGGCATCGGGCCGGCCCACGACACAGCAGGCACGCACGCCCGGCACCTTCGCGAGCACGCCTTCGATGAGGTGGGGCGACAGGTTCTCGCCGCCGCGGATGATCACGTCCTTGATGCGCCCGGTGATGTACAGATACCCCTGGGCATCGAAGCGCCCCAGGTCTCCGGTGCGCAGCACCGGCCCGGGACCGGCGGGCCTGCCTGCGGCCCCCTCCTCCAGATAGCCCAGCATGAGGCTGGGACCACCGATGCAGATTTCTCCTTCCTGCCGGGGGTCTTCGATCTCGGCGCCATCCCGGCCGGCAAGAAAGACACGCTGCCCCGGCAGCACGGTGCCCACGGAGCCCACCCTGCGCGCAAGCGGCGGATTCATCGTGGAGGTGCAGGTCGCCTCCGAGAGTCCGTAGGACACGACCAGGGGCACGCCCAGCTTTTCCTCGACCTGCCTGTGCAGCGCCTCCGTGATGGGGGCCGAGCCGCAGCGCGCCATGCGCAAGGCGGCCAGCGCAGCCGGCGGGAACTCGAACGCGAGCATGCGCGAGTACATCGTCGGCACCCCGGTGATCACGGTCGGCCGGTGCTGTGCCATCAGGGCGGGCATGTCCTGCGCCTTGAAGCGCTCTGCCAGCACGACGGCCGCGCCCGCCAGCAAGGGCGCCAGCAACTGGTTGTTGACACCATTGGTGTGGTGCAGCGGCATGGTGTGCAGCAACCTGTCCTGCGGGCCCAGCCCCGTGCGCCCGACGATGCCATCCGCGTTGACGCGCAACCCGAGATGGCTTTGCAGCACGCCCTTGGGCCTGCCGCTGCTTCCGGAGGTGAACAGCAGGTAGGCACAGTCCCCGGGCTGCAATGCATGGGCCCAGTACGGCTGCGCCTCCGCGGAAAGACTCTCGAATGCAATGCGCCGCACCTGCGCCACGGCCGCGAGGCCGGGGTCGTCCCGGTGGGTCCGATCATGCAGCAGCCAGGTCATGCCTGTCGCCGCGAAACGCCGCGCGGTCTCCTCGGGGCCGAGGCCGGGCTCCAGCACGCAGGGGCAGGCACCGGCCGCAAGGGTCGCAAGCAGTGCACAGGCCAGGTCCATGGAGCGCGGCACGGCGATGGCCACGCGGTCACCCTCGCGTATTCCGGCGGCCCGCAGGCCGCCCGCCAGCGCCCCCACCCGCGCCGCCAGGGCGCCATAGCTCAGGACAGCCTCCTGCGCCACCAGGGCGGGTCTTGCGGCACGCTCGGCCGATGGCCATCGGCGATGAAAGGCCGAGACCAGGGATTCGAATGCGTCGGTCATGGGCAGCTCCTGTCCGGTGTGGCTCAGCGCAGGCTCACGCGGGCATCGCGCTCGAACTGCCCGTCGGGGTCCAGCGAGGCCAACGCCTGCAGCTCGCGCTGCGTCGGCAAGCCGGTGGGATGCGCGGTGCTGGCGTCGAATTCGAAACCCGTGCGCTCGCGCACTTCTTCGAGGGACGACTGCGGATGCCAGGAATCCAGCGCCAGGCGGCCGTCGCGCTTGATGAAGGTCGCGATCGGGGTGACCACCCCGTGAAAGCCCCCCCAAGAGGTGCGGAAGTCGAGCTTCTTCACCAGGGTGCGCGTCGAATGCTCGGTACGCCAGGTGCACGCGCGCAAGGCCGTGGGCAGCATGACGGCGCCTCCGCCGCCACCGGGAAGGCGCACCTTGGGCCGGTGCCAGTCGCCGATCGCCGAGTTGTTGGCGCACCCCTCGCCGTCGATCTGCGCGGCGCCGAGAAACGTCAGATCCATGCGACCACGGCAGCACAGGTCGTAGAAGTCCTCGTTCGCGAAGATGGACGCGCTGTGCTGCGCAAGCACGGGGTCCGAGCTCGACAGCGGAACGCAGGACGGCTCGGGGTCCACGCCGCCCGCGACGTTGATGTAGATGAAGTCCTCATCCAGCGTCTTTTTGGCCAGCAGGCAGGCCAGCATGGGCAAGGTGGAATTGACGCCGCTGAACGTGATCTCGCCGGGCCGGATGAACCGGGCCAGGTTGATGGCGATGTAGGAAAAACCGGACCAGTTCGCGCTCATCGTGCCTTCTCCTGTGTTGCCGCCTCGGGCGCTGCAGCGAGGTGCGCGGCCAGGGCCTCCACGCCCTCGGCCAGATAGCTTTCGACCGCGGGGTAATCGATGGGATAGCTGGGCCAGCATGAGCCCGGCCAGGCTCCCCCAGGTACGACGGAGAAGGCTTCGACCATGAAATACGGCACGACGGTGGACTCCGGGTTGTCCTGGAATACCTGCGTGTCCACCAACGTTTCCGCCACCACCAGCACACTGCGCGCGGCACGGCTCATGATGCGGTCCCAATGCGGTGTTCCCGCGATGCGCACATTTCCCTGCGGATCGACCTCCGAGGCCAGCAGCACCGCATAGTCCGGCTGGATGGCGGGGATGGCGTACACCGGGGTGGCGTCCGAGTAAGGGTCCGGCAGGCTCACCCATCCGTTCAAGGCGGGCAGGTCGCTTCCGTGCAGGCCCGCGCAAGGCTGGAAGGGGATGCCGTAGGCCGCCGCGCGCAGCCCGGCGGTCAGGCTCGCGCAGGCATGCTCCTCGAGCTCGAGTTCCTGGCGCTCGACGGCCCGGCGGTACCAGGGCGCCAGGCCGAAGTTCCCCTCCATCGCGACGATGCCGGCACGCAGCTTTCTGACGGCCCCGGCCCGGCAAAGAATGTCGATGTCGTAGCCGGGAGACTGCTTGATGATTTCCAGGCCGGTCCTGCCCTGGCGAATCAGTTCGCGCACGAAGGCGAACGGGCCACGGTGGAGAAAGCTCCCTCCAATGGCCAGGGACGCCCCGTCCGGGACGCGTGCGACGAGTTCCCGCAGGGGAACGCATTTGTTCTTTCCAACGAATCCGGAAGGCATGGGATGGTCCTTGTCCAAGATGGCCTGGCTACTGGCCCAGATACTTGCGCAGCCGCTCCTTCAGCCCGGGCTGCGCGGCGGAACGCACCAAATGCGCCAGGTCCGTGTCCGCCTGTACCGCATCGAGCGCGCGATAAAGCGAGGCCCGTGCCTCGTCCTCGAGTTCCGCGGAAAGCGCTTCGCACTCCTGCACCGCTCCCGCCCAATCCTCCTGGGCGAGGACCTGCTGGACAAAGCCCATCCGCAGGGCCTCGTCCGTGGAAAACGGACGGCTTGCGCCAAGGATCTCCAAGGCCTTCTGCGATCCCACCAGGTCGGCGAAGCGCCGGGTTCCGAGCACCAGGCCGAACTTCAGGCCGGGCATGCGGAACATGCTGTCGGCGGCGGCGACACGGCGCCGGCACACAGCGAACAGATCGACGCCTGCGCCGAACACCTTGCCGTGCGCCAGTGCCACGGTGTATGCGGGGGACGACGCAACCGCCTGAAGCAGCTGTTCGATGCGGATGAAGCGCAGGACCAGATCCCCTTCGCTTTGCGCCTCCAGGTCCGACAGGTCGAAGCCGGCACAAAAGCCCTTGCCGGCACCACGAAAGACCAGGAGGCGGGCGCCCTCGGTGTCGGCCTGGTGCACCCCTTGCAGCAGGGCCTCCACCAACTCTGCATTGAGCGCGTTCAATTTCTCGGGGCGGTTCAGCGTGAACGTCCAGCACCGGCCGCTGACCTGGATGTCCAGGACGCCACTCACAGGACCGCTCATGCGACCCCCTTGGCGCCATCGCGCAGCGGTCCCAGCACCTGCTCGTTGTGCTCGCCCAGCGCGGGCGGACGCAGGCGCACCGCCAGTGTGCGGTCATCGAAGCGGACCGGCGACACGAAGGTCCTGGTCATCACGCCGTTGGGCAGCTCCAGCGGCTGCACCCACTGCATGTGCTCGACCTGCGGATCGGCAAGCACTTCCGAGTACCGGTTGATGGGAGCGCAAGGCACCCCCGCGTCGCGAAAGCGCTGCAGCCAGGTGGCCGTGTCGGCACGCACGAACGCCTCCTCGAGGATCTCCAGCAGCGCATCCTGGTGCCGGGCACGCAGCGCAGGCGTCAGGAAACGGGCATCGTCCAGCAGCGCCATCCTGCCGACCACCTCGCAGACCGAGCGCCACAGCGTGTTGTTGCCTGCTGCCATGCCGAAGTAGCCGTCGGACGAGCGAAAGACACGGTACGGCGCGTTGCGCGGATGGGCCGAGCCCAGCGCGCGAGGGTCACGCCCGCTGCCGAAGTACTCCGAGGTCTGGAGCGCCGCAATGCCCAGCGTGGCGCCCAGCATGGGCACATCCAGGTGCACGCCCTGCCCGCTGGCCTGCGCTGCGCGCAATGCCGCCGCAATCGAGAAGGCGGCGTAGAGGCCCGCCGAGAAGTCGGCCAGCGGCACTCCGCATTTGACCGGAGCACCGCCCTCCTCGCCCGTGACGCTCATGATGCCGCTCATGGCCTGGACGGTGAGATCGAATCCGCCCTCCTTGGCGCGCGGCCCCGTCTGGCCGTAGGCAGAGATGGAGCAGTAGACCAGGCGCTGGTTCAGGGCCTTCAGGTCCCTGTAGCCCAGGCCCAGCCGGTCCATGACGCCGGGCCGGTTGTTCTCGATGAGCACGTCGGCGCCCCGGACCAGCTCGCGCAGCAGTTGCGCATCGCCGGCTTCCTTGAGATCGAGGGTGACCGATTTCTTGTTGCGGTTGAGCGAGGCGAAGTTCTCGCTGCAGCCCTCGTTGATGGGAGGCCAGCTGCGCAGCGTGTCACCGCCTTGCGGGTTCTCCACCTTGATCAGCTCGGCCCCCAGGTCGGCCAGCAGCATTCCACAAAAGGGGCCCGCGGCCACGTTGCAGATCTCGATCACCTTGATGCCGTCCAGCGGCAGTCGATGGCTCATGTTGTCTCCCGAAATGAAGGGCTTGCTCTGCCTGCCCGGCTGGCCTGGTGCCAGCCCCCAGGTTCTGCCGCGTTGACAAATCCTAGCAGCGGCATCCATGATGTCAACAAATTATGGAACATGAATCCTAATTTTTAGGAATATCCATAGATACCGACTCCAGATCGACAGCGACCGGACGCCACACCGCCCCAAGGGCAAAAGGAGACAAAAGATGATCCGAAGACGCCAAATCCTGACGGGCATCGCCGGCATGGCCTGCTCGGGACCGCTGCTCGCGCAGACATGGCCGGCAAAGCCTGTGCGCGTCATCACGCCTTACCCGCCGGGCGGCGCGACCGACATAACGGCACGCGTCTATGCGCAGCACCTGGGCCCGTTGCTGGGACAGCCTTTCGTCATCGAAAACCGTGCGGGCGCCGGAGGCGAGATCGGCGCCACGGCCGTCGCCAACAGTGCCGGCGACGGCTACACCCTGCTGTTCGGTGCGATCGGCAGCCTGACCATCCATGCGGTCATCCCCACGCAAAAGCCCCCCTACGACCTGATGACGGCATTGACCGGCATCTCCATGGGCAGCTCGGTTCCCCTGGCGATTTCGGTGCGCAGCGACCTGCCCGCCCACTCCGTGGCCGAGCTGGTCAAGCTCGGCAAGGCTGGCGGCAAAGGCCTGACCTACGGCTCCGCCGGCAATGGCTCCACCCAGCACATGACCGGGGAGTACTTCCAGCAGGCGGCCGGCATGAAGCTGATGCACATCCCCTACAAGGGAAGCGCACCTGCCATCGCCGACCTGCTGGGCGGCCAGATCGACCTGGTGTTCGAGACACTGCCGGCCCTGGCCACGCAGATCGGCGGCGGCAAGCTGCGCATCCTGGGCGTGACCAGCGCCAGGCGCAGCGACATGCTGCCCGACGTTCCCACGCTCAGGGAATCCGGCTTCCCGGACTTCGACGTCACGACCTACTACGGGCTGCTCGCACCCAAGGCCACGCCACCGGCCATCGTGGACCGGCTCTCAAGGGCCATGCAGGAGATCGCCAGGATGGGCGAGGTGCGCCAGACGCTGCAAAGGCAAGGTGCCGATGCCCATGCGAGCAGTCCCGAGCACACGAACCGGATCATCGAGGCCGAGCTGGCCAAGTGGGGCCAGGTTCAAAAGACCGCCCAGGTGCAGTGAGGGCAGCGGCGCCCTCGGGAGGACCGTTCAGCCGTGAGAATCAAAAGACATGCTAATCTCATCCCAATATTTGGGACTTATTGGCATGGACAAAACGCTACTCAAGGGACTGGCAGTGCTGGAGGCGATCGCCGAGATGCAGGGCGAGGCCCGCGTCATCGATGACGTGGCGGCCCGCGTCGGCCTCACGCGAAGCAATACGCACAGGACGCTGCAGACCCTCATCCACGCCGGCTACGTGGAGCGCGACCCGGCAGGCGGAGGCTTTCGCAGCACGACCAAGATGTATGCATTGGGCGTGCGCCAGCTGGGACAGCTCGACCTGCGCAAGATCGCGCCGTCGTTCATGGCGGTACTGGCCGGGGAAAGCGCGGAGACGGTGCACCTGTCGGTGCTGGAAGGGCAGGACGTCATCTACGTGGACAAGATCGACAGCATCCAGCCCATACGCGCGTACTCGATGATCGGAGGCCGCGCCCCCGCCTACGCCGTGGCCACGGGCAAGGCCCTGCTCGCGGCGCAGCCTGCCGACTATCTGGACCGGCTGCCGGAACTCCTGCCGAGATTCACGCCGAACACGATCGCGACCAGGGAGCTCCTGAAGGCCGAGTGCGCCAAGGCGCTTCGCGTCGGATACGCAGTCAATCGCGGGGAATGGCGCGAGGGCGTGGGCGGCCTGGCTGCGGCCGTCTACGACGCCTTCGAGCGCCCCGTGGCCGCCATCGGCATCTCGGGGCCGCTGGACCGCCTGAGCGTGGCCCGCATGAAGGAGATGGCGCCGCGCGTCATCGATGCCGCCGCGCAGCTGTCCAGGGCCCTGGGGTATGCGCGCGGGTATTTCGGGGAATCGGTCTGAGCGGACAGGCCCGAAAGCCGCAAGAAGCCCGACACGCCGTCACGAAGCGGCGCCATGGCGCATGAATGACAAAAAACCCCGCAGATCGAAGATTTGCGGGGTTTTCCGGAGCCCCCTGACAACGCAGGGGGCGACTCGCCAACGGCGTTCAGACGTTGAACAGGAAGTTCATCACATCCCCATCCTTGACCACGTATTCCTTGCCTTCGGCACGCATCTTGCCGGCATCCTTGGCGCCCTGCTCGCCCTTGAAGGCGATGAAGTCGTCGAAGGCGATGGTCTGGGCGCGGATGAAGCCGCGCTCGAAATCGCCGTGGATGACGCCGGCGGCCTGGGGAGCGGTGTCGCCCACCTTGATGGTCCAGGCGCGCACTTCCTTGACGCCGGCCGTGAAGTAGGTCTGCAGGCCCAGCAGGCCGAAGCCGGCGCGGATCAGGCGGTTCAGGCCGGGCTCTTCCAGGCCCAGTTCCTCCAGGAACATGTCGCGGTCCTCGTCGCTCATCTCGGCCATTTCGGCTTCGATCTTGGCGCAGATGGCCACCACGGGGGCACCCTGCGCCTCGGCGTAGGCCTTGAGGCTGTCCAGCAGCGGGTTGTTCTCGAAGCCGTCTTCACTGACGTTGCCCACGAACATGGCGGGCTTGGCGGTGATCAGGCAGAACTGCTTGAGCAGGGGCGCGTCTTCCTTGGAGACGGGGACCGTGCGGGCCGGCTTGCCCTCGTTGAGTGCCGCCTGGATGGGGGTGAGCAGGGACACGAGCTTGGCCGCCTCCTTGTCGTTGCCCGACTTGGCGGCCTTGCTGTAGCGATTCAGCGCCTTTTCCACGGTGCCCAGATCGGCCAGGCACAGCTCGGTCTGGATGACCTCGATGTCGGCGATGGGGTCCACCTTGTTGGCCACGTGGATCACGTTCGGGTCCTCGAAGCAGCGCACCACGTTGACGATGGCGTCGGTTTCGCGGATGTGGGCCAGGAACTGGTTGCCCAGGCCTTCGCCCTTGGAGGCGCCGGCCACCAGGCCCGCGATGTCCACGAATTCGACGATGGCGGGCACGATGCGCTCGGGCGTGATGATGTCGGCCAGCTTCTGCAGGCGCGGATCGGGCACCTCCACCACGCCGGTGTTGGGCTCGATGGTGCAGAAGGGGTAGTTCTCGGCGGCGATGCCGGCCTTCGTCAGCGCGTTGAAGAGGGTGGACTTGCCCACGTTGGGCAGGCCCACGATGCCGCATTTGAGGCTCATGGCAGGGCTTTCTACAGGAATTCTGGGGACAAACCCGGTATTTTAGTCAACCCGCCATTTCCTGTCGTTTCAGGCGAACTGCCAGTCTCCGGCCACGGCCTGGCCCACGGCCAGCCCGGCCCCGTCCTGCAATCCCTCCAGCACCGCATGCATGCCGAAGGTGATTGCGCCATCGACACGGTCATCCTGGCGGTAGGTGCGGATGGCATCGCCCACGGCCGTGCCCTGCTCGGCCGTGACGGGGTCGATGTCGGGGATGGGGCAGCGCGTGCAGGGCTTGGCCATGCGCAGGCGCAGGCCCTGGGTGCCGAGCACGTCGAAACCGTCCACCCGGTCCTCGTCATGGGCCTCCAGGCCCTCGATCACGACGTTCGGGCGAAAGCGCCGCGCATCCACGGCCGCGTGGCCGGCAGCCTGCAGGCGCTGATTGAGGTCCTCGATGGCCGCCTGGCTCAGCACCAGCAGAGGGTAGCTGTCCGCGAAGTGCACGGGCGCAGCCTCTCCCCCCGTCCAGCGCTCGCTGGTGCGGCGCGGCACGGCGGGATCGAAGCGCACCAGCGAGCAGTCCGTGCCCAGGGCCTGCGACAGCCAGTGCGCGGCCTCCGCGCCCATGTCCCAGGACTGGACCCGGTCCGACCACACGCGCGCCTTGCGCACCGCACCGGTGGCCTGCAGGGCGACGCGCAGCGGTTCCTGGCCGGGAAAGCGCAGGACCAGGTCCTGCGTCCCGATCTCGGGCTGGATCCAGGCCATGCGCGGATGGTCGCGCTGGGTCAGGAACTCCCCCTGCGGGTCGACCACCATCCAGTGGCGGTCCCAGGCCAGGCCCGTGGCGCCCACATCGGCCTTTTGCAGCGCGATGCCCGCGCAGGACTTGACGGGATAGACCCACAGCTGGGCAATGCGGCCCTGAACGTCTCTTTCTTGATCGAACATCGGATATCGGATATCTCTTTGGATGGGCGGCCAATATGCCAGATGACGGCGCGGGCTGCGGCCCGGGGTCGCAATGCCATAGTTTGCGCCAGTTGGAATTGCCTGCACGGCCCGCACTCCTACAATGCCGGCCATGGCGCAATCCTTTGATGTATGTATACGCGGGGCCGGCATCGCAGGCCGGACCCTGGCTCTTTTGCTGGCCCGCGAGCGGTTGCGGGTGGCCCTGGTCGTGGCCCCGCCGGCAGGCAATGCCCCCGATGTGCGCGCCTACGCGCTCAATGCCAGCGCACGTGGCCTGCTGGACAGCCTGCGCTGCTGGCCCGATGAGGAACATGCCACGGCCGTGACGCAGATGGAGGTCTTCGGCGATCTGGATGGCCGCGTGCTGTTCGATGCCGCCCGCCAGGATGTCGCGGCACTGACCTGGATCGTCGATGTGCCGGCGCTGGAGCAGCGCCTGGCCGAGGCCGTGCGCTACCAGCCCATGGTCGAGGTGGTGGAGCAGCCCGTGGCGGCGCCGCTGACGGCCATCTGCGAAGGACGCGCCAGCCGCACGCGCCGCGAGTTCGGCGTGGACTTCGCCGTCACCCCCTATGCCCAGCACGCCATCGCCACCCGGCTGCATTGCGAGCTGCCGCACGGCCAGGTGGCGCGCCAGTGGTTCACGGCCGAAGGCATCCTGGCCCTGCTGCCGCTGGACGGCCCCCAGGGCAACGGCGTGGCCGTGGTCTGGTCCATTGCCCGCGAGCTGGCCGACGGCTGGCTGGCCGCCGATGCACAGGACTTCACGGCAAGGCTGGAAGCCATCAGCCAGGGCGCGCTGGGCCGGCTGGAGCTGAGCGCACCGCGCATGGCCTGGCCGCTGCAGCAGGCCGTGGCCGACCATTGGTGCGGCACCATGCCGGACAGCGATGCGCGCTCGGCCCGCAGCTGGGTGCTGGTGGGCGATGCCGCCCACAATGTGCACCCGCTGGCCGGCCAGGGCCTGAACCTGGGCCTGGGCGATGTGCAGGCCCTGGCCCGCGTGCTCCAGGAGCGCGGCTACTGGCGCAGCACGGGCGATCTGCGCCTGCTGCGCCGCTACGAACGCGAGCGCAAGGCCGCTCTGGCCCCCATGGGGCTGGCCATGGACGGACTGCAGCAGCTGTTCAGCCGCACCGAGGTGCCGGTGCAGATGCTGCGCAACTGGGGCATGAAGGGCTTCGAGCGCTTCGGCCCGCTCAAGGACTGGATGGCGCGCCAGGCCATGGGCCTGGATCCCCGTGGCGGCGCATGAGCGCGCGGCAAAGTGAACCCTTTGCCGATTCACGACTCGTACTTCTGCCGCGTGGTGCCCGTCGCCACGCTCTCCCCCTCAACCACGGCGCGCAAGGCCCGACTGCCTCCTCGCCCACCCACCGCATTGCCATGAAACTCTTCGCCTGCCTGCTGACGGCCGCCAGCCTGACCTGGAGCCTGGGGGCCCATGCCCAGGACGCCAACCTGCGCAAGACCCTGACCGAGCGCATCCCCCAGCTCGAGAAGATCGACGAGATCCGGCCCACGCCCATGTCCGGCCTGTTCGAGGTGCGCATCGGCACGGACCTGTTCTACACCGACGCCAAGGGCAACTACCTGATCCAGGGCGAGCTGATCGACACCAAGGCACGGCGCAACCTCACCGAGGACCGGATGAACCAGTTGACGGCCGTGGACTTCAAGCAGTTGCCGCTCAAGGATGCGATCACCATCGTCCACGGCAAGGGCGAGCGCAAGATGGCCGTCTTCGAGGATCCCAACTGCGGCTACTGCAAGCGCTTCGAGCGCGACCTGCAGAACGTGGACAACGTCACCATCTACCTGTTCCTGTACCCCATCCTGAGCCCCGACTCCGCCGAGAAGTCGCGCAACATCTGGTGCGCCAAGGACCAGGCCGGCGCCTGGGCCGACCACATGCTGCGCGACAAGGTGCCGGCATCCGCCCAGTGCGACACCTCGGCCGTGCAGCGCAACCTGGCCTTCGGCCGCAAGTACAAGATCACGGGCACGCCCACCGTCATCTTCACCAACAACACGCGCGTGCCCGGCGCCATCAGCGCCCAGGAAGTCGAGAAGAACCTCGCGGCGGCCGCCCGCTGACCCCCGGGGCGGCCCCGGATGCCGCCCCTTGACGATCGTTTTCCCAAGGCCGGAGCTTCCCGGCTCCAGCCCGCCGCGGCGGGCCCGGGCAGCCTCCAGGCCTCACCTGCAGGAGCCCGCATGACCTCATCCCTCCCCACCGCCGCCGCAGGCATCCACTACCGCATACAGGCGCTGGATGTGGACGCGCACCTGTTCGCGGTGCAGCTGCACATCGCCCGTCCGGCCCAGGGCCAGGCCCTGTCCCTGCCGGTCTGGATCCCGGGCAGCTACCTGGTCAGGGAGTTTTCCAAGAACCTCCAGGACCTGGCAGCCGAGCAGGACGGCCGCCCCGTCGCGCTCGCCCAGCAGGGCAAGAACCTCTGGCATGCGGACTGTGCCGCCGACAAGCCGCTGGTGCTCAGCTACCAGTTCTGCGCCTATGACAGCTCGGTGCGCACAGCCTGGCTGGACCGCCGGCGCGGCTTTTTCAACGGCACCAGCCTGTGCCTGCGCGTGCAGGGCCAGGAGGACACCCCGCACACGCTGGAGCTGGCCCCCTCCGACGCCACGGCCGCCTGGCAGATCGCGACCGGCCTGGAGGCCGCGGACACCGACGAGCGCGGCTGGGGCCTGTACCGCGCCGCGCACTACGACGAGCTGGTGGACTGCCCCGTGGAAATGGGCAGCTTCTGGCGCGGCGACTTCGTGGCCGCGGGCGTGCCGCACAGCTTCGTCGTCGCGGGCGCCGCGCCCAGCTTCGACGGCGCGCGCCTGATCGCCGACGCACGCAGGATCTGCGAGACCGTGCTGGCCTTCTGGCATGGCGAGGGCGAGCAGGCCACGCCCGCCCCCATGCGGCGCTACGTGTTCATGCTCAACGTGCTGGACGACGGCTACGGCGGCCTGGAGCACCGCAACTCCACGGCCCTGATCTGCGGCCGGCGGGACCTGCCGCGCGTGGGCGAACGCAAGGCGGCCGAGGGCTACACCACCTTGCTGGGCCTGATCAGCCACGAATATTTCCACACCTGGAACGTCAAGCGCCTGCGCCCGGCCGAGTTCGCGCGCTACGACTACGGGCAGGAGAACTACACCGAGCTGCTGTGGTTCTTCGAGGGCTTCACCAGCTACTACGACGATCTGCTGCTGCGCCGCGCGGGGCTGATCGACGATGGCCAGTACCTCAAGCTCATCGCGCGCACCATCAACCAGGTGCTGCAGACGCCGGGCCGGCGCCTGCAATCCGTGGCCCAGGCCAGCTTCGACGCCTGGGTCAAGTACTACCGCCAGGACGAGAACACGCCCAACCAGACCGTCAGCTACTACACCAAGGGCAGCCTGGTCGCGCTGGCCCTGGACCTGCTGCTGCGCCGCGAAGGCCGCACCACGCTGGACGATGTGATGCGCGCGCTGTGGCAGCGCTGCGATGCGGGCCCCATGCGCGAGGCCGATGTGCTGGCCGTTCTGCAGCAGTTGGGCGGGCGCAGCTTCGCTCCCGAGATCGCGCAATGGGTGCACGGCACCGACGACCTGCCGCTGGCCGAGCTGCTGGCCGCCCACGGCGTGCAGGCCAGGGCCGAGCCCGCGCAGACCGCCCAGCGCCTGGGACTGCGCGTGCAGGAAAGCCAGGGCCTCACCGTCAAGACCGTGCTGCGCGGCAGCCCGGCCGAACGCGCGGGCTTCATGGCGGGCGACGAATGGCTGGCCATCGAGATGCCTGCCGGCGCCGCCCAGGCCCAGCCCGCGCGCTGGCGCATCACCCGGCTCGACGACCTGGCGCTGTATGCGGGCACGGCGCTGGACATCATCGCCTGGGTGTCCCGGGATCGCCAGATCATGGCCCTCACCCTGCCCTGGGCCTCGGGCCTGCTCTCCGAGGCGGCCGCCCTGGTCGACAAAACGGACAACGGCGATGCAAAAACTGCCAGTTCCGCAGCGTTGCCGCCGTCGGCACCCAGCAACTTCGGGCTGGAAATCGGGGACGAGAAGGCCGCTGCACGCTGGCTGGCCGCCGATGCGGGCAGCGCGCCGGCCCCTGCCGCGCCGTGAAGGGCGCACGCGCCCGCGTCGCGGCAGCCGGTTATTCTTCAGGATCACGACGACAACCCCCAGCAGGAGACTCCCTTGGCCTACGAAATGATCGAAATCCGCGTGGAAGCCGACAAGGTCGGCATCATCACGCTCAACCGCCCCAAGCAGCTCAACGCGCTCAATGACCAGCTCATGAACGAGCTGGGCCAGGCCCTGCAGGCCTTCGACGCCGACGAGTCCATCGGCTGCATGGTCATCACCGGCAGCGAAAAGGCCTTCGCGGCCGGTGCCGACATCGGCGCCATGGCCAAATACAGCTTCGCCGACGCCTACAAGGGCGACTACATCACGCGCAACTGGGAAACCATCCGCGCCATCCGCAAGCCCGTGATCGCGGCCGTCAGCGGCTTCGCGCTGGGCGGCGGCTGCGAGCTGGCCATGATGTGCGACTTCATCATCGCGGCCGACAACGCGAAGTTCGGCCAGCCCGAGATCAAGCTCGGCGTCATCCCCGGCGCGGGTGGCACGCAGCGCCTGCCGCGCGCCGTGGGCAAGTCCAAGGCCATGGACATGGCCCTCACGGCCCGCATGATGGATGCCACCGAAGCCGAGCGCGCCGGCCTGGTCAGCCGCGTCGTGCCCCTGGACAAGCTCATGGACGAGGCCCTGGGCGCCGCCATCATCATCAGCGGCTTCTCGCAGATCGCCGTCATGGCCGCCAAGGAATCGGTGAACCGTGCCTTCGAGGGCTCGCTGGCCGATGGCGTCATGTTCGAGCGCCGCCTGTTCCACGCCCTGTTCGCCACCCAGGACCAGAAGGAAGGCATGGATGCCTTCGTGAACAAGCGCCCGGCCGCCTTCAAGAACCTCTGAAGCCCCTGAAAGACGCGCTACAATGCGCGTCTTCCGGCAAGCTGCCGCAGGCTCTCGCAAAGAAATTTCGAGAAATTTGCAAAACTTCCCGGATGGACCAAAAATTCTGCATATAATTTAGGTCTTACGGCGCTTTAGCTCAGTCGGTTAGAGCGATGGAATCATAATCCACAGGTCCGCGGTTCGAGTCCGTGAAGCGCCACCAAACAAAGCAAAGGGTCTACGTGCAAACGTAGGCCCTTTTCCTTTTCCGGTTCGGATGCACGGCCGCAGGAGGCAATCGCCTGCGGCCGCGGCGTCAGCGCCGCAGCGGTATCCAGTGGTTGTCCAGGGCCATGTCCTGTGCGCCGGCCGTGCGCAGCACCTGGCCGCGCTGGCGCAGCTGGGCCTGGCGCGTGCCACCCATCCACAGCGCGGACTCGGCGGGCAGCGGTCGCCCCCCGGCATCCAGCGACACACTGGTGTTGGCAACGCAGTACACCCCCTGCATGGCGTCGCCGCGCAGCCAGCGGCCACGGGCCTCGCGGCCTTCGGGCACCTGCCACCAGGTGACGGTGTTCACGCGCGGACAGCTGACGGCGAACAGCTCTCCATCGCAGCCGATGTCGCCGCCGTAGCCGGCCAGGGGCCCACGGCCCTGAGGCAGTGGCACGGCATGCAGGCGCTCGCCGTCGAACAGCGCCAGCACGGGGGCCGAGGCACGGGCCTGCGCATCGCGGTGCTCGGCCTGCAGCGCAATGCCCAGCCAGCGGCGGCCGGGCGCATGGCCGACCTCGGGCCCCCAGGCCAGGTGGCGCAGGCTCAGGCGGCTGTCGTCCAGCTTCCACAGGCCTGCACGGGCACCACCTTCGGCGGGCAGCAGCCGGGCGATGGAGGAGTCCATGTGGTCCAGCTGCAGCTTGCGCCGGCCGGTCTCGGACTGCGTGGGAATGCCGCCGTTGGCCACCATGAGCGTGCCGTCGCCGTCCAGCAGCAGCTGGTGCGGGTCCATGCCGCCCGTGCGCCATTCGGCGATCTTCTCCAGGGTCGCGGCATCGCGCACGCCGATCAGGCCCTGGGCGTCCTCCAGGTCGGTTTCGGTGGTGTAGAGATGCCGGCCATCGGCGCTTTCGATCACATGGCCGTTGAAGACACGGTCGGGCTCTATCCACAGCCATTGCGCCGCGTCGGCCGGCTGGCCGGGGCGCAGGCGCACCAGCCAGTCGCCGGGGCGGCGGCTCGCGAAGACCACGGAGCCGTCGCGCAGCGCGGCCATGCCGTGGGCGCGGGTGGGCACGTCCAGCGACTGCAGCACCTGCAACGGGCCATTCGCCTGGGCGGCGGGCTGCACGATGCCCACGCGCATCTGCTCGCCCTGCATCCAGGCAGCGGCCAGCGATCCGGCAGCGGTCCCGGCCGCCCGTGCGGCGGACAGGGGCATGGCGGCCAGCAGCCCCATGCCGTGCAACCACTGGCGGCGGTTCAGCGTCGGCTCAATCTCCATCGGCATCCGAGAACCCTATGTTGACTTCGAGCGCGGGCGCGACTTCGCCCTCCATGAGCCGCTTGAGGCGCGACAGCGGCCTGGTCGCCGCATCGACGGCCTGGGTCGTCGGCTCGTTCATCGCGCGCATGCCGGCATCGGCTTCGTCGACGGCCTTGAGCCAGCGATCGGCCAGTGGATTGAGGCCCCGGCCACGCAGGTAGGACTCGATGGGCACGATGTCCGTACCGGGCTGGGGAACCTTGCGGTCCACGCTCACGGCCAGCGCGCGCAGGCCCTGCCAGTGCGCGCGCCAGATCTCCAGCGTGCTGCCGCTGGCCAGGTGTTCCCAGGCGGGCGGCTTGCTGCCCGCACTGCCTGCACTACGCAAAGGCTTTTCCATGTCCGCCCAGCGCAGCCGCTCCAGCCCGCCCACCCACTGGTTGATGAACTCGGCCATGGCCTCGGTGGTGGCATCGCCGTCCTCGGACCAGTCCTGGCTGGCGAGCCCGGCGAAGCCCTGCTCCAGCAGGCCCAGTTCGGCGGCGATCTCCTCGGCCACCAGCACGGCATAGGCGCATGCCGGCGTCTGCGGCGCGGCGGGCTGGGTCCACAGCAGGTGTTCCAGCGCGGGGTATCCCTTGGCGGGCGCGCCGATACGCTCCATGGCCGCGAGATGGGCCGGGGCGGACTGTATGGCCTTCTTCAGCAGGGCCGGACGCATGGGGCGGAAGTCCACCAGGCGCGCCGAACGGCGCTCGACCAGCGGCCCCAGGGCCACGGCCGACAGCGCGCTCCAGCGCACGGCCGATTGCACATAGGCCTGGCGCGCGGCCTTCAGCGTCCCGGCGTCGCCTGCGGCATCGGCCGCGCAGTGCGCCTGCAGCGCCTGCCGCAATGACTGTGCGGACTGCAGCGCCGCCTTGGACTGGGGCGCATACCACTTGCCGTACAGGCCCTGGACGGCATGGGCCGTGTTGTAGAAGGGGATGGCCATGTGGGCCTCCACCTCCTGGGCCTGCGCAGGAGCGGCGGCCAGCAGCACCAGGGCGGCGGCGGACAGGAGTTGGCGAGGGAATGTGAGCAGGCGGGGCATCAGAGGGACTCCACAAACTTGACCAGGGCTTCACGGTCCTGGGCACTGAACTGGCGCACCTTCTCGCGCGACGGTTCGGCCTCGCCGCCATGCCACAGGATGGCTTCGAGCACACCGCGCGCACGGCCGTCATGCAGCAGGCGCTGGTGGTTGTTCACGTCGGGCAGCAGGCCGATACCCCACAGCGGCGGCGTGCGCCACTGGCGGCCCGTGGCGCGGAAATCGGGGCGGCCGTCGGCCAGCGCCTCACCCATGTCGTGCAGCAGCAGGTCGGTATAGGGCGTGATGGTCTGGCCCGACAGCGCCTTGCTGCTGAGGGCCGGCGACAGCCCGGGGAACAGCGCGCCGGCCGTCTTGTAGCTGGGACGGTGGCACTGCGCGCACTGGGCGGCATGGAACAGCGCCTCGCCACGGCGCACGGTGGCGTCATCCGGATTGCGCCGTGCCGGTGGCGCCAGCGTGGCCTGGTAGAAGATCACGTCGTCGAGCACGCGGTCCTCGATCTCCACACCCTCGGCGCCCTTGCCATGCGGGGCGGCCAGGCAGTCCTTCTGCGCGGGCGTGCAGGTCTGCTGGGGAAAGCGCTTCGAGGTGATGCCGATGTCGCCCAGGAAGGCCGAGGCGGTCTGGTGGGCCAGCGAGGCGACGTTGGCCTTCCAGCCGAAGCGGCCCAGCATCATGCGCTCGCCATAGGCATCCCAGACATAGTTGGGCTGGCCCTTGATGGAGCCGCCCAGGGCGGCCTGGGCCGCGGCATTGGCCAGGATCTCGGATTCGGGGATGTGCTCCAGCAGCCCCAGGCCGATGACCTGCGGCGCAATGCGCGGGCTGACCATCACGTTGGCGGCCATGGGCCCATAGTTCAGGCCCTTGAATTCGTAGACGGGCTTTTCCAGCGTGTAGGACGTGCCGTCGGCAAATGTCCCCTGCACCTGCTCGTAGCGTATGCGCACCTCGCCCTCGCCCTGGACGCCGAGCACGCCCTGGGTGTTGAACTGGTCGCCATAGACGGGATCGGGCAGCGGGCTGCCATGCGGGCCCTCGCCCGGAATCGACAGGCGCATGAGCAGGCCCGCGAAGGGCTGGGGCTTGAGCGGGTTGTGGAAATCGGGCGGCTGGGCGCGGCCGTCCTGCACATGGCAGCCGCCGCAGGAGCGCGCAAGGAAATGCGGCCCCAGTCCGTCGCGCGCCGTGGTCGACGCCGGCGCCTGCACCCAGTTGCGCTTGAAAAAGGAGTTGCCGATGACGAAGCGCGTGCGCTCGGCATCGTCGAGATTGGCAGCCGGCAGCGAGAAGGCATTGCGACCCGTGGCGTGGACCGTGGTCAGGCCGCCGGGCTGCAGCGGCTCGGCGGGCGCGGCGAACAGCAGCTCGGGTGGAGGTGCTGGCCTGGAAGCCGTGGAGGGCGCCGGTGAAGGCCCGGATTCAGGTGCAGGCGCAGCCGCATCCTGGCGCTGGGCCGAGCAGGCCATCAGTCCCAGGGTGGCGGCGGCGAGCAGCAAAGGGGAGATGTTCATGGTGGGTGGCTTGCCTGGAAATGCCAGGGCCGCCGGACCCTTGCGGGAGCGGCGGCCTTGGCGCATGGCATGGGGGGATCGGATGCCGGGCGGACTCAGGCTCTTAGTTGGCCTTGGGGTCCACCAGGTTCAGCTGGGTGATGCCGACGGCGTTGGCCGCCTCCACCAAGTCCTTGCTCTGCTGGACCAGGCTGTCGATGGTCGCCTGGATCCTGGCGCGCGAGGCGGAGTCACGCGCGCCCTGGATGGCCTGGTCGAACGGCGCGGGGATGGCCTGGGCCGCTTCCACCGACTGGCGGATCTGGCGCGTGGTCCTGTCGGCCAGGGCGCTGTCCTTGGCGGCGACCCAGTCCTTGATGCCGGGACCCTGCAGCAGGCTGCCGTCCAGGCGCTTGTAGCTGCCTTGCCAGACGTTGAGGATGCCCTGGGCATTGGTCACGGCATCGCGGTGCGTGTTGTCGGAGAAGCACGAGTGCTCGTCTTCCTGGTCGCGGCTGGCCAGCGCCACTTCCAGGCGCTCGCCGGCCAGTTCCCCGCGCGACAGCGAGCCCAGGCCCACGAAGATGCGGCGCAGCGCGTCATCGGGCTTTTTCTCGAACTGGGCGCGGAAGTTCCTGGCCGAGCCCGGCTTCCACGCGTCGGCCACGGACTGCAGGTCCTCGATCAGCAGCTCGGTCACGACCTTGAGGTACTGGCGGCGGCGGTCGGCATTGGGCTTCTTGCCATCAACGTAGTCGGTGTAGGGACGGGCACCCGGACCCTTGTCGTCCAGGTCCTGGCCCCACAGCATGAATTCGATGGCGTGCCAGCCCGTGGAGACGTTCTCCTCGCCATCGTGCTCGTTGAGCTCGGCCAGGCGCTTCTTGGTGATGGCTTCCTTGCGGTTGTTGATGATGCCGGCCGTGGGATTGCCCTCGACATAGTCCACATAGGACTCGTCCATGGGCCATGCGTTGATCTGGCCTTCGGGGCCTTCGTCGTTGTCGATGGGGCCGGCGTAGAAGCGGAAGGCCTCGGTCTGGCCATAGTACTCACGGGCGTCCAGCCAGGCCTGACGCGCACGCTGCAGGCCCTGTTCGCTGGGCGCAGCCAGGAAGGCGTCGATGGCCTTCTGCATGCTCTTGGCCGAGGTGATCGAGTCCGAGTAATTGGCATGCACCAGCGTGCTGTAGTGCCTGACCACGTCCGAGACGGAGAGGTTCTTCTTCACGGGCTGTTGGACAGTGCCGGCGGCTGCGGCCTGGCTCATCGGGGCGGCCGCGCCCAGGGCAAGGGCGGCCGCAATCAGGATGGATTGCATGGCGGAAGGGAATTCAGGAATGGAGGAACTCGGAAACTTGAAATCGGAACGCCAAAATGTAATGAGAATTGTTTTTATTGGCAAAATTTCCGTGATATCGCCGCACCGCCGAGCAAGGTCTTGTCCGCCCGGCGCCGCGATCCTGGCAAGCGCGGCATCTGCGCTCCATCACAGGCGGCAACGGCATGGCATGGCATGGCAAGGTCCGCCGACTTGGGGCGGCCCTTGCCTGGCAACCCAACCTGGCTTAGAATACCGCCCGCCCGGACACCTCCAAAAGCCCTGACTGCCTTGCCGCATTCAGGGCTTTCGCTTTTTGCAGAAGCGTTTTTTTGCACAGCGGCTTGCTCTGCACGGGCCATCGCGCATGGCCCGTCCGTTGCGGTCTGCAAACCGCTTGCATTTCGAGGATTTCCAAGTGACCACCATCCCTTCCGGGGCGACCGCGGCCGGTGCCGCAGGCGCCAGCACCCCCACGCATGCCCTCACGCACGTCAGCCGCGACAGCTGGAAAGCCCTGGCCGGCTCGGCCGTCGGCTACGCCATGGACGGCTTCGACCTGCTGATCCTGGGCTTCATGCTCTCGGCCATCTCGGCCGACCTGCACCTGACGCCGGGACAGGCCGGCTCGCTGGTGACCTGGACGCTGATCGGCGCCGTGTTCGGCGGCCTGTTCTTCGGCATGCTCAGCGACCGCTACGGCCGCATCCGCGTGCTGACCTGGACCATCGTGCTGTTCGCCGTGTTCACGGGCCTGTGCGCCTTCGCCCAGGGCTACTGGGACCTGCTGGTCTACCGCACCATCGCAGGCATCGGCCTGGGCGGCGAGTTCGGCATCGGCATGGCGCTGGCCGCCGAAGCCTGGCCCGCGCGCCACCGCGCACGCGTCTCGTCCTATGTGGCCCTGGGCTGGCAGATGGGCGTGCTCGGTGCCGCGCTGCTGACGCCGCTGCTGCTGCCGGTCATCGGCTGGCGCGGCATGTTCCTGGTCGGCGTGATCCCGGCCGTCGTCGCCTGGGTGATCCGCAACAGGCTGCACGAGCCCGAGGTCTTCGTGCAGCGCCAGAAGACACAGCGACCGCCGGTGATGCAAAGCCTGAAGCTGCTGGTCAAGGACAGGGCCACGACCCGCGTCAGCCTGGGCGTGATCGTGCTGACCTCGGTGCAGAACTTCGGCTACTACGGGATCATGATCTGGATGCCCAGCTTCCTGTCCAGGCAGCTGGGCTTCAGCCTGACCAAGTCCTCGATGTGGACCGCCGTGACCGTGATCGGCATGATGGTCGGCATCTGGGTCTTCGGCCAGCTGGCCGACCGCATCGGCCGCAAGCCCAGCTTCCTGATCTTCCAGCTCGGCTCGGTCATCATGGTGCTGCTGTACTCCCAGCTCTCGGACCCCACGGCCATGCTCTGGGCCGGCGCCCTCATGGGTCTGTTCGTCAACGGCATGATGGGCGGCTACGGCGCCGTCATGAGCGAGGCCTACCCCACCGAGGCGCGCGCCACCGCGCAGAACGTGCTGTTCAACATCGGCCGCGCCGTGGGCGGCCTGGGCCCTGTGGTGATCGGCGCGCTGGCCATGGGCTACTCGTTCCAGGTCGCCATCGCGCTGCTGGCCGCGATCTATGTGCTGGACATGCTGGCCACGGCCTTCCTGATCCCCGAACTCAAGGGGCGCGAGCTGTCCTGAGCGGGCCGGCCATCCCCCTGCAATGCAAAGAGCTGCCGATGGCAGCTCTTTTTTCATTCACCGCGCCGAGCTCAACTGCCTTCGTCGCACTGCTGGTGCTCGATGCGCTCCGCCGCCTGGCGGATGTCTTCCAGGAGCATCTGGTCACCGAACATCACGGAGACCTGGCCGTCCAGGCCGCGCATCTTGCCCAGCGCGGTCTCGTAGCCGCCGCTGCCCAGGCGCTTGAGCCCGCACAGCGCATAGAGCTTGGCCACGGGCGAGCGTGCCGGATCGTCGATCAGCGACAGCAGGATGGCATTCGCCTCGGGCCGCCTGAGCAGATCATCCAGATGCTGCTCCGCAGGCGATATCTGCCCGGCAAAGCCCACGAGGCCCAGGTTGAACTGTTGGGCATCGAGCGGGGTGGCATCGAAGAGGCTGGCCTGGCAGAGCATGGGAAGGCTCAGCAGCGGCACCAGCAGGCATTTGCGCAAAAGGACTTTCATGAGAGCCATGGACTCCGAAGTGCCTGCCGGGTTCCCTGCCATCATGGAAACCCTGTGCAACAAGCACCCGTGCTCAATCCACGATGGCCAGCACCACGGCCGATCCGGCCACCTGCATCCAGACCTTGCGGCCTGCACGCAGATTCTCGCCGGCATGGACATAGCCCACACCGCTGCCGCCCCATGGCAGTTGCGCCACCACCTCGCGCGGCGCGGCCGTGGCGCCGCGTGCCACGCGCTGCACCGTGGCAGGCCAGAGATTGGTGCCCGCCTCGGCATCGCCCGGCGCAGAGGGCAGCACCTGCACCGCCGTCGCCTTGCACAGCGCCAGCACCGGCACACCGGGCGCGAGCGCCAGCAGCTGCACGCTTTCCTGCGTGACCCGCGCGGCGATGCGGTAGCCGCCCGGGACACCGTCCGCTCCGGCATCGGGCACCAGGCAGGCCAGCGCCTGCGCGCCCTGCGCCTTCAGCGATTCGATGCGGCAGGGCCAGAGGTTGCGCATGCTGGTGCGCAGGCCCAGCCGGGCAGCCGGCGCCAGGCCTGACGTCCCCTGTGCGGCAAAGCGGCGCAGCACCTGTACCTTCGCATCTTCCAGCGCGTCGGCCATGGCCAGCAGCGACAGGCCGGCCTCGGTGATGCGCGCGCCGCCGCCGCCCGCCCCCCCCACCGAGCGCTCGACCAGGGCACGGCCGGCCAGGTTGGTCAGCACATCCAGCGCCTGCCAGGCCGCCTTGTAGCTGATGCCGGCCTCGCGCGCGGCCTGGGAGATGGAATGGCCCGCGGCGATATGGCGCAGGATGGCGATGCGCCGGTCGGCCGGGTCATGGCCCAGCGCAGGCAGCAGTTCGGACAGGGGCAGGGAGGGGTCGGCGGTCATGCGCGACATCATGCCCCGCAAGCGCTATGTCCCGCCAGATAAAACGCCTGCACCTTGGAGATGTGCGGTCAGGTCGCTACACTTCGCTATTCATCAACGGAATAGCGAGAAAGACCCATGCCACTGAACACCCCCCTGCGCGCCACGGCCTTCGCCGCCCTTGCCCTGTTCGGCCTGACGGGTGCGCATGCCGCCGAGGTGTCGGTGGCCGTCGCCGCCAATTTCACGGCGCCCATGCAGAAGATCGCCGCCGAATTCGAGAAGGACACGGGCCACAAGGCCCAGCTGTCCTTCGGCGCCACGGGCAAGTTCTATGCGCAGATCGTCAACGGCGCCCCCTTCCAGATCCTGCTGGCCGCCGACGACACCACGCCCGAGAAGATCGCCAGGGAAGGCCGTGGCCTGCCCGACTCGCGCTTCACCTACGCCATCGGCCAGCTCGTGCTGTGGAGCCCCAAGGCCGGCTATGTGGACGACAAGGGCGAGGTACTCAGGACCGGTGACTACAGGCACATCGCCGTGGCCAATCCCAAGCTCGCGCCCTACGGCACGGCCGCCATGGAAGCTCTCGACAAGCTGGGCCTGACGGCCCAGGTGCAGCCGCGCATCGTCATGGGCGAGAACATCGCCCAGACCTACCAGTTCGCGGCCACGGGCAACGCCCAGCTGGGCTTCGTGGCCCTGTCGCAGGTGATGGAGAACGGCAAGCTGCGCGAAGGCTCGGCCTGGCAGGTGCCGGGCTCCCTGCACGAGCCCATCCGCCAGGACGCCATCGTGCTGAACAACGGCAAGGACAACGAGGCCGCCAACGCGCTGATGAAGTACCTGCGCGCCGACAAGGCGCATGCCATCATCCGTTCCTACGGCTATGGGCTCCCCCTGAGGCGCTGACGCGCCTTCCCCCTCTCTTTGGAGGCCTGCGCCGCGAACCACCGAATTCTTCCCGCATGATTCTTACCGCCGACGACTACGCCGCCATACGGCTGACGCTGGAGCTGGCCACCGTGACCACGGTGCTGCTGCTGGCGCTGTGCACGCCGCTGGCCTGGTGGCTGGCCCATACGCGTTCGCGCTGGCGAGGGCCCATCGGCGCCGTGGTGGCGCTGCCGCTGGTGCTGCCGCCCACGGTGATCGGCTTCTACCTGCTGGTCACCATGGGCCCCAACGGACCCGTGGGGCAGCTGACGCAGGCGCTGGGGCTGCGCACCCTGCCCTTCACCTTTCCCGGTCTGGTCATCGGCTCGCTGGTGTATTCCATGCCGTTCACGGTGCAGCCGCTGCAGCGCGCCTTCGAGTCGCTGGGCAAGCGTCCCTTGGAGGCTGCGGCCAGCCTGGGCGCGGGTCCTGTGGACCGCTTCTTCACCGTGGCGCTGCCGCTGGCGCGCCCGGGCTTCATCACGGCGGCCGTGCTGACTTTCGCGCACACGGTGGGCGAGTTCGGCGTGGTGCTGATGCTGGGCGGCAACATCCCCGGCGTGACGCGCGTGGTCTCGGTGCAGATCTACGACCATGTGGAAGCCATGGAGTACGCCCACGCGCACTGGCTGGCCGGCGGCATGGTGGTGTTCTCCTTCCTGGTGCTGCTGGCCCTGCACCTGCTGCAGCCGCGCGAGGACCGCCGGGCATGATGACCGCCTTCTCCCCGCCCCCGATGTACGGCGACCTCAACGGCGCCGAAATCCTTGCCACGCTCGCGCTGGCACGCGCCGACTTCCGCCTCGACGTGCGGCTGCAGTTGCCGGGCCGCGGCGTCACGGCCCTGTTCGGGCCCTCGGGCTGCGGCAAGACCACCTGCCTGCGCAGCCTGGCGGGGCTGGAGCGCGCGCGCGGCCGCGTCGTGGTCAACGGCGCCGTCTGGCAGGACGACGATGCCGGCCGATGGCTTCCCACGCACCAGCGCGCACTGGGCTACGTGTTCCAGGAAGCCAGCCTGTTCGCCCACCTGAGCGTGCGCCGCAACATCGACTACGGCCTCAAGCGCACGCCGGCCGCGCGGCGCAAGGTGTCCCAGGACCAGGCCGTGGCCTTGCTGGGCATAGGCCACCTGATGGACCGCATGCCTTCCACGCTGTCGGGCGGAGAGCGCCAGCGAGTGGCCATCGCGCGGGCCCTGGCCACCAGCCCGCAGGTACTGCTGATGGATGAGCCGCTGGCCGCGCTGGACGCACAGCGCAAGGCCGAGGTCCTGCCCTATCTGGACCAGTTGCGCCGCGAACTCGACATCCCCGTCGTCTATGTGAGCCACTCCATCGACGAGGTCGCGCGCCTGGCCCGGCACATGGTGCTGCTGGACACCGGCCGCATCGTCGCGGCCGGTCCCACGGACCAGTTGCTGGCACGCCTGGACCTGCCGCTGAGCGCCGGCGACACGGCGGCCGCCGTGGTCCATGCACGGGCACTGCACCACGACCCCGCCACGCACCTGGGCACGCTGCAATTCGACGGAGGCCAGCTGCGCATGGTCATGGCGACGCCGCGCCCCGTGGAGGAGCCGGTGCAGTTGCGCGTGCAGGCACGCGACGTGAGCCTGAGCCTGAAGCACCCCGAGGACAGCAGCATCCTCAACATCCTGCCCGCCACCGTGTGCGACACGCGCGAGGACGGCCCGGGCCAGGTCATGGTCTCGCTGCAACTGGGCCAGGCCCGGCTGCTGGCGCGGATCACCGCGCATTCGGCACGGCAGCTGGCCATCGCCCCGGGCCTGCATGTCTTTGCGCAGATCAAGGGCATGGCACTGCTGGACTGAGTCCCTGCGGCGCGCCGATATCATGGCCCCACCACCCGTGCGGCCCCTGCCATGAACGCCCTCACCGAACCCCTGCCCGAGTCCGGCGCCGCCTGTCCGGTCGCCATCCCCGCCATCGCCGCGTTGCGCAGCGTCGACGTCACCCGCCTGCGGCTGGAGGACGACGGCACGGTGCGCGCCTGGCCCGAGCCCCAGGTCCTGGCCAGCGAAGTCCCCATCGCCCTGGTCTTCAACGGCATCTCGCATGCCGTGATGATGGGAACGCCCTCCGACCTGGAGGACTTCGCGCTGGGCTTCGCCCTGACCGAAGGCATCCTGGACAGCGCTGCCGACTGCTACGGCATCGAAGTGCGCCCCGTGGCGGCCGAGGCCGCGGGACTGCCGGCCGGCATGGATGGCATCGAGGTGCAGCTCGATGTCGCCTCGCGCTGCTTCGCGCGGCTCAAGGACCGGCGCCGCAGCATGAGCGGGCGCACGGGCTGCGGTGTCTGCGGCGTGGACAGCTTCGCGGCGCTGGACCTGTCCTTCGACCCGCTGCCTGCACACGGCTGGATCGCCCGTGTCGATGCAGCCACGGTCTGCGCCGCCATGGCCGCCCTGCCGCCGCAGCAGTTGCTCAACGCCCAGGCCGGCGCCGTGCATGCCGCAGGCTGGGCCGGGCTGGACGGGCAATTGACCGACGTGCTCGAGGACGTGGGCCGCCACAACGCGCTGGACAAGCTCGTGGGCCGGCTCGCGCGCACAAGCCGCCTGGGCGAGCCAGGCTTCGTCGTGCTGTCCAGCCGTGGCAGCCATGAGCTGGTGCGCAAGTGCGCCAGGGTCGGCATCGCGGCGCTGGCCACCATTTCCGCGCCCACGGCCATGGGCGTGCAGATGGCCGAGCTGACGGGCCTGCGCTTCTGGGGCCTGTGCCGGCCGCCCAGGGCCGTGCTCTATGCGCCGGGCAGCGCCTGACCCAATGCCCCGGTGCAGCACCCCTGGCCGCGCATCTTCGTAGAATCGCGGGTTCAGCCCCTGGATGTACACCATGAACCGCTGCAAGCCTCTTCTCTCCCCCGCCCGGCGCCTGTGCGCCGGCGCACTGCTCGCCGCGCTGGCCTGCGCCAGCCTGGGTGCCGCCGCGCAAGGCCTGCCCTCCAACGAGACGCGCAACTTCCCGCCGCAGACCCAGTTCGGCGAACTGCTCGTGACCTCCAGGTTTCCCGAGATAGAAATCGACGGCAAGGCCATGCGCACCACGCCAGGCTTTCGCCTGTTCAGCCCCGAGCGCACCCTGGTGCAGGCGCCCAACTACCAGGGCAGCAAGCTCGTCGTGGGCTACGTGATCGAGCCGCAGACGCAGTGGGTGCACCAGGCCTGGATCCTGACCAAGGCCGAAGCCGACAAGCACTACAAACCCAGGTCGATGCTGCTGCGCATCTTCAACTGAGGCCGGAGCTCCCCGCCCAAGCATCGGCAAAGGCCCGCGCAGACGCGGCCATGGGCCATCCCTTCGCTCCGGGGTGGCCGCCCTTTCCATTTTTTCGCAGACCGCCCTGTCCTGTGGTGGCTGCACGACGGAACCCCACCATGTCCAAGAAAGTCTTTATCAAAACCTTCGGCTGCCAGATGAACGAGTACGACTCGGACAAGATGGCCGACGTGCTGGGCGCGGCCCAGGGCTACGAATCCACCGACGATCCCGAGCAGGCCGACCTCATCCTGTTCAACACCTGCTCCGTGCGCGAGAAGGCGCAGGAGAAGGTGTTCAGCGACCTGGGACGCTACAAGCACCTGAAGGAGCGCGGTGTGCTCATCGGCGTGGGAGGCTGCGTGGCCAGCCAGGAAGGCGAGGAGATCATCAAGCGCGCGCCCTACGTGGACGTGGTCTTCGGCCCGCAGACCCTGCACCGCCTGCCCGATCTGCTCAACGCGCGCGCGGCCCGGCAAAAGCCCCAGGTGGACATCAGCTTCCCCGAGATCGAGAAGTTCGACCATCTGCCGCCTGCCCGCGTGGAAGGCGCATCGGCCTTCGTCTCCATCATGGAAGGCTGCTCCAAGTACTGCAGCTACTGCGTCGTGCCCTATACCCGCGGCGAAGAGGTCAGCCGCCCGTTCGAGGACGTGCTGGTCGAGGTCGCCGGCCTGGCCGACCAGGGCGTCAAGGAAGTCACGCTGCTGGGCCAGAACGTCAATGCCTACCTCGGAAAGATGGGCGACACCGCCGAGATCGCCGACTTCGCCCTGCTGCTCGAATACGTCTCCGAGATCCCCGGCATCGAACGCATCCGCTACACCACCAGCCACCCCAACGAGTTCACGCCGCGCCTGATCGAGGCCTACGCCCGGCTGCCCAAGCTGGTCAGCCACCTGCACCTGCCCGTGCAGCACGGCAGCGACAAGATCCTCATGGCCATGAAGCGCGGCTACACGGCCATGGAATACAAGAGCACCATCCGCAAGCTGCGCGCCATCCGGCCCGAGATGGCCATGAGCAGCGACTTCATCGTGGGCTTCCCCGGCGAGACCGAAGAGGATTTCCAGAAGATGATGAAGCTCATCCACGACGTGCGCTTCGACAACAGCTTCAGCTTCATCTTCAGCCCGCGCCCCGGCACGCCGGCCGCCAACCTGCACGACGACACGCCCCACGACGTGAAGCTGCGCCGCCTCCAGGAGCTGCAGGCCGTGATCAACCAGAACATCAAGGACATCAGCGACGAGCGCGTGGGCACGGTGCAGCGCCTGCTGGTCGAAGGCCTGTCCAAGCGCGACGGCAGCGAACTCATGGGCCGCACCGAGTGCAACCGCGTGGTCAATTTCCCCGGCAACGAACGCCTGATCGGCCAGATGGTCGATGTGAAGATCACCGAGGCGCGCACCTTCACGCTGCGTGGCGAGGTGGTGGTGCGCCACTGACGGACCCTGCCGCGGCACACGGGCAAAAGGCGGGGCATGGCGTGTAACAGAGCGTGAAAACAGGCGGGCGGCACTGGCTGGACACAGGGGCTGCCGATAGCATCTCGGGGTCGCCGCCTTGAGGCCCATCGGGCTGCATGGCTCTCCCAGCATCGCTTGCCTGCTATCGATTCCATGACCCTACCCCAGCCCGCCCCCCTGCCTCCCCGTCCTGGAGGGCGAAGCCCTGCACGCCTTCGTGGACCAGGCCCATGAGTTGCTGCAACAGGACGACGAGGGCTCCGGCATCGCCGCGCCCGAGCGCCAGGCCGCGGTCAGGGAACTGCTGGCCCAGCAGCGCTTCGTCCCGTCCACCGTAGGTGAGCTGGAACGCCTGCACGACCTCTGGCTCGACCTGGACCAGCCCGAGACCGCCAATGCCTTGTTGCGCGAACACCGCGATGCCGCGCTGCGCTCCCTGTCCGGGCAGGAGCGCCTGCAGGCCACGGCCAGCCTGGCGCTCAGCGACATCCAGAGCCGGCTGCGCTTCGACCGCGAAGGGGGCGTGGCACTGCTCGGGCCAGCCGCCGACCTCATGGGCCGGCTGCCGCACACCGGCGAGCCGTACAGGTACTGGAACGGCTGGCACTACCTGGCCCGCGAGGCCTGTGCCTGGGACCTGGCCGAGCAGGGCGTGGACCTGCAGCGCCACCATGAACGCAGCGATCCCGATGGAGAGGCCTCGCCCGCCTGTCGCGATGCGCGCGCCTGCCTGCGCAAGGCCGAGCTGGCCCGACTGCGCGGCGATGCGGCCGCCACCGTGCGCCAGGTACAGGCCGCCACGGCGCAACTGAGCCAGGCACAGGCCGCGCAAGGCGTGGACTTCGGCGACTGGCTGCACCTGGCCCACCAGGTGCTCGCGCTGGCCCCGCAGAGCGTTCCGGCCGTGCTCATGGCGGCGGATCAGCATCTGGCGCGCACCGAAACCCCTGCCGCCTCGCAGGCCGTGCGCACCCATCGCAAGGTCCATGCGGCGCGGCTTCAGGCCATGGCCTGCCACGCCATGGGCCAGACCGAGGCCGCCCTGCAGCTGGCGCCGTCGGGACGCATCGGACTGGTGGACGATTCGGGCGACCCCTTCAGCGGCCTGGTGCTGCAATGGCTGCAGGAGGCGGGACGCATGGCCGAGGCCGCCGACCTGGCCCTGGAAAGCGTGCTGCACAGCCGTCCGGGATCGGCCCGGCAGGGCCATGAACTGGCCCTGCGCATGGTGGACAGCGACAACGCGCACGCTCCGACCTGGGCACTGATCCTGGCCTGGTCCGGACTGGACCCCGACATGCAGGAGATCCTGGAGGACAGCCCCGCAGCTCCGCGCAGCGCCGACGAATACCTGGCCCTGGCACGCAGCCAGGCGCCCGGACACCCTCTGCTGGACCTGATCGATGGCTGGAGACTGGCCAAGGAGCGCCAATGGGAGCAGGCCCTGCCGCTGCTCGAGCGCGGCGTGGGCGGGCAGCCCCGCTACGCCAACTCCGAGCTGCTGCCCATGCTCTGGGCCGCCCGCTTTGCCGTGCTCTCCCCGCAGCAGGCGCTGCAACGTCCCTTCCCTCAAGGCCATGGCGGCCACTGGTGCTATGCAGCCGGCGTGGTGCTGGACGACGAGGACGACCTGGCCCCCATCATGGGAGCGGGCCGGCAGGTGCCGGCCGACGCAGTGCGCGAGCCGCTGGTGCAACGCTACTACGAGGAGGGCCTGGCCCGCTTCGAGTCCTTCTGGGCCAGCGGCCAGGGCATGTACAAGGACGGCGACTTGCACGTCTACTCCATGCTCTGCAACAACCTGGCCATCAAGTACCGCATGCTCGAGCGCTACGACGATGCCGCGGCCCTGCACCGCAAGGGCCTGTCCAGCAGCCCCTTCGCGGAACACCACGACGGCCTGCTGTGGTGTGCCATCGGCCAGAACGACCGCGCCGCCATCGTCGCGGCGGCCGAGCAGCTGTGGCACTTCACGCAGGAGCACGGCTACAGCCGCCACAGCCCCACGGACTACTTCCCCAGCGCCGGACAGGCGCTCTACCAGCTGGACCGCTCGGGCGAGATCGGCATCTGGCTCGAACGCCTGGACGAATGGTTCAGTGACCTGGATGAGGAAAACCAGCGCGAACAACGGCGCGACTACCTGGCGGCCCTGATGTCACTGCTCGACTTCTTCTCCGAAAACCATGGAGAGCTGGTGCATCCGCGCCTGCTGGCCCTGCTGCCCGAGGTGCGCGCGCTGGGAGAGTGCTACACGCTGCGCCGCCTGGCCTGCGCCATGGAAAGCTGCGGCCCCCTCGAGCAGGCCGTCGCCCTGCACCGCGAAGCCATCGCGAAACTCACGGCCGATGACAGCGAAGAAGAGCACCGCATGGCCCGGGAAGGCCTCAAGCGCTGCCAGAAACTGCACTCCGCCAGCAAGCCCTGGTGGAAACTGTGGTGAAAGCCACCGCCGCGCGCCGTGCCTACCGCCCGCGCGACGTGGTCAACGCGCCCGCCATCAAGCAGCGCATCGGCGAGCGCAGCGCCGCGCGCGGCGACACCCAGGAGATCGCGGCCTGGCTGGCCAACCATTTCTACCGCCATGTGGTCGGCAACCTCGATGCCGAACCGCCCGCCGTACAGCCCCTGACCACGCAGGCCGACCTGCTGCGCCTGCACCGTGGGGCCCCGCCGCCCGCCTGGGCCCTGGAACGTCTGCGCGAGCATGCGGCCCGGCCGGCATCGGGCCATGGCGCGGGGGCGCAGGCACACCAGACGCCGCTGTGGTGGGTGGACCCTGACAGTGCCCCCCTGCTGGCATTGGAGGGCCGGCTGCTGGAGTTCCTGTCCACGCGGCGGGGCACGGCGCTCGAAGGCAAGCTGCAGCGCATCAACTGCCCCCAGGCACTGGCACGCTGGACGCTGGAGCACCTGGCATTTGCACAGAGGCGCGACAGCGGCTGGGCCGGGCACCAGCCCGGCGCCGTACGCGCGCTGCTGCAGGGCCAGTTCGGCATCTTCGTGGAGTTCGATGCAAAGAGCCCACAGCTGCGCGCCGAAATGGCCTATGAAAGCCAGATGATGCGCCACTGCCTGGGCCAGTTCAGCGAACGCGGCGCACTGCGCGGCGGCTACGGCGAGCACTATGCCGAAGCCTGCGAGCAGGGCAGGCTGCGCCTGTTCAGCTACCGCACGGGCACGGCCCAGCCGCGCATCACCGTCAGCGCCCTGGTGCGGGAAGACGGACGGCTGCGCATCGACCAGATCAAGGGCAAGCAGAACCGCCCGCCCATCGCGCGCTACCTGCCCGATGTGCTGGCCCTGCTCAACCACCTGGACGCGGACGGCGAGGCACCTGCGGATGCCCTGGCCATGGGTATCGTGCACCGGCCCGCGCACCTGCGCGATCTCCATGCGCAGCCCCCGGCACCCGCCTGGTGCGCGGCCGCCGAGCTGCACGGCGAGGCCGAGCAGTTGTGGCTGTTGCAGACCCACCCTGGACTGCTGGAGCAGCTGGACATCCGCACCCCCCTCATGCAGTGGCTGGTCGCGGCACGGCGCGACACGGTGCCGGTGGCCGTCTTCGAACGCATGCCACGCAGTCCGGCGCTGCAGCAGGCGCTGGCGCTGGCACGCAGGCGCACGGCAGGAGGTGCGCGGTGAACGCCTGGACCGTTCTGATCATTCTGGTGCTGCTGGCCTGGACTGCCCGCGCCGGGCTGCGCCGCGTCCGCGCGGCGCGCCAGCGCGGTGACTTCAGCAGCTACCGTACGGGAGATGCCGCGCTGGACCAGGCCCTGGCCTTGGCGCACCCCATGGCCTTTCACGCCATCCGAGGGGGCTTTGCCGACCGGCAATTGCACGGGGCCGACGCGGCCCTGGCCTCCCAGTTGCGCCCCATGGTCCTGCACCACCTGGGCCTGCGCACCGACCTGGACGATGCCCAGGCCCGGCAGCAGTTGCCCGAAGGCCTGCGCCAGCGCTGGTTCACGCTGGACCTGCAGCGCCTGCTGCCCGGCGACGATCCCCGCGCCGCCATGGCCTTCGCCTGTGCGCGCGTGGCCTTCCATGTGCGCTGCGCCTGGCTGCTGGGCTGGCTGGACGAGGCCTTGCAGCAACAGATCCTGCTCATGAATGCGAGCCGTGCCCGGGACTGCTTCGGCGACTGGCAGGCGTTTGGTGAAGCCTATGCACGCGGCCGCAGCCAATGGCTGGCCCATGGTCGCGCCGACGTGCTGGGCCGCAGCGTCACGCCCGAAGAAGTGCGCCAGTGGGTGGCCGATCCACGCCATCCCTGGCACGCCATGGACTGGGATGCGGCCTAGCTTCAGGCAAAGATGCTGCGCGCCTCGGTGAAGCGCCTGGCGAAGTAGCTGTTGTCCATGCGCACGCGCTGCACTGTTCCACCACTGGATGGCGCGTGCACGAACTGGCCGTTGCCCACGAAGATGCCCATGTGCGAGTACCGCGTGCCCAGGGTGTTGAAGAACACGAAGTCGCCACGCTGCAGGCTGGCGCCCCCCACGGGGTTGCTGAACTGCGCCCACTGGGCCGTGGTGCGCGGCAGGCGGCTTTCGGTGATGCCGCCCACGGCCCACTGGATCAGGCCGCTGCAGTCAAAGCCCCCTTCGGGCGAATTGCCGCCATAGGTATAGGGCGTGTTGACGACCAGCATGGTGCGTGCCAGCAGCGCCTCCCGCAGTTCCGAATCGAGATTGAGCGCCTGGGGCGAAGGGGCCGGCGCGGGCCCCGTGCCCTTGCGCGGCGCCGAGGAGCAGCCGGCCAGCAACGTGGCCGCCGCCAGCAAGGTCCAGTCGCGGCGCGACAGCCGTGGCGCCGGCACCAGGGCGCGGGCGCGAGAAGTCGGGACACCATTGCTCATGGCGAGGCATGTTCTCACAAAGGCCCTGCAGCGGCAAAAGAAAAGCCGCAGGCTGCGCTGCGGCTTGGCGGACAGGAGGTGGCGTCCGCGGGGGATCGGGGGAAATCAGAACGGCAGCTTGGGCATGCCGCCACCCATCATGCCCTTCATGGCCTTCATCCCGCCCATGCGCTTCATCATCTTCATGAGGCCGCCGCCCTTCATCTTCTTCATCATCTCCTGCATCTGCTCGAACTCCTTGAGCAGGCGGTTGACTTCCTGGACCTGCACGCCGGCGCCGTCGGCGATGCGTTTCTTGCGCGTGGCCTTGATGATCTCGGGCTTCTTGCGCTCCTTGGCGGTCATCGAACAGATGATGCCCTCCTTGCGGCGGATCTCGCGCTCGGCCTTGTCCATGTCCACCTGGCCGGCCTTGGCCGTGAGTTGCGCCGGCAGTTTGTCCATCAGGTTGGACAGGCCGCCCATCTGCTTCATCTGCTGGATCTGGGCCAGGAAGTCGTTGAGATCGAACCCGTCACCGCTCTTGACCTTCTCGGCCAGCTTCTGCGCGGCCTCCATGTCCACGCCCTTGGTGACCTGCTCGACCAGGGCGACGATGTCGCCCATGCCCAGCACGCGCTGGGCATGGCGGTCGGCGTCGAAGACCTCCAGACCGTCGATCTTCTCGGACACGCCCGCGAACTTGATGGGCGCGCCCGTGATCTGGCGCACCGACAGCGCGGCGCCGCCGCGCGAGTCACCGTCGAGCTTGGTCAGCACGATGCCGGTCAGCGGCAGCGCCTCCTTGAAGGCCTTGGCCGTGTTGATCGCATCCTGGCCCTGCATGGCATCGACCACGAACAGGGTCTCCACAGGCTTGAGCGTGGCGTGCAGATCCTTGATCTCGGCCATCAGCAACTCGTCGATGGCAAGGCGACCGGCCGTATCGACCAGCAGCACGTCGAAGAAGTGCTTCTTCGCATAGTCCAGGGCGGCCACGGCGATGTCGTGGGGCTTCTGGTCGGGCGTGGAAGGGAACCATTCGGCACCGGCCTGGGCCGTCACCGTCCTGAGCTGCTCGATGGCGGCGGGGCGGTAGACGTCGCCCGAAACCGTGAGCACCTTCTTCCTGCGGCGTTCGATCAAGTGCTTGGCCAGCTTGGCCGTGGTCGTGGTCTTGCCGGCGCCCTGCAGCCCGGCCATGAGGATGATGGCCGGCGGCTGGGCGTTGAGGTTGATGTCGGCCACACCCTCGCCCATGGTGGCGGCGAGTTCCTTGTTGACGATGGACACCAGCACCTGGCCCGGCTGCAGCGAGCCCAGCACCTCCTGCCCCAGCGCCTTTTCCTTGACGCGCGCGATGAAGTCGCGCACCACGGGCAGGGCCACGTCGGCCTCGAGCAGGGCCATGCGCACCTCGCGCAGCATGTCCTGCACATTGGATTCGGTGATGCGGGCCTGGCCGCGCATCTCCTTGACGAGTCGCGAAAGTTTGTCGGTCAGAGCGGAGGCCATAAGCGGGGAGACTGGAAGCTGCGGGAAATGGAGGGTTGCGCCGTGGCGCACGGGCCGGCGGGCGGCGTCGACGCCGCGGGTCCGGCATGTCCCGGAGATTCTACCCGCAGCCCCTGGCGGGGCCGGTACCGGCGACCCGATGACCGGCAGGGCTGCCGCCGCGTGGCATGGTTGCCGCCGCGCAGGGGCAGGCGGGCCCAGCGCGCCTGGATTCTGAGCCTGCGCAGCTGTCGCCGCAGCAGCGCCAGCTATCATTGAAACATGCTCGCTGTCCCCCTGATTTCCGCCAACGCATCGCCACTGGGCTGGATGCTGGCCATGGCCGCCGCCGTTGCCTATGCCGTGCCGGCCGTCGGCGCCCGACGCATCAGCCAGGCAGGCGCGCGCGCCGCACTGCGCCTGGCCTGGGTGCTGCATGCCCTGGCCCTGGCCTGGGGCCTGCTGGGCGAGCAGCCGCACTTCGGCTTTGCGCCGGCGCTGTCCATGACCGCCTGGCTGGTGCTCACGGTCTATGCGGTGGAGCAGCAGCTGTTCCCCAAGATGCGGGCGCAACTGGCCTTGTCGGCACTGGGTACGGTCGCCGTGCTCATGGCCGCCCTGTTTCCGGGAACGCCTTTGCATGTCGATGCCTCGCCCTGGCTGCCGCTGCACCTGGCGCTGGGCATCGCCTCCTACGGCCTGTTCGCGGCCTCGGTGGTCCATGCGGGATTGATGACGCGCGCCGAGCAGCACATGCGCCAGGGCGGCGGCCATGACAGCGGCCTGCCGCTGCTGACGCTGGAGCGCCTGACCTTCCGCTTCGTGGGCGCGGGCTTCGTGCTGCTGACGGCCACGCTGGCCGCCGGATGGCTCTTTGGCGAGCAGCTGTATGGCAAGGCCTGGGTCTGGAACCACAAATCGGTGTTCTCGCTGCTGTCCTGGCTGACCTTTGCCGTGCTGCTGATCGGCCGCGCACGCTTTGGCTGGCGTGGCCGCAGTGCCGTGCGCATGCTTTATGCGGGAGCCTTGCTGCTGCTGCTGGCCTATGCGGGCTCGCGCTTCGTGATGGAAGTTCTGCTGGGGCGGGCGGCATGAAATACCTGCTGGTACTGATCGTCGTCGCCATTGCCATCGGCGTGTGGCGCGGCCAGCGGCGCGCCGAGGTCCGGGAACGGCGCCAGCGCGCGGCGCCGCCTGCGCCGCTTTCCGCGCCACAGGACATGGTGGAGTGCGCGCACTGCGGCCTGCACCTGCCACGCAGCGAAGCCTTCGAAGCCGCGGGACGCTGTTATTGCAGCGCCGAGCACCGGGCGCTGGCCCAGCGGCGCTGAACATGCAGGATCCTGCCCCCGAACAGACCCCGGCCATGGACGAGGCAGCAGCGCGGTCGCTGCGCGATGCCAATGCGCCCTTCGTGCGGCTGTGGCAGGGCTTTCTGACCGGGCGTGTGCTGATCGCCGCAGCGCTGCTGCTGCTGCAACTGGCCCTTCTGGGAATGCAGCCCGGCAGCAACCCGCTGGTCTGGCTGGTCTGCCTCGGCTACCTGGGGCTGACGCTGCTGCTGCGCCTGACGGCGCGCGCCCAGCCACCGTCGCCCCGGGCAGGCGTGCACTGGCTGCCCGTGATCGGTGTGGACATCGTGGCCATCAGCCTGCTGCAGACGCTGCAGACCGGCCCGCTCAACTATTCGGCGCTGCTGGCCATCCCCATCCTGATCTCGGCCGTGCTGGGTGGCCTGACGCTGGCGCTGGCCACCACCGCCAGCGTCACGCTGCTGACCCTGGGCTGGGTGGCATGGCAGGATCTGGCCAACCATCTGGACAGCACCCAGGCCTACTACCAGGCCAGCTTTGCATGCGCCGGCTACTTCGCCGTGGCCTACCTGACGCATGAGCTGGCCCGCCGCGTGCGGCGCGAGCGGCACCTGGCACAGCACAGCAGCCGCAAGGCGCGGACCCAGGAGCAGGTCAATGCGCTGGTGATCCGCCACCTGGCCGAGGGTGTCCTGGTGGTTGATCCGCAGTTCCGCGTACAGCAGGCCAACCCGGCGGCCCTGCGCCTGCTGGGACTGGCCGACGGGCACGGCCTGCCCTTCGCCCTGGAGGCACATGCGGGCTGGCAGCGGCTGCAAGACGCCGTGGCACAGAGCTTCGCCCAGAATCTGCCGATCTCGGCGGCCGTCCATCTGCAGTCCATCGGCCAGGAGGGCATGACGGGCCTGCACCTGCGCACCTGGCTGACCGAGGTCGCGGCCGTGCCCGAAGCACAAGACCCCGACGAGCCCGCGCTGCTGCAGCAGCTGTGCGTGGTCTTCCTGCACGACCTGCGCGAGCTGGAGGCGCGGCTGCGCACCGAAAAGCTGGCATCCATGGGCCGCATGTCCGCCGCCGTGGCCCACGAGATCCGCAACCCGCTGGCCGCCATCACCCAGGCCAACGCCCTGCTCTCGGAGGACCTGGCCCAGGAGCCGGCCCAGCAGCAGCTGTGCCGCATCGTGGGGCAGAATGCCGAGCGCCTGGCGCGCATCGTCGAGGATGTGCTCAACATCGCCCGGGCCCAGCAGCACATCGGCGAAACCCATGCCGGCCTGCTCGACCTGGACCAGCACGTGGCCCAGGTCTGCCAGGAATGGCAGGCCCAGGGTCAGCCCGCACGCCTCGTCCAGCTCCATCTGGACGCCAAGGCGAGAAGCGTGGTCTTCGATCACGAGCACCTGCGCCGCATCCTCGTGAACCTGATGGACAATGCCCAGCGCTACCGCAGCAGTGCGCAGGACGCACATGCGCTGCAGGTGCTGACCGGCGCGCCGGCAGCAGGCCAGATCTGGCTGCAGGTCTGGAGCGATGGCGCGGCGCTGGAGCCGACGGTCCAGCGCCATCTGTTCGAGCCTTTCTTCTCCTCGGAGAGCCGCTCCAGCGGCCTGGGCCTGTACATCTGCCGGGAGCTGTGCCAGCGCTACGATGCCGGCATCAGCTACCAGCGGCTGTCACGGCCCACGCCGCGCGGCCTCGTCGAAGGCAATGCCTTCAGCATCGTGTTCCGCGCGGCGCCGGCCTCGGCACTGCCGGCCTCCCTGTTTGACCAGATTGTGGTGTGATGTCCGTGAACTCCCAGCCCGCAGCCGCCTCGATCCTCGTCGTGGACGACGAGCCGGATCTGCGCACCCTCTATGAACTGACCTTGCTGCGCGAAGGCTACCGCGTGGAGACCGCCGCCAGCGTGGGCGAGGCACGCGAGCAGCTTCAGACCCAGCGCTTCGACGTGGTCATCACCGACATGCGCCTGCCCGACGGCATGGGCATGGAGCTGCTGCAGGATCTGCGCCAGCAGCAGCGCCGCGAACGCTGCGTGGTCATGACGGCCTACGGCTCCGCCGAGAACGCGGTGGAGGCACTGCGATCAGGTGCCTTCGACTACCTGACCAAGCCCGTGGATCTCAAGCAATTCCGCCAGGTCGTGGCCTCGGCCGCGCAGGGCGTGGGGGGCGTGCCCCCGCCGGGAGCCATGCCGGCGCGCGCTCCCTCCATGGCGCCGGGCGCCGGCCCCGTGCTCAGCGGCAGCGGCGCGCTGGATGCCATGGTCGGCGACTCGCCGGCCATGCAGGCCGTCAAGCAGCGCATCGCCAAGGTGGCTCGCGGCATGGCACCGGTGCTGGTGCACGGCGAGTCGGGTACGGGCAAGGAGCTGGTGGCGCGTGCCCTGCACGCCTGCAGCCAGCGCGCCAGCGGGCCCCTCATCGCGGTCAACTGCGGCGCCATTCCCGAAAACCTCCTGGAAGCCGAGTTCTTCGGCGCGCGCAAGGGCTCCTACACCGGAGCCACCCAGGACCGCGATGGCTACTTCCAGGCGGCGCGCGGCGGCACACTGTTCCTCGACGAGATCGGCGACCTTCCCCTTCCCATGCAGGCCAAGCTGCTGCGTGCCATCCAGGAGCGCCGCGTGCGCGCGCTGGGCTCCACGCAGGAGGAGGCCGCCGATGTGCGCATCGTCAGCGCCACGCACCGCGATCTCGCCGCCGACGTGCAGCAAGGACGCTTTCGCCAGGATCTGTACTACCGCCTCAACGTCATCGAGGTACTGCTGCCCCCGCTGCGCGAGCGGCGCGAGGATCTCCCGGCCCTGTGCCGCGCGCTGCTGGCGCGGCTGTCCCAGGAATCGGGCCTGCCCATGCCCGAGATCGATGCCCGCACGCTGGAGCAGATCGCCAGCCTGCCGCTGCCCGGCAATGTGCGCGAACTGGAGAACCTGCTGCACCGCGCCATCACGCTGGGCGAGGACGGACCGCTGCGCATAGACCCCGAGATGCAGCTGCCCTGCGGCACGCCGCCAGCTCCGCCGCTGCCGCCACCCGGCGGATCGCAGGACAGCAACGGGCTCGTAGCGCCACAGCCCGCCGAGGCCGGCCTGCCACGGGATCTGCAGGCCTGGCTGGACGAACGCGAGCGCGGCATCCTCGTGCAGGCACTGCAGGAAAACGGCTTCAACCGCACGGCCACGGCCGCACGGCTGGGACTGAGCCTGCGCCAGATCCGCTACCGCATAGAGCGCCTGAACATCGCCCTGCCCGGCGACGCCGGAGCCGAAGCGGACGGAGGCGGCCATGGCGAATCCTGAGCCACAGGCTCCGCTCCACGCCGCAGGGATCTGGCAAGGAGGCTGGCTGGCGCAGGCCCGCCACCTGCCTTCACCCAACTTCGGGGAACGTCCCGCGCAGGCGCGGATCGATCTGGTGGTCGTGCACTCCATCAGCCTGCCGCCCGGCGAGTTCGGCACAGGCGCGGTACAGCAGCTGTTCACGAACCGGCTCGACTGGGACGCACACCCCTACTACCAGGGCATACGCGGGCTGGAGGTGTCGGCGCATTTCCTCATCACGCGCCAGGGCGAGATATGGCAGTTCGTCGACTGCGACGCACGTGCCTGGCATGCCGGTGCCTCGTGCTGGCGCGGCCGGGACCGCTGCAACGACGACTCCATCGGCATAGAGTTGGAAGGCCTGGAAGGCCTTCGCTTCGAGCCCGCGCAGTATGCGGCGCTGGACACCCTGTGCGAGGCCATCGCGCAACGCTATCCGGTGGCCCATCTCGCCGGCCACGAGCACATCGCACCGGGACGCAAGCACGATCCGGGGCCGGGCTTCGACTGGCCTCGACTGCGCCGGCTGCTGGCCAGCCATGGCCCGACATCGCACTGGCAGCTTCCCCCGGGCACCGACCACGCCCCAACGTAAGCGCACACCCTCTTCACAAAGCCTGCCGGGCAATGCTTCCCGTCAGGCTTTTCCACAGGCAGAGCCGAGGCCGGTTGTCAATCCAGGATGGAACCGATGTGGCGTGCAGCCGCATCACGGCGTTGCCGGAACTTTTTTTACAAATGCATGCACATGCCCCAGCCCCACTGTCCATGGGGCTTTCAGCGGACCGTGCACCCCGGGGTCAAGGCTGCCGCGGCTTTCGGCGGGACAGGGCCCGCAAGCCTCCGTGCTGCCGTCATCTGCTGCTATGGCTTGCGTGTGGCGCACCATTTTGGCGCGGTACAAAAAGCCGGTTTTGCGGTTGTGAGGACCCCGTGTACATGAGACGGCGATACACTACAGGTAGTGCTCCAGAGCACGCTGGACACCATATCTAGTGTTCACAAGTTGTGAACACCCTGTGAAAACGGTGTGCACATCCGGCCCCCGAATCCATCTCTCGGCAAGTCTGCCCCCAGTGCAGGCCCGCGTCTGTCCTATCCACAAACACCCGTTGAGGAAACTCATGCAAGAAGCACTGAATTCTTTGGCTCCCGCTGCGCACGGTGATGCTGCCAATCCTTCCTCCCCCAGCCACCTGTCCGCCCAGGACGGCTACCAGATCATCCGCCGCAGCGGCGACGTGGTGCCCTTCACTCCGCAGAAGATCGCCATCGCGCTGACCAAGGCCTTCCTGGCCGTGCGCGGCGCCCAGGGCGCGGCCTCGGCCAGCGTGCGCGAGACCGTGGATGAGCTGACCCAGGCCGTGGTGCGCGCCCTGCTGCGCTCGCGCCCGGGCGGCGGCACCTTCCATATCGAGGACGTGCAGGACCAGGTCGAACTGGGCCTGATGCGCGGCGGCCACCATGATGTAGCACGTGCCTATGTGCTGTACCGCGAGCGCCGCAACCAGGAGCGCGCCGAGCAGAAGAAGGCCGCCGAGGCCGCCGCTGCCGCCGCTGCCGCGCCGGCCCCCGTGCTGCATGTGACCGACAACGGCCAGCGCGTGCCGCTGGACCAGGCCCGCCTGCGCGCCCTGATCGAAGCCTCCTGCAGCAACCTGAACGCCGACATCCAGGCCGCGCCGATCGTGGCCGAGACGCTGCGCAACCTCTATGACGGCGTGCCGATCGAGGAAGTGTTCAAGGCCTCCATCCTGGCCGCGCGCACGCTGATCGAAAAGGATCCCGACTACACCTATGTCACCGCCCGCCTGCTGCTGCACACCATCGTGCGCGAGGTCATGGGCCGCGACGTGCAGCCTGCCGACATCCAGGCCGCCTACGCGGACTACTTTCCCGGCTTCATCCAGAAGGGCGTGGACAACGAACTGCTCAACCCCGAGCTGCTGAAGTTCGACCTGCCGCGCCTGGGCGCCGCGCTCAAGGCCGAACGCGACCAGCAGTTCGACTACCTGGGCCTGCAGACCCTGTACGACCGCTACTTCCTGCACGTGCGCAAGACGCGCATCGAACTGCCCCAGTCCTTCTTCATGCGCGTGGCCATGGGTCTGGCGCTGCAGGAAGACGACCGCAATGCGCGTGCCATCGAGTTCTACGAGCTGCTGTCATCCTTCGACTTCATGAGCAGCACGCCCACGCTGTTCAACAGCGGCACGCTGCGTTCGCAGCTTTCCTCGTGCTACCTGACCACGGTGCCCGACGACCTGGACGGCATCTACGAATCGATCAAGGAAAACGCCCTGCTGTCCAAGTTCGCGGGCGGCCTGGGCAACGACTGGACGCGCGTGCGCGCCCTGGGCTCGCGCATCAAGGGAACGAACGGCGAGTCGCAGGGCGTGGTGCCCTTCCTCAAGGTGGTCAACGACACGGCAGTGGCCGTGAACCAGGGCGGCAAGCGCAAGGGCGCGGTCTGCACCTACCTGGAGACCTGGCACCTGGACATCGAGGAGTTCCTGGAGCTGCGCAAGAACACCGGCGATGACCGCCGCCGCACGCACGACATGAACACGGCGAACTGGATTCCCGACCTGTTCATGAAGCGCGTCATGGAAAAGGGCCAGTGGACCCTGTTCTCGCCCTCCGACGTCGGCGACCTGCACGACCTGTTCGGCGCCGCCTTCGAGCGCGCCTACACCGCCTACGAGGCCAAGGCCGACAGCGGCGAGCTGAAGCTGTTCAAGCGCATCCCCGCCGTGGACCTGTGGCGCAAGATGCTGTCCATGCTGTTCGAGACCGGCCACCCCTGGGTCACCTTCAAGGATCCCTGCAACGTGCGCTCGCCCCAGCAGCACGCCGGCGTGGTGCATTCATCCAATCTGTGCACCGAGATCACGCTGAACACCAGCGACACCGAGACCGCCGTCTGCAACCTGGGCTCGGTCAACCTGGCACGCCACATTGCCGACGGCGCCATCGACCACGACAAGCTGCGCAAGACCATCAACACGGCCATGCGCATGCTCGACAACGTGATCGACATCAACTACTACGCCGTGCAGAAGGCCAGGGATTCCAACCTGCGCCACCGCCCCGTGGGCCTGGGCCTGATGGGTTTCCAGGATGCGCTCTATGAAATGCGCATCGCCTACGCCAGCGACGCGGCCGTGGAGTTCGCCGACCAGTCGATGGAAGCCATCTGCTACTACGCCTACCAGGCATCGACCGAGCTGGCCAGGGAACGTGGCCAGTACTCCAGCTACAAGGGCTCGCTGTGGGACCAGGGCATCCTGCCGCTGGACACGCTGAACCTGCTGGAGAAGGCGCGCGGCGGCTACGTGGAGGTGGACCGCTCGGCCCGCCTGGACTGGGAAGCGCTGCGCGCGAAGATCGCCCGGCACGGCATGCGCAACTCCAACTGCGTGGCCATCGCTCCGACGGCAACCATCTCCAACATCGTCGGCGTCGATGCCTCCATCGAGCCGTCGTTCGGCAACCTGTCGGTCAAGTCCAACCTCTCGGGCGAATTCACCGTCATCAACCAGTACCTGGTGCGTGACCTCAAGCGCCTGGGCCTGTGGGACGACGTGATGGTCATGGACCTCAAGCACTTCGACGGCTCGCTGCGTCCCATCGACCGCGTGCCACAGGACGTCAAGAACCTCTACGCCACGGCCTTCGAAGTCGAGCCCACCTGGCTGGTCGAGGCCGCCGCACGCCGCCAGAAGTGGATCGACCAGGCCCAGAGCCTGAACATCTACATGGCCGGAGCATCGGGCAAGAAGCTGGACGACACCTACAAGCTGGCCTGGCTGCGCGGTCTGAAGACCACCTACTACCTGCGCACCACCAGCGCCACCAACATCGAGAAGTCCACGGTGCAAAGCCGCGTGCTCAATGCCGTCCCCTCGGCGGCAGCCGCACAGCCCGCCGCCGTGAGCACCTCCAGTGCCCTGGAAGCCGCTGCCGCCGCCGCGCGCGCCCAGGCCCCGGCGACGGACATCAAGTTCTGCGCCATCGACGATCCCGGCTGCGAAGCCTGCCAGTAAGCCAGGCCACGCAAAGCCCCGCATCGGGGCTTTGCGCCGCCCGCCAGCCAGCGCTGTGCGCGGTATCGCCGCCACGGACCTTGGGCCCGCTCAACACGCAAGGCCACCCATGGTCCTACATTGACCGGGGCGAAAAGAGAGAGATCTTTCGCACCGAATGAACTGAACATATGCCCCAGGGCATGCCGGAGAACCATGCAATGCTGACCTTTGACGACGACGCCACCCTCTCGAACACGCCGGCAGGCGCCGGAGCGGCAACCGCGTCCTCCAGCACACACCAGCGCGTCAACGCCGCCGACAAGCGCATCATCAACGCCAAGACCGACGTCAACCAGCTGGTGCCGTTCAAGTACAAGTGGGCCTGGGAAAAGTACCTGGCCACCTGCGCCAACCACTGGATGCCGCAGGAAGTGAACATGAACCGCGACATCGCACTGTGGAAGGACCCCAACGGGCTGACCGAGGACGAGCGCCGCATCGTCAAGCGCAACCTGGGCTTCTTCGTGACGGCCGACTCGCTGGCGGCCAACAACATCGTGCTGGGCACCTACCGCCACATCACGGCACCCGAATGCCGCCAGTTCCTGCTGCGCCAGGCTTTCGAGGAGGCCATCCACACCCATGCCTACCAGTACATCGTGGAGTCGCTGGGACTCGATGAAGGCGAGATCTTCAACGCCTACAACGAGGTCAAGTCCATCCGCGACAAGGACGAGTTCCTGATCCCCTTCATCGAAGCGATCATGGACCCCGACTTCAAGACCGGCACGCCCGAGACCGACCAGACCCTGCTCAAGTCGCTGATCGTCTTTGCCTGCCTGATGGAAGGCCTGTTCTTCTACGTGGGCTTCACGCAGATCCTCGCGCTGGGCCGCCAGAACAAGATGACGGGTGCCGCCGAGCAGTACCAGTACATCCTGCGCGACGAGTCCATGCACTGCAACTTCGGCATCGACCTGATCAACCAGCTCAAGCTCGAGAATCCGCACCTGTGGACGGCCGAGTTCAAGGAAGAAATCACGGCGCTGTTCGTGAAGGCCGTGGAGCTGGAGTACCGCTACGCGGAGGACACCATGCCGCGCGGCGTACTCGGCATGAACGCATCGATGTTCAAGGGCTACCTGCGCTACATCGCCAACCGTCGCGCCACGCAGATCGGCCTGGAGGCACTGTTCCCCAACGAGGAAAATCCCTTCCCCTGGATGAGCGAGATGATCGATCTGAAGAAGGAACGTAACTTCTTTGAGACACGCGTCATCGAGTATCAAACCGGAGGCGCACTTTCCTGGGATTAATCGCTTCTCTGCAGGCACAATGCAATCCATGACGCGCTTCACGCTTTTGCAACACCGATGGTGTTGCGGCGTGGGGCGTCTCCGTGTTCATTGCGATGCGTCACTCCACATCGCTTTGAATCGCTTCGGAGCCCCGTACCCCGAAGTGTTTTGTGCAAATCAACGAAGGAGAAGATGATGGCAACTGCGAAGAAGACGGCCTCCACCAAGGCCCCCACCGACAAGAAGACCACCGCCAAGAAGGCGGCTGCTCCCAAGGCTGAAGCCGTGAAGAAGACCACGGCCACCGCCAAGGCAGCGCCCGCCAAGAAGGCTGCTGCGCCTGCTGCGAAGAAGGCCGCCGCTCCCGCTGTGAAGAAGGCAGCCGCTCCTGCCAAGAAGGCTGCCGCGCCTGCTGCAAAGAAGGCTGCCGCTCCCGCCAAGAAGGCTGCTGCGCCTGCTGCGAAGAAGGCTGCCGCTCCCGCCAAGAAGGCTGCTGCGCCTGCTGCGAAGAAGGCCGCCGCTCCCGCCAAGAAGGCTGCCGCGCCTGCTGCGAAGAAGGCCGCCGCTCCCGCCAAGAAGGCTGCCGCGCCTGCTGCGAAGAAGGCCGCCGCTCCCGCCAAGAAGGCTGCTGCGCCCGCTGCGAAGAAGGCCGCCGCTCCCGCCAAGAAGGCTGCCGCGCCCGCTGCGAAGAAGGCCGCCGCTCCCGCCAAGAAGGCTGCCGCGCCCGCTGCGAAGAAGGCCGCCGCTCCCGCCAAGAAGGCTGCTGCGCCCGCTGCGAAGAAGGCCGCCGCTCCCGCCAAGAAGGCTGCTGCGCCCGCTGCGAAGAAGGCTGCCGCTCCCGCCAAGAAGGCTGCTGCGCCCGCTGCGAAGAAGGCTGCCGCTCCCGCCAAGAAGGCTGCCGCGCCCGCCAAGGCCGCAGCAGCGCCGGCCAAGGCCGCCGCTCCTGCAGCTCCGAAGAAGGCCGCGCCCAAGAAGGCCGCTGCGCCCAAGAAGGCTGCTGCTGCTCCCGCAGCCGCTCCCGCCCCTGCAGCCGCTCCCGCAGCCGCAGCGCCCATCGCGCAAACCCGCCTGGCTCCTCAGGCCGCATGGCCCTTCCCCACGGGCAACAAGCCCTGAGACTTTTCCGGTCTCAAAGCAAAAAGCCCGGCTCTTTCGAGCCGGGCTTTTTTCATCGCCAGACCATCCATCAGGGCTGATCGAAGTCCAGCACGTAGTTCTGCGGCCCGCGGCTGGCGATCTTGAGCGCCCCCAGGCGGTTGCCCAGCTCGGCGCAGCGCACCAGCTCCCAGCCGCGCTCCAGGCCGAACAGCAGGGCGCCGCGCCATGCGTCGCCGCAGCCCGTGGGGTCCACCACGGCCGCCGCCTGCACCGGAGCCACCAGTGTCTTGTCGCCATGCACCCAGACCTCGCAGCCCTCCGCGCCCAAGGTGACGATCAGGCCCTGCACCTGCTCCGAAATCTGCTCCAGACTCCAGCCCGTGCGCTCGCTGAGCATGCGTGCCTCGTAGTCGTTCACGGCCACCCAGTCGGCCTGCTCGATGAAGCTGCGCAATTCCTGCCCGTCGAACATCGGCAGGCCCTGGCCCGGATCGAAGACGAAGGGGATGCCGGCGGCCTTGAATTGCTGGGCATGCTCGAGCATGGCCTGGCGCCCATCAGGCGCAATGATGCCAACACGCACATGCTCCTTGAGTTGCGGCGTGATCCGGTTGCCGTGGGCCTGCATCATGGCGCCCGGGTGGAAGGCCGTGATCTGGTTGTTGTCGCGGTCCGTCATGATCATGCACTGGGCCGTGTGCGTGTCCTGCAACTGGCCGATGTGCGCGGTCTGCACGCCCAGCGCCTTCAGGCGCTGCACATAGTCCTCGCCATCGCTGCCCACCATGGCCATGGGCCAGGCATCGCCGCCCAGCAGACGCAGCGCATAGGCGATGTTGCCCGCGCAGCCGCCGAAATCGCGGCGCAGCGTGGGCACCAGGAAGGACACATTGAGGATGTGCAACTGGTCGGGAAGGATCTGGTCGGCAAACCTTCCATCGAAGGTCATGATGTTGTCGAACGCAAGCGATCCGCAGATGAGAGCGGCCATGGTGCCTCGGCTTTCTTGAAAAGTCAGGGGAATTCAGGGATAAAAAACCAGTGCGCGGTAGCCGGCGACAGCCGCCTCCAGGCCCTGTACCTCGACCGGAGCGGTCACGCTCCACTCGCCGTGGCCTTCGATCTGCGCGGGCGCGCCGAACTGCTCAAGCCGTATCACGCGCCGCAGCAGCAGCTTGTCCTGCGCATCGGTGAGCGTGAGCTCCACCGCCGGCATGGCCACGGGAAAGTCGGAGCGGTTCTCCAGGCTCAGGCTCCACTGGTACTGGCCAGTGCGTGGAAGCTGCCTGAAGCCCGAGCTGCCGATGACCACGTCACCGATCTGGCGGCGCGGCTGCAGCTCGCAACCGGCCAGGGAGCACAGCGCCTGCAGCGTCGGCGCCAGCGCAGGGTGCTGCACGGCCAGCGCATCGCGCTGGCTCCACATGACCTGGCCCGCCAGCACCGCCACGCCCGCCAGGCTGCCCAGCAACAGAACTGCGCGCACCGCAGGCCGGCGCCAGAACGCCTTGCGCCGGGCCTGGCGCACGAAGCCGGGCTCGGCCTCGGGCAGTGCGGCTGCGGCTTCGCCGGCTTCGCTGTCAGGCCAGCGGGAGAACTGCGGCGAGGGGACAGACACGGCGCAGGTCTCTGCGGCCTGCTGCGGGTCTTGCGCAGCTGGTGCCCCGGCAGGCGCGCGCTCCGACCGGACATCGACGCCACCTGCCAGCACCCCATCACTGCGCTCATCGCGCTGCGGCGGCAGGGTACCGGCCTCGGCCGGCGATGCAGCAGAGGCGGGCAGGCCGGCAGATCCGCTCAGGCTGGCCGCAGCCAGCAATTCATCCGCAAGCGACGCAGCAGGCTGTTCCTGTGCTGCGGCTTCAGCCCGCATGGTGGTTGCGGGTGCAGCGGCTGGCTCGGGCAAGGCAGGTGGCGGCGAGGGCTCCGGCGCCGCAGGCGGCTGTGGTGATGCCGTCGCACCCGCCCTGGCGAGCTCGGGGCCGGAGGTCTTTGCCAACGATGCCTTCCCCTGCAAGCCCACCGGGGCGGTCGGCAGCCACATCGACTCCCGGAACTCGCGGATGTCCTCGTCCTCGGGCTGGAGGTCATGGCGCGCGGCACCACCGTCTGCCGCATGTCCGGGCGCATGCACGGAAGCCGCGGGCAGGGGCTGCAGGTCCTCGGACGCGTCGAACACTTCATGGCAGACGCCACAGCGCACCCACCCCTGCGAAATGCGCAGTTGGTCGGCAACCACTTTGAAGCGGGTTCCACAGGCGGGGCAGCGGGTGACTTGGCTCATCAGCGATCGATTGTAGGCAGCTGCTGGCGGACCGCGCCATGAAGGCAGCGGCCACGCAGGGACTCGGGGCCGGTATCAGCCGGGGCGGCGCGCGGTCATCAGGATCCAGCCGTCCTCGCTGTCTGCGACCTCCAGCGCCAGATAGGGTGCGTAGGCTTCCTGGAGTTCCTCGGCCTGCCGCTCCAGGATGCCCGCCAGCACCAGATGCCCGCCAGCGGCCACGCGCGCGCACAGCAGCGGTGCCAGCACCTTGAGCGGCGTGGCGAGGATGTTGGCCAGCACGGTGCGGTATTCACCGGACACGGCATCGGGCAGGCCCGCCTTCAACTGCACCGCGTTGGCGTCGGCGTTGTAGCGCGTGGACTCCACGGCCGCAGGGTCGATATCGACCGCATCGATGTCGGTGGCGCCGAACTTGGCCGCGCCGATGGCCAGGATGCCCGAGCCGCAACCATAGTCCAGCGTGCGGCCCAGGCCGCCCTGGGGCTGGCGTGCGATCCAGCGCAGGCACATGCGCGTGGTCGGATGCGTTCCCGTACCGAAGGCCAGGCCCGGATCCAGCCGGATGCTCACGCGCGCCTCGGGCGGCAGCTCGTGCCAGGTGGGCACGATCCAGAACTCGGGGGTGATGTCCACGGGCGCGAACTGGGACTGCGTCAGGCGCACCCAGTCCTGCTCGGGCACCTGCTTGACCGCGATGATGCTGCAGCCCTCGAAGAAGTCCTGGGGCAGCAGCAGTTCGCGCGCTTCCTCGGCCGCTTCCTGCGAGGGGAACAGCGCCACGAGACGGCTGCGCTGCCAGCCATCCTTGGGCGGGGGCATGCCGGGTTCGCCGAACAGCGCCTGCTCGGCCTCGGTCTGAGCGTCGGCGTCCTCCACCGACACGCTCAACGCATCCAGTGCGTCCAGCGCGTCGCTGAGGGTCTCAACCCGGTCTTCCGGGCACAGCAGGCTCAACTCGAACATGGGCCCATCCTTTCCTATGCAATAAATGAAAAAGCTGGCCTCCGTCGCCGGGGGCCAGCATGCATGGTCAATCGGGTGACCCGCTCAACGCTTGTTGGCGCTGCGGTGCGCCAGCCACTCTTCCAGGTAGTGGATGTTGGTGCCGCCTTCCATGAACTTGGCGTCCACCATCAGGTCCTGGTGCAGCGGAATGTTGGTCTTGATGCCTTCGACCACGGTCTCCAGCAGCGCCGTGCGCATGCGCGCCAGCGCCTGTTCGCGCGTATCGCCATGGACGATGATCTTGCCGATCATGGAGTCGTAGTTGGGCGGCACGAAGTAGTTGTTGTAGACATGCGAGTCCACGCGCACACCCGGGCCTCCCGGTGCGTGCCACATCGTGATGCGGCCCGGCGAGGGCATGAAGTTGTACGGATCCTCGGCGTTCACGCGGCACTCGATCGCATGGCCCTTGAGCTGGGCATTGATCTGGCGCTGGGTGAAGGGCAGCTTCTCGCCCGCGGCCACCATGATCTGGGTGCGCACGATGTCCACGCCGGTGATCAACTCGGTCACCGGGTGCTCGACCTGCACGCGGGTGTTCATCTCGATGAAGTAGAACTCGCCGTTCTCGTAGAGGAACTCGAAGGTGCCGGCGCCGCGGTAGCCCAGCTTCTTGCAGGCTGCGGCGCAGCGCTCTCCGATCTTCTCGACCAGGCGCCGAGGAATGCCGGGAGCCGGAGCTTCCTCGATGACCTTCTGGTGGCGACGCTGCATGGAGCAGTCACGCTCGCCCAGATAGACCGCATTGCGGTGGTTGTCGGCCAGGATCTGGATTTCCACATGGCGAGGGTTCTGCAGGAACTTCTCCATGTAGACGGCCGGATTGCCGAAGGCAGCGCCGGCTTCCGCCTTGGTCATCTGCACGGCATTGATCAGCGCCGCCTCGGTATGCACCACGCGCATGCCTCGGCCACCGCCACCGCCCGCGGCCTTGATGATCACCGGATAGCCCACGGCCTTGGCAATGCGGCGGATCTGCACGGGATCGTCGGGCAGTTCACCATCCGAGCCAGGCACGCAGGGCACGCCAGCCTTGATCATGGCCTGCTTGGCCGAGACCTTGTCGCCCATGGTGCGGATGTTGTCGGGCGTGGGGCCGATGAAGGTGAAGCCGCTCTTTTCCACGCGCTCGGCGAAGTCGGCGTTCTCGCTGAGAAAGCCGTAGCCAGGGTGGATGGCCTCGGCATCGGTCACTTCCGCGGCCGAGATGATGGCCGGCATGTTGAGATAGCTCAACGGCGAAGGCGCCGGGCCTATGCACACGGCTTCGTCGGCCAGCTTGACGTACTTGGCGTCTCGGTCGGCTTCGGAATACACCATCACCGCCTTGATGCCGAGTTCACGGCAGGCGCGCTGGATGCGCAGGGCGATCTCGCCCCGGTTGGCAACCAAAATTTTCTTAAACATGAAGGTCCTCGCGGCCGGGTGCCTGCGCCGGTACGCAGGCGGCAGCCGTCAGTTGAGCCAATTGCTCTGTCGCGCCGCGGCATGCGTTCGCGCCAGGGCGTCGTGCCGCTTGCGGCATCGCTCGCCTGCTGATTATTCGATGACGAACAGAGGCTGGCCGTACTCTACCGCCTGGCCATTCTCACCCAGGATGCGTGTGATGGTGCCGCTCTTGTCGGCTTCGATCTCGTTGAGGATCTTCATCGCCTCGATGATGCAGATGGTCTCGCCTTCCTTGACCTGGTTGCCCACTTCCACGAAGGGCTTGGCACCCGGGCTGGATGCGCGGTAGAAGGTACCGACCATGGGCGACTTCACCACATGGCCCGAGACTGCGGCTTCGGTTGCAGGAGCTGCCACGGGCGCGGCAACAGGTGCTGCGACGGGCGCTGCCACGGGCAGGGGGGCCGCCTGCACGGGTGCGGCGACATAGTGCTGAACCACGGCGCCTTCGCTCTTGACGATCCGGACCTTGCCCTCTGCTTCGGTGATCTCCAGTTCCGACACGTTCGATTCGGACACCAGATCAATGAGGGTCTTGAGTTTTCGCAAATCCATGGGAGCTCCAGCGGCTAACAACTAAATAGGGCGCGAATTTACTCCAATTTCGCCCTTCTGCGCGCATTGCCGCATATTTTTCATCAACGTCGCCATGGAATTCAGGGCATTTCCTGAGCTTGCACAGCCTTGGGCCGATCCCGGGATCAGCCTTTCGCACTCCAGGAAGCCAGATCTTCGGTAGTGAGCTCACCTATTTTACGTTGCCGCACCATGCCATCCTCGCCAAGCAGCACGGTGAAGGGCAGCCCGCCCTGCAGATTGCCCAGGGAGCGCGTCAGGCCCAGCCCCCCCTCCACGGCCAGCGCCACGGGGAAGCGCAAGGGAGTGCGGCCCAGAAAACGCTGCACGGCCTCGGGCTTGTCCACCGCCAGGCCAATGACCTGGATGCCGTGCTGGTCTTGGCGCGCCGAAAACGCATCCAGCATGGGCAGCTCGCGCACGCAGGGGGGACACCAGGTGGCCCAGAAATTCACCAGCACCGGCTTGCCCCGCCAGCGTGACAGCGTCATGGCCGAGCCATCGGGCGTCAGGAACTGCTGCCTCCACAGCTGCTCCTCCACGCCGGACTCCATGGCATGGGGCTGAAAACGCCACCATGCGAGGCCAGCGCCTCCCAAGGCCGCCGCCGCCGCCACCGCGCCCGTGAGCCAGCGGCGCCGGGAAGAAGTGTTTTGACCGGCATCCATCGAATCGACATCAGCCATGGCCGGCCTCCTGCTCGTCTTCGGCCAGCAGCCGGCGCAGCGCGTCGGCATTCCCGCGCTGGCTGCGGCCTTGCGCGTCGGGCTTGAGCGCACCGCGCAGGTCATCGAGGTCGTGGACCAGCAGGTGCACGCCCACCTCCTCGTTGAGCGGGCGGCAGAAGGCATGGATGCTCAAGGCCTCCACGCTCTGGCCCGTGAAGCCCGTCACTGTGCTGGGCTCGTACTCCACATGCTGGTTGATCAACTCGATCTCGGTGGATTTGGGGTCATCGCAAAACAGCTGCAGGTAGATGTCAGACAGCCGCGTGGCCGTCCCGCGCCAGACCGCGCCAGCCAGGTGGGGCCGGAACGGCTCCAGCCGCTGCATCCATTGCAGCGCCAGTTCCCGCAACGCCCGCAGCTCCCGGGGCTGGGTATCGGCGCAGAACAGGGTGATGTACTCGCGCACGGCCTCCTCCACCAGGTCATTGCCCGGCAGCGCCGTGCGCGCGGGCAGGCCCAGCTGGCGCAGTGCGCGGTGCTTGGCAGGCCCCCATTCCAGCCCCTCCTCGACCACGAGGCGGGCGGCGGTCTGGGCAATTTCGGCAGTGGCTTGGTCCATGGCTTTCCGATCCGCTGTATCCCTGCATATATATATGACGTCCCGCAGGAACGCCCGGCCCATTGTGGCCCAAGCCACGACCCCGGTGGCCCCGGACGGGCTTTGCCCACCGGCCGCTCCCGCCACGACGGACAATTTGGCAACCTTGTGTTTCCAGGTGCCCGCGCCTGCTGCGCGGCAAGCTCCTGTTTTCGAGCCACAGCCCTCCCGGGCATGGCGGCAACCGTAGAATGCCCGGCCATGCACATACATATTCTGGGCATCTGCGGCACCTTCATGGGGGGACTGGCCGCCCTGGCGCGCGAGGCAGGCCATCGCGTCACCGGCTGCGATGCCGGCGTCTATCCGCCGATGAGCGACCAGCTGCGTGCCCTGGGCATCGAGCTGATCGAAGGCTATGGCGCCGAGCAGATGGCGCTTGAACCCGACATGTATGTCGTGGGCAACGTGGTCAGCCGTGCGCGGCTGGCCGACGGCAGCCCCAAGTTCCCGCTGATGGAGGCGATCCTCGAAAGCGGAGTCCCCTACGCCAGCGGCCCCCAGTGGCTGTCCGAGCAGGTGCTGCACCATCCCGCCTGCCCACGCCATGTGCTGGCCGTGGCGGGCACGCACGGCAAGACCACCACGACCTCGATGCTGGCCTGGATCCTCGAGTGCGCGGGCCTGCAGCCGGGCTTTCTGGTCGGCGGCGTGCCGCTGGATTTCGGCGTCTCGGCACGGCTGGGCGCGGCCAGCCGCCCCGTCCCGGGCCCTGGGCCGGCCGGCGCGGAGCCGGTCTTCGTGATCGAGGCCGACGAGTACGACACGGCCTTCTTCGACAAGCGCAGCAAGTTCGTCCACTACCGGCCGCGCACGGCCGTGCTCAACAATCTGGAGTTCGACCACGCCGACATCTTTGACGATCTCGCGGCCATCGAGCGCCAATTCCACCATCTGGTACGCACGGTCCCCGCCTCGGGCCGGCTCGTGGTCAACGGCATCGAGGAGAGCATCACCCGCGTGCTGCACCAGGGCTGCTGGAGCGAGGTGAGCAGCTTCGGCGCGGTGGTCAGCGATTACAGCGCCCAGGGCGATCCCGGAGCCTTCGATGTGCTGCACCGTGGCCGCAAGGTGGCACGCCTCGAATGGGCATTGACCGGTGAGCACAACCAGCTCAACGCACTGGCCGCCATCGCGGCGGCCGAGCACGTGGGAGTGACGCCGGCCCAGGCCTGCGATGCCCTGGCACGCTTTCAGAACGTCAAGCGCCGCATGGAATTGCGCGGTGTCTCAGGCGGTGTGTCCGTCTACGACGATTTCGCCCACCACCCCACGGCCATACGCACCACGCTGGACGGCTTGCGCCGCAAGCTCGGACGCCAGGCGCGCATCCTGGCCGTGTTCGAGCCGCGCAGCAACACCATGAAGCTGGGCACCATGAAGTCCCAGCTGCCCTGGTCGCTGGAGAGTGCCGACCTGGTGTTCTGCCACACGGCTGGCCTGGACTGGGATGCCGCCGAGGCGCTGCACCCCCTGGGCGTGGGCCCGGGCCACAAGGCGCAGGTCGCGGGCGATATCGGCACGCTGGTGGAGCAGGTCCGCGCGGCGGCCCGCCCGGGGGACCACGTGGTGTGCATGAGCAATGGCGGATTTGGCGGCATCCACCCCAGGCTGCTGGCAGCCCTGCAGCCATCCGCCTGAAGCCGCAAGGAGGGACCGCAATGAACAAAGCCCGGGCATGCCCGGGCTTTGTTCATGGGATCGGCGCCTGTCAGTAGCTGATGGACATGGCCGGAACATCCACGCGGATCAGCGGCTTGGACAGTACGGCCTGGGCAGCCACGGCATAGCGGTTGCGCCATTGCTCGTCGTCGAACATCCCGGAGCGCGTGCGCGCAGCGCGCGCCACCACCACCAGCTTGTCGGCCAGCAGGACCTTGCCGCTGGCGCGCAACGGCTCGCAGTCCATGGAGATGAACTGCTGGTCCAGCCATTGCCGCCCTTCATCCGAACTCATGGGCGTGAGCCCGCTGGTGTCCGTGCGGTATTCCTTTCCGGCATCCAACACCACAATCACTTCGCTGCGCATGGAACTCCTCTCATCATTACTGGATATGGCCTGTCAGCGCCTCATCGAAGGCAGGGCCGTCGCTCATGCCCGAAGCTTAACCGCAAGCGCCTTTTCCCTGCCTCGCACAAGCTGACATGCCTCAAGCAGGCCCACACCACCGCCGGCAGGGTTTGTCGGCAGGGCACCTCCCATGCTGCGGGGCGACCGTACAATGGCCTGCCGATTGGCCCCGCTACCGATGGACAGCACCGCATGACGCCCGATACACCGCACCAGACATTGCTCGACCAGTTGCAGCAACTCGAAGACGAGTTGCGCACGCAGAGCCTCTGGTCGACCGTGGCGCCCAGCCCCCAGGCCATGGCCTCGACCATGCCTTTCATGTACGACACGCTCAAGCTGCACGAGTGGCTGCAGTGGGTGTTCCTGCCCCGGCTGCGCGCCGTGGTAGAAGCCCAGGGCCAGTTGCCCTGCCAAAGCCATGTGCACCCGCTGGCCGAGCATGAGTGGAGCCAGCCCGTGGAATTCGACAAACGCCAGTTGCTGGTGTTGCTGCTGGCCATAGACGACACGCTGAACCAGGGTGGACTGACCCCCTCCGAGCCAGCCCCCTCGCACTGAAAGCGGGACAGGAAAAGCACAACGGGGCCGGTAAGGGCCCTGTTTTGTTTTTCCTGCCTCAGGCGGCGACCAGTGCCGCAGCCTGCTCGGACTGTCTGACACGGCGCTGTTGCACGGCCGTGGACAACTCCTGCAGGGTGGACAGCGAATCGTCCCAGCCCAGGCAGGCATCGGTGATGCTCTGGCCATAGGTCAGGGCCGCGACGTCATCCTTGCCAGGCGTGAACTTCTGTGCGCCGGCCACGAGATGGCCTTCGATCATCACGCCGAACACACTGCGCGAGCCGCCACCGATCTGCCCGGCGATGTCGCGTGCCACATCCTTTTGGCGCTCGTGCTGCTTGGAGCTGTTGGCATGGCTGCAATCGACCATCAGCGTCGCGGGCAGGCCTGCCTTGTCCAGATCCTCGCAGGCCGCGGCCACGCTGGCTGCATCGTAGTTGGGGGTCTTTCCGCCGCGCAGGATGACATGGCAGTCCTGGTTGCCGGCGGTATTCACGATGGCAACCTGGCCATTCTTGTGCACCGACAGGAAATGGTGGCCGCGGCTGGCCGACTGGATGGCATCGGTGGCGATGCGGATATTGCCATCCGTTCCGTTCTTGAAGCCGATGGGAGCGGAAATGCCCGAAGCCAGCTCGCGGTGCACCTGGCTTTCCGTGGTGCGCGCGCCGATGGCGCCCCAGCTGATCAGGTCGGCGATGTACTGGGGCGAGATCACGTCCAGGAATTCGCTGGCCGCCGGCACACCCAGGCGATTGATATCGATCAGCAACTGGCGCGCGATGCGCAGGCCCTCGTCGATACGGTAGCTCTGGTCCAGGTAGGGGTCGTTGATCAGGCCCTTCCAGCCCACGGTGGTGCGGGGCTTCTCGAAGTACACGCGCATCACGATCTCCAGCGTGTCCTTGTACTGTTCGCGCACCGGTGCCAGGCGACGGGCGTACTCGATGGCCGCAGCCGGATCGTGGATGGAGCAGGGTCCGACGATGACCAGCAGGCGGTCATCCTCACCGGCCATGATGTTGTGGATGGTGCGGCGGGTATCGCCGATCAGGGTTTCGACGGCCGTGCCGCGGATGGGGAAGAAGCGAATGAGGTGCTCGGGAGGGGGCAACACGGTGATGTCCTTGATACGTGCGTCGTCGGTCTGGCCAGTCTTTTGGGAACCGCCGCGATACCAGGAATCGGCGAGGGAAGCTTGATGAGCAGTCATTGCTTGCTTTCGTGAGGAAAGATGGATCGTGGAAAACGGAGCGAAGAATCGGAGGGAAAAACAAAAAAACCGCCGGGCTTTGCAGCTTCGGCGGTTCTGAGGGAGGTCTTTGTTCGGGTGCGCGCGCTTACCTCTCTTCCGCCGGGGAGGAGAACCAAAAGTAAAAGTAAAAGGAGGTACGGGCTTGCATGGCGTTCAATGTAGCACAGTCATTTTTCGCAGTGCAACATGGTCATGTGCCTGAAGCATGCGCGGTGCGATGCCTCCCAGAGGGGAGGGGGGAAATTGAAGATTCATGAAAACTGCTTTTTAAAAACAATAACGCAATAAAATTTCCATGTAAGCAAAATTTCAGCATGCATGTGCAATTTTATTGCGTGAAATCATGAATCCTTGCAACAACCTGTGCCGATGCATTCGCGCATCATCCACGGCCGGTCCGGCGCTGCAGCAAAGCGTCGGCCAGCCTTCGCAGGATACGGCGCAGGGCGCGCCACAAGCGCCGGGGACGACCCGCGCAAGGGGGCAGCACTCCAGTCACATCCACCTCGCCGGCAACGGCAGCGGATTCGGCGAACATGTCGATCAACAGGCATGCATGGCCCAGAAGGCGCCACCCCATTCGTTCGCAGCGCCTGAAATATTCGGGCTCCTGGGCATCGCCAACTAGCACGGTCTGCTGCCAGGCATGCACGGCTTGCCTGAAGCCCATCAGCAGGCGCTGGTAGGCGGGAAATTCGTACAGTGTCCGCCATCCCGCGGCCAGCGTGGTGAGGAAGTGCTGGTGGTCCAGCACCGCCAGATCGAGTTGCTGCACGGCCTCCTCCACGGCGGGGCGTGCGCTGCCCGCATAGCGGACGCGCACGGCCTCATCCAGCGCCACGGCCAGCAGGGCCAGTTGCTGGTGCATGGGCTGCAGGTCGCCCACGAGCAGCTCATGCCGCCAGAAACGGCTCAGCCTCGACTCGCTGGTCCAGGCACGCCAGTGGTCCGGAAGGCTGCGCAGCGGGTGGGCGGATGTCTGCGCGCCGGGCCGGGAAGGGAGGGAAAGCTGGGTCATGGGATCGGCGCCATGCGGCGCCCGCAGGACACGGCAGGCCGCTGCAGGCAGGACAGGGCCCTGCATGGGGGCACCGGGCAGGGGCTCCCGGCCGTCAGGCCGTGCCGCCCACCGTCAGGCCATCGATGCGCAACGTGGGCTGGCCCACGCCCACGGGCACGCTCTGGCCTTCCTTGCCGCAGGTTCCAACGCCGCTGTCCAGCCGCATGTCGTTGCCGATCATGGTGATGTGCTTGAGCGACTCGGGCCCGCTGCCCACGATGGTCGCGCCCTTGACCGGGTACTGGATCTTGCCGTTCTCGACCCAGTAGGCCTCGCTGGCGGAGAACACGAACTTGCCGCTGGTGATGTCGACCTGGCCACCGCCGAAGTTGGTGGCATACAGGCCCTTCTTGATCGAGGCCACGATCTCCTGCGGGTCCTTGTCGCCGCCGAGCATGTAGGTATTGGTCATGCGCGGCATGGGGATATGGGCATAGCTTTCGCGACGGCCGTTGCCCGTGGGCTTGACACCCATGAGGCGGGCGTTCATCGCATCCTGGATGTAGCCCTTGAGGATGCCATCCTCGATCAGCACATTGCTCTGGCTGGGGCAGCCTTCGTCATCGACGTTGAGCGAGCCGCGGCGGTCGGCCAGCGTGCCGTCATCCAGCACCGTGACGCCTTTGGCGGCCACACGCTGGCCGATGCGGCCACTGAAGGCGCTGGCGCCCTTTCGATTGAAGTCGCCTTCGAGACCATGGCCCACGGCTTCGTGCAGCAGCACGCCGGGCCAGCCGGGTCCCAGCACCACGGTCATCTCGCCGGCGGGTGCGGGGCGCGATTCGAGGTTGGTCAGGGCCGCGCTCACGGCCTCGTCCACATACTGGGCGATCTGTTCGTCACTGAAATAGGCCAGGCCGAAGCGGCCGCCCCCACCCGCCGAGCCGACCTCGCGCCGGCCCTTTTGCTCTGCAATGACGGTCACGGACAGTCGAACCAGCGGGCGCACATCCGCAGCCAGCGTGCCGTCGGCGCGGGCCACGAGCACCACGTCGTACTCGCTGGCCAGGCCGGCCATGACCTGGACGACACGCGGATCCTTGGCGCGGGCCAACGTTTCCACCTTGCCCAGCAGCTCGACCTTGGCCGTGCTGTCCAGCGTGGCAATGGGGTCCAATCCCGGATACAGCGAACGACTCGGTGCGATCTTCGACGCATTGGCACGCACGCGCTTGCTCTGAGACACTCCCGAGATGGAGCGCACCGTGCGCGCGGCATCGATCAGCGAGGCCTCGGAGATATCGTCCGAATAGGCGAATGCCGTCTTCTCCCCGCTGACCGCACGCACTCCCACGCCCTGGTCGATGCTGAAGCTGCCGGTCTTGACGATGCCTTCTTCCAGGCTCCAGCCTTCGGCACGTGTGTACTGGAAATACAGGTCGGCGTCGTCGACCTGATGGCTGCGGATCTGGGCCAGTGCGCGCGCGAGATGGGTTTCATCGAGCCCGAAGGGTTCAAGCAGCAACTGGCGCGCCGTGGCCAGGCGTTCAAGGGTGGGTTCGCGGGAGATCATGCACCCATTGTAGAGAGGCAGCCATGCCCTCGGCGTGCAGCGGTCGCGACCTGCGCGCCGGCGGTACAAAAAAGAACGGAATGCCGCCCCACCAGGCTGAGCGGCATTCCGTGGGCATGCATCCTCGTGGATGGTGGACATGCTGGCCCATGTCCACGTCTGCTTTGTACCGCGCCCCGGCGACGCTGGCAAGAGAGCAGCCTCTCCCCTCGGCATCAGAAAACAGGAGCAGATCAGGCTTGCGGACACTGGCTTTTCCCGCTGAATCACCAGGAAAGCATGACATGTTCCGCAGGCCGGCTGCCACTTTGTTTGACATTTGCGTTCGGCTGCGGCCGCCCGCTGCGGCACTCAAAGAGGTCCGCCGCCCTCTCCCGGCAACTGCCGCTGCGAGCGCGCCACCGACATCAGCACGCCCAGCGCCAGCCCCAGCGTGACCATGGCCGTGCCGCCATAGCTGATGAAGGGCAGCGGCACGCCCACCACGGGCAGGATGCCGCTGACCATGCCCATGTTCACGAAGGCATAGGTGAAGAAGATCATGGCCACGGCCGACGCCATCAGGCGCGCGAACAGCGAACTGGCCTGGATGGCGATGGCCAGCCCCCGCCAGACCAGCAGCAGGAAGGAGACGATGATGAACAGGTTGCCCACCAGCCCGAATTCCTCGGAATAGGCCGCGAAGATGAAGTCGGTCGTGCGTTCGGGGATGAACTCCAGGTGGGTCTGGGTGCCTGCCATGAAGCCCTTGCCCCAGACACCGCCCGAGCCGATGGCGATCATGCCCTGGATGATGTGGAATCCCTTGCCCAGCGGGTCCCGTGTGGGATCCAGCAGCGTGCACACGCGCGTCTGCTGGTATTCGTGCAGCACGGGCCAGCGTACGCCGTCGGCGCACAGCTGGGGCTCGTACCAGACGATGAGGGTGATGCCGATCACGCCGGCCAGCACAGGCGGGACGATGAGCTTCCAGGGCAGGCCCGCGAAGAAGATCACCGACAGGCCGGCGGCCATCACCAGCAGCGAGGTTCCCAGGTCGGGCTGCTTCATGATCAGGCCCACGGGAACCATGAGCAGGACCATGGCGATCATGAAGTCCGTGCCGCGCAGCTGGCCTTCGCGGCGCTGGAACCACCAAGCCAGCATCAGCGGCGTGGCGATCTTGAGCAGCTCGCTGGGCTGGATCACCACCCCCACGTTGACCCAGCGCTGCGCGCCCTTCTTGGTGATGCCGAACAGCGCCACCGCCACCAGCAGCGCCACGCCCAGCATGTACAGTGGCACGGCCGCCTTCATCAGTTGCTGGGGAGGAATCTGGGCCACCACGAACAGCAGGCCCGCCGCGATCAGCATGTTGCGTCCATGGTCCATGAAGCGCGTGCCGTGGTCGAAGCCCGAGGAATACATGGCCACCAGCCCTGCCGAAGCCAGCATGCCCACGAACAGCAGCAACCAGAAGTCAAAGCCCCGCAGCAGCGGGGCAACGCGTTGCCAGAGGGAGGGCTTGTCGAATTCGGTCACGGGGATGGTCGGTCACGGGCACGGGCCGCCATTATCCTGTGGCCCATGCGGCCGAGCCCGGCGCAGGGTTGCCTTCATCCAGCTGTCGGCCCGGGCCTTCCCGGCTGGGCGGCCGCCGCAGCAGCCGCCACAATGGGCCATCGCCCGGACTGCGTCCTGCGCCGGGCCCCAGCAACGCACAGGAGAGCGCCGCCATGACCACCACCCATTTGCTGTACCTGCACGGCTTTCGCTCCTCCCCCCAGTCCACCAAGGCCCGGCGCCTGGCCGAGCATGTGGCCACGCGCCATCCCCATGTGCGCTGGTGGAGCCCGCAGTTGCCGCCCTCCCCGCGCGAGGCGGCCGCCCTGATCGCCGATGGCATAGGCAGCTGGCCGCGCGAGACCATGGCCGTGGTCGGCTCCTCGCTGGGCGGCTACTACGCCAGCTGGGTGGCCCAATTGGCACGCTGCCGCAGCGTGATGATCAACCCCGCCGTCAACCCGGCCCGCGACCTCGAGAAGTACATTGGCGAGCAGACCGCCTGGCACAACCCCGAGGAGCGGTTCTTCTTCCGCCGCGAGTACATCGAGGAGCTGCGCACGCTGGACACGCGCGCCATGACGCCGGCCGCCCCCGAGATGCTGCTGGCGGCCGAGGGCGATGAGGTGCTGGACTGGCGCGAGATGAGCGCGCGCTATCCGCATGCGCTCCAGATCGTGCAGGAAGGCGGCGACCACGCACTGAGCAATTTCGAGGAATACCTGCCCCAGCTCGATGAATTCCTGAACCTGGCATAAGGCCACGGGACGGTGCCGGCCTGGCAGCAGCCATGCGCCGCGTGGGAGAATACCGGGCTATGCACGCATTGTTTGAAGAAGCCGGCAAGTTCCTGGCCGGCCGCATCCTCTCCGAAGCAGACACCTCCGCACAGGTGGAGCTGGATTCGGGCAAACGGGTCAAGGTCAAGTCCGCCAACATCCTGCTCAAGTTCGACAAGCCGGCTCCGGCAGAACTGATCGCCCAGGCGCAGGCGCAGGCCGCCGAGATCGACCTGGACCTGGCCTGGGAATTCGCCCCCGAGGAGGAGTTCGGCTTCGCCGACCTTGCGCGCGACTATTTCTCGGACAAGGCCACGCTGGCCGAGCAGGCCGGCGCGCTGTTCCGCCTCTACGAGGCACCGCACTACTTCCGCCGTGCCGGCAAGGGCCGCTTCAAGAAGGCGCCCGCCGAGATCCTCCAGCAGGCGCTGGCCGGCATCGAAAAGAAAAAGCAGATCCAGGCCCAGATCACGGCCTGGGCCGACCAGCTGGGCGCCGGCGAATGCCCGGCCCCCATTCGCGAGCAGCTGTACAGGATCCTGTTCCGCCCGGACAAGAACGCGCCCGAATACAAGGCCGTGGTCGAAGCCAGCCGCGCCACGCGCCTGGCGCCCCTGGACCTGCTGCACAAGGCCGGCGCCATCGAATCGGCCTACGAGTTCCACTGGAAGCGCTTCCTGTTCGACCACTTCCCCAAGGGCACCCAGTTCCCCGCGCTGCAGGCCCCCCAGCCGCCGGCCGACCTGCCGCTGGCCGAGGTCCAGGCGTTCTCCATCGACGACTCGGCCACCACGGAGATCGACGATGCCCTGTCCGTGCGCGGGCTGGGCACGGGCACGGTCACCGTGGGCATCCACATAGCGGCGCCCGGCCTTGCGATCGTCCCAGGCACGCCGCTGGACCAGTTGGGCCGCTCGCGCCTGTCCACGGTCTACATGCCCGGCTACAAGATCACCATGCTGCCCGACGAGGTGGTGCAGATCTACACGCTGGACGAAGGCCGCGCCAACCCCGCCGTGTCCCTGTACGTGACCATCGACGAAGCCACGCTGGAGACCACGGCCAGCGAGACACGGCTGGAGCGCGTGCCGGTGCAGGTCAACTTCCGCCATGACAAGCTGGACCACATCGTCACCGAGCAATGGCTGGCCGACCCGGCCCTGCAAGTCGAGGACACGCCCGAAGTCCTCCAGGGCAAGCGTGCCGAGCTGACCTTCCTGCAGCGCTGGGCGAAACACCTGAAGGCGCGGCGCGAGGAAGTGCGCGGCAAGCCAGAGAACTTCAACCGGCCCGACTACAACTTCCGCCTCGTGGGCAACGGCGGTGCCGAGCCCCGGGGCAACGAGCAGGTGGAGATCACCGTGCGCAAGCGCGGCGCTCCGCTGGACCTGATCGTGGCCGAGGCCGCCATCGTCGCCAACAGCACCTGGGGTAGCTGGCTGGCCGAGCTGGGCGTGCCCGGCATCTACCGCAGCCAGGCCAGCCTGGCGCCCGGCATCAAGGTGCGCATGTCCACCAAGGCCCTGCCCCACGCCGGCATCGGCGTCAAGAGCTATGCCTGGGCCACCTCGCCGCTGCGCCGCTACGTGGACCTGGTCAACCAGTGGCAGATCATCGCCTGCGCGCGCCATGGCAAGACCGCCGCGCTGGCCGCGCCGTTCAAGCCCAAGGACGCCGAGCTGTTCGGCATCATCAGCAGCTTCGACGGGGCCTACAGCGCCTACAACGGCTACCAGGCCGGCATGGAACGCTTCTGGACCCTCAAGTACCTGCAGCAGCACGCCATCACCGAACTGACGGCCACCGTCATCAAGGAAGGCATGGGCGGCGGCCTGCTGGTGCGCGCCGACGACCTGCCCCTGGTCTTCCCGGTGCTGGGCGTCACCGGCCTGCCGCGCGGTGCCCATGTACGCGTGCGCCTGGGCGAGATCGACGAGATCGCGCTCGATGTCTCGGGCACGCTGATCGAACGCCTGGATGGCGACGCGGTCGCGGCCGGTGGCGAGGATGCGGCCGAAGACGACGAGGAAGCCGTGGCCGGCCCCATCGCCATCGCCGTGGACATGAACGAGGCCGATGGCACGGCGGCGGACCCCGCCCAGTCCTGAGCCCTCGCACACCCCTGCAACAGTCCCTGACCCGACCTGACGTGAAACTGCCTACCGCCCTCCGTTCCCTGAGCACGCTGCAGTTGGCGCTGGGCGTTTCCATCGCCATCCACGCGGGGCTGCTTTCGTTCCGCTTCGTCGACCCCGAACGCTTCGACCGTGTGTTCCAGGACACGCCGCTGGAAGTCATCCTGGTCAACGCCCGGGCCAACGAGCAGCCTGACAAGGCGCAGGCCATCGCCCAGACCTCGCTGGCCGGTGGCGGCGAGGCCGACAAGGGGCGGGCCTCCAGCCCCATGCCCTACTCGGCCCTCACGGCCGTGGGCGAAGACTTCGAGGAACGCCAGCGCCAGATCGACTCCATGCAGGAGCAGCAGACCGTCATGCTGACCCAGTTGCGCAAGCAGATCGCGGCCCTGCCGCCGCTGGACCCGCGCGAGGCGGCCAGGCAGACCAGGGAACAGCAGGCCCAGCAGGAAAAGCGCCGCCAGCTGGTGAAGCTGCTGGCCGAGATAGAAAAACGCATCAACGAGGAAAACGCGCGTCCCAAGAAGCGCTACATCAGTCCCGCCACGCGCGAGGCCGTCTACGCCATCTACTACGATGGCCTGCGCCGCAAGGTCGAGGACAAGGGCACGGAAAACTTCCCCGAGCAGGCCGGCAAGAAACTCTATGGCGAGCTGGTCATGATCCTGACCGTCAACCACGACGGCCGCGTGCTGGCCACCGAGATCGTGCAAGGTTCTGGCAACCGCATGCTGGACACGCGCGCGGAAGCCATCGCGCGCGCAGCCGGCCCCTTCGGCCACTTCAGCCCGGCCATGCGCGCCAAGGCCGACCAGATCGCCGTGGTCTCACGCTTCAAGTTCACGCGTGAGCAGACGCTGCAAACCACAGTGCAATAGCTCCCCAGCCCTCTTCGCACCCTTGCTTTTCGACATGACTTCCGCTGCCGCCACCTCCTCCGACCGCTACTGCGTCATGGGCAATCCCGTCGCGCACAGCCGCTCGCCCTGGATCCATGCCCGCTTCGCCGAACTGTGCGGGCAGGTCCTGCGCTACGAGCGCCGGCATGTGGAATTGCAAGACTTCACCGAGGCTGTGCACGGCTTCATCGCCGAAGGCGGGCGCGGCTGCAACGTCACCGTGCCCTTCAAGCTGGAAGCCGCCCAGCTGGCCACCACGTCCAGCGAACGCGTGCAACTGGCAGGCGCCGCCAACACCCTGGTGCTGACGGCGGATGGCATCCATGCCGACAACACCGATGGACTGGGCCTGGTGGCCGACATCGTGCGCAACGCAGGCGTTGGGCTGGCCGGCCGCGATCTGCTGCTGCTGGGTGCCGGAGGCGCGGCGGCGGGCGCGCTGGGTGCACTGATCGCCGAGCGCCCGCGCCGCATCGCGGTCGTCAACCGGACCCTCGAACGCGCCCAGACCCTGGTCCAGCGCCATGCCGCCTTCGCCGCGCAATACGGCGTGGAGCTGGCCGCACTGGAGCAGCAGGCCGTGGAGGAGGACTTCGACGTGGTCATCAATGCCACGGCCAGCAGCCTCGCGGGTGCCGAGGTGCCCGTGCCAGCCAGCGTGCTGCGCCCCGGCAGCCTGGCCTACGACATGATGTACGGCCCCGCTGCCCAGGACTTCATGCAATGGGCCGGACGGCATGGTGCCCAGGCCCGCGACGGACTGGGCATGCTGGTGGAGCAGGCCGCCGAGTCGTTCGCGCTATGGCGCGGCGTGCGCCCCCCCTCGGCCCAGGTGCTGGCCGAACTGCGCGCCCACATCGCCCAGGGCGGCTGAGGAATCCATGAGATCCGTAGCGCGCGCGCTGGTGCTGGTGCTGTGCGCCGGCCTGCTGCTGCAGCTGTTCTTCGTGCTGCGCATCGCGCTGATGGTGGTCGTCGATCCGCAGTCCACGGCCTTTCAGCGCTCCGAGGCCTGGCAGTTGCTGCGCAGCTCCGAGGGCCTGCGCTGGAGCCAGCAGTGGCTGCCCTATGACCGCATCGCGCCCGCGCTCAAGCGCGCCGTCATCGCGTCCGAGGACGACAGCTTCATCGAGCACCACGGCGTGCAGTGGGAAGCCATCGAAAAGGCCTGGGAACGCAACCAGCGCGCCGAGGCCCGTGCGCAAAAGGCCGACAACGGCAAGGCGCCCAAGATCTATGGCGGCTCCACCATCACCCAGCAACTGGCCAAGAACCTGCTGCTGTCGGGCGAACGCAGCCTGCTGCGCAAAGGACAGGAGCTGGTGCTGACCCACCTGCTGGAGCTGATGCTGAGCAAGCAGCGCATCCTGGAGATCTATCTGAACAGCGTGGAATGGGGCCAGGGCGTGTTCGGCGCGGAAGCCGCGGCACACCACTACTTCCGCAAGAGCGCCTCCCAGTTGAGCAGCGCCGAGGCCGCACGCCTGGCCGTGATGCTGCCCCAGCCCAAGCGCTTCGAGAAGCTGCCCAACTCCAGCTACCTGCTCCAGCGCACACGCGTGGTCATGCAAAGAATGCCCAGCGCCGTGGTCCCCTGAGCAGCTACAGTCACGCCATGCGCATTCTTGGAATCGACCCCGGGCTGCAGACCACGGGATTCGGCGTGATCGACGTCGACGGCCACCGCCTGGCCTACGTGGCCAGCGGCACCATCCGCACCACGGGCATCGCGCTCGGCGACCTGCCGGGGCGGCTCAAGCTGCTGTTCGACGGCATCTCGGAAGTCGCCGGCCGCTACCAGCCCGACAGCTCGGCCGTGGAAATCGTCTTCGTCAACGTCAATCCCCAATCCACCCTGCTGCTGGGCCAGGCACGCGGCGCCGCGCTCACGGCCCTGGTCAACGCCGGCCTGCCCGTGGCCGAGTACACCGCACTGCAGATGAAGAAGGCCATGACCGGCCACGGCCGCGCGGCCAAGAGCCAGATCCAGGAGATGGTCAAGCGCCTGCTGCAGTTGCCCGGCCTGCCCGGCACCGACGCCGCCGACGCCCTGGGCCTGGCCATCACCCACGCCCATGCCGGCGCGGCCATGACGAAGATGGCCGAGGTCACGCAGCTGCAGCGGCGCCAGCACGCGGTCTACAAGGGCGGACGGGTCTACTGAACCTCTCCGGCCCGGTCACGGATCCATTGCGCGATCCGGGGAAACACATCGGACTGCGCATTGCCCGCCATCAGCAACCGGCTGTGGCTGTAGTCCTCCCTGAAGCCGCCGGCCTTGCCGCACAGCAGGAATTGCACATCCGGACCGCCAAAGGCCCTGGCCAGGGCCTCGCATCCCTGCCAGGGAGCGATCAACCGGTCACCGGAGCCTGCCAGCGCCAAGACGGGAAGGCTGACGCGCGAGAGCGCCTGCATGTAATCCATTCCATCGCGTCCCACAAACCGACGCTCCAGGTTCCATTGGCACCACTGGCGCATCAGCCGCCCACTCTCCGCCTCGGGTCCCACCCTGCGGCTGGGGGCTATCCAGTGGCGGTGGCCTATCCACGCCCGATAGCCCCGGATCTTCGCCCAGGCCAGCAGGGTTGCGGCAGCATGGGTGGTCTGGGCGGCCAGAAGTGCCACGCCAGAGAGGCGATCAAGGGCCAGTTCCGGATTGCGCGCGGCCCAGATGGCTGCGGCAATGCCACCTCCGCTGTGGCCGATCAGGGCCAGCGGCCGGCCCTGCTCCTCATGGCAGATTGCATCGATGGCGCTGCCGATGTCGTGCATGGCCACGGTTTCCAGATCGTAGTCATGGCCACAGTCCGCATTGCGCCCATGGCCACGCCAGTCGAACAGCCATGATCCCACGGCCTGGGAATTCAGATATGCGCCGAGCCGTGCGCAGGACGCAGAGCCGGAAAAAGTGCCATGCGTGATGGCCGCGATCGGCCCCTTGGAAGGACCGGTGCGCGTCAGCGTGATGCTGTGGCCGTCGCCAGCCCGGATCCGGATTTGCTTCATGTCAGCCGGTCAGCCTCCCCACAGCGATGGATAACGACGGGCAACGACCGATGGGCCCGCGTGCCGTGGCCGCCCCCTCAGGCGATGCGCCCGAAGAACAGCACGGCGAAGAAGGTCACGCCGGCAATCACGGTCCACTTGAGGATGATGAAGCCCCAGCGCTTGTAGTGCGGGCGGCCCGTGCCCAGGTAGAAGGCGAAGGACACGGCCGAAGCCAGCAGCAGCAGGGTGGCCAGCCAGCGGAAGATCAGCATGGCGGCGCCGGCCTCACCAGGCCCGGGCAGGCTGGGCGAAGCCCTTGGGTGCCTGGCGCTCGCTCTCGAAGCTGACCAGCTCCCATGCGTCGGGCTGGGCCAGCAGTGCGCGCAGCAGCTGGTTGTTCATGCCGTGGCCCGAGCGGAAGGCGCTGTAGGCGGCCAGCAGCGGCTTGCCGATCAGGTAGAGGTCGCCGATGGCGTCCAGGATCTTGTGCTTGGCGAACTCGTCGTCATAGCGCAGTCCGTCGCTGTTGAGCACCTTGTAATCGTCCATGACGATGGCGTTGTCCATGCCGCCGCCCAGCGCCAGGCCGTGACTGCGCAGCATCTCCACGTCCTTGGTGAAACCGAAGGTGCGCGCGCGCGCGATGTCGCGCGTGTAGTTGTCCTCGCCCATGTCGAACTCCACGCACTGGCCCGTGGAGTCCACGGCAGGATGGGCGAAGTCGATCTCGAAGCGCAGCTTGAAGCCGTGGTAGGGATCGAAGCGCGCCCACTTGAGGTTCTGGCCCTCGCCTTCGCGCACCTCGACGGGGCGGATCACGCGGATGAAGCGCTTGGGGGTCTTTTGCAGCTCGATGCCCGCGCTTTGCAGCAGGAACACGAAGGAAGCGGAAGAACCATCGAGGATGGGCACTTCCTCGGCGGTGATGTCGATGTAGAGGTTGTCCAGTCCCAGGCCGGCGATGGCCGACATCAGGTGCTCCACGGTATGCACCTTGGCGCCGCCCGTGCCGATGGTGGAGGCCATGCGCGTGTCAGTGACGGCTTCGGCCGAGATCGGGATGTCCACGGGCTCCGGCAGATCCACGCGACGGAACACGATGCCGGTGTCGGGCTGCGCCGGGCGCAACGTCAGTTCGACGCGCTGGCCGCTGTGCAGACCCACGCCCACGGCACGGGTGATCGTCTTGATGGTGCGTTGTTGGAGCATCCGGCTATTTTAAAGTGCGCCAGCCGTGCAGGGGCATGGCCCCGGCACGGCTTTCGCTATCACGGCAATGCAGCAGCCGTATCGGCCGCTGCTCAGTCAGCCTGCTTGCGCAGGAAGGCCGGGATTTCCAGGTCGTCCATGCCGCCGGAAGCCAGGGCATCGACGCGGGCCGCGGCCTGCGTGCGGTTGGTGCGCCAGACGCTGGGCACCGACATGTTGTTGCCGTAGTCGGCACCGCCGGCCGCACCGCCGACCATGCCTGCCGCCGCCGTGGCGGCGCCCATGGATGCAGAGGGCAGCTGGTAGCTCATGTTGTCGGTGCCGGTGCGCAGGCCGCCCTGCACCACCTGCATGTTCTGGCGGCGCGCGTTGGGACGCGACAGGCCGGTGGCCACCACGGTGACGCGGATCTCGTCGCCCAGGGTGTCGTCGTAGGCCGCGCCGTAGATCACATGCGCATCGGGCGAGGCATAGGCATTGATGGTGCTCATGGCCAGGCGCGACTCGGACAGCTTGAGGCTGCCCTTGGCCGCCGTGACCAGCACCAGCACGCCCTTGGCACCCGACAGGTCGATACCTTCCAGCAGCGGGCAGGCCACGGCCTGCTCGGCGGCGATGCGCGCGCGGTCGGGGCCTGCGGCCTTGGCCGTGCCCATCATGGCCTTGCCGGGTTCGCCCATGACGGTGCGCACGTCCTCGAAGTCGACGTTCACGTGACCGTACTCGTTGATGATCTCGGCAATGCCGCCCACGGCGTTCTTCAGGACGTCGTTGGCGTGGGCAAAGGCCTCGTCCTGCGAGATGTCGTCACCCAGCACGTCCAGCAGCTTCTCGTTGAGCACCACGATCAGCGAGTCCACGTTGGCCTCGAGCTCGTTCAGGCCGCTGTCGGCGTTGGCCATGCGGCGCCCGCCCTCCCACTCGAAGGGCTTGGTGACCACGCCCACGGTGAGAATGCCCATCTCCTTGGCCACGCGCGCGATCACGGGTGCCGCGCCCGTGCCCGTGCCACCGCCCATGCCGGCCGTGATGAACAGCATGTGCGCGCCCTGGATGGCGGTGCGGATGTCGTCCTCGGCGGCCTCGGCGGCCTCGCGGCCCTTGTCGGGCTTGCTGCCCGCGCCCAGGCCGCTGCCGCCCAACTGGATGGTGCGGTGTGCGCTGCTGCGCAGAAGGGCCTGCGCGTCGGTGTTGGCGCAGACGAATTCCACGCCCTGCACGTTGCGCGCGATCATGTGCTCCACGGCGTTGCCGCCGCCGCCGCCAACGCCGATCACCTTGATCTGCGTACCCTGGTTGAATTCTTCAACTTCAATCATGTCGATGGGCATGTTGGTTCTCCTGTAGCTCTGTATAAGTGGTCACCACCGTTTGGGGAAGGTCAGTCTTTTCGTCCGGTATTCGGAAGCCGGTGGGCGGGCCGGTAATGCGCAGTCGATGAAAGCACATGTCAAAAGTTCCCCACGATGAAGTCTTTGAAACGGCCAAAAGCGGTCTTCATGGACCCACTCTTTTGTGCCACCTTGAAACCGCGCAGGCGAGCCAGGCGGGCCTCTTCGAGCAATCCCATCACGGTGGCGGCGCGGGGTTGCGCCACCATGTCGGCCAGAGCACTCGAATACTTGGGGATGCCGCGGCGCACGGGCTTGAGGAAGATGTCCTCGCCCAGTTCGACCATGCCCGGCATCACGGCGCTGCCGCCGGTCAGCACGATGCCCGAGGACAGCACTTCCTCGTAGCCGGAATCGCGCACCACCTGCTGCACCAGCGAAAAGATCTCTTCCACGCGCGGCTCGATCACGCCGGCCAGCGCCTGCTTGCTGATCATGCGCGGGCTGCGGTCGCCCAGGCCCGGCACCTCGACCTGGGCATCGGGGTCGGCCAGCAGCTGCTTGGCATAGCCGCTTTCGACCTTGATGTCCTCGGCGTCCTTGGTCGGCGTGCGCAGCGCCATGGCGATGTCGCTGGTGATCAGGTCGCCCGCGATCGGAATGACGGCCGTGTGGCGGATGGCGCCGCCCGTGAAGATGGCCACGTCGGTGGCACCCGCGCCGATATCGACCACGGCCACGCCAAGCTCGCGCTCGTCGTCCGTAAGCACGGCCTGGCTCGATGCCAGCGGGTTGAGCAGCAGTTGCTCGACCTCCAGGCCGCAGCGGCGCACGCACTTGATGATGTTCTCGGCCGCGCTCTGCGCACCCGTGACGATGTGGATCTTGGCTTCCAGGCGGATGCCGCTCATGCCGATGGGCTCGCGCACTTCCTGGCCGTCGATCACGAATTCCTGCGGCTCGACCAGAAGCAGCCGCTGGTCCGAGGAGATGTTGATGGCCTTGGCCGTCTCCATCACGCGCGCCACGTCGGTGGCCGTGACTTCCTTGTCCTTGATGGCCACCATGCCGCTGGAGTTCAGTCCGCGGATGTGGCTGCCGGTGATGCCGGTGCACACGCGCTGGATCTTGCAGTCGGCCATCAGCTCGGCCTCCTTCAATGCCTGCTGGATGCTCTGCACCGTTGCATCGATGTTCACCACCACGCCGCGCTTGAGCCCGTTGCTGGGAGCCACGCCCAGGCCGGCGAGCTTGAGTTCGCCGTTGTACAGGACCTCGGCCACGACGGCCATGACCTTGGCCGTGCCGATGTCCAGTCCGACGATCACATCTTTGTATTCTCTTGCCATATCAGCATCCGCCCCCGGTTGGTTCTGTCCTGTGCCTGTGTCGCTGCGTGGTGTGCGCGTACATGTGTCTGTCCTGCCTCGTCTCAGCGTCGGGGACGCACCGCAGCCGGCGCCTTGGCCGTGCCGCCGGTGGTCACACCGCGCAACCGCAGCGCATATCCGTCTTCATAACGCAGGTCGGCCGACTCGATGGCGTCCGCCTTGCGCTTGTATTGGGTCGTGATCTGGGGCAGCGTGCGCACGAAGCGCTGCACGCGCTGGAGCACGGCCTCCACGCTGCCGCCGCCCAGTTCGATCTGCGCGTCATTGGCCAGCCGCAACTGCCAGCTGCCGCGCGGGTTCAGCGTGAGACCGTCGATCTCCACCTCCAGCGGCCCCAGCGCCGGCACCAGCAGCCGGTACATCTGCAGCATCTGCGTGGCGCTGCCGTCGGGGCCTTGCAGGCGCGGCAGGCCTTCGCGGTCGAGTTCGCCCAGGTTGGCCTCGAACACCTCGCCGAAGCTGTTGACCAGGCCGGTGCCGGAGTCCGGCCCCCAGAAGGCCTCGGCCACATGCTCGTGCAGGATGACACGCAGGCTGTTGGGATAGTCGCGGCGCACCTGGGCCTCGCGCACCCAGGGCACCTGCTCGAAGGCCGCCTTGGCGCCCTTGAGATCGACAGTGAAGAAATTGCCCGTGAGCACGGGCGCCACGTTGGCGCGCAGGGTCACGGCGTTGTTGTGCACCAGCTCACCCTCGACCACGATGCGGCCGATGTTGAATGCCGGATGGCGCAGTGCCCACCAGCTCACGGCTGCCAGCCCCAGCGCGGCCACGCCCACGAACAGGACCGTGGCGGTCACGTTCATGAGCTTGACGTCGAAGGGGGCGGGCAGGGAGTAGCTCATGCGTGCTCCGACTCCGAATCCAGGGCGGCACTCGCCAGAATGCCCAGGCACAGGCTTTCGTAGCTCACGCCGATGGCGCGGGCCGACATGGGTACCAGCGAATGCCCGGTCATGCCCGGCGAGGTGTTGATCTCCAGCAGGAAGGGCTTGCGGTCGCTGGCGCGGATCATGATGTCGGCACGCGACCAGCCGCGGCAGCCCAGCGTGCGGAAGGCCTTGACCACGATGCGCCGGATCTCGGCCTCCTCCTCGGCAGGCAGGCCGCTGGGGCAGTGGTACCGGGTGTCGTCGGTGAAGTACTTGTTCTGGTAGTCGTAGTTTCCCTCGGGCGCGACGATGCGGATCACCGGCAGCGCGTGGGCGCCCTCGCCGGTTCCCAGCACGGGGCAGGTGGTCTCGTCACCCGCGATGAACTCCTCGCAGAGCACCTCGGGGTCGTACTTCGAGGCCAGCGCATAGGCCTGCGCGCATTCCTCGGCCGTCCAGACCTTGGTCAGACCGATGGTCGAGCCTTCGCGCGACGGCTTGACGATCATGGGCGCGCCCAGCGCCTGCAGCGCGGCACGCGTCTCGTCGGCGCTGGCCACCAGGCGCCAGTCCGGCGTGGGCAGGCCCTCGAAGCGCCAGATGCGCTTGGTCATGATCTTGTCCATGGCGATGCTGGAGGCCATCACGCCGGGGCCGGTGTAGGGAATGCCCAGAAGCTCCAGTGCGCCCTGAACCGTGCCATCCTCCCCGTAGCGTCCATGCAGCGCGATGAAGCAGCGGTCAAAGCCCTCTTTCTTCAACTCGCCCAGGTCGCGCTCCGACGGATCGAAGGCATGGGCATCCACGCCCTGCGACAGCAGGGCTTTGAGCACGCCCGCGCCCGACATCAGCGACACCTCGCGCTCGGCCGAGCGGCCTCCCAGCAACACGGCCACCTTGCCCAGTCCCCTGACATCGATTCCGTTGCCGAAACTGCTCATTGCGCGGCTCCCTGCTGCGCCTGCAGCCCTTGTTTCTGAAGCATTTCAACCAACTTTCCTGGCACGGCACCGATCGAGCCTGCACCCATGCACAACAGCACGTCGCCATCACGCGCGTTGGCGGCGATGGCCGCCGGCAGCTCGGCAACGTTTTCCACAAAAACCGGCTCGACCCGCCCGGCCACGCGCAGGGCGCGCGCCAGCGAGCGGCCATCGGCGGCCACGACGGGTGTCTCGCCGGCCGCATAGACCTCGGTCAGCAACACGGCATCGGCCAGGCCGATGACCCTGACGAAATCCTCGAAACAGTCGCGCGTGCGGCTGTAGCGGTGCGGCTGGAAGGCCAGCACCAGGCGCCGCCCCGGGAAGGCGCCGCGCGCGGCGGCCAGCGTGGCCGCCATTTCCACAGGGTGGTGCCCGTAGTCATCGATGACGGTGAAGCTGCCGCCATCGGCCGCAGCCAGTTCGCCATAGCGCTGGAAACGCCGGCCCACGCCCTTGAAGCTTTCGAAGGCGCGCAGCAGGGCCTCGTCGGCAATCTCCAGTTCCATGGCGACGGCCACGGCCGACAGGGCATTGAGTACGTTGTGCTCGCCGGGAAGGCTCAGCACCACATCGATGTCGGGGTAGGACTGGCCGTTCTGGCGACGCACGGTGAAGCACATGCGCCCGGCCTCGGCGCGCACGTTCAGGGCCCGCACCTGGGCGTCCTCGGCGAAGCCATAGGTGGTGACGGGGCGCGCCACCTGGGGCAGGATCTCGCGCACGGCCGGGCTGTCCACGCACAGGATGGCGCGGCCATAGAACGGCATGCGGTGCAGGAAATCGACGAACGCACCCTTGAGCCGGCCGAAATCATGGCCATAGGTTTCCATGTGGTCGGCATCGATGTTGGTGACCACGGCCATCACGGGCAGCAGGTTCAGGAAGGAGGCATCGGACTCGTCGGCCTCCACCACGATGTAGTCGCCCTGACCCAGCTTGGCGTTGGCACCCGCGCTGTTGAGCTTGCCGCCGATCACGAAGGTCGGGTCCAGCCCGGCCTCGGCCAGCACGCTGGTCACCAGGCTGGTAGTGGTGGTCTTGCCGTGGGCACCCGCGATGGCGATGCCCTGCTTGAAGCGCATCAGCTCGGCCAGCATCAGCGCACGCGGCACGACGGGGATCTTGCGTGCGCGTGCGGCCAGCACCTCGGGGTTGTCGGCCTGCACGGCGGTGGAGGTGACGACGGCATCAGCGCCCTCGATATGGGCCGCCTCATGGCCGACATGGGTGGCGATGCCCAGGTCGGCCAGGCGGCGCAGCGTGGCGCTGTCGGCCAGGTCAGAGCCCGAGATGGCGTAGCCCAGGTTGTGCAGCACCTCGGCGATGCCGCTCATTCCGGCGCCACCGATGCCGACGAAATGGATGTGATGGATGGCGTGCTTCATGCGGCCAGTTCCTCACAGGCGGCGACCACCTCGGCGGTGGCATCTGTCTTTTGCATTTTCTTGGCTTTTCCAGCGCGCTCCAGCAGCGTCGCTCGCTGCATATTTTGTAGCATTTCGGCCAGACTTTGGGCAGTCAGTGCGCTTTGTTGCATCAACCATCCACCGCCGGCATCGACCAGGAAACGCGCGTTCGTGGTCTGGTGGTCGTCCACCGCCGCCGGAAAGGGCACATAGATGGCCGCGGCGCCCACGGCCGCGATCTCGGTGACGGTGCTGGCACCGGCGCGGCAGACGATGACATCGGCCTCGGCGAAGGCGCGGGCCGTATCGTCGATGAAGGGGGTCAGCTCGGCCTGCACGCCGGCGGCCGCGTAGTTGGCGCGCAACGCATCGATCTGGGCAGCGCCGCTTTGGTGCAGCACGATGGGGCGGGTCTCGGCCGGGATCAGGGCCAGCGCCTGGGGCACGATCTCGTTGAGCGCCTTGGCGCCCAGGCTGCCACCCACCACCAGCAGGCGCAGCGGACCGCTGCGGCCTTCGAAGCGCTGCTCGGGCGCGGGCTGCTCGGTGAAGGCCTGGCGCAGCGGATTGCCCACCCAGCGGCCCTTGGCGAAAACGCCGGGAAAGGCCGTGAAGATGCGCTCGGAGACGACGGCCAGCACCTTGTTGGCCATGCCTGCCACGGAGTTCTGCTCATGCAGCACCAGGGGCTTGCCCGCCAGCACGGCCATCATGCCGCCGGGAAAGCTGATGTAGCCGCCCAGGCCCACGACCACGTCTGGCTTGACGCGACGCACCACGGCCAGCGCCTGCCAGAAGGCGCGCAGCAGGCGCATGGGCAGAAAAGCCAGCGTCATGAGGCCCTTGCCGCGTACGCCCGAGAAATCGATGGTCTCCAGCGGAAAGCCCTGGGCCGGCACGATGCGCGACTCCATGGAGCCCGGCGCGCCCAGCCAGCGCACGTTCCAGCCGCGCTCGCGCAGCGCCTGGGCCACGGCCAGGCCGGGGAAGATATGGCCGCCCGTGCCGCCGGCCATGATCAGGGCCGTGCGCTGGCGGTGGCTGCCTTGGGAAGCCGGAGCCGTCATGCGTGCCCCCCCTTCATCAGCAGCTTGTTCTCGTAGTCCACTCTCAACACCACCGCTATCGCTATCAGATTCATCAGGATGGCCGAGCCGCCAAAGCTCATCAGCGGCAGCGTCAGGCCCTTGGTGGGCAACGCGCCCAGGTTCACGCCCATGTTGATGAAGGCCTGGAACCCCATCCAGATCGCCACGCCCTCGGCCACCAGGCCCGCGAACACGCGGTCCAGCGCGATGGCCTGGCGGCCGATGAGCATGATGCGGCGCGTCAGCCACAGGAAGGTGACGGCGATCAGCAGCACGCCGACCAGTCCGAACTCCTCGCCGATCACGGCCAGCAGGAAGTCGGTATGCGCCTCGGGCAGCCAGTGCAGCTTCTCCACGCTGCGGCCCAGGCCCACGCCGAAGATCTCGCCGCGGCCGATGGCGATCAGCGCGTGCGACAGCTGGTAGCCCTTGCCCAGGGCGTGCTTTTCGTCCCAGGGATTGAGGTAGGCGAAGATGCGCTCGCGCCGCCATTCGGAGGTGGCGATGATCATCACGAAGGCCAGCACCACCAGGGCCGCGATCAGGAAGAACATGCGCGCGTTGACGCCGCCCAGGAACAGGATGCCCATGGCGATCACCACGATCACCATGAAGGCCCCCATGTCCGGCTCGGCCAGCAGCAGCACGCCCACCAGCACCACCGCCAGGCCCATGGGCAGCACGGCGCGGAAGAAGCGCTCCTTGACCTCCATCTTGCGCACCATGTAGTCGGCCGCATAGATGAGCACGGCGAACTTGGCCAGCTCGGACGGCTGGAAGTTCATGATGCCCAGCGACAGCCAGCGGCGCGCGCCGTTGACCACGGTGCCCACGTGCGGAATCAGCACCGCCACCAGCAGGACCAGGGACACCAGGAACAGCTTGCGCGCCATGCGCTCCCAGGTGGCCATGGACACCTGGAAGGCCAGCAGCGCGCCGACGAAGGCCATGCCGATGGACATGGCATGGCGCAGCAGGAAGTGGGTGGGCGCGATCTTGCCGAAGCGCGGGTTGTCGGGCATCGCGATCGATGCCGAATACACCATGATCAGGCTCCAGGCCAGCAGCCCGATCACCACCCAGATCAGGGCCTGGTCCAGGCCGAGCACGCTGGCCGGCGTCTGCGTGGGCCGGTGGTACTGGGGTCCGCCCAGGCGCACGGGCAGCACATCGATGGCCTTCTCTTGCGCGCCTCCGAACCAGGAGCGCATGCGGCCCAGGACCTGGTTCAGGGTGCTCATGCCGCGCCTCCCAGCTCATGCCCGGCATCCAGGGCCAGGGCACGCACGGCCTCGACGAACTGGTGGGCCCGGTCCTCGTAGTTGCGGAACATGTCCAGGCTCGCGCAGGCGGGCGACAGCAGCACGGCATCGCCCTCATGGGCCCGCGAGGCGGCCTGCTCCACGGCGTCGGCCATGGTGGTGGCGTCGACCAGGGGCACGCCGCAATCCTGCAGTGCGGCGCGGATCAGGGCGGCATCGCGGCCGATCAGCACGGCGGCGCGCACATGGCGCGACACGGGCGCGGCCAGGGGAGAGAAGTCCTGCCCCTTGCCGTCCCCGCCCAGGATGACCACGATGCGGTGGTCAGGCCCCAGGCCCGACAGCGCGGCCACGGTGGCACCCACGTTCGTGCCCTTGCTGTCGTCGTAGTACTCCACGCCTTCGACGCGGCCGATGGGCTGGACGCGGTGCGGCTCGCCGCGGTACTCGCGCAGGCCGTACAGCAGCGGTGCCAGCGTGCAGCCGCCGGCGCTGGCCAGTGCCAGGGCCGACAGGGCATTGATGGCGTTGTGCCGCCCGCGGATGCGCAGCGCGTCGGCGGGCATCAGGCGCTGGATGTGCAGGTCGTCGGCGGCCTTGCCCTTGGCGGTTTCGTCGGCCTCGTGGGCACGCACCAGCCAGGTCATGCCAGCGACCACTTCGAGGCCGAAGTCACCGGGACGGCGCGGCATGTCGCCGCCGAAGGTGATGTGGGCACGCTGCTGGGGCTTTTGGCGCTTGCCCTGCGGCACCACGGGGGCAGGCAGCATGCGCATGACCTCGGGGTCCTCGCGGTTGAGCACCATGATGCCCTCGCGGCCGAAGATGCAGGCCTTGGCATCGGCATAGGCACGCAGGCTGCCATGCCAGTCCAGATGGTCCTGGGTGATGTTGAGCACGGCGGCCGCCGTGGGCTCGAACATCTGCACGCCGTCGAGCTGGAAGCTGGACAGCTCCAGCACCCAGGCCTGTGGCAGGGTCTCGGCATCGATGGCCTGCGTCAGCGTGTCCAGCAGCGTGGGGCCGATGTTGCCGGCCACGGCCACGCTCAGGCCCGCGTGTTCCAGCAGTTGCCCTGTCAGCGAAGTGACCGTGGTCTTGCCATTGGTACCCGTGATGCCCAGCACGGTGGGTCGGTAGCCATGGGCCGCCGCCAGGGCCTTGAGCGCCATGGCGAACAGATCGAGCTCACCGCCCACGGGCAGGCCCTGGGCGCGCGCGGTGTCGACCACCGGCGCCACGGTGGCGGGGCTGAGGCCGGGCGAACGGTAGACCAGGCCCAGGCCCTGTCCGTCCACCAATTGGGCCGTGAGCACTCCGGGCACGAAGCGCACCCGGGGCAGTTCGCTGGCCAGTTGCTGCAGTTGCGGTGGCGACTGGCGCGTGTCGGCCACGATGACTTCGGCGCCGCAGCGCGCGCACCAGCGCGCCATGGCCAGGCCCGAGGCGCCCAGGCCCAGGATGAGCACGCGCTGGCCTTGCAGATGCTGGGCCTGCTGGCCAGGCCAGCCTGCGGCCACGGGCGGCAGGACCTGTTCGGGTTCGGCGCCTCCGGCTTCGGCCTCGGCGGCGACCGGGGTGACTTCGGCATCGGCGGAGTCGGAGATGCTGGGATCGGCGAAGATCTGGGCCACGAAGGCTGCAGCATCCCGGGCGGCCGTCAGCGTGGAGATGTCTGGCACGGGCTCGGTCATGGCCGCAGGTGCCGCAGGCGCTTCAGACGCCTCCGGCGCCGACAGCCCGGCCGCACCATCGGCCTGCCCGTGGGCCGGAGACGTGTCCGGCACCGGTTCAATGACCGCCTCCCCCTCGGGCCGCACCGTGAGCGCGGCCGCCTCCACCACCTCCGAGGGGACGGGCGCATCCGATGCCGAAGCCGAAACCGCAGGCGCAGCGGCCACAGGCTCATGGCCCGCAGCCTGGATCGTGGTCTTGAAGTCTTCGGTGTTCATGCGATCACCTCAGCTTCAGCGTGGACAGGCCCAGCAGGCACAGCAGCATGGTGATGATCCAGAAGCGGATCACGACCTGGGTTTCCTTCCAGCCGCTCTTCTCGAAATGGTGGTGCAGCGGCGCCATCTTGAGCAGGCGGCGACCTTCGCCATAGCGCTTCTTGGTGTATTTGAACCAGGTGACCTGCAGCATCACCGACAGGGCCTCGACCACGAAGATGCCGCCCATGATGGCCAGCACGATTTCCTGGCGCACGATCACGGCGATGGTGCCCAGCGAGGCGCCCAGGGCCAGCGCGCCCACATCGCCCATGAAGACCTGGGCCGGGTGGGCGTTGAACCACAGGAAAGCCAGGCCCGCGCCGGCCATGGCCGCGCAGTACACCAGCAGCTCGCCCGAGCCCGGGATGTGCGGGAAAAGCAGGTACTTGGCATAACCGGCGTTGCCAGTCACATAGGCGAAGATGCCCAGGGCCGAACCCACCATGATCACGGGCATGATGGCCAGTCCATCCAGGCCGTCGGTCAGGTTCACGGCATTGCTGGCGCCCACGATGACCAGATAGGTCATGACCACGAAGCCCAGCACGCCCAGCGGATAGCTGACTTCCTTGAAGAAGGGCACGAGCAGGCCGGCCTTGGGCGGCAGGTCCAGCGCGAAGCCCGACTGCACCCAGGTCACGAACAGCTCGAACACCTGGGCATTGGAGTTCTCGGAGATGCAGAACACCAGGTACAGCGCGGCCAGCAGGCCGATGACGGACTGCCAGAAGTACTTCTCGCCCGAACGCATGCCTTCGGGATCCTTGTTCACCACCTTGCGCCAGTCATCCACCCAGCCGATGGTGCCGAAGCCCAGCGTGACCAGCAGCACGATCCAGACGAAACGGTTGGACAGGTCGAACCACAGCAGCGTGGAGACGGCGATGGACAGCAGGATCAACGCGCCGCCCATGGTGGGCGTGCCGCTCTTGACCAGATGGGTCTCCATGGCGTAGCCGCGCACGGGCTGGCCGATCTTGAGCGCCGTCAGCATGCGGATCAGGCGCGGGCCGGCCAACAGGCCGATGACCAGGGCCGTGAGCGCGGCCATCACGGCGCGCAGCGTCAGGTACTGGAACACGCGCAGGAAGCTGAATTCCGGCGACAGGCCCTGCAGCCATTGCGACAGCATCAGCAGCATGCGGCCTCCTTCGTGCGACCGTCATCCTTGCCGGCCGCCTCGACCGCCTGAACCACCTGCTCCATCTTCATGAACCTCGAACCCTTGACCAGAATGCTGCCCGCCTCGGGCAGCGCGGCACCGACCGCCTGCTGCAGCGATGCCATGTCCTCGAAATGCCGCGCGCCTTCACCGAAGGCAGCCGCGGCCGATGCGCCCAGCGCGCCCAGCGTGAACAGCCGGGGAATGCCGCGGCTGCGCGCAAGCGCGCCGGCCTCGGCGTGGAATTGCGGCCCCTGGTCGCCGACCTCGCCCATGTCGCCCAGCACCAGCCACTGGGGCGCGGGCAGCTCGCGCAGCACCTCGATGGCCGCTGCCACCGAATCGGGGTTGGCGTTGTAGCTGTCGTCGACCACGGTGATGGTGCGCCCGCCGACGTTCACACCCAGCGCGCGCGAACGGCCCTGCACGGGCTCGAAGGCACTCAGGCCCCGCGCGATGTCGGCCAGCGCAACACCCGCGGCCTGTGCGCAGGCCGCCGCGGCCAGCGCATTGCGCACGTTGTGGCGGCCGGCGATGTGCAGGCGCACCGGGGCCTCGCCCCCGGGCGTGACCAGCGTGAACTGCCAGGCATCGCCCAGCCACAGTGCATCGCGCGCATGCACCTGGGCGCCGTCGCCGGACTCGCCGAACAGTACACAGGCACGTGCACCGGCCAGTTCATGCCACAGCGGCGTGTACGTGTCGCCGGCCGGGAACACGGCCACGCCGTCGGCCGGCAGGGCCGCCAGCACGCTGCCGTTCTCGCGTGCGACGGCCTCGACCGTGTGCATGAACTCCTGGTGTTCGCGCTGGGCGTTGTTGACCAGTGCCACCGTGGGCTGGCCGATGGCGGCCAGCTCGGCGATCTCGCCGGGATGGTTCATGCCCATCTCCAGCACCGCCACGCGGTGCTGGCCGGTCATGCGCATCAGGCTCAGCGGCAGGCCGATGGAGTTGTTGAAATTGCCGCGCGTGGCCAATGCCGCCTCGCCCGCATGGGCGCGCAGGATGGAGGCGACCATCTGCGTGACCGTGGTCTTGCCGTTGCTGCCTGTGACGGCGATCAGCGGCAGCGCGAAGCGCGCGCGCCAGGCCGTGGCCAGCGCGCCCAGGGCGCGCAGCGTGTCGGGCACTTCGATGCCGGACAGGCCTGCCGCCTCCAGGCCGCCATGGGCCAGGGCCGCCGCCGCACCGGCTTCGCGGGCCTGGGCCAGGAACTGGTTGGCATCGAAACGCTCGCCCTTGAGGGCGACGAACAGGTCCCCGGCCTGCAGCGTGCGGGTATCGGTGTGCACGCGCGCGAGCTGGGTCTGGCCGTCTCCGACCAGCCGGGCTTCGGGGAGTTGCGACCGGATCAATTCCAGCGCTTGTTGCAAGGTCATCATGACCGCTTCTTTCCTTCACGGGCCGCCAGCGCCTTGCGCGCCTCGGCCATGTCGGAGAACGGATGGCGCAGGCCCGCCGTCTCCTGGTAGTCCTCGTGTCCCTTGCCGGCGATCAGCACCACGTCGCGTTCGCTGGCGTGAGCGATCGCCTGGGCGATGGCCGCCGCGCGATCGGCCTGGACAAGCAGGTTCTCGCCCGGCTGCATGCCGGCCAGGATCTGGTCGATGATGCGGCCGGGCACTTCGCTGCGCGGGTTGTCGCTGGTGACCAGCACGCAGTCGGCATTCTTCTGGGCGGCCTGCCCCATGAGCGGCCGCTTGCTGGCATCGCGGTCGCCGCCGCAGCCGAACACGCACCACAACCTGCCCTGGCGTTGCTCGGCCGCCGGACGCAGCGCGCGCAGCGCCTGGTCCAGCGCGTCGGGCGTATGGGCATAGTCCACGGCCACCAGCGGCTGGCCCGGCTGGGCCATCTGCTGCATGCGCCCCGGCACGGGCTCCAGGTGGGAGCAGGCGGCGACGGCATCGTCCAGGCTCAGGCCCAGGCTGCGCAGCGTGGCCAGCACCCCCAGCAGGTTGGAGACGTTGTACTGGCCCACCATGCGCGTGTGCATGCGCAGGCTGCGGCCGGCCTCGATCACGGTGAAACCCAGGCCCTCTGCGCCCAAAGCGATGTCCTTGGCCTGCAGGCGCGCCGCGCCTTCGATGGAGATGCTCCAGACATCGAGCGCGGCGGACTGCGGACGCGACTGCAGGCGTGCCCACAGGCGCGCACCGTGCGCATCGTCCACATTGACGACGGCCGCCTGCAGGCCGGGCCAGTCGAACAGCGCGGCCTTGGCCTCCCAATAGGCCTGCATGCTGCCGTGGTAGTCGAGATGGTCCTGCGTGAAATTGGTGAACAGCGCCACGCGGATGCGCGTGCCGTCCAGTCGGTGCTCGACGATGCCGATGGAGGACGCCTCGATGGCGCAGGCTGCCAGGCCCGCGTCGGCATATTCACGCAATGCACGCTGCAGCCGCACGGGGTCGGGCGTGGTCATGCCCGTGGGCTCCAGCGCGGGCGGCACGCCCACGCCCAGCGTGCCCACCAGGGCACATCCGCGGCGCCCCTGCAGCGTCACCCGGGCCAGCGCATGGGCCAGCCACCAGGCCGTGGTGGTCTTGCCGTTGGTGCCGGTCACGGCCAGCACATCGACCTGCCCGCTGGGATGCGCGAACCACTGGTCGGCGATCAGGCCCGTGGCGGCCTTGAGACCGGGCAGCGCGGCGATGCGCTCGCCGCCGAAGCCGAAGGCTTGCACTCCCTCGGCCTCGACCAGGCAGGCCACGGCACCGCGCTCCAGCGCAGAGGCCACATGGGCACGACCATCGGTGGCCGCGCCAGGCCAGGCGATGAAGGCGTCGCCGGGGCGGACCTTGCGGCTGTCGGTCTGCAGCGTGCCGGCCCCCTTCAGGCGGGCACCCAGCCAATGGACGGCCTCGGCAGCCGAGGACAGCATGGCGATGGCTGGGGAGTCGCTCATAGCGAAGGCTCCTCCACGGGGTTGGCGACGATCAAGGGCTTGACTTCCATATCAGGCTGCACGCCCATCAGGCGCAGCGTCTGCTGCACCACTTCGCTGAACACGGGCGCCGCCACCGTGCCGCCATAGATGGTGCCGGCGCTGGGCTCGTCCACCATCACGGCGACGATGATGCGCGGGTTCTCGATGGGCGCCATGCCCGTGAACCAGGCGCGGTACTTGCCGGCCGCATAGCCCTTGCCCTGCTGCTTGCGCGCCGTGCCGGACTTGCCGCCCACCGAGTAGCCGATGGTCTGGGCACGCTGGCCCGTGCCGCCGGGACCGGCCGCCAGGGCCAGCATCTTGCGCACCTCGTTGGCCGTGCGCGGCGAGAACACGGGCACGCCCACGGGCGGCTCGTCGGTCTTGATCATGGTGGCGGGAATCACCCGCCCCCCATTGGCGAAGACGGTATAGCTGCGCGTCATCTGCAGCAGGCTGGCGGACAGGCCGTAGCCATAGCCCATGGTGGCCTGCTCGACGGGCCGCCAGGTCTTGTACGGACGCAGGCGTCCGCTGGCCGCGCCCGGGAACGAGATCTGCGGCTTCTGGCCGAAGCCGACGGCCGAGAAGGTCTCCCACATGTCCTTGGCCGGCATCTGCAGCGCGATCTTGGTCGTGCCCACGTTGCTGGACTTCTGGATCACGCCGGCCACGGTCAGCAGGCCATAGTTGTGGGTATCCGAAATCGTCGAGCCGGTCACGTTGACGCGGCCCGGCGAGGTGTCTATCGGTGTTTCCGGCTTGAACCGGCCTGATTCCAGCGCCAGACCGATGGTGATGGGCTTCATGGTCGAGCCGGGCTCGAAGGTGTCGGTGATGGCGCGGTTGCGCAACTGCTCGCCGGTCAGGTTCTTGCGCTTGTCAGGCACATAGCTGGGGTAGTTGGCCAGCGCAAGCAGCTCGCCCGTGTGCGCATCCATGACCACCACGCTGCCGGCCTTGGCCTTGTGGGCGATGACCTGGTCCTTGAGCTTCTGGTAGGCGAAGTACTGCACCTTGCTGTCCACGGACAGCTGGATATCGCGCCCGTCCTGGGGCGGCACTTCCTCGCCCACGCCCTCGACCACGCGGCCCAGGCGGTCCTTGATCACGCGCCGCGAACCGGGCTTGCCGCCCAGTTCCTTGTCGAACGCCAGCTCCATGCCCTCCTGGCCCTGGTCTTCCACGTTGGTGAAGCCCACGATGTGGGCGGCCGATTCGCCCTCGGGGTACTGGCGCTTGTATTCCTTGCGCTGGTAGATGCCCTTGATGTTGAGCGCCTGGATCTGCTGGCCCACATCCCAGTCGAGCTGGCGCTTGATCCAGACGAAGGTCTTGTCCTCGTCGGCCAGCTTGTCCATCAGTGCGGGCAGCGGCATCTCCATGAGCGACGCCAGTTGCTTGAGCTTGGCCTTGACCTCGGGGTCGTCCTGCTCCACGTCCTCCGGGATGGCCCAGATGCTGGCCGCCGGCACGCTGGAGGCCAGGATCAGGCCGTTGCGGTCCAGCAGGCGGCCTCGGTTGGCGGGCAACTCCAGCGTACGTGCAAAGCGCACCTGACCCTGGCGCTGGAAGAAGTCGTTGCCGAACACCTGCACATAGGCCGCCCGCGCCCCCAGGCCGACGAAGCCCAGGGCCAGCATGGCCACGATCATCTTGCTGCGCCACAAGGGTGTCTTGGAGGCCAGCAGGGGGCTGGAGGTGTAGAGCACGGAGCGTGTCATGGAGCGACTCCCGTGCGCGCATCGTCATTGACGTACTGGGCGATGGCCGGCGTGGCCGGCTTCATCTGCAGGCGCTCACGCGCCATCACCTCGATGCGCTGGGGCGTGGCCTGCGCCCGCTTTTCCACCTGCAGGCGCTGCTGCTCCGTGGCCAGGCGGCGCGACTCGGCCACGGCCCTGTCCAGTTCGGTGAACAGCCGGCGCGACTCGTACTGCGTGTGCACGAGAAAGACGGCGCTGGCCATCACCGCCAGCAGCAGCATGAGATTCAGGCGCAGCATGCCCCGTCCCTCCCCTGCCGCATGGAGCCGATGCCGCGACTCATGCAGGCACCTCGGTACGTACGGCCACGCGCATCACGGCCGAGCGCGAGCGCGGATTGGCGGTGACCTCGGCCTCTCCGGGCTTGATGCGGCCCAGCGCCTGCAGGCGCATGGGCGTGGGCGCGGCAAAGGGCGCCCGGCGGTCATAGACTTCCTTGGAGTGTCTGGCGATGAATTGCTTGACGATGCGGTCTTCCAGCGAGTGAAAGCTGATCACCACCAGGCGCCCGCCCGGCGCGAGCACGCGCAGGCTGGCTTCTAGCGCCTGCTCGAGTTCCTCAAGCTCGGCATTGATGAAAATCCGAAGAGCCTGGAATGTGCGTGTCGCTGGGTTCTGCCCAGCCTCGCGGGTCCGGACCGCGCCAGCCACGAGCTCGGCAAGCTCCGCGGTGTTGCGGAGAGGCCCCTGGCTTTCGCGTCGAGCAACAATCGCCTTTGCAATGGGGCCAGCAAACCGTTCTTCGCCGTAGTCACGTATCACCTCCGCAATCTGCTGCGCATCGGCCTCCGCCAGCCAGTCCGCCACACTCTGGCCGCGCGTGGTATCCATGCGCATGTCCAGCGGGCCTTCGAAGCGAAAGCTGAATCCGCGCTCGGGGTTGTCGATCTGGGGGGAGCTCACGCCCAGATCCATCAGCACGCCCCGCACACTGGCGGCGGGCAGCTCGGCCAGGTGGCGAAAGCCCTCGTGCCGAATCGAAAAACGCGCATCGGTGATGCGCGCTGCCTCTTCGATCGCGTCCGGGTCCTTGTCGAACGCCAGCAAGGCCCCATCCGGCCCCAGCCGCTGCAGGATGCGCCGGGAATGTCCGCCTCGCCCGAACGTCGCGTCCACCCACTGCCCGGCAATGGGCTGCGCGGCACCGTCCAGCAGCGCGTCGACGGCCTCGTCGAGCAAAACGGTGATGTGTTGCAACGGCTGATTCAAGAAAACGCCTCTTTCCTAGAACGCAAAATCCTGGAAGGCCGCAGGCATCTCCTCCTGCATGGCCTTCGCTTCCTGTGCCTCATAAGTGGCCTTGTCCCACAGCTCGAAATGGTTGCCCATGCCCAGCAGCACGACCTCCTTGGTCAGGCCCACCGCCTCGCGCAACTCGGGCGACACCAGCACGCGACCGGTGGCATCCATGTCCACGTCCATGGCGTTGCCCAGGAAGATGCGCTTCCACCATTGCGCCGACATCGGCAGCTGCGCGATGCGCTCGCGAAACTGCAGCCACTCGGTGCGCGGAAACAGCATCAGGCAACCATGGGGATGTTTGGTGAGGGTGACCTGGCCCTGGGCCATGGCCAGGAGGGCGTCACGATGCCGGGTCGGCACGGACAGCCGCCCCTTTCCATCGAGATTCAGCGAGGACGCCCCTTGAAACACGGTCAGTCACCCCGGTCGGTTGGAGCCATCGCGTCCCGGACATCGGGCCACAAAGGCAACTTTCACCACTTAATTGCACTTTTTTGCACTGTAGCAGCAATTTGGTGTTTCACAACCCGGGAACGGACAATTATTTGCAATGAAATCAACGACTTAGAGATCGAATGCAATGTGAGTACTGACAAAAAACCAAGGCTTTACAAGCACTTAGGGGGGTGACTGCAAGTGAACTCTCAATGCCGGCAGGCAATTGCAACGATTCAATTCGCTGGCGACCGGGTGCAACTCGGGCGACCCTCCTACAAAAAGTGACTGCCCGCCAATGCGGGCAGTCACTTCGGAACGCAGGCTCAACGGCCGGCCCCGGGGGGCACGGACACCCGGCAAACGGCATGCCGGGCGGCGATCTCAGAGGATGAAGCGCGAGAGGTCCTCGTCCTGGCTCAGCGACTGCAGGCGCTGGTCCACGTAGGCCGCGTCGATGGTGACGGTCTGGCCCGAGAGCCTGGCGGCGTCGAAGCTGACCTCGTCCAGCAGGCGCTCCAGCACGGTGGACAGGCGGCGTGCGCCGATGTTCTCGGTGCGCTCGTTGACCTCGAAGGCGATGCCGGCCAGCCGGGTGATGCCCTCGGGAGTGAACTCCAGCGTCACGCCCTCGGTGGCCAGCAGGGCCTGATACTGCTTGACCAGCGAGGCGTGGGTCTGGGTCAGTATGGCCTCGAAGTCCTGGACCGAAAGCGAATCGAGTTCCACGCGGATCGGGAAGCGCCCCTGCAGCTCCGGGATGAGGTCGCTGGGTTTGGACAGGTGGAAGGCGCCCGAGGCGATGAACAGGATATGGTCCGTCTTGACCATGCCGTACTTGGTGGTCACGCTGGTGCCCTCGACCAGGGGCAGCAGATCGCGCTGCACGCCCTGGCGCGAGACATCGGATCCGCTGGTCTCCTGGCGCGTGGCGACCTTGTCGATCTCGTCGATGAAGACGATGCCGTTTTGCTCCGCATTGGCGATGGCGCGCGTGCGCACGTCGTCCTCGTTGACGAGCTTGGCGGCTTCCTCCTCGGTGAGCAGCTTCATGGCCTCGGCGATGCGCAGCTTGCGCGTCTTGCGCTTTTCCTGACCCATCTGGCTGAACATGCCGCGCAACTGCTCGGCCATCTCCTCCATGCCCTGGGGGCCCATGATCTGCACCTGGGGCGGCGCATCGGCGACATCGATCTCGATTTCCTTGTCGTCGAGCTGGCCTTCGCGCAGCTTCTTGCGAAAGACCTGGCGCGCCGTGTTGTCCGCAGCCACCTCGCCACTGCGGGCCTGGGGCACGAGCACGTCAAGGATGCGGTCCTCGGCCGCATCCTCGGCGCGCAGGCGCAGCTTCCTGATGTCGGCCTCGCGCGTCTGCTTGACAGCCACCTCGGCCAGGTCGCGGATGATGGCATCCACGTCCTTGCCCACATAGCCGACCTCGGTGAACTTGGTGGCCTCCACCTTGATGAAGGGCGCATCGGCCAGCCGCGCCAGGCGGCGCGCGATCTCGGTCTTGCCCACGCCCGTGGGGCCGATCATGAGGATGTTCTTGGGCGTGATCTCCTGGCGCAGGCCGTCGGCGACCTTCTGGCGGCGCCAGCGGTTGCGCAGCGCGATGGCCACGGCGCGCTTGGCGCCGGCCTGGCCGACGATGTGGTGGTCCAGTTCGGAGACGATCTCCTGGGGAGTCATGGCAGAGGACATGGTGTCTATGAGGTCAAATCCGCCGCAGGCGTCCGTTGCACGGACCCTGTCGGCTATCAAATTCAGGGGGCCAGACGGCAGCACGGGGCCGCCGCCGAGGTCTCAGAGCGTCTCGACCGTGTGGTGCATGTTGGTGTAGATGCACAACTCGCCAGCAATGCCCAGCGACTTGCGCACGATCTCCTCGGCCGACAGCTCGGTGTTGTTCAGCAGCGCCTTGGCCGCGGAATGCGCGTAGGCGCCGCCCGAGCCGATGGACACGATGCCCTGCTCGGGCTCCAGCACATCGCCGTTGCCGGTGATGATGAGCGAAGCCGATGCATCGGCCACGGCCAGCATGGCCTCCAGGCGGCGCAGCACGCGATCGGTGCGCCAGTCCTTGGTCAGCTCGATGGCAGCACGTGTCAGATGGCCCTGGTGCTTTTCGAGCTTGGCCTCGAAGCGCTCGAACAACGTGAAGGCATCGGCCGTGGCGCCAGCGAAGCCGGCCAGCACCTTGCCGTGGTAGAGCTTGCGCACCTTGCGCGCCGTGCCCTTGACGACGATGTTGCCCAAAGTGACCTGGCCATCGCCACCGATGGCGACCTGCACGCCTTCGGGGGTCTGCCGGCGCACGCTGATGATGGTGGTGCCGTGATACTGTTCCATAGCGGTGGCAGATGAGGGCGGACATTCCCTTGTCAAGGGCGCCCCGCGAATCAGTCCTTGCGCGGATTGACCTGCGCGTGTTCCTGGATGCCAATCACGTTGAAGAACACGGCCACCAGCTGGTGCAGTTGGCTGAACTGGATCACATGGCCCAGCGACTGCATGTGGGCCGCCCAGTTGAGCACGGAGCCGGCTGCCGCAAAGTCCATGCGCACCAGCTGCGTGCAATCGATGACCACGGGCTCGCCCAGGCTGGCGCCCTCCTGCACCGGATCCAGCCAGGAGGAGGCGTCGCCCTCGATGATGCCAGCCAGCACGAACCGTACGGCCTGCTCCTCCACAGGGCCGAATTGAGCCGGTACCTCGGGGGCGCCGGCATCTGCGGCCTGGGTCATGCACTGGGCAACGGGATCCACCCACGGCGGGGGGGAGACCTCGTAGGTGACGCAATAGTCCAGCGCCACCAGCTCGAAATCATCCTGGCGGTTCATCAACCGCAGCAGCGCCATGCGCAGGCGCCACCACAGCGTATCCACGCTGCCATCGCCCGAGGGACTGCGCGCGCCCAGCAGTGCAAGCAGCCGCTCGGCATTGAGCAGCACGAACACGCCTTGCGTATCGGCCCACTGCTGCAGCAAGGCCTCGAGCGCCGGGGCGGCCGCCTCGTCGATGCCGGCCACGGCCGCCCAGTCCAGGGTCCAGGGTCCGCCAGCCTTGGCCTGGGAGACCTTCAGCGCCGTCACGCCATTGGGCGTGATCTGGGCTGGCGCACTCCAGCGCCACCCCTGCGGGGCCACGGCCCCCGAAGCAGCAGCGACCACGCCGGAGCGCTGCTTCGTCATGGCGAACCACTGGGGGGCGGAGCGACCGAAGCGCGCGGCGAACTCGATGCCCGCCTTGTCGAACTGTGCCGGACGGTCGGCGGCACGGTACAGGTCCAGCAAGGCCAGCCAGACCGGCAGCTGCGCGGGCACGTCGCGCCGCGCGATCAGCTCCAGCATGCCCTGCTCGGCCCCGTCGGTGTCTCCGTTGGCGAACAGGATGGCCGGCTCCTCAAGGTCGGCGTCGTGCTCGAACACCACGAAACAGGGCGGCACCATGTCCATGGGTTGCGGAGGAGACACCTCGGTGGCCGCGAAGGCCGGCAGGAAATCGGTCGCCCCTCCAGCGGCCGAAGGGGCGCGCCATGGGCTGGGGGTCGATGAGGGGGGGGGGCGTGGAAACGGAGGGTACCTGCGGCGCGGGCGCCAGGCCCATGGGCAAGGTGGTCGCGAATGCGGCCGCATCCGCAGCGGAAGCAATGGCCGGTGGAACCACGTCGCTGAGCAGGGGAATCTGACCCGATGGCGGCGGCTTGCGGAACGAGGCCGGCGCCGGATTGCCACCTGCCGGCAGCGCCATGGGCATGGTCGTTGCATCGGCCGTCTGCTTGCCCCTCCACCACTGCTGGGACATCTGTGCCTCGATCTCGTCGATCTTCTTGAGCGTGACGGCACGCTCTCCGGAGGACTTGGAGCTCAGCAGGCTGCTGAGGAACTGGGATCCCTGAGCCTGGGGCCCGGACACTGCGGCCGGGGCGCTGCCGGGCCGGGACGCCTGCTGCATCTCGGTCTGGCGCAGGCGGCGCAGTTGTTCGAATTCACGCTTGCGCACGAAGTCGTTGCGGCGCTTGCGCTCGATCATCTCCTTGAGCGCCTGCTTGCTGTACTGACTTTCCTGGTCCTCGTCGAGGCCGTCCAGATCGGACCAGTTGACCGTGGGGTGGCGCACGAAGCGCACCACCTTGGACAACAACCCTCCCGATTTGCTGCTCTCTTCTTTTGCCATGGCGAGTCAGATTAGCACCAACGGCCCGAAGGCCGTTGCCGCGCCTCAATCTCCGTACATCTTCTGTTTGAGCTCGCGGCGCTGCTGCGCCTCCAGCGACAGCGTCGCCGTGGGACGCGCCAGCAGGCGACCCACGCCAATGGGCTCGCCGGTCTCGTCGCAGTAGCCGTAGTCTCCGGCGTCGATGCGGGCGATGGACTGCTCTATCTTCTTGAGCAGCTTGCGCTCGCGGTCGCGCGTGCGCAGTTCCAGCGCGTGCTCTTCCTCGATGGTGGCGCGGTCGGCCGGATCGGGAACCACCACGGTGTCCTCGCGCAGGTTTTCCGCCGTCTCGCCTGCGTTGGTGTGCATGTCATGCTTGAGATTGAGCAGCTTGAGGCGAAAGAACGCCATCTGCTTCTCGTTCATGTACTCGTCATCGGACATGGCCAGCACTTCGGCATCCGTCAGTTCTTCCGCCGACTTGGTCTTCCAGGCATTGGCCAGCTTGGGGTCTCGTTTCGTCGCTCCCGACGAAGGCGTTTGCGTAGTGGTAGGCATAGTGTTGGTTTCGCTAACTTAGTCCGCGCCGAAGGCTTCGGACGGGGCCATGGATGGTACTGTCAAACGGGGCGCCTGGGTCGAATGCCATGCAGGACAGACGGTCGCCTGGGGTGCGCCGCCCGCAGCGTTCCCCGCACGGCGGGGTGCGGCGATCCTGGCCTTGCGGATGCCGCGTGCGCAGAAGCCCCCTTGCAGGCCGGTGCGGGAGATCGGGTCGGCAGCACCGGCCGCAGCCGGGACCACGGCCCTCTTCCTCGCAGCCGTGGCGCGGGCGGCCACTGTCGGCTTCTTGCTGGATTCGGCGCTCACTTCCTGTCTCCTCACAGTATGGACAGTCCCTTGCGGGGAAGTCCACGGGGCTTGCGGGCTCTCTACAGGGGCGCGATTGTAGCGATGCCCTACGGGAGCGCAAGCCGTTGCACATACCCTACAGGGATGCACAGTGACCGCCTGCGCAAGCGGGCAGGCCACCGTCAATCAGATGTCAGCAAACGCGGGCCGGTTTTCTCACAAAGGTTCACAAACCCCTCAGACCAGGCACTGCTCCAAGCCCTGCTGGAGGATGTCCTGGGGCAGGTCGATGCCGATGAAGACCATCTTGCTCTGGCGCTTCTCCCCCTCGGACCACTGCGGTCCCAGGTCGCTGCCCATGAGCTGGTGCACGCCCTGGAAGATCACCTTGCGCTCCGTGCCCTGCATGTTCAGCACGCCCTTGTAGCGGAGCATGCGCGGCCCGTAGATGTTGACGATGGCGCCCAGGAAGTCCTCCAGGCGGGCAGGGTCGAAAGCGCGGTCGGCACGGTAGACGAAGCTCTTGACGTCGTCGTCATGGTGATGGTGGTGCGGATGCTTGCAGTGCTCGCCATGCCCATGTCCATGGCCGTGGTCATGATCGCAGTGCGCGTCATGTTCATGCCCATGCTCATGCCCGTGCTCGCACTTGCCATGGTCATGGTCGCAATGGCTGTGGTCGTGATCGTCTTCCTTGAGGAAGTCGGGATCGATGTCCAGCTTGGCATTGAGGTTGAAGCCGCGCAGATCGAACACCTCGCTCACGGGCACTTCGCCGAAATGCACGGCACGGATGGGCGCGCGCGGGTTCATGTGCTTGAGGCGGTGCACCAGTGCGTCCTTCTCGCCCTCGCTGACCAGGTCGGTCTTGGACAGGAAGATCTGGTCGGCGAAGCCCACCTGGCGGCGCGCTTCCTGGCGGTCATCGAGCTGCTGGCTGGCGTGCTTGGCATCCACCAGGGTCAGGATGGAGTCGATCAGGTAGGTCTCGGCGATCTCGTCGTCCATGAAGAAGGTCTGGGCGACGGGGCCGGGATCGGCCAAGCCGGTGGTCTCGATCACGATGCGCTCGAACTCCACCAGGCCCTTGCGGCGCTTGGCGGCCAGCAGTTGCAGGGTCTCGCGCAGGTCTTCACGGATGGTGCAGCAGATGCAGCCGTTGCTCATCTGCAGGATCTGCTCCTTGGATTCGGTCCTGAGGATGTCGGTATCGATGTTCTCCTCGCCGAACTCGTTCTCGATGACGGCGATCTTCATTCCGTGGGATTCGCTGAGCACGCGCTTGAGCAGCGTGGTCTTGCCCGAGCCCAGGAAGCCGGTGAGGATGGTGACGGGGATCAGTGCCATGGGTTTGCTTTCAAAAGGGGAAGCGGCAAGGCCCATCCGTCAGGAATGGGCCTTGCCGAAAAGACGGTCCGGACAAGTTTAGCGAGGCTGTCAAGTGCCTGGCACAGCCGGGGTTGTGCAGGAACCGGGGCGCTACTTGTCGCCGTCCTTGCGCAGCGCGCGCGGGTGGGCGTTCTCGTAGGCCTGGGCCAGGTGCTGGAAATCCAGGCGCGTGTAGATCTGCGTGGTGGAAATGCTGGCATGGCCCAGCAATTCCTGCACGGCACGCAGGTCGCCGCTCGATTGCAGCACGTGGCTGGCGAAGGAATGGCGCAGCACATGGGGGTGGACGCCTGAGTTCAGACCCGCCTGCTGCCCCCGCTGGCGCAGGCGCGCCCAGACCGACTGCGCGCCCAGGCGCTCGCCGCGCCGGCCGATGAACAGGGCCGCTTCCTGCCGGGCCGCCTGCGCCGCCGCCCCCGCCAGGCCCGATTCGCGCAGGGCCAGCCAGCGCTGGAGCGCCTGCACCGCAGCCGCGCCCACGGGCACGCTGCGCCGCTTGCCTCCCTTGCCCTGGACATGGGCATCGGCGGCCTGCAGGTCTATCCAGCCACGGCCCTCGCGCTGCGTGTCCCTGCCCGGGGCCACGTCCAGGCCCACCAGTTCGCCCACGCGCAAGCCGCAGCTGTAGAGCAGTTCCGTGATGGCGGCATCGCGGGCCTCGATCCAGGGATCGGCCTGAACGTCGCCGAAGGTGGCCAGTTGCACGGCATCGTCCACACCCAGCGCCTTGGGCAGGGGCTTGGCCGCCTTGGGAGCGCGCACGCCCTCGGCAGGATTGAAGGCGATCAGCGACTGCCGCGCCGCCCAGCGAAAGAAGCTGCGCCAGCCCGAGAGGATGAGCGCGATGCCGCGCGGACTGCGCCCGCGCGAATGCATCTGCGCCACGAAGCGGCGGATATGGACCGGCTGCAATGCCAAGGGCGCCAGGCCGGCATCGCGCGCCATGGCGTCCAGCCGGGCCAGATCCAGCGCATAGAGCTGGCAGGTGCGCTCGGCCAGGCGCTTTTGCACGCGCACATGCTCCAGATAGGCCAGGAACACGGCGGGCAGCGTGGCCAGGTCCAGCGCATCCGGTTGCGCCAGCCCTGGCAGGTCCGATGCTCCCGGCATGGGCTTGCGCGCCTCAGGCGCGGGCCAGCGTCAGCGGCGCGGGCCGCATGCGCGACAGCGCGGCGCTGGCCAGCGCCGAGATGCGCGAGAGAAACTCCGTGCCCATGGTGGCCTCGAAACGCAACGGGTCGGGCGATCCCAGCACCAGCATGCCGAAGGCATGGGCCGGGTTGCCGCTGTCGCCGTCATGCAGCGTGAGCAGGGCCAGAGACTGGGCCGCATCGGGGTCCACCAGCCAGCCACCCGGCTCGAAGCCCATGTTGGGCCCGCAAAAGGGCATGGTCAGCGAGGCCGCGAAGGACTTGGCATCCTCGCTGACGCCCATGGTGTAGATGCTGCTGGTATGGGCGCCCGCCACGCCCCACAGGCGCAGCGCGACCTGGGGCACCTCGAAGAGATGCTGGAGGCTGGCCGTCAGTGCATGGGGCAGCTCGCGCAGATCCTGGACCTTGGCCAGGGCGCAGCTCCAGGCGTGGAGCTTGTCGGCGATGGAAGCGTTCTCGCTGCTGTGGCGCATCATGTCCATGATGCGGTGCTCCAGGCCCTTGATCTTCTCGCGCAGCATCTCGGCCTGGCGCTCCTGCAGGCTCACGGTGCGCGGGCTGTGGCTGCTGACCAGCTGCACGCGCGAGAGCATCTCGGCATGGCGCTCGAAGAACTCGGGATGGCGCAGCAGGTAGTCGGCAATCGTCTCTTCGGTGACGGCGATATCGGTAGTGCTGTTCATGGCTGGTCAGGAACCTCGATCTGTCCTTCAAAAACAAACTCTGCGGGACCGGTCATGCGCACAGCGCCGCCGTCCCACTCGATGGTCAGCCGGCCGCCCCGGGTCTGGACATCGACGCGCGCATCGAGCAGCCCCCAGCGTATGCCCGCCACCACGGCCGCGCAGGCGCCCGTGCCGCAAGCCAGCGTCTCGCCGGCACCGCGCTCGAAAACGCGCAGCCGCACCTGGCCGCGATCGACGATCTGCATGAATCCCGCATTGACGCGCTGGGGAAAGCGCGCATGACGCTCGATCAGCGGGCCCCACTGGGCCACGGGCGCATGGTCCACATCCTCGACCAGTTGAACGGCATGCGGGTTGCCCATGGAGACGGGAGCGATCCAGACCGTGGCCTCGGTGCCCAGCTGCAAGGGCCACTGCTGCCCCGCGCCCAGCGGCCGGGACGCCAGGCCCAGGGTATCGAAGGGCACCAGCGACGGCTCCAGCACGGGCCGGCCCATGTCCACGGTGACACGGCCGTCGGCATGCAGCTCGGGGGCGATCACCCCCGACAGCGTCTGCACGCGGATCACGTGCTTGTCGGTCAGGCCCTTGTCGTGCACGAAGCGCGCAAAGCAGCGCGCGCCATTGCCGCACTGCTCGACCTCGCCGCCGTCGGCGTTGTGGATCACATATTCGAAATCGATACCCGCCGCGGGCGAAGGCCGCACCGTCAGTATCTGGTCGGCACCCACGCCGAAATGGCGATGGGCCAGGAAGCGGTACTGGGCTGCGCTCAGGCCCAGCGGGCCGGCGGTTTCGTCGAGCACCACGAAATCGTTGCCTGCGCCCTGCATCTTGGAAAAGCGGATCTGCATGGCGCGATTATCCCCTGCGCAGGCATCCCGTGGCGCAATCCGTGGCCATGCCCCGCCGGGGCCGTTGCGTCTCCGGCGCAACAGCGGGATGCGGCCCGATCCGCATAATGGTCCCATGACCCGTTCCAGCCAGCTTCTGCACCCCCAGCGCCAGCCCGTAGACACGCTCAAGGCCTCCACTGTTTTGCTGCTGCGCGACTGCGCCGGCGGCCCGGGACTTGAAGTCCTCATGACGCGCAGATCGGCCAGGGCCAGCTTCGTGCCCAGCGCCTATGTGTTTCCGGGCGGAGGCATCGAGGCCCAGGATGCCGCCGAAACTGCCCATGCCTGCGCCAGCACGCGCCCCGCCCAGGCCGCCGACGCCTTGCGCATCACCCAGGCCATCGCCGGCCTGCGCGAGACTTTCGAGGAACTCGGCATCCTGCTGGCCTACGACGCCCTGGGCCGGCCGGTATCCGCCGCGGAGCTGGCCACGCTGGACCGCAAGGCGCCGCTGGTGCCGCAGTGCGAGGCGCGCGGCCTGCGCCTGGCCGTGGACGCCCTGTGGTACCTGGCCCACTGGACGGCCGACCGAGACCAGCCCCGGCGCTTCGACGTGCCCTTCTTCGTGGCGCGCATGCCCGAGGACCAGGAACCCGACGCCGACGGCTCCGAGCAGTTCGAACCCATCTGGGTGCGCCCGCAGGAGGCGCTGGAACGCCACCATGCCGGTGGCTTTCCCATGATCTTCCCCACGATACGCACGCTGGACCGGCTCAGCCGCTTCGCGGATACCGATGCCGTGTTCGCCGCCCTGACGGGCGAGCAGCCGCTATGGAAATGCTGTCCGCGCACGGGCTTTCTCGATGGCAAGGAAGCGCGCCACATGGAGGACGAAGCCCCCTTCGGCGAACTGGAGATGGTCTGCCCCGACGGCCAGATCCTGCATACGCTGGACTGGCAGAGCGAACGCGCCGTGCCGCTGCGCAAGAACCTGCTTCGCCTGACCGCGCCCAACCCCGGCGTGATGACCGGCCCGGGCACCAACAGCTATCTCGTGGGCGACGCGTCCACGGGCTACGCGGCCATCGATCCCGGCCCGGCCGATGCCGGGCATGTGCAGCGCCTGTTCGATGCGGCCGGCGGCGACATCCGCCACATCCTGTGCACGCACTCGCACGCCGACCACTCGCCAGGTGCCGCGCTGCTGCAGGCGCTGGCGGTGCAGGCCGGCCGGCCGCGGCCGGCCATCGGTGGCCTGCCATCGGCGCCCACGGCCCGCCCGGCCAGTCGCTTCACGCCCGACTACGCGCTGGCCGATGGTCAGCGCATCGTGCTGCACGATGCACCGGGCGGCACCACCCACACGCTGGTCGCCGTCTTCACGCCCGGCCACGCGGCCAACCACGTGTGCTTCCTTCTGGAAGAAGACGCCCTGCTGTTCAGCGGCGACCACATCCTCAACGGCAGCACCACCATCATCGACCCGCCTGACGGCAACATGCGCGACTACATCGACTCGCTGGACAAGCTCGATGCACTGTGCGCCACGCATGGCGCGCAGTTCATCCTGCCGGCCCACGGCTACGTGCTGGGCTTCGCGCGCCAGGCGATCGCCAGGCTCAAGGCCCACCGCCTCGCGCGCGAGGCCAAGGTGCTGGCCGCCATGCGGCAACTGCCCGACGGCAGCGTGCAGGACTGGGTACGCCTGGCCTATGACGATGCCCCATCCCGTCTGTGGCCCATTGCCGAGCGCTCGCTGCTGGCCCACGTGGAGCGCATCCGGGCCCTCTGCACCCGGCAATGACCGGCAGCGCGCGGACCGCCCCGTATCTGGTTAAGCTGCGCGCATGTCTGAATCTGAAAGCGTTCGCCTGTCCAAGCGCCTGGCCGAACAGGAACAATGCTCGCGCCGCGAGGCCGAGCTGCACATCACCGCCGGCAACGTCCAGGTGGACGGCAAGGTCGTGCAACTGCCCGAGACCCGCGTGCGCCCTGACCAGCAGGTCGTGCTGCGCAGCGGCGCCCAGCCCGAGGCCGTGCCACCCGTCACCCTGCTGATGAACAAGCCTGCGGGCTATACCCAGGGCCGCCCCTACGGACGGGTGCGCAGCGCGCACTCCCTGCTGGGCGAGGCCAGCATGGCCCAGGTGGACACGCCCATGCCGCTGCTGGTGCTGGCCCAGCACTTCAAGAACCTCGAATCCTTCCTGCCCCTGCCGCTGCCGGCCAGCGGCCTCATCGTCTACACCCAGGACAGACGCGTGGCGCGCAAGCTGGGCGAGGAAGGCATGTGGCTGGAGCAGGAATGCATCGTCGGCGTCGAAGGCCGGATCCACGAGGACGGCCTGGAGCTGATGAAGGCGGGTCTGCCGATAGGCAAGCGCCAGCTGCCGCCCTGCCGCGTGAGCTGGCAAAACGAAACCCATCTGCGTTTCGCCCTCAAGGGCATCGCCCCCGACGAGATCGAGGCCATGTGCACCGAAGTCGGCCTCAGGGTCGTCAGCCTGCGCCGCCTGCGCATAGGCCGCGTCTCGCTGGCCAAGGTGCCCGAGGGGCAATGGCGCTACATGATGCCCTGGGAGCGCTTCTAGTGCCTGGAGCCCCATGGAAATGCCCTGCCGCGGGCAGGGCACGGAAGAAAGTGTGAAGCGCGCCGATAAGCCGGATTCTGTGCACGCGGTTGCCCGCATGTGACCGCCATTAATCTGGGCCGGGTGTCGCCACCCGGCTCGGTGCCACCTACCCGCACACTCCGGGGGCCCCGTCAACGTGTGCCTACTTGGTGTTGCTGCGCGTAGAGATTGCCCGTTTCACCTTGGACGGTTCCCGTCCAAGGTGGCTGTGGGTTCCATGCTTGCGCATGGACCGTCTGGCTTGCGCCAGCCGGTTCGGCTTGCGCCGACCCACAGAACACCCGGGGGGGATGGTTCCGTCCAAACTCGTCTCTGTTGCTCTGATCCTCACCTCGCGGTGGACAGCCGTTAGCTGCTACGCTGCCCTGTGCAGTCCGGACGTTCCTCCAGTGCCGTGTTTCCACGATTGCACCAGCGGCGGTCTGGCGTGCTTCACGGCCGGCATTATCGCGCGGCTGGGGCCGGGCTGCAGGCAGATGGCGCAACAGCCTCATGGCGGCGTGCAGAACTCGCGCCGGAACTGCTCGGGCGAGGTGCCGGCCTCGCGCTGGAACATGGCGATGAAGGCCGAGGGCGTGCTGTAGCCCAGGTCGTAGGCGATCTGCTGCACGCTCAGGCCGGCCTCCAGCGCGTCGATGGCCTGCAGGTAGCGCATGCGCTGGCGCCACTCGCCCAGGCCCATGCCCAGTTCACGCTGGCAGTGGCGCGCCAGCGTGCGTTCGGTCATGTGCACGCTGGCCGCCCATTGCGCCAGGCTGCGATGGTCGTGCGGCGCGGCGCGCATGGCCGAAAGCACTTCCACCAGGGCCGGATGCTGGGCGGCCGGCAGGTAGCCCGGCTCCACCGGCACGGCGAGCAACTGGTCGTAGAGCACGCGCGCCAGGCGCAGGTCGGCGTCGGAGGCCGGAATATGCACGTCGCGCACGGCAAAGTCGGCCAGGATGGCCTTGATGATGGCCCCTATGCGCAGCGAGCAGGGCTGCCCGGGCAGGGCCCCGCACAGCGCAGGCGCCAGGTAGACCGAACGGTAGACCACGGCATGGGCCACATAGCAGCTGTGCACCACGCCCGGCGGTATCCAGATGCCGTACTGCGGCGGCGCGACCCAGCGCACGCCCAGGGTCTCCATGCGCATGCTGCCGTGCGGCACATAGTTCAGGTGTCCCCAACTGTGGCTGTGCGGCGGCGCCTCGGTGTGGGCGCCGAACTCGTCGTAGCGGAAGAAGTAATCGCCGGGCACATCCTCGACGTTCTGGATGCGCATGGGCTTGCTGGGGCTGGGCATGGCGGATGGTCCGGGTTACGCTATCGATTGTCCGAAACCAGGGATGCACCTGAAGTCAGACACAACGATGATAGGACCAGTCTTAGGAGTGTTCCGATGGGGTCTTACCTTTTCCCTTTGACCGCCGTGATCATCTGGTCGGTCAACACCGTGGTCAGCAAATTGGCCGCCGACAGCATAGGCGCGGCCGAGATCGGCTTTTACCGCTGGCTGGTGGCGGCCGTGCTGTTCACGCCCTTCCTGCTGCCGTCGATATGGCGCCAGCGCGCCGACGTCCGGCCGCTGCTGCCACGGCTCATCGTGCTGGGCCTGCTGGGCATGGTCATCTACCAGAGCCTGGCCTATTACGCGGCCCACATGACGTCGGCCACGCACATGGGCCTGATCGGCTCGCTCACGCCCATGATGGTGCTGGCACTGTCCACCGCGATGCTGGGCCAGCGCCTGAGCCGGGGCGCCCTGGTCGGCAGCCTGCTGGCCATCGCGGGCGTGGCCCTGGTCGTGTCCTCGGGACAGCCGTCCACCCTGTTCACCCAGGGCCTGAACGGCGGCGATGCGCTGATGCTGGTGGCCATGCTGGCCTATGCGGTCTACAACATCCTGCTCAAGCGCTGGCCCATGCCGCGCCTGGCCACGGTGCAGCTGCTGTATCTGCAGATCATCGTGGCGGTGATCGCCCAGTTGCCCCTGTTCCTGCTCGCGCCCCGGACCGGGCTGAACGCGGCCAACCTGCCGCTGGTGGGCTTCGCGGGCATCATGGCCTCCATCGCCGCGCCGCTGCTGTGGATGATGTCGGTGGCCCGCATCGGCCCCAGCCGCTCCAGCATGTTCTTCAACCTCGTGCCCATCTTCACGGCCGTGATCGCCTTCATGGCCCTGGGCGAGCCGCTGGCCGCCTACCACGCGGTGGGCGGCGTGCTGACCATCGGCGGCCTGCTGCTGGCCGAGCTGTGGAAGCAGCCGTTGCGCGCACCGCGCGCGGCCGCGGCTGCCTGAAATACCCGGGGTTTTCCGATCCTTGATGGTGCACGCACGCCGCAGGCCGGTGCGGCACCCGCACCACGACAGCCCATAAGAATTTGCGTTCAGGCGCGCTCAGAATTTCTTGTTGGACAGCCCTGTCCTGCCTTTCGATACTGCCGCCACAGGAACCATTTCAAGCGCCCGGCGCCTGAAGTTCCCACGACACACAGGCCACGCCCCACCCCGGCACGTGTGCCCGCCGCCGTTTCGAAGACAGGAGACCCGCATGAGCAGCCCGGCATCCGCCGCACACCCCCTCGCCCAAGGCCCGGGCGAGGCATCGTCCCTCGACATGGACGCCACCTACCGCAAGATCGCCTGGCGCCTGATTCCCTTCCTGGTGCTGCTCTTCATCCTGGCCTGGATCGACCGCGTCAACGTGGGCTTCGCCAAGCTGCAGATGCTCGACGACCTGCAGTTCAGCGAGGCCGTCTACGGCCTGGGCGCCGGCATCTTCTTCATCGGCTACTTCCTGTTCGAGGTGCCCAGCAACCTGCTGCTGGAGAAGATCGGCGCGCGCAAGACGCTGGCACGCATCACCATCCTGTGGGGCGCAGCCTCCATGGCCATGGCCTATGTGACCACGCCCGCCATGTTCTACGTGCTGCGCTTCGTCCTCGGCGTGGTGGAGGCGGGCTTCTTCCCGGGCGTGGTGCTGTACCTCACCTACTGGTTCCCGGCCCGCCACCGGGCGCGCGTCAACAGCCTGTTCATGACCTCGTTCGCCATCGCGGGCGCCGTGGGAGGCCCCATCGCGGGCGCCATCATGAACGGCATGCAGGGCGTGGGCCATCTGGCCAACTGGCAGTGGCTGTTCATCCTGGAGGGCATTCCCTCGGTGGTCGCCGGCTTCTTCGTACTGCTGTACCTGCCCGAAAAGCCTGCCAACGCCCAATGGCTGAGCGCAGCCGAGCAGCGTGCCGTGACGGCCGAGGTGGAGGCCGAGAACCAGGCTGGCCACAAGCATGTGTCCTTCCTCGATGCCTGCCGCAACTACCGCGTGTGGCTGTGCGCGGCCGTGTATTTCTGCATCGTCAGCGGCAACGCCACCATCGCGTTCTGGTCGCCGTCCATCATCAAGGAGATCGGCATCCAGAACAATCTGCAGATCGGCCTGGTCTCGGCCATCCCCTTCCTGGCCGGCACGCTGGCCATGGTCTGGAACGGCATGCACTCGGACAGGACCGGCGAGCGCCGCATGCACTGCGCCATCGCCGCGCTGATCGCCGCCACCGGCCTGATCCTGACGGGGCTGCTGCTGCACAGCGCCGTGCTCGCCCTGTGCGCGCTGACGCTGGCCTCCATCGGCATCCTCGCGGCCTTTCCCGTGTTCTGGTCGATTCCGGCGGCCTTCCTGGCCGGCACGGCGGCCGCAGGCGGCATCGCCCTCATCAACTCCATCGGCAACCTGGCCGGCTTCGTGGCGCCCTACATGATCGGCGCGCTCAAGACCAGCACGGGTTCGCTGTCCTCGGGGCTGTACTTCGTGGCGGCACTGGAATTCGCCGCCGCCTTCCTGGTCGTGCTCTTCGTCAAGAAGCAATGACCGCCGCGCGCCGCCCGGCGCGTGCCCTTCCTCTTGTCCTGCGGGGCCAAGCCCCCTTTCCCGGATCCCCTGCCATGCAACTGCAGTTCACCACCCCCGAAGGCCAGACCTTCGCTCCTGATTTCGACACGCTCATCGTCGCCGGCTGGGCCGGCCGCGACCGCGAGGCCATCGAGCACCACATCGAGGAGCTGGCCGCCATCGGCATCCCTCGCCCCAGCGCCGTGCCGCTGTACTACCGCATCTCCAGCAACCAGCTGAGCCAGCGCAGCGCGCTGCAGGTGCTGGGCCCGGACTCCTCGGGCGAGGTCGAGGTCTTCGTGTTCACGCACGAAGGCGAGATGTTCGTGAGCCTGGCCTCCGACCACACGGACCGCAAGCTGGAGGCCTACAGCGTGGCCTTCTCCAAGCAAACCTGCGTCAAGCCCGTGGCCACCCAGGCCTGGCGCTTCGCCGACGTGGCCGGCCACTGGGACGAGCTGGTCGTGCGCTCGTGGATCGAGGAAGACGGCCGCGAGGTCCTCTACCAGGAAGGCACGCTGTCCAGCCTGCGCACGCCCCGGGACCTGATCGCGGGCTTCACGGGCGGCAAGGAGCTGCTGCCCGAGGGCTGCGGCATGACCTGCGGCACGGTGGGCGCCATCGGTGGCATCCGCCCCTCGACGCAGTTCGCCATGGAGCTGTACGATCCCCGCAGCCAGCGTTCCATCCGCCACAGCTACCGCAGCGAACTGCTGGACGTCGTGGCCTGAGCCGCGATTCCGATCCACCCACGCCCGCCTTCACCCACAGGACTTCCCCCATGACCCAAGCCCTTCCCCTGCCCAGCCTGGAACAGGCATCACAGCGCCTGCATGGCGGCGAAACCTCCTCGGTGCAACTGACCGAGCAGGCGCTGGCCCGGACCATGGCGGGGGAAGGCCCCAAGGTGTTCACGCGCGTCTTCCAGGGCTCGGCCCTGGCCGAGGCCCGCGCCAGCGACACGCTGCGCGCCGCCGGCCTGGCACGCTCGCCCATCGAGGGGCTGCCGATCTCGGTCAAGGACCTGTTCGACATCGCGGGCTTTCCCACGCTGGCGGGCTCCCGCCTGCTGGCCGACGCACCGCCCGCGCAGCGCACGGCCGAAGTGGTGCAGCGCCTGCGCCAGGCCGGTGCCGTCATCGTGGGCACGACCAACATGACCGAGTTCGCCTACTCGGGCCTGGGCCTGAATCCGCACTACGGCACGCCGCGCAACCCCTGGCAGCGCGACGTGGATGGCGGGCGCATTCCCGGCGGCTCGTCCTCGGGCGCCGCCATCTCGGTCACCGATGGCATGGCGATGGCCGGCATCGGTTCGGACACGGGCGGCTCGGTGCGCATTCCCTCGGCCTTTTGCGGCCTCACCGGCTTCAAGCCCACGGCGCGCCGCGTGAGCATGCAAGGCGTGCTGCCGCTGTCGGCCAGCCTGGACTCCATCGGCCCGCTGGCACCCAGCGTGCGCTGCTGCGCCACGCTGGACGCCATTCTTTCGGGCGAACCCTTGCAAGAACTGCATGCCGCGCCGCTGCAGGGCCTGCGCCTGCTGGCGCCCACCAACGTGGTGCTGGACGGCATGGACGCGGCCGTGGCCGCCGCCTGGGAGCTTGCGCTGTCGCGCCTGTCCCAGGCCGGTGCGCAAGTCACCCATGCCGTGGTCCAACCCTTCGGCGAGCTGGCCGAAATCAATGCCAAGGGCGGTTTCACGGCGGCCGAAGCCTGGGCCTGGCACCGGGGCTACCTGGCCACGCGCCTTGACGAGTACGACCCCCGCGTGGGCACGCGCATCCTGCGCGGCAAGGACATCAGCGCGGCCGACTACATCGACCTGCTGGCACGCCGCAAGCACTGGATTGCCCGCGTCGAAGCGCAGCTGGCCGACCATGACGCGCTCATCATGCCCACCGTCCCCGTAATCGCCCCGAAGATTGCCGGCCTCACGGCCAGCGACGAAGCCTACTTCGGCTCCAACGGCCTGATCCTGCGCAACCCCACGCTGATCAACTTCCTGGACGGCTGCGCCATCTCCCTGCCCTGCCACCAGGCAGGCGAGGCTCCCGTGGGCCTGAGCCTGGCCGCTGCGGGCGGGCAGGACCGGCGCCTGCTGTCCATGGCACTGGCCGTGGAACAGTTGCTGGCGCAGGACTGAGGGACTCAGCGGCTTTCAGGCGCAAGGTCGCTGCCCGGCGGGCAGGCGGTGTCCGCGCCATGCCTGAGCGCGAAGGCAATCGCCGCTTCCTCGGCCACGCGGGCTGCCACCTCGGTCAGCGGGTTTTGCAGGTCATTGCGATAGCAGGCCACCAGCGGCAGCGACGGGAACTGGCGATCGACGCGCAGCAGGCGCAGGCTCCGGTCGGCCAGTTCGCGCTGGATGATGGCCGGCGGCAGGGTCGCCACGCCCAGCCCGTCGCAGACCACGCGGATCATGGTCGCCACCGAGGCGATGCAGTTCAGGTGCACCGTCGCACCGATCTCCGAGGCAAACAGCTGCTCGATGTAGGTCACGGGCTCGGTGCCGCGCGCAAAGCTGACGATGGGAAAGGCCGCCAGCTCCGCCAGGCCCAGGGCCTCGTCCCCGATGCCCAGCGAGGGACTGGCCACCCAGCGCATGGAAAACTGTCCCAGCGGCAGATGGCTGATGACGCCCGAGGACACGGGCTTGGCCTGCAAGGACAGATCCAGCTGCCCCTTGAGCAACTGCTCGGACATGTGGATCGTGGTGTCGGAAGCGATCTCGACCCGCAGCCTCGGGTAGCGCTGGTGCAGCAAGGCCAGGAACTCGGGAAACCAGCTGTGCACGATGGACTCGATGGCGCCGATGCGGATCACGCCCGCATAGGCCTGCTTGTCCAGCATGTCCTCGCGCATCTCCCGCATGAGCTTGAGCATGCGCTCGGCATGGATGAGGGCCTTGGCCCCGTCGGCCGTCAGCGTGACCTCGCGCACGCCGCGGTCGAACAGGCGCACGCCGAACTCCTGCTCCAGCGTGGCGATGCGGCTGGAGACGGCGGCCTGCGTGGTGTACAGGCGCTCGGCCGTCATGCGGAAATTGCGCAGCTCGGCCAGCAGCACGAAGGTTTCCAGGAACCGTAGATTCATGCGGCGATGTTAGCCATATCGATATAGCCCATGCATAGAACAGCAGCGTGCAAAATGACTGTTTCGTGTTCGCGCACACTGGCTGCGCTGCCCACTGTCCAACCACCACCCCAACTCGCGGAGGTCCGATGAGAGCTGACAACATCCTGCAAACGATTGGCAAAACCCCCCATGTGCGCATCAACCGCCTGTTCGGCGCCGGTGCCAACGTCTGGGTCAAGTCCGAGCGCGGCAACCCCGGCGGCTCCATCAAGGACCGTATCGCGCTGGCCATGGTCGAGGATGCCGAGCGATCCGGCGCGCTGCAGCCCGGCGGCACCATCATCGAGCCCACCAGCGGCAACACCGGCGTGGGCCTGGCCCTGGTCGCGGCCGTCAAGGGCTACAAGCTGGTGCTGGTCATGCCCGAGAGCATGAGCATCGAGCGCCGCCGCCTGATGCTGGCCTACGGCGCCAGCTTCGACCTCACGCCCAAGGAAAAGGGCATGAAGGGCGCCATCGCCCGCGCCCAGGAGCTGGCCGCGCAGACGCCCGGCGCCTGGATTCCCCAGCAGTTCGAGAACCCCGCCAACATCGACGTGCACGTGCGCACCACGGCCGAGGAAATCCTGGCCGACTTCCCCGAAGGCCTGGACGTGCTGATCACCGGCGTGGGCACGGGCGGCCACCTTACGGGCGTGGCCCGCGTGCTGAAGGCGAAATTTCCCCAGCTCAAGGTCTTCGCCGTGGAACCTGCCGCATCGCCAGTGATCTCGGGCGGCCAGCCCTCGCCCCACCCCATCCAGGGCATTGGCGCAGGCTTCGTGCCCAAGAACCTGGACACCAGCCTGCTGGACGGCGTGATCCAGGTCGAGGCCGAACCCGCGCGCGAATACGCACGCCGCTCGGCCCGCGAGGAAGGCATCCTGGTCGGCATCTCCTCGGGCGCCACCCTGGCCGCCATTGCGCAAAAGCTGCCCGAGCTGCCCGCAGGCGCCAAGGTGCTGGGCTTCAACTACGACACGGGTGAGCGCTACCTGTCCGTCGAAGGCTTTCTGCCGGCCTGAACGGCGCGCACCGACAGCGAAACAAGGCCCCATCGGGGCCTTTTTCCTTGGCGCCACGCAGTTTTTCATCATCGGCCTGCGGCACCTTCTTCGCGGGCCGGACCGCCGCCGGCCTGGCCGTGCTGGCCGCCATGGCCGCCGTGCTCATGGCGCGCACGAGGCCTGCGCCTCCTGCGTGACCCAATCCACGAAAGCCCGCACCTCCGGCCGCTGCATCGACTCGGGCCGCGTGACCGCGTAGTAGGCGAAGCGGGCGGGCCAGGGGCGGTCCAGCACCTGAACCAGGCGGCCCGCCGCGATCTCCTCGGCGGCGTACTCCCGGGGCACCAGGGCCAGGCCCTGGCCGGCCTCGGCCGCACGGATCAGCAGGAAGTCATCCCCATAGGCCATGCCGGCGCCGGCCCTGTCATCGACGGCCACGCCATGGGCCGCGAGCCACAGCGGCCAGTCGGCGCGCTCGCTGTCGTGCAGCAGCGGATACCCCAGGCAGTCGGCCGGCTTGCGGATGCGGCGGGGACCGGACACCAGGCCCGGGCGGGCCACGGGCACCAGCACGGGCGCCATCAGAGGCCGCACCTCCAGGCCCGGGTACTCGCCCAGGCCATGCCTGAGCGCCACATCGACGTGGCTGCGCTGCAAGTCCACCACCGCCGCACTGGCCTCCACGCGCACCTCGATGCCGGGGTGCAGCGCATTGAAGCGGCCCAGCCGCGGCACCAGCCAGGCGGCGGCGAAGCTGGCCATGGTGCTCACCGTGAGCGTGGGCCGCGCGCGGATGCGCTCCAGCGCCTGCATGCAGGACTCTATCTGCGCAAAGGCCTGCAGCAGCCCCGGATGGACGCGGGCACCCGCCTCGGTCAGCCGCAGGCCCTGGCGCTCGCGCGTGAACAGCGCCACCCCCACGCGCTCTTCCAGCAGCCGGATCTGCTGGCTGACCGCGCCCGGGGTGACATGCATGCCGTCGGCGGCGGCCCGGAGGCTGCCGCGCTGGCCGACCTCCACGAACGCGCGCAGCGCCAGCAAGGGAATGGGAGCAGCCATGATGAGTTTTCCTAAACCTTGTCCACAGGATAAATCGTTTTCCCCAATTGGCATATCCAAACGATGATGAACCCATCAACACATGCCATCAAGGAGCGCCAATGAGTTTAGATTATCTACATCATCCCCAGCCTGCCCGGAAACCCTCCTCCACGCAGGCAGGCGCCAGCCTTAGGCTCTACAGCGACAGCTCGCCCAACGGCTTCAAGATCAGCATCGCGCTGGAGGAACTGGGCCTGCCCTATGCGCTGGAACATGTGCGCATCGACCAGGGCGAGCACCGCAGGCCCGGCTTTCTGCGCCTGAATCCGCATGGCCGCATCCCCGTGCTGGTGGACGAGGTGCATGGCGTCACGCTGTTCGAATCCGCCGCCATCCTGCTGTACCTGGCCGACAGGACCGGCCGGTTGATGCCCGCCGCGCCGCCCGAGCGCTGGCAGGCCATCCAGTGGCTGCTCTTCCATGCGGCCAGCGTGGGCCCGCTGCTGGGCCAGCGCGTGCACTTCGAGATCTTCGACCAGCACCGCAACCCCGAGGCCGTCGCGCGCTACAGGCGCCTGACCGAGGAGGCATTCGCCACGCTGGATGCCCGCCTTTCGCAGCATGCCTACCTGGCCGGCAAGGACTATTCCATGGCCGACATCGCCCATTTCGGCTGGACCCATATCGCCCGCGTCATCGACTTCGACTTCAGCGGCTTTCGCCACCTGAGCGCCTGGCACGAGCGCGTGGCGGCCCGCCCCGCCGTGCAGCGCGGCATCGCCCTGCCCGCGCCCGCCACCGGCCCGTGATGCGCCGCCGGCCCGCAGCTTCGACCACCCCAAGGCCCGGGTCCTGCCCAGGCCGACATCCCTTGTCTCCGATGAACCCCATGACCTCTTCCTCCACCTATCAGCCCATGGGCGCGTCTTTCGAGGCCTTTGCCCGCCATCCCGGCTACCGCCGCATGTTCGCGCCGGGCGCACTCACGCTGGGCATCTTCCTGCCGCTGCGCTTTTACAGCGGCGACATGCGCGTCCTGGAAGGCCAGGCCCGGCTGGTCGAGGCCCTGGACCGCCAAGGCTTCGCCGCGGCCTGGGTGCGCGACGTGCCGCTGCTGGACCCCGGCTTCGGCGACGCCGGCCAGCTCTTCGATCCCTTCACCTACCTGGCCTTTCTCGCGGCGCGCACACGGCACATCGCCCTGGCCACGGGCAGCGCCGTGCTGCCGCTGCGCCATCCCATCGACGTGGCCAAGGCTTCGGCCAGCATCGACCGCCTGTCGGGCGGGCGGCTGGTGCTGGGCGTGGCCTCGGGCGACCGCCCCATGGAATTTCCCGCCTATGGCCTGGACCACGGCCAGCGCAGCGAGCTCTTTGCGCAATCGATGGACTATCTGCGCCAGCTCATGCACCCGGGGCGCATCGCCATCGAGTCGCCGCTGGGCCGCTTTGCGGGGGCCGAGCTGCTGCCCCAGCCCGTGCACGGCAGCATTCCGCTGATGGTCACCGGCGCATCGGGCCAGCCGCTGGAGTGGATCGCCCGCCAGGCCGACGGCTGGCTGACCTACCCCGACGCCACGCACACGGCCGAAGGCCCGCTGCGCCTGGCCCGCAAGATCGCCGCCTGGCGCGCACTGATCCCGGATGCGGGCTTTCGGCCCCACGCCACCAACGAGTGGCTGGACCTCGTGGACAACCCCGCCCATCCGCCCACGCCGCTGCGCGGCGGCTATCTATTGCAAACCGGGCGCCAGGGCCTGATCGACCTGCTCGGCCGATGGCGCGATGCCGGCGTCAACCATGCGGCCCTGGGCATCCAGCACTCGCGGCGACCGGCGTCCGAAATACTCCAGGAACTGGCGCAGGAAGTGCTGCCGCTGTTTCCTTCCCATCCGGGGCCGCAGCCTGCGCAAGCCGACTGGTAGCGTGTGCTCCCAGGCCCATTCCCACCCGATCGAAAAAAGGAATAAATGGTCGAAATATCGGAAAGGGTCTACCCCTTTCTAGGAATATTCTGATAATGCTTTCGTTTCACGATAGTTTTAAACCATCGACGCATTTAACGTGGTAGTCTTTAGCACATGACGTTCGCACCATTGCGTCATGGACTCCATGGCACGTGGGCAATCCGCTTTCCTCCATACCATCTGCACTGCTCAAAACCGCGCGATCCGGCCCAGCCGGCATCGCGGGCAAAAGGCCATGCGGATCATCGGAAAACTGAACACCGTGCAAGACATTCCATTGCAAAACACCTATTGCGTCACCCGGGTCGAAGGAATCGCGTCGGGCCTTGGCACCCGCCACTTGCACTGGTCCGCCAGCATCAAGCGCCACCGCAGGACCTATGCGCGCCATTTCGCGGACAGCCTCTATGGCGGCCAGGAATCGGCATGGCTGCGGGCCGTCGCCTACCGCGATGCGGTCATGCGCCTTTTTCCGCCCCATACCCAGTTGACGCAACGCACCATGCTGCGTTCCAACAATACGTCCGGCATTGCCGGTGTCTCTGCCAAGCGCATCAATGGCCGGCTGATTGCCTGGACGGCCACCTTGAGTACCGCCAGTCTGTCCGGCATGCCCGATGAGCACGCAAGGCTGCGACTGCTCAATGCCTGGTTCGACGCCGTGCGGCCCCAATTCATGCGCTTGCGCCTGAAGGTCGTTTTCCAGGGCAGCAAAGGCTGTGACTGCCTGTACCTCGTCGCAGGCAACGAAAGCAGGCCGGGACAGCTGCGCCGCAAAGCCTGGACCATCAAGCGCAGGACCCATCAGCAAGTGCTGCGAATCGCCTGGGACTATGCAAGGTCCACTCTCACGGAACAATTCGGCGAAGAGGGTTGGCAGGAGTTTTCACGATTGCACTAGGCCGCCGTGCTTTCCAGTGATCCACAACAATTGTTACTTATTCGCCATCGCCATGAGCCCCCCGGCCATGCCGTCCTGCGCCATACTCCGCCCGCCGAACTGAAGCCCATGCTGCGGGAATGGCATATTCCGCCCCTTGCCCCCCAGGACAATCCACGCGCCTGATTGGCCGCACCCACCATTCACCACCAACCACAAGGGAGAGAAAATGTCGAACCGTACCTTCATGGCGCACAGTCCATTGGGCGACCAACTGGAATTCCGCACCCTGTCCGGAGAGGAGCAGATCTCCCGCCTCTTCGAATTCCGCGTGAGCCTGATCAGCGAAAGCCCCTCCATCTCCGCCAAGGCCCTGCTGGGCAAGGACATGAGCGTGGAGATCGATCTCACCACGGAATCGGGCGGGGGTGGAAAGCGCTATCTCTCGGGCCAGGTGACGCAATTCACCTACACCGGCAGAGACGGGGATTTTTTCAGCTACGAAGCCCTGCTGCGCCCCTGGCTATGGCATGCCACGCGCCGATCGGACTTCAAGATCTTCCAGTTCAAGAAGGTACCGGACATCATCCAGGAAGTGCTGGCGCCCTATGGCTTTTCCATCGACAACAAGCTCACCGGCCATTACCGTGAGTGGGTCTACATGGTCCAGTACGGCGAGTCGGACTTCAACTTCGTCTCGCGCCTCATGGAGCAAGAGGGAATTTTCTTCTTCTTCTCCCACAGCCAGGGCAGCCACACCCTGGTGCTGGCCGACGACATCGGCTCGCTGAGCCCGCTGCCCAACGGACCTGCCACCATCCCCTACTACTCGGGCGACCGCGCGGCCCACGTGAAGGACGAGGACCACATCGATGGCTGGACCTTCGCCGAGGACATCGCCTCGGGCCACTTCGAGGCCGACGACTACGACTTCGAACGCCCCAAGGCCGACCTGACCACGCGCCACCGCCAGCCTGCGGGCCACACCGAGGACAGCCGCGAGATCTTCGACTGGCCCGGCGGCTACACCCAGCAGGGCGATGGCGAGAACTATGCCCGCGTGCGCATCGAGCAGCAGAAGGCGCAGCGCGAGATGGCGCAGGGCGAGGGCAACGCGCGCAACATCGCGCCGGGCTACCTGTTCACGCTCAGCAAGTACCCGCGCCAGGACCAGAACAAGCCCTACCTGATCGAGTCGGCCACCTACCGCTTCGAGGAGAACGTGCGCCGCAGCGACGGCGCGGGCGGCAGCGGCCGCTCCAAGCGCGCGGGCACGGACAGCCCCACCACCTACCGCATCAGCTTCGCCACCGTGCCCAAGAGCGTGGCCTACCGCAGCCAGCGCAGCACGCCCAAGCCCCACACCACGGGCCCGCAGACGGCGGTGGTCACGGGCCCCGCGGGCGAGGAGATCTACACCGACAAGTACGGCCGCGTGAAGGTGCAGTTCCATTGGGACCGCTACGGCAAGATGGACGAGAACTCCAGCTGCTGGATCCGCGTCAGCCAGACCTGGGCGGGGGCGGGCTACGGCAGCATGCACATCCCGCGCATAGGGCAGGAGGTCATCGTCGACTTCCTCAACGGCGACCCGGACCATCCCATCATCACGGGCCGCGTCTACAACGCCTTGCAGATACCGCCCTGGGATCTGCCGGCCAACAAGACGCAGTCGGGCATCAAGACGCATTCCAGCAAGGGCGGCGTGCCGGGCGACGGCATGAAGAACAGCCCGGGCACGGCCAATGTCCTGCGCTTCGAGGACAAGGCCGGTGCGGAGCAGCTGTGGCTGCATGCGCAGAAAGATCAGCTCACCGAGGTCGAGAACAACGAGACGAAATGGGTCGGTGCCAATAGAACCAAGGATGTGGATGGCAATGAAACCAACACCATAGGACAAAATCGCACGGAACTCGTCCAGCAAAACGAAACCATCACCATCGTCGGAACCCGTGATGAAACAGTGCTGGACAACGAGCTTCTGAAAATCAAGGACAACCGCACCCATACCATCAAGAAAGACGCGGAGGACTGGATAGGCCAGGATCACCAGATGAATGTGGGCCGGCATGTCTTCCTGGAAGCCGGGGAGACATTCACCATCACCTGCGGCGAGTGCCTTTTCCACATGACAAAGGAAGGAAAGGTTGTCATCAAGGGCAATCAATTCCTGCTGGCGGCCATGGAGGCGGACGGGATCATCCTCACCAGGAGCGGCAACCTCCAGCTCAATCCGGATGGATATGACAGTGAAGACCTGGCGCCCCATGAAAGGCTTGGCGACGCCGTCATCAAGGCCCAGGTCGAAAACACGTTTCCACCCAAAGAATGATTTCGAGGTGACCTGATGCCTTTCGCCTACAGAACCAATGAAGCGCTGATCGAGATCCCCGGTGAGCTGCAAAGGGACGAGTCCATGAACATCGTCCACTTCCTCACCAGGGAGGGCCGCCAGCGGCGCATGATCATTTCCAGGGAAATGCTGCCGGGCGATGCCGACTTCGATGCCATCGTGAGGGAGCAGGTGAGTGCCCTGAAAAAAGAGAAGCTCATGAAGGTGGGCGAAGTCAAATCGATGGTGATCTCAGGGGAGAACTGGCCCGCCATCTCGATCGATGCCTATGCCAGGATGGGCAAGGAGCATGCATGGCAGTTCCATATCGCATTCCACTGGGCGAAGAAATACCTCATCACTGTCAGCCTGAATGCAAAAGAGGAAATGTCCGAAGATGAAAAGACCGAATGGGTGAAGACCGTTCAATCCTTCAAATTCGATCTTTGATCACCGATCATCCATTTCTCTTGAATTTCCATGAGCATTTTAAAGGCCGCGCGTGTCGACGACCCCATTGCGCATTCCAGCCTGGCTGGAATGCTGCTGAAGGCGGGCTCCAGTCTTGTCACCAATGTGGTTGCCGGATTGGCCGGTGGGGTTCTCCTGACCGCCGCCATCAAAGGCGCCGTGTTTCTGGCCTGCCTGGGGCCCATTGGGTGGATCGCGGGGGCGGTCCTGATCGCGGGCGCATTGGCCGCCAACTATGTGATAGACGAGGCGGCGGAGGCGGTGGATGAAAAGGCGCACAGCTGGATAGACGACAAATTCCCGCCCGTGGTGGAGGGAAAGATCGCAGGCGGCTCGCCCAACGTCTTCGTCAACTCCAGGAACCTGGCCCGGGCCTTGCCGGACGCACTGCCTGGAGACGGCGTCAAGTGCGACCGGCACAGCCCGCCGGAATGCGTGGCGCAAGGCAGCGAGAACGTGCTGGTCAACAACTGGCCCGCCCACCGCAAGACAGAGTGCAGCACCTGCGATGCCAAGACACATGAGGGCTCCCCCAATGTGCTGATTGGCGGCCCCACCAAGACCCTGCGCACCATCAAGCCGGAAATCCCGGCCTGGCTGAAGTACATCAACTATGCGGTCGCCCTGGTCAAGACCATCAAGGATGTGAGAAAGCTCAAGCTCACCTCCATCTGCGACCTGATCGCCACCTTTGCAGGCGGAGGCGTGCCGGGCGCATCGGGCCGGCGCCCCATCCATGCCGCCATGGGGCACAAGTACCTGCGCGGCGAGGACGACCTGGACTTCTCGCTGGCCGCCATCTTGCCGGTGGCATGGCAGCGCTGCTACAGCAGCCGCGACCTGCGTACCGAAACCCTGTTCGGCCCAGGATGGAGCACCCCCTTCGAGATCGAGCTGCAGCTGGCCGCCTACGACGACACCTGCACGGACGCCGCCGCCCAGCCGCAACACTACCTGGTCAACGAAGACGGCCTGAAGCTGGATTTCGGGCACCTGCAGCCGGGCCATTCGCTGCTGATCGTCAACCACGGCTGGACCCTCATACGCATGCCCGACGGAGGCTGGGCCGCGCGCCATCCCGACGGGCTTTTCTACGACTTCGCCAGGCTGCCGCAGGTGCGCCAAGGCCGCCCCTGCGTGCTTCGCCCGCGCTCCATCCAGGACCGCAACCGCAATGCCATCGCCCTGGGCTACGAAGAGTTCCCCAACGGCGAAACCGGCCGGCTGCTGCATGTCGCGGACAGCGCCAAGCGCATCTACGACCTGCACTACTGCGCCGAACACGGCCGCCGGGTGGAATCGATCCGCTGCCAGCAACTGATCGACTCCGCTGAACTGGTGCGCTACCGGTATGACGAACGTGGCAGGCTCGTCGAAGTCATCAACCGGCTGGGCCAGACCACACGGCGCTTCAGCTGGCACGACCAGGGCCCGGGCACGGGGCTGATGGCCTCGCACACGGTGTCCACCGGACTGCAAAGCTCCTACGAGTGGGCACTGTTCGCCCCGGAGCAGCATCCGCGCGTCGTGCGGCACAGCACCAATACCGGCGAATCGCTGCGACTGGAGTACCGCCTGCCCGGCGACGACGGGCAAGGCCATACCCAGGCCACCGACCAGAGCGGCCATCGCCAGCACTGGACCTGGCAGGCGCAAAGCTACCTGCTGCTCGGCCACGTGGATGCCATGGACCGCCGCTGGCAACTGCAATGGAACGAGCAGGGGCTGCTCGAAAAAGTGCGGCAGCCCAACGGCGGCATCTGGACCATCGAATACGACAGCCAGGGCAACCCCATCGCGCAGACCGATCCGCTGGGCGCCCAGACCCGCCTGGCGTGGGATGCCGCGCTGGAGCTGCCGGTCGAGGAAATCGATGCCCTGGGCCGGCGCACCACATCCGAATACGACGCCCAGGGCAACCTGATCAGGCTCTCGCACCCGGGCGGTGAACAGACCTGCACCGTGGATGAACAAGGCCTGGTCACCCGGATCGTGGACGAGCGCGGCGGCACAAGCCATTGGGTCTGGAACGGACTGGGCCTGCTGGTGCAGCACACCGATTGCTCCGGCCGGCGCACCCGCTTCGAACATGACTCGGAAGGCCGCCTGCTGACACGCACCGACGCCGACGGACAGACCACCCGCAGCGAATACGATGCCCTGCACCGCATCGTGCGCCTGATCACCCCGGATGGCCAATGGCAGCGCTGGCAATACAACACGGCGGGCCTGCTCGCACGCGCCATCAGCCCTGCCGCGGGGCCGTCCGACGCCACGGACCTCGAGGCGCTGGAGCCGGGACAGGCACCCCAGCCGGTACGCATCACCCGCACGGACTGGACGGCCAGCGGGCAGCTCAGCACCTTGACCGACGCCGCTGGCGGCACCATCCGCCTGCACTACAACCGCGCGGGCGATCTGGAAACCCTCGAAGACGGCCTGGGCCAGGCCACGCGCTTCCTCCGCAACGCGGCCGGGGAGCTGGTGGGAGAAATCGGCGTGGACGATCTCACCAAGCGCTACGAGCTCGATGCCATGGGCCTGCCCGTCCGGATCGTCCAGAAGGACGAAGCCGTCCACGCCGATGGCCTGGCCAGCACCACCATGCTGGAGCGCGACCTGCTGGGCCGGCTCATCTCCAAGACCACGACCGACACCCGTACCCAGTACCGCTACGACGCGCTGGGACGCATCATCGCCATCACCCGCCATGCGCAGGCACGCCACGGCTGGTCCGCCGCGCAAGCCGCCGAAGGCGGGCCACCGCTGCTCGACGAGCTGCAACTGACCTGGTCACCCGCCGGCGACCTGGTGGGCGAGCAGCAAACCATCCACGCCCTGCTCATGCCCGCCGTGGCGCATGCGGGCACCCGGCTGGGCAACGACCGCCCCTCGCCCACCCTGCACCCGGCCTTCGCCCACGTGCAGGTCCTGGAGCCGCCGCGCATCCGCGCGCTGCGCCACCAGCACGACGCGCTGGGCCACACCACCGCCACCGAGCTGCCCGGTGGCCAGAGCATCCAGTGGCTGCACTACGGCTCGGGCCACCTGCACCAGATCAATCTGGACGGCGTGGTGGTCACCGACCTGCAGCGCGATGCCCTGCACCAGGAAACCCATCGCAGCCAGGGCCTGCTCAACCAGGTGCTGCAACGCGACAGCATGGGCCGCATCACCCACAAGAAAGTGCTCAACGGGCAACTGCCCAGGACCATCGCCAACGCCATGGCCGGCGGCGCCAGCCGTGCCAGCCACCACGGCTTCACCAAAGCCTGGCAGTACGACCGCGCCGGCATGGTCAGCGCACGGCACGACCGCGTGCAAGGCGAGCAGCACTACCAGTACGACCCCCTGGGGCGCCTGATCGCCAGCAGCAACCAGCCACCCGACCACCCCCAGCCCGAAGGCAGGCGCATCCCCGCGCAGGCCCGCGCGGCCCTCACCCAGGCCTACCACTGGGATGCGGCCAGCAACGCGCTGCCCGCGGCGCATGCAGGACCTGCGGGCAGCGCCGGCCGGGCCGCCAACGACGCGGCCATGCGCCTGCCCGCCAACCCCCTGGCCCCTCCGGCGCCAGCCGGTGCCCCGCCCGCGCAGGCGCAAAACCTGAGAGTCCTGCACACCCGCCTCACGCCCGGCAACAGCAACGGCCTGGTGCAGAAAAACCGTGTAATGGTCTGGCAGGACATCCGCTACCACTACGACAGCCTGGGCCGCGTCACCCGCAAGGTCAGCGGCAAGCGGCAAGACCTGCGCATCTTCTGGAACGCGGAAAACCAGATCACCTGCACCATCAGCGAACGCAAGGGCCAGGCCAGCATCACGCGCTACCACTACGACGTGCTGGGCCGGCGCATCGCGGTACAAACCCGCAGCAGCGCCCAATACCCCATGCCCCATCCCGCGCAGGGCCTGCAAGGCCACCTGCGCCAGCAAAGCGTGGCCACCAGCTGGTTCACCTGGAGCGGCATGCGGCTGCTGCAGCAGGAATGGCCGCAGAACGCGCCCAGGCCTGAAAAAAGCTGGGAGCCCCGGCACAGCGCCACCGCACTGACGCACACCTATCTCTACACCGATGAAGACAGCTACGAGGCCCTGGCGCGGATAGAACACAGGCTGGACGAGCAGGCCATCACGGCCCAGGCCATTGCGTACTTCCACACCGACCTCAACGGCGCCCCCGAAGAGCTGACCGCCGCCACCGGCGAGATCCAATGGCAGCTGCGCTACAGCCACTGGGGCAGCGCGGTCATGGAGCAATGGTGGCCCCAGCAGCCTGACAACGACACGCCTGCGGCAAGCCACCCTCAGCGCACCAGCGCCCTGTACCCCAGGGCCGAGCAGCCCTTCGAAGGCCTGCACCCCCACCAGCAGAACCTGCGCTACCAGGGTCAATACCTGGACAGGGACACGGGGCTGCACTACAACACCTTCCGGTACTACGACGCGGACACGGGGCGCTTCCTGTGCCAGGACCCTATCGGGCTGGCGGGGGGGATGAATCTATACCAATATGCGCCCAATGCGTTGGATTGGATTGATCCTTGGGGGTGGGCACCGCGACGAGGTAAATTTGGTCGCAGCAAGAAACGCGGTATCGAAGAGGTAATCGAGCGTTCGAAAAAAAATAAAGGCAATGCTCAAATATTTAAGAATGATGGCTCAGAAGGGGCGCAGAGATTACCGAGGCACGATAAAAATGGCAGAAAAATAGAATATAGAGAGTATGACTATGATCGCCCACCTACGGACGAGGAAAGACGAAAGGCGGGGAAGGATCGAGGGAAAAGAAGAGTTGTTATTGGAAGCGATGGAAGCGTCTATTACACAGGACAACATTATAGAAAATTCAAGAGGTATTGCGAATGAGTAGACTTGATGTAAATATCGATATAGCCAAATGCTTGACTCAGAACGGATTCATAAATCAATTAAATGATGCATTTCATTTCCCAACAAATTTCTGGAGTTCAGTGTATGTTGTTGATGACTATATGCAAGATCTAGGATGGATTTCTGAGAAAGAAATTCATGTAACGTTGACAAATATGAATAAAGCAAAAAAGAAACCAAATGATGGCACAAATCACGGATTAAAATGGGCTATAGATAGATTTGATTTATACAAAAGATACTGGAGCTATCCTGGAAAAGAAAAATCATTTGACTATTCATTCTCAAATTAACCACATTTACAATGATCCAAATTAATTTTATTAAAATTAATAAGAAATGCAAATTCAATTATGAGAATTAGTTAAATATAAAATTGCATTACCTGTATAAGCACAAGTCGCCGCTGTATTGACCCAGTAGAACCTGCACAGGTCAGGCCGCTAATGCGAATGCTTCAGCGGGGATCTTCATGATCCAATGGCAGCTGCGCTACAGCCACTGGGGCAGCGCGGTCATGGAGCAATGGTGGCAGGAGGGAAAGCCACCAGAACCCGCCCCAAGCCACCCCCAGCGCACCAGCGCCCTGTACCCCAGGGCCGAGCAGCCCTTCGAAGGCCTGCCCCCCCACCAGCAGAACCTGCGCTACCAGGGCCAATACCTGGACAGGGACACGGGGCTGCACTACAACACCTTCCGGTACTACGACGCGGACACGGGGCGCTTCCTGTGCCAGGACCCTATCGGGCTGGCGGGAGGGATGAATCTATACCAATATGCGCCCAATGCGCTGGATTGGATTGATCCTTGGGGGTGGCAGAAATGCAAGATAGCTGGCTTTGAAAATCTAAAAAAAGCTGGTCTAGAAAAACTGAACCTAGCGAGAGAAAGCTTCAATAGTGGTAGAAAGAAGCTCGAAGCACTTGGATTTAGAATAATTGAGAGAACAAAAACTGGGAGAGTTAGATTTTTGCACCCTAAATCTGGCACAGAGGTTAAGTTTGACGGATCAGGAAAAGCCTTGGTACCTGGGCAGAAGCCCCATTGGGAAATTCAAACCCAAGGCGGCGCACGGCTGGATCGCTCTGGTCGCGTTGTTCAAGGCGAAAGTCCCATCATGGGTGGAAAACATATACCAGCAAGAAGAAAATGAAAACAGAATTGGAAATATTATTTTTTGAATCCACAATAATTGATATTGATTTTTCTCAATGGAGAAAATATCTTCAATTAGTCATTATCAGTGAATGGATTAATTTTAACAAAGAAATAATTCCACTAAAAAATGTTAATATAATTAAATTCAACGATCTGAGAGAATTTCATTGCAAATCCAATCTTCCCTCATCAGAAGGTTTGCTTGAATCCCCAGGAATATCCGTTAGCAATATCAATGAATACGACAGTGATTCAGTAAAAAACTTAATTATAGAGGGTAGTGCTTTTGATTTTTTCTCTATAAAATATTCTTATCACGAAATCATATCAAATGATGATGAAATTATAAAAATTCCAAGAAAAAATATTGAAAATAGGCTTTTCTTAAAAAATAGATGCAGATAGGAATATTTAATTCAAACATGCATCATATATTTTACACACTCGTAAAATATGTAGTTCTATTTATGTAATAATTCAATTGATGCGCCTACAACTGACAGAGTAGACTCATATTCGCGTAATTTCAACGTGGCGCTCGGTTTATATATTACTAATATCAATACGATATCCACCGCAAAGTTCTCAGCAAGCCACGCATCGTCACAAAGACCAGCCAGTAATTCCACACCGACCTCAACAGCGCCCCCGAAGAGCTGACCGCCGCCACCGGCGAGATCCAATGGCAGCTGCGCTACAGCCACTGGGGCAGCGCGGTCATGGAGCAATGGTGGCCCCAGCAGCCTGACAACGACGCGCCCGTGGCAAGCCACCCCCAGCGCACCAGCGCCCTGTACCCCAGGGCCGAGCAGCCCTTCGAAGGCCTGCATGACCTGATCCCTGTCACCGTGCGGGCGGTGCATTGTTTCCAGAATCTGCATGCTGAGTCGCGCCCTGGAGTCTGGCTGGGCGGCTTCGGATTCGGACAATCCGTTCTGCTGCGCCTGGCATCTGGCACGGGCGATGTCCGCCAGCCCCCCGGATTCGTGTCGGGCGTAAGGCGTTTGTGTGGAGATTTCTTACAAACCATGTTGCGCCAGAAGGTCATGCTCTTCGGGCATGGGGCAAACCCGACTCTGGCCTACGATGGCCAGCGCAAGGAGTACAAAAATCTTGTTCGGTTTCTTCGAAAAACGCGTTCCCCCCTATCCCAGCATCGAGCCCGAGGTTCCACCCAAGGGTTTCTTCGCCTTCATCTGGGCCTGCACGCAGGGCATGCGCGGCTGGATCTTGCTGCTGACCCTGACCTCGGCCCTGCTGTCGGTGTATGAGGCGGCGCTGTTCGCCATCATGGGCCATGTGGTGGACTGGCTGTCCGCCGTCTCGCCCGCCGGCTTCTGGCAGGAGCAGCGCGGCACGGTCTGGGGCATCGCGGGCATCCTGCTGTCCAGCGTGCTGCTGCTGGGCTTTCACACGGCGGTGATGCATCAGGTGCTGGCCATCAATTTCCCGATGCGGCTGCGCTGGGTGTTCCACCGGCTGATGCTGGGCCAGAGCATGTCCTTCTACGCCGATGAGTTCGCGGGCCGCATCACCACCAAGATCATGCAGACCGCGCTGTCCGTACGCGAAGTGATCTTCATGGTGGTCGACGTGCTGGTGGGCGTCAGCGTCTACATGATCGGCATCCTGATCCTGGCCGCCAGCTTCGAGTGGCGGCTGATGATCCCGTTCGCGCTGTGGCTGGCCGCCTACATCGCGGCCTGCTTCTACTTCGTGCCCCGCCTGGGCAAGATCGGCAAGGAGCAGGCCGACGCGCGCTCCATGATGACGGGCCGCGTCACCGACGCGTACACCAACATCGCCACCGTCAAGCTGTTCGCCCACACGCGCCGCGAGGCCGAGTATGCGCGCAATGCCATGGAAGCCTTCAAGGCCACGGGCTATGCGCAGATGCGCCTGGTCAGCCAGTTCGAGATCGCCAACCACCTGATGATCACCCTGCTGCTGCTGGGCTCCACGGGCACGGCGCTGTACCTTTGGTCGGCCGGCCAGGCCAGCGCGGGCGTGGTGGCCGCCGTGATCGCCATGGCGCTGCGCCTGATGGGCTACTCGCACTGGGTGATGTGGCAGATGACGGGCCTGTTCGAGAACGTGGGCACCATCCAGGACGGCATCCTCACGCTGACCAAGCCGCGCACCATCGTGGATGCGCCGGACGCCAGGCCGCTGAAGGTGACGCAGGGCGCCATCGCCTTCGAGGACCTGAGCTTTGCCTACAAGGACGGCGGCAAGCAGGTCATAGACCACCTGAACCTGCACATCCGCCCCGGCGAGCGCATCGGCCTGATCGGCCGCTCGGGCGCGGGCAAGTCCACCCTGGTCAACCTGCTGCTGCGCTTCCACGAGGCCCAGGGCGGGCGCATCACCATCGATGGCCAGGACATCCGCACGGTGACGCAGGACAGCCTGCGCGGCGCCGTGGGCATGGTCACGCAAGACACCTCGCTGCTGCACCGCTCCATGCGCGACAACATCCTCTACGGCCGCCCCGACGCGAGCGAGGAGGAAATGCGCGCGGCGGCACTGAAGGCCGAGGCGGCCGACTTCATCGAGACGCTGACCGACCTCAAGGGCCGCAGCGGCTACGACGCCCAGGTCGGCGAGCGCGGCGTCAAGCTCTCGGGCGGCCAGCGCCAGCGCGTGGCGATTGCGCGCGTCATGCTCAAGGACGCGCCCATCCTGCTGCTGGACGAGGCCACCAGCGCGCTGGACAGCGAGGTCGAGGCCGCCATCCAGCAAAGCCTGGACAGCCTCATGCACGGCAAGACCGTGATCGCCATCGCCCACCGCCTGTCCACCATCGCCGCCATGGACCGCCTGATCGTCATGGACCAGGGCCACATCGTCGAGCAGGGAACGCACCAGCAACTGCTGGAGCTGGGCGGCATCTACGCCAAGCTCTGGGCGCACCAGAGCGGCGGCTTCCTCGCCGAGCAGGGCTCTGAAGCCATCAACCTGGCCGGCTAGACGCTGGCCACGCGCACCCATCGGATGGGTGCGCGGCTACGGCCCCGGATCGCACCACCCTGTTCTGTACGGGACAATTAATGTAAGTACAAAATTTCTTGACGAGATAATTAACGTACGTACAATAATTTTCGTGGACATCGAATTCGATCCGGCCAAGGACCTTGCCAACATCGACAAGCACGGCGTCTCGCTAGCCTTGGCTGCGGACATCGATTGGACCGATGTTCTTTGTGTGGCTGACACGCGCCGCGACTACGGTGAAGTGCGCGAAGTGGGCTACACGCTGATGGCATCGCGCTTGTACTCAGTGGTGTTCGTTCAGCGTGGGAACACGATGCGCATCATCGGCTTGCGCAAGGCGAACAGCAGGGAGATTCAGCACTATGAAAAAGCTCGTGAAACACAGTAAGACCGGGATCATCCTCCCCACTGCCGAAGAAGACGCGCAGATCAACCGGGGCATTAAGGCGGATCCGGACGCGATGGAGTTGACCGCTGAACTGGCTGCCAGCTTGCAACCTCTGCGCCGGCGCGGTCGGCCCACGCTGGAGCAACCCAAGCTGTCCATGACCATGCGCGTGGATGCCGATGTGCTGGAGGCCATCAAGGCCACGGGTGCAGGCTGGCAATCCCGCGTCAACCATGTGCTGCGCGAAGCGGTCCGCAAGGGCAAGCTGACCGCATAGCCGCACCGTGGCCAGCAAGTGTGGTGTCCCGTAAATAATGCACAAAAATGAAATCGATGGATCCGTGTTCAGCGCAAGGCGCAAACCGCAGTGATAGCTGTAGCTATCGCGAGGACTTGCAACGCCGCGCTGGACGCGAAGACGCTTTTTTCATGTGCAGGAATTTATGGGACAACACACTAGACACTCGTCAAATCCCGGTCCAGCTGCGTATGCAAGGTATAGCGGCCGGCCGGGTGCAGCGTCACGCTCAGGTCCATCAGCTCCCCATCGGTATCCAGGTAGCGGCGCACGATCTTCAGCGCCGCTGAGCCTGCCGGGGCCTGCAGCTCGTCGGCCAGCGCCCCGGGAATCAGCGCCCCCGACACGGCCTGCCGCACACGGGCGATGCGCAGGCCGTACTGCTGCTCCAGCAGGCTGCTGACCAGCACTTCGGGCGCGGCGCGCACATGCGCGGCCAGCTCCTGGGTGTCGAAGCGCTGCGCATCCACATAGACCACGGTCCAGGCAATCGGCAGGTGCGGCGCCGCGCCATCGCGGCGCAGGCTGCAGATGGCCAGCCAGCGGCTGCCGGCCGGGCAGTCCAGCTCGGCGGCCAGGTCCTGGTCCAGCACCACTTCCTCGATGCGGCGCACCTCGCGCACGTGCGTGGCGCCGAACTGCACCAGATCCTCCAGCGAGGTCAGCGCTTGGCGGTAATGCGCATGGGGCTGGGCCGCCTCCACGCGCGTACCCACCTTCTTGCGCCGCGACACCAGCCCCGACTGCTGCAGCTCGGCAATCGCCGCGCGCACCGTGTGGCGGCTCACACCGTAGCGGTCGCACAGCTCCAGCTCGGTGGGCAGCAGGCCGCCCACGGCGTATTCGCCCGAGGCGATGCGCTCGGACAGGTCGCGCGCCACCTGGGCATAGCGTGTCTCAGCCATGGGCACAGGCCTCCACCCCAGGCAAACCCTGATTCTCGTAATGTACGTACATAAATAAAAATAACGATATGTCCGAACTTAATCGCAAACCTGTTCCATGACCATTCCGTCCTTCACCTCCAGCACCGCCATCGATTCGTTGCTGTTCCGCGACGCCTTCGGCACGCCTGCCATGCGCGCCATCTTCGCCGACAGCGCGCTGGTGTCGCGCTACATCGACGTCGAGGTCGCGCTGGCACGCGCCCAGGGCCGCTGCGGCGTGATACCGGCCGAGGCGGCGCACGAGATCGCGCAGCGCTGCAGCCTCCAGGATCTGGACTTCGAGCTGCTGCGCAAGGAAACCGACATTGTCGGCTACCCCATACTGCCGCTGGTGCACCAGCTGGTGAAGCAATGCGGCGAGGCCGGCCGCTACATCCACTGGGGCGCCACCACCCAGGACATCATGGACACGGCCACCGTGCTGCAGGTGCGCGATGCGCTGGACCTGGTCGATGCCGACATCGCCGCGCTGCGCACCCTCCTGGCCGACCTGGCCGAGCGCCACCGCGACACGCCCATGGCCGGCCGCACCCATCTGCAGCATGCCCTGCCCATCACCTTCGGCTACAAGGCTGCCATCTGGCTGGCCATGTTCGACCGCCATGCCGAGCGACTGAAGGAGCTTCGCCCGCGCGTGCTGGTCGGGCAGTTCGCGGGCGCGGCCGGCACGCTGGCCTCCCTGGGCGGGCGCGGCCTGGAGGTGCAGGCCCTGCTGATGGAGGAACTGGGCCTGGGCGTGCCCGCCACCACCTGGCATGTGGCGCGCGACAGCCTGGCCGAGGCCGTGAACTTCCTGGCCCTGGTCACGGGATCGCTGGGCAAGATCGCCTACGACGTGATGCTGCTGTCGGCCACCGAGTTCGGCGAGGTCTTCGAGCCCTTCGTCACCGGGCGCGGCGCCAGCAGCACCATGCCGCAAAAGCGCAACGCCATCTCCAGCGAGCTGATGCTGGCCGCCTCCAAGGCCGTGCGCCAGCACGCGGGCCTGATGCTGGACGCCATGGTCCAGGACCTGGAACGCGCCACCGGCCCCTGGCATGCCGAATGGGTGGCCCTGCCCGAGAGCTTCGTGCTCACGGCCGGCGCCCTGCACCAGGCGCGCTTCATGCTGGGCGGCCTCATCGTCAACCCCGAGCGCATGGCGCGCAACCTGGACATGACCGAGGGCCTGATCGTGGCCGAGGCCGTGATGATGGGCCTGGCCCCGCACACCGGCCGCCAGCAGGCGCACGACATCGTCTACGCCGCCTGCCGCAGCGTCAACGCCGAAGGCGGCACCCTGGCCGATGCCCTGGCACGCCTGCCCGAGGTCACGGCCCACTTCGACCGCGCCGCCCTGCTGCGCCTGACCGACCCGCGCAACTACCTGGGCGAGGCCCCGCAGATGGTGGACCGCGCCCTGGCGCTGTCCCGCGCCGCGCGCACCCACGGCCACTGACATCCCGACAGAACAACCCATCACAGGAGACAAGACATGCGCATCCCCCTGACCCGCCGGGCCCTGGCCCTGGCGACCACCGTCCTCGCCCTCGCCGCGACCACCCAGGCACAGGCCCAGGGCAACTACCCCGCCAAGCCCCTGACCTGGATCGTGCCCTTTGCCGCCGGCGGCCCCACGGACGCCATGGCGCGCGACATCGCCCAGCGCACCAGCACCCAGCTGGGCCAGCAGATCATCATCGAGAACGTGCCCGGCGCGGGCGGCACCATCGGCGCGGCCAAGGCGGCGCGCGCGGCTCCCGACGGCTACAGCTTCCTGGTCGGCCACATGGGCTACATGGGCGCGGCGCCGTCGCTGTACAAGAAGCTGGCCTATGACCCGGTCAAGGACTTCGAGGCGGTGTTCCGCTTCCCCGACACGCCCCTGGTGCTGCTGGTGGGCAAGGGCTCGCCCTACAAGACGGCCGAGGAACTGGTGGCCTTCGGCCGCAAGAACCCGGGCCGCATCAACTTCGGCAACGCGGGCGTGGGCTCGACCTCGCACCTGGTGGCCGCCCTGTTCGCCAGCCGCGCCCAGATGGAAATCACCCAGGTGGCCTACAAGGGCGCGGCGCCGGCCATGACCGACGTGATCTCGGGCCAGGTCGATGCCATGTTCGACCAGACCAACACCGCCCTGCCCCAGCTGGCGGGCGAGCGCATCCGCGCCATCGCCCTGACCTCGGACCAGCCCATGCCCCAGTTCCCCGGCGCGGCGGCCCTGGGCCAGAAGCTGCTGCCCGGCTTCGAGGCCGCCACCTGGTACGGCATCTATGCACCCAGGGGCACGCCGCGCGACGTGGTGCAGAAGGTCTACCAGGCCTATACCAAGGCCCTGGCCGACAAGGCCTGGACCGACAGGATGGCCGCCCAGGGCATCCGCCTGCTGCCCGCCGAGCAGTACGCGCCCGAGGCCCTGGCGCGCCACACGGCCGCCGAGGTCGAACGCTGGCGCAAGGTGGCGGCCGACGCCAAGATCTCGCTGGACTGACGCCATGGCAGAGCACACACGCACCGAACACGACGCCTTCGGGCCGGTGCTGATCCCGGCCGACCGGCTGTGGGGCGCGCAGACCCAGCGTGCGCGGGAGCTGTTCGCCATCGGCGAGGAGCGCTTTCCCGCCGGCCTGTACCACGCCTTCGGCATCCAGAAGCTGGCCGCCGCGCGCGCCAACCGGCGCCTGGGCGTGCTCGACGACCAGCGCGGCGCCGCCATCGAGGCGGCTGCCACCGAACTGCGCGACGGCCTGCTGGACGCGCACTTCCCGCTGACCATCTGGCAGACGGGCTCGGGCACGCAGACCAACATGAACGCCAACGAGGTCCTCGCCAACCGCGCCAACCAGATGCTGGGCCAGCCCCCGGGCACGCGCAGCCCGGTCCATCCCAACGACCATGCGAATGCCTCGCAGTCGTCCAACGACAGCTTTCCCACGGTGATGCACCTGGCCACGGCGCTGGAGCTGCGCGATCAGCTGCTGCCCGCGCTGGCCCTGCTGCGCCAGCGGCTGCAGGAGCGTGCTCAGGCCTTTGCCGGCGTGCTCAAGGTGGCGCGCACCCATCTGATGGATGCCGTGCCCATGACGCTGGGCCAGAGCTTCGAGGCCTTCGCCTACCAGGTCGGCCATGGCATGGACCGCCTGCAGGCCACCCAGCCCCGGCTGTGGAGCCTGGCCCAGGGCGGCACGGCGGCCGGCACGGGGCTCAACGCGCCGGCCGGATTCGACCGGGTCTTCTGCGAGGAAGTACAGGCGCTCACGGGCCTGGCGGTCACACCCAATCCCTGCAAGTTCGAGGGCATGGCAGCGCACGATGCGCTCATCGAGGTCTCGGGCGCTCTCAACGTGGTGGCCGGTTCGCTGGCCAAGATGGCCAATGACATCCGCCTGCTGGGCTCAGGCCCGCGCTGCGGCCTGGGGGAACTGGTGTTTCCCGACGATGGCCTGAGCTCTTCCATCATGCCGGGCAAGCGCAACCCGACCGTGGCCGAGGTCGTGGTCCAGGCCGCCTACCAGGCCATGGGCAACCATCTCACGGTGACGCTGGCGGGATCGGCCGGCCACTTCGAGCTCAACGTCGCCAAGCCCGTGCTCATCCACCACCTGCTGCGCGCCATGCGCGTGTTGGCCGACGCCGTGCGCGTGTTCGCGGAAAGGCTGGTGGCCGGCCTGCAGGCCAACGCCGGGGCACTGGAGCAGCAGGTCGCGCATTCACTGCTGCAGGCCACCGCCCTCAACCCGGTGCTGGGCTACGACGCCGTGGCACGCATCACGCGAGAGGCCATGGCGCGCGGCACCACGCCGCGCGAGGCGGCCGTGGAGCTGGGCCTTCTCACGGCCCGGGAGTATGACCGGCTGGTGGACCTGCGCGCCATGGCGGGACTGCCGCCGGCCTAGCTGGCATCAATCCTCCAGGCCGATGCCCTGCACGATCTTCTTTTCGTCCTCGAACGCCTTCTTCGCGAACGCCGTGTAGTCCTGGCTGCCCCGGAACTGCGTGCGCACGCCGTAGTTGCCGACCACCTGGCGGAAGGCCGGGTCGTCCATGGCAGCCTTGATGGCGGCTTCGAGCTTGCGCACGATCTCGGGCGGCAGGCCGCGCGGGCCGGCGATGCCCAGGGGCGAGGGCACGTCGAAGGCATAGCCGGCTTCACGGAACGTGGGCACGTTGGCGAAGGCCTCGGGCCGCACCTCCGAGGCCGATGCCAGCGCACGCAGCTTGCCCGAGCTCAGGTACGGCAGCACGGTGTTGGCGAACACGCCGGACTTGATGTGGCCGGCCATCAGCGAGTTCAGCGCCTCGGCATCCCCCTTGAACGGCGCATGCGTGAAGCGTGCGCCCGTGGCCTGCTCCAGCAGCGCCATCACCACGTGGTTGGCCGTGAACTTGCCCGGCGTGCCGTAGTCCACGGCGCCCGGGTTCTTCTTGGCGAACTCGACCAGGTCCTGCACGGTCTTGAACGGCGAGTCCTGCGGCACGGCCAGCACGAAGTCATAGGTCATGTAGGTGGCGATGTAGCTGAGGTCGCGCACCGGGTCGTACTGCACCTTCTGGATGTGCGGCTGGCGGAAGATGCTCACGGGCGACAGCGTGAGCCGGTAGCCGTCGGGCCTGGCCGTGCGCATCTCCATCACGCCCATGGAGGCGCCCGCGCCGGGCTTGTTCTCCACCACCACGGTCTGCCCCAGCTGCCTGCCCATGCCCTGCGCCAGTGCACGCGCCACCACATCGGTCACGCCGCCCGCGCCATAGGGCACGATCAGGCTGATGGGCCGGTTGGGGTAGCTGTCCTGGGCCCATGCACTGGTGGCCAGGGCCGATGCGCACATCCATGCGCCAAACACGCGTCTTTGCATTTCCATCTTCCTCTGAGGCTCACGACAACCGAACTGGCTGCTGTCCAATTTAGAGGGATGCATGCCGACGATGGACTCGGGCAAGCCCGTAGCGTTGGGGCTTCTGGGGAAAACGCGCAGTGCGCCTGCGGGTTGGGGGCTTCGATAGCGGGGGTGGCGTGGTTGCTGGGTTTGCGAGGGGTGGGGAGTGTTTTTGTGCGCATCGCGGTGGGTGGAGCGTGTCCTTGAGGAGACAGCTACAGGGCCGGGCTTGTCGCCGTTCATTGCCTTTTTTGTCCCTGCCGGGTGGTTGTTTTTCGAGGCCGGGTTTCGGCCCGGCGGCCGACCTACTTTCTTGCCGCGCAGCAAGAAAGTAGGCAAAGAAATGCGCCCGAATGCCCGCGACCCCTGCGCTTCGCTACGGGGCAACCTGCGTCGTGGCGGTTGCGGGGTTCGCCGTGAAACTCACTTCGCGCTGCGCGCTGCGTTCAGACAATCACGGCGGGTCAGATGACGAAGCAGTCCTGTCCTGCGGCAGGACTGCAACCCCGCAACCACCACGCCGCAGGCGCGTTCATACGGGGAGCGGGTACGGGCCATCGCTTCGCTTGGCCCCTGGTTTGAACCGCCGAGCGCAGCGACGGCCCGCTGGCTGTTGGCTGTTGGCTGTTGGCTGTTGGCTGTTGGCTGTCCCTTAGCCCTCCCCCTCTGACCACGCCTGCGTTGGGCGGGATGCGGGGTGGCAAGCCTGCCGAAGGACAGGCTTGCTTCGTTGTCTAGCTTGCCGCAGTTGTTTGAGCGGAGCGCGCCAGCGCGCAGCGAGTTCTGCGGCACACCCCGCATCCCGCCCAACGCAGGTCGCCCCGGAGCGCAGCGCAGGGGTCGTGGGCAGTGGGGGCGCGCTTCTTTGCCTACTTTCTTGCCGCGCGGCAAGAAAGTAGGTCGCCTGCCGGGGCGAGACCCGGCCTCTGTCGCCAGAGGCGCGACAGAGTAGAAAACAACCAGCCTGCAAGGTCAAAAAAGCCCAAAAACAAAAAGGCGCCACCAGCCTCAGCCAGCAGCGCCCTCTCACCTGGTCGCCAATGCGCAATCAGCGAACCGTATCGCCCAGCACCAGTCCTTCACGGCGCGGGTCAGCCCCACCTTCCAGCTGAGCCTGCCCATTGCGCTGCACCCGCAGGATGGTGCCGATGCCGCTGGACTGCGCACTGATCGACACCACATGGCCCAGGGCCCGCAGCCCGCTGACCAGCGGATCGTCGTTGCCGCCATTGGCCGTGTTGATGTTCGGGTGCTCGCCGCCCACGTTGGTGGTCGGGCTGTTGGCCGCGCCGAAGTCCACCAGCGACGTGGCCTGCTGGGCATCCAGACCCCAGTCCAGGGCGCCGACCAGGGTCTTGGTCACGTACTGGATGATGGTGCCGCCGCCCGGGGAGCCCGTGGCCATCCTGAAGTCGCCGGGGGTGCCGTCGGCTTTCAGGTCGAACACCAGCGTAGGCGCCATGGAGCTGCGCGGGCGCTTGCCGGGCTGCACGCGGTTGGCGACCGGGCCGTCGGCGGTGCTGGGGATCGCCGCGAAGTCGGTCAGCTGGTTGTTGAGCACGAAGCCGCGCGTGACGTGGAAGGAGCCCATGCTGGACTCCACCGTGGTCGTCATGCTCAGTGCGTTGCCCTTGGCATCGACGATGCTCATGTGCGTGGTGCCGGCCTCCTTGACATCGACCACGCCCTGCGAAGGCGTGCCGAAGTTGCCTGCCTGGGCCGTGCCCATGCTCTTGGTCGTGGAGATCAGCGCGGCGCGCTGGCGCAGGTAGCTCTTGTCCAGCATCCGCGCCGGAGAGCCGCCGGGCAGGGGCACGAAGTCGGTGTCGGCCACGTACTTGTCACGGTCGGCATAGGCCAGGCGCAGGGCTTCGCTGACCAGGTGCACGCCCATCACCGAAGGCTTGCCGCCTTCGCCATCGATGGCGGTGGGCGCATAGGCCTTCAGGTCGAAGTTCTCCAGGATGCCCATGGCCTGGGCCACGGCGATGCCGCCCGAGGACGGCGGCGGCATGCTGCACACCATGTAGCGCGCACGGTAGGTGGTGCACACGGCCTCGCGGCGCTTGGCCTCGTAGCTGGCCAGATCCTGCAGCGTGGTCTTGCCGGGCGTGATGGGTGCTCCGTCCGAGACGGTCTGCGTCACGGCGATCTTGCTGACCATGGCCTGGGCCAGGTCGCCGCGGTAGAAGGCATCGGCACCGCCGTTGGCGATGCTGCGCAGCGTGTCGGCATAGGGCTGGTTGATGAACTTGGCGCCCAATGCCAGCGGCTTGCCCTGGGCATCGAAGTACAGCTTGGCGGCGTCGGCATCGCGCGCCAGTTCCACCTTGGAGCCTTCCAGCGCGGCCGCCATGCGGCCGCTGATCGGGAAGCCCTTGCTGGCCAGGTCGATGCCCGAATTGAACAGCTGCGGCCAGGCGGTCTTGCCGTAGTCCTTGTGCGCGAGTTCCAGCATGCGCACCACGCCCGGCGTACCGATGGAGCGGCCGCTGGCACGCGCCGAGGGCTTGGGCGCCGTCTGGTCGGTGGCATCGTCCACATAGCGCAGGTAATTCTCGGTGGCGGCGGCCGGCGCGGTCTCGCGACCGTCATAGGCCACGACCTTGCCCGTGGCCGCATCGCGGTAGAGCATGAAGGCGCCACCGCCGATGCCGCTCGATTGCGGCTCGACCAGGCCCAGCACCATCTGCACGGCCACGGCCGCATCCACGGCCGTGCCGCCGGACTTGAGCACTTCGCAGCCCGCCTTGGAGGCCAGCGGATTGGCCGTGACCACCATGTACTTGGAGGTGTGCAAGGCCTTCTTTCCGAGGCGATAGCCCGAAGAGGGCTCGGGGGCGGCCGGATCGCCGGGCAGACCCGAGCCCACGACCACGCTGCCATCGCCCGAGGTGATGGCGCAGGCGGCCAGGTCGTCCTGGCCCGATCCGCCGTTGCCGCCACCGCCGCCGCAGGAGGCGAGGAACAGCGGCGTGGCGGCCGCAAGGCCGATCCACTGCCATGCGGGCAGGCGTTGCCTGGAAGGGGGTTGCTTCATGAAATGTCTCCTTGTGGTGCGTGGAATGCGTTGATCTTGTTCACCTGGGGCAGCACCCGCCCGCAGGCTTGTCGCGAGCTTACATCCGTTCCACCACCACTTCGCGCAGATGCAGCCGCCGATGCGGACCGACGGTCCGGCCTCCGGGCGACGGGGCATTCACGCAAATTCCGTACCAAGCGTATGCCCGCGAAATCATCGCCACCTTGAAACCCGGCTCGGCACTGGGATGTGCCTGCCGCCGCCGATGCGAACGCCCGCTTTGCCTTACCATCGCCGACCCTCTGCTTGATAGTTACAAGCCATGATCCGTGTCTCCGAATTGAAGCTTCCCCTCTCGGCGGTGCAATACCACCCCGAGAACCACACCGAATACCTGCCCCTGGAGCCGCTGCGGGCGCTGGCCGCACGCCAGCTGGGCATTGCCGAGGAGGCCATCGCCTCGGTGCATGTGCACAAGCGCAGCTTCGATGCGCGCAAGTCCGAGCTGCTGGCCGTCTACATCGTCGATCTGACGCTGGCCGACGAAGGCCGGGAAGCCGCGCTGCTGGAACAGTTCGCCGGCCACGCCCATGTGAACCCCACGCCCGACATGCGCTGGCATCCCGTGGGCCAGGCACCTGCCGGCCTGCAGCGCCGGCCCGTGGTCGTGGGCTTCGGGCCCTGCGGCATCTTCGCGGCCCTGGTGCTGGCGCAGATGGGTTTCCGGCCCATCGTGATCGAGCGCGGCCGCCAGGTGCGCGAGCGCACGCAGGACACCTGGGGCCTGTGGCGCAAGCGCGAGCTGCAGCCCGAGTCCAACGTGCAGTTCGGCGAAGGCGGCGCCGGCACCTTCTCCGACGGCAAGCTCTACAGCCAGATCAAGGACCCGCGCCACCTGGGCCGCAAGGTCATGCAGGAGTTCGTCACCCATGGCGCACCGCCCGAGATCCTCTATGCCGCGCATCCGCACATCGGCACCTTCAAGCTGGTGAAGGTGGTCGAGGGCATGCGCGAGGAAATCATCCGCCTGGGCGGCGAGATCCGCTTCGGCCAGCGCGTGTGCGACATGCGCATCGAAGGCGAAGGCGAGGACCGCCGCCTCACCGCCCTGGAGGTGCTGGACCAGGACAGCGGCGAGCGCCAGTGGCTGGAGACCGACCATGCCGTGATGGCCCTGGGCCACAGCTCGCGCGACACCTTCGCCATGCTCTACGAGCGCGGCGTGCACATGGAGGCCAAGCCGTTCTCCGTAGGCTTTCGCATCGAGCACCCGCAAAGCGTCATCGACCGCGCACGCTGGGGCCGGCATGCCGGCCATCCGCTGCTGGGCGCGGCCGACTACAAGCTGGTGCACCACGCCAGCAACGGCCGCGCGGTCTACAGCTTCTGCATGTGCCCGGGCGGCACCGTGGTCGCGGCCACCAGCGAGCCCGAGCGCGTGGTGACGAACGGCATGAGCCAGTACTCGCGCGCCGAGCGCAACGCCAACGCGGGCATGGTCTGCGCCATCGACCCCGCCGACTACCCGCGCGATGCCAAGAGCTTCGCCTGGGCCTTCGACGGCAAGACCCACGGCGTGGAAGACCTCAAGGACGGCGAGCTGCACCCCCTGTCTGGCATCGTGCTGCAGCGCCAGCTGGAGACCAAGGCGTATCTGCTGGGCGGGCGCAACTACAACGCGCCGGGCCAGCTGGTGGGAGACTTCATCGAGGGCAGGGAATCCGCCGAACTCGGCGAGGTCGAGCCCTCCTACAAGCCCGGCATCACGCTGACCAACCTGCACCACGCCCTGCCCGCCTATGCCATCGAGGCCATGCGCGAGGCCCTGCCGGCCTTCGGCAGGAAGCTGCGCGGCTACGACATGCGCGATGCTGTGCTCACCGGCGTGGAAACACGCACCTCCTCGCCCGTGAAGATCGGCCGCGGCGCCGACTTCCACAGCCTGAACACGCGCGGCCTGTACCCGGCCGGCGAGGGCGCCAGCTACGCGGGCGGCATCCTGTCGGCCGGCGTGGACGGCGTCAAGGTGGGCGAGGCCGTGGCCTGCGCCATCCTCGGGCTGCCCCTGCCCTCGTCCGGAGCAAGAAGCTCAGGCGGCGCGGCATGACCAGCCGCTTCACCACCCCGTCGCGCACCCAGCTGCTGGCCGCCATCGCGGCCATGGGCGTGGTGGTGCTGTCGTCCAACATCCTGGTGCAGTACGCCATCAACGACTGGCTGACCTGGGGTGCCATCACCTATCCGTTTGCCTTCCTGGTGAGCGAGCTGGTCAACCGCAGCTTCGGCCCGCAGCAGGCCCGGCGCGTGGCCTGGGTGGGCTTTGCCGTGGCCGTGGCGGCCTCGCTGGTGCTGGCGCCGCCGCGCATCGCGCTGGCCTCGGGCGCGGCCTTCATCGCCTCGCAGTGGCTGGACATCGGGGTCTTTCACCGCCTGCGCGCGGGCCGCTGGTGGCGTGCCCCGCTGGTGGCCACGCTGCTGGCCGCCTGCCTGGACACCTTCCTGTTCTGGAGCATCGCCTTCGCGGGCGCCGCCGAGCCCTGGGTGACCTGGGCCCTGGGCGACCTGGGCGTCAAGCTGGTGCTGGGCGTGGCGCTGCTGCTGCCCTTTCGCCTGGCCATCGCCCGGTGGTGGCGGGCAACGGCAGCGCACTGATCAAGGGTTGCGTTGCAGGTAGTCCACGGCCAGCGCGGCCAGTGAGCGCGCGCCCGTGGGCAACTGCTTCTCGTCGATGTCGAACAGCGGCGAGTGGTTGGACGGTGCCTTGCTGAAATCCTGGCCTGCCGGCGGCGCGCCCAGGAAGTAGAAGAAGCCCGGCACCACCTTCTGGAACTCCGAGAAATCCTCGGAGCCGCTGACCTTGGGAATCACCATGGCCTTGCCGCCCATGGCCAGCTTGAGCGCGGGCAGCGAGGCCTCGGTCAGCGCGGCGGGGTTGGTGGTCACCGGATAGGCCACGGGACCGAAGCGCACCTTGGCCTTGGCACCGCTGGAGGCAGCGATCTGCTCGGCCGTGGCCGCGATGCGCTTGTGCGCCTCCTGGCGCATGTCCTCGTCGAAGGTGCGCAGCGTGCCCTGCATCTCCACGTTGTCCGGAATGATGTTGTAGCGCGTGCCGCCCTGGATGGAGCCGATCGTCAGCACGGCCGGCTCCAGGCTGATGTTGAGCTGGCGGCTGACCACGGTCTGCAGGCCCAGCACCACCTGGCTGGCCGCGACGATGGGATCGACCGCATTCCACGGCGACGAGCCATGGCCGCCCCGGCCCTCGACCTGGATGCTCAGGCTGTCCGAGCCCGCCATCAGCGGCCCGCTGCGGTAGCCCACCATGCCCGAGGGCAGGTTGGCCGTGATGTGCAGGCCGTAGATGGCCTGCACGTCCTTGAGCACGCCGGCCTCCACCATGGCCTTGGCGCCGAAGCTGGGCACATGGCCGTGGGCATCGGCCTCCACCGGGGCGCCTTCCTCGGCGGGCTGGAAGATGAACTTCACCGTGCCCGGCAGCTTCGCGCGCATGCCGGCCAGCGCCTCGGCCGCGCCCATGAGCATGGCCACATGGGCATCGTGCCCGCAGGCATGCATGACCGAAACCTCCTTGCCCATGTACTGGGCCTTGGCCTTGGAGGCAAAGGGCAGGCCGGTCTTCTCGGCCACCGGCAGCGCATCCATGTCGGCACGCAGCGCCACGGTCTTGCCCGGCAGTCCGCCGCGCAGCACGCCGACCACGCCCGTGCCGCCCACGCCGGTCTGCACCTCCATGCCCAGGCGGCGCAGGTGATCTGCCACGAGTTTTGCCGTGCGCTCCTCCTGGCCCGACAGCTCGGGGTGCTGGTGGATGTCGCGGCGCCAATCCACCATCTTGGGCGCCAGCGGCTGGATGGCGGCATCCAGGGCGGCCAGGCCCTGGGCATCGAGCCCCTGGGCCGAGGCGGCGAGCGGCAGGCCGGCGGCCAGCAGACCGGCGGCCAGGGCGATGGAACGGAAGCGGGAACACTGCGTCTGGGGCATCTTCGTGACCATGAAAGAGTGGCTGAAGCAGCCATGCTAAGAGTGAAGCTTGCGTGACAGGCACGGCAGAATCGCCATTCAAGGAGCCAAAACCGCCATGCCCAAGACCTTCGTCGTCGAACTGCCCTGCCTGGAGCACAGCGCCATCGGCCATGCCGCCCACCTGGTCGAGATGCTGCGCAACGCCAACCTGCTGGCGGACCTGCGGCTGGGCCGGCGCGCCCCGCGCTTCGGCTGGCGCTGGGTGGACGACCAGGGACGGTCATTGCCCCAGCTCCCCTACGCGGCCGAAGGTGCCGCCACCGACGGTCCGGCACAGGCGCTGTTCCTGAGCGCGCTGCACCGCCCCGACATTCCCTCCATCCGCGAGATCGTCGCGGCGCATCCCGCCCTGGTGCGGCGCGTCGCCACGGCCTTCGACCAGGGATTGGCCGTCTGCACGCAGGGCGGTGCGGCCTGGTTCGCTGCGGCCAGCGGCCGCTGCGAGGGCCGGCGCGTGGCCCTGCCCTGGTATTTCATGGGTGGCTTCGGCCTGGACTTCCCAGGCATCGCCCTGGCGGAGGGCCAGCCCTTCGTGGACGACAGGCCCTGGCTCAGCGCCTCCCACCCCGAGGCCTTGGCCCCCATGGCCGTGGCGCTCACGCGCCATGCCTTCGGCGACGACCTGGCGGCGGCACTGGCCGCCGTGCTCCAGCCCGATCCAGAGCGCGAACGCACCACCCACGCCGCCCTGCGGGACCGCCGCATTCCCGCCACGCGCACCAGCGTGCTGGCCCATGCCATCGCCTGGCTGGAGGCGCGCGTGGAGCAGCCCTATGACCTGCCTGCCCTGGCCGATGCGGTCTCGACCAGCCCGCGCACGCTGCTGCGCCACTTCCAGCAGGAGCTGGGCCACAGCCCGCTGGACCACCTGCACCGCCTGCGCTGCGCACGCGCACGGGTGCTGCTGGAGATCACGCTGGAGAGCGTGCCCTCCGTGGCGCTGGCCTGCGGATATGGGGATGCCTCGGCGTTTCGGCGGGTGTTCTTGCGGTATGTGGGAATGGCGCCTGCGGCCTATCGGGAAAGGCATGCGTTGAGGGCGCCGAGGAGGCGGTGGAGGGTGGGCGCTTCTTGATTGGTTTTGCCCCTGCCGGGTGGTTGCTTTTCGAGGCCGGGTCTCGGCCCGGCGGCCGACCACCTTTCTTGGTCGCCAAGAAAGGTGGCCAAAGAAGGCGACCCCGAATGTCCGCGACCCTCCGCTTCGCTGCGGGCAACCTGCGTCGTGGCGGTTGCGGGGTTCGCCGTGAAACTCTCTTCGCGCTGCGCGCTACGCTCAAACATCACGGCGAGTCAGATCACGAAGCAGTCCTGTCCTTCGGCAGGACTGCAACCCCGCAACCACCACGCCGCAGGCGCTGACATACGGGGAGTTGGTACGGGCCTTCGCTTCGCTCGGCCCCTGGTTTGAAGCCGAGCGGAGCGATGGCGCCGGCTGTTGGCTGTTCCCCAGCCTCCCCCCTTCTGCCCAACGCAGGTCGCCCGCAGCGAAGCGGAGGGTCGTGGGCAGTGGGGCGCGCTTCTTTGCCCCGCTTTCTTGTCGCGCGACAAGAAAGCGGGTCGGCCGCCGGGCCGAACCCCGGCCCCGAAAAACAACCACCCGGCAGGGTCAAAAAACAAAAAACGGACCAGCGGACCAAAAAACCTAGTCCACCGTCACCTTCGCCTCCCGAATCACCCTCCCCCACTTCTCCGTCTCCGCAGCAATGAACCGATCACACTCCTCGGGAGTGGACCCCTCCGCAAACGTCCCCATCACCTGCTCCAGCCGCTGCGACACCTCCGCACTGCGAATGATCCGCGACACCTCGGCGGACATGCGCTGCACGATCTCGCGCGGCAAGCCGGCCGGCGCGATCATGGCGGCCCAGGTGCTGCCCAGCAGGCCGTCGTAGCCCTGCTCCACGAAGGTCGGCACCTCGGGCAGCGCGGCCAGGCGCTTGTCGCTGGCCACGCCGATGAGGCGGATGCGACCGGCCTTGGCGGGCTGGATCAGGTTGGGCGGCGGGTCCAGGAACAGCGGAATCTGGCCACCCATGAGGTCGGCCAGCGCGGGCGCGGCGCCCTTGTAGGGGACGTGCACCATGTCGGTCTTGGTGAGCAGCTTCATCAGCTCGGTGGTCAGGTGGGCGCTGGAGCCGCTGCCCGAGGAGCCGAAGCCCACCTTGCCGGGGTGGGCCTTGGCGTAGGCGATCAGCTCCGCCGTGGTCTTGAAGGGCGCGTTCATGGCCACGGCCGCGACCAGGGGCGAGACGCCCATGAGCGATACGCCGACCAGGTCCTTCTTCGGGTTGTAGGGCAGCTTGGGGTAGAGCGTGGTGTTGGCCGCATAGGCCGCGATGACCACGCCGAAGGTGTGCCCGTCGGGCACGGCCTTGGCGATCTGGTCCACGCCGATGATGCTGTTGGCGCCGGGCTTGTTCTCCACGATGACGGGCTGGCCCAGGGCCTTTTGCAGGCCCAGTTGCACGAGGCGCGCCATCTGGTCGGTGAAGCCGCCTGCGGTATACGGAACGATGATGCGGATGGGCTTGGAGGGCCAGGGGCTCTGCGCCCAGGCCGAGGGAGCGAGCGCGGTGGCTGCCGCTGCTGCGGTCGATTGCATGAAGCCGCGGCGGGATGTCGATGGCATGGATGTCTCTTGGTTCTTGTACAGCGAAAAAACGCCGCGCGACAGCGCGGCGTTCGGCGGGAAAAGGGCTCAGTATCCCCGGCCCACGTCCACCAGGTTGAGCAGGTGCTCTCCCGCGCGCAGGCGGCGCAGGTTCTCCAGGCACTGGCGGGCCACGGTGTCGGCCGAAGCCTGGGCCGCGATGTGCGGCGTGACGAAGGCCTTGGGGTGCTGCCAGACCTTGTTGCCGGGCTGGGGCGGCTCCTCGCGCAACACGTCCAGCGCGGCGCCAGCCAGGTGGCCTTCGTCGAGCAGGGCCAGCAGGTCATCTTCCACCACCTGCTCGCCGCGCCCCACGTTGATGAAGTAGGCGCCGCGCGGCAGCAGGGACAGGGTGCGGCGGTCCAGCAGGTCGCGCGTCTCGGGCGTGAGCGGCAAGGCGCAGACCAGGATGTCGCTGGTGGACAGTAGTTGCTCAAGGCCCTGGGCGCCGCTGTGCGTGGCCAGGCCGGGAAGGTTCTTGGCGCTGCGGCTCCAGCCCGCCACGGGATAGCCGATGGCCTGCAGGGCGCCGGCCACGAAGCGGCCCACTTCGCCCAGGCCCAGGATGCCCACGCGGCATTCGGCGCTGGCGCGCACGGGGCGGCGCAGCCAGTCGCCGGCCTGCTGCTGGCGCGCGAACAGGTCCAGCTCGCGCGTGTGGCGCAGCGCGGTGCCGACCACGTACTGGGCGATCTCCACATGCTGCTGCGGATCGACGGTGCGCGCCACGGGCAGGCCAGCCGGCAGGTCGGGCACGGCCAGCAGCTTGTCCACGCCCGCGCTGGGTGCGCACAGCAGCTTCAGGCCCGGATAGGCCGGCAGCACGCCCGGCTTGAGGCTCCAGGCGAGCATGGCCTCGACCGCGTCGGCCGGCGCCTCGTCGCGACTCGCCCAGACGGGTACGTCGGGCGCCAGCGCGCGCAGCGCATCGACGATGGGCGCGCCCATGCTCGGGTGGATGTTGACCAGGATTCCCATGTTTCTTTCAGTCCTTGTAGCTCGGATCGATTCGATCAAGACGGCGCAGCAGGCCAGGCCAGGCCAGGCCCGCGCCCTTGCCCTTGGTGACCTGGCGCGACTGGTTGACCGCATCGCTGATGATGTCCTGCGGGATGCGGGTCAGCTCGCCGCCGCCCGACTGCGCCAGGATCTGGATGCGGCAGGCCGACTCCAGCGTGTACATGGCCAGCACGGCCTCGGCCACGTTGCGGCCGCAGGTCAGCAGGCCGTGGTTGCGCAGGATGAGGAAGTTGCTGTCGCCCAGGTCGTCGACCAGGCGCGGTTTCTCGTCGTCGCGCAGGGCCACGCCTTCGTAGTCGTGGTAGGCCAGGCGCGCCAGCGGAAAGATGGACTGCTGCGAGATGGGCAGCAGCCCCTCCTTCTGCGCCGAGACGGCCACGCCGTGGCGCGTGTGCGTGTGCAGCACGCACTGCACCTCGGGGCGGCCGTCGTGGATGGCGCTGTGGATGACGAAGCCGGCCGGGTTGACGTCGTACTCGGTCTCCATCAACGGCCGGCCTTCGTGATCGACCTTGACCAGGCTGGAGGCCGTGATCTCGTCGAACAGCATGCCGTAGGGGTTGATCAGGAACTGGTCGGGCTGGCCCGGCACGCGCGCCGAGATGTGGGTGAAGATCAGGTCGTCCCAGCCGAAGTGGGCGACCAGCCGGTAGGCGGCGGCCAGCTCGATGCGGGTCTGCCATTCCTCGGCCGTCACCTGGCGGCGGACCTCGGACATCGTGGTGTCGTTGCTCATGGGGTGTACCTCTTGGTGGACGTGGTGGACATCGTTTGGAGAAAGCATCCGCCGGTTCAGCGCCCCGTCGCGTACTGGTCGCGCAGCTCGCGCTTGAGCACCTTGCCGATGGCGCTGCGCGGCAGCTCGGCAATGAAGCGCAGGTCCGCCAGGCGCTGGGTCTTGCCAGCCTGCTGGTTGTACCAGCCCATGATCTCCTCGGGCAGGGCCGCCTGCCCCGTGCGCGACACCACGTAGGCCACGGGCGTCTCGCCCCATTGCTCGGAGGGCACGCCGACCACGGCCACGTCCTCCACGGCCGGGTGGGCGCGCAGCTGGGCTTCCAGGTCGCTGGGGTAGATGTTGAAGCCGCCGCTGATGATCATGTCCTTGCGGCGGTCGAACAGGGTGAGGAAGCCGTCGGCATCGAACCGGCCCACGTCGCCCGTGCGGATGAAGCGCTTGCCCGTGGGGTCGAACCATTCGGCCTCGCGCGTCTTGGCGGGCTGGCCGTGGTAGCCGGTCATCATGCTGGCCGAGTGGCCCACGACCTCGCCATCCTGGCCGGGTCCGACCTCGCGGCCTTCCTCGTCGATGAGGCGGATGTCATGGCCTTCGGCGGGCTTGCCCACGGTGTGCAGCTTGTCAGGGTGCAGGTGGGCTTCGAGGATGCAGGTGCCGCCACCTTCGGTCATGCCGTAGAACTCGGTCAGGCTGCCGGGCCAGCGCGCCACCACGTCGGCCTTGAGCTCGGCACGGAACGGAGCGCTGGTGCAGAACTTGGCGCGGAAGCTGGACAAATCATGCTCGCCAAACTGCGGCAGCGCCATGATGCGCTGGTACTGCACGGGCACCAGCATGGTGTGGGTGACGCGGTGCTGCTGGGCCAGTTGCAGGTAGCGGGCCGCATCGAACTTTGGCATCAGCACCACGCAGCCGCCGCTGCCCAGCGTGGGGAAGAACACCACCAGCGTGGTGTTGGAATACAGCGGCGTGGCCAGCAGCGTCGTGCCCTCGGGGCCGTAGCCATAGACGCTGCCCCGGTTGATGTGGGCCCAGCGCATGCCGTGCGACTGCACGATGCCCTTCGGAACCCCCGTGGTGCCCGAGGAATAGATGATGTTGAACGCCGCGGCCGGCTCCACGCTGACTGGGGCGGGCTGCGCGCCTTCGGGCGCCAGCCAGTCCTCGAAGGCGCCGCCCGGCGCCACGCCGTCCAGCGAGATGCATTGCAGGCCGGCGTCGGCGGGCACCAGGTCCTGGGCCGCCTTGTCCAGGAACAGGTGGCGCGCCTGGGCATCGCGCAGCATGGAGGCCAGGCTGTCGGCCGTGGACGATGGTGCCAGCGGCGCCACCACCACGCCCGCGCGCAGGGCGCCGAGGAACAGCGCGGCATAGCGCACCGAGTTCAACGCGCAGATGGCGATCGCCTGGCCAGGCTGCACGCCGTCGCGCTGCAGCGCGGCGGCCACGCTGTCCATGAGGGCGTCAAGCTGCGCGTAGCTCAGCGTCTGCTGGTCGTCGCGCAGCGCGGCATGGCCGGGCTGCTGGCGCGCATGGGCGCGGATCAGCTCGGCCAGCGGGGTGAATGGCGCATCGGGCGAAGGCAGGGAGACAATCATGAGGGGCTCCGTTTCACGAATTCACGAATCTCAAGCGGACTGCGCCCGCGAGCCCCATGGCCCTGCGGGCGCATTGGAGGGCAGGCCTACTTGGCGGCCAGGCCCAGGCGGTCGATCAGGACCTTGTCCTTGGCAAAGGCGTCCTTGGCCCATTGCGCATAGTCGGCGCCCGAGCGGTACCAGGCGTCCTGGTTGAGCTGCTTGAGCACTTCGACGTGGCGCGGATCGTCCATGGCCTTCTTGAAGGCGTCGTGCAGCTTGCGCACCACGGCCGGGTCCATGCCCTTGGGGCCCGCCAGGCCGTAGGGCGAGGTGGAGACCACGCCATAGCCCAGCTCCTTGGCCGTGGGCACTTCGGGCCAGCGCTGGGTGCGCTTTTCGCCGAAGGTCATGAGCAGGCGCATCTGGCCGCCGTCCACATAGGTGTCCCAGCCCGAGGCATCGCTTTGCGCGGCCACATGGCCGCCCAGCAGGGCCTGCTGCAGGTCGGCGTTGCCCTTGAAGGGCACGTGGTTGAGCGTGACCTTGGCGTTCTCGGCCAGTTCCTCCATCAGCAGGTGGGGCGAGGAGCCGATGCCGGTGGAGCCGTACTCGATCTTGCCGGGGCTCTTGCGCGCGGCGGCAATGTACTCGTTGAAGCTCTTGTAGGGCGAGTCCGAGCGCACCGTGAAGCCGAAGGTATAGCCCGAGACGCCGATGATGTAGGTGAAGTCGGTGAGCGGGTTCCAGGCCGTCTTCTGCATGTGGGCCATGCGCAGCATGGACATGGGGAACTGGGTGATGGTGTAGCCGTCGGGCCGGGCGGTGCGCGCCATGTTGCCCGGACCCAGCGTGCCGCCCGCGCCGGGCTTGTTCTCCACGATGATGGGCTGGCCCAGCTGCTTGCCCGCGATGTCGGCCAGGGTGCGCATGTGGCGGTCGGTGGAGCCGCCTGCGGGGAAGGGCACGATCAGCGTGATCGGCCGCGTGGGAAAGTCGGTGGCCTGGGCCCAGGCGGGCGCGCTGGCGCCGGTGGCGGCCACAAAGGCTGCAGCCGCGAGCGCGAAGCCGCGGCGGCCAATGGAAATCTGCATGTCTGTCTCCTGCATCTCTGAACCAGGTGAGGCCGGGGCACATGCCTTGTGTGCCGCTCTGGCCAGGGCCCGGATGCTTCACCCGGGCCCGTTGGCACCGCCTCCCGGTGCGGTGTCTTGCGTTCTTACAGCGACTGCACCAGCTCGGGCACGGCCTGGAACAGGTCGGCTTCCAGGCCGTAGTCGGCCACCGAGAAGATCGGCGCCTCGGGGTCCTTGTTGATCGCCACGATCACCTTGGAGTCCTTCATGCCGGCCAAGTGCTGGATGGCGCCGGAGATGCCGGCCGCGATGTACAGCTGGGGCGCGACGATCTTGCCGGTCTGGCCCACCTGCAGGTCGTTGGGCGCATAGCCCGCGTCCACCGCCGCGCGGCTGGCGCCGATGGCGGCGCCCAGCTTGTCGGCCAACGGGGTCATGACCTCGTTGAACTTCTCGCTGCTGCCCAGCGCGCGGCCACCGGAGACGATGATCCTGGCCGCCGTCAGTTCGGGGCGGTCGTTCTTGGTCACCTCGCGGCCCACGAAGCTGCTCTTGCCGTTGTCGCCGGCCGCTGCCAGCTGCTCGACCTGGGCGCTGCCGCCGGTGGCTGCGGCTGCATCAAAGCCCGTGCCGCGCACGGTGATCACCTTGATCTTGTCGCCGCTTTGCACCGTGGCAATCGCGTTGCCCGCGTAGATGGGGCGCTCGAAAGTGTCGGCACTGGCCACCTTGGTGATGTCGCTGATCTGGGCCACATCGAGCTTGGCCGCCACGCGCGGCGCGGCGTTCTTGCCGCTGGCCGTGGCGGGGAACAGGATATGGCTGTAGTTGCCGGCAATGGCCAGCACTTGCGCTGCCAGGTTCTCGGCCAGGCCGTCCTTGAGGCTTGCGCCATCGGCATGGATGACCTTGGACACGCCAGCGATCTGGGCCGCAGCCTGCGCGGCGGCGCCGGCATTCTCGCCAGCGACCAGCACGTGCACGTCGCCGCCGCAGGCAAGCGCCGCCGTGACGGTGTTCAGCGTGGCGCTCTTGATCGAAGCGTTGTCGTGTTCTGCAATAACCAGTGCAGTCATGGAATTCCTTTCAGTTCAATGCTTGAGCGGCGCCGGGCCGCCCCAAGCCGCGAGGGCCCCCTTGGGGGGCAGCGGACCTTGCGCATGCAAGGGGAGCGTGGGGGCCTGTTGCTTTAGATCACTTTGGCTTCGTTCTTGAGCTTGGACACCAGCGTGGCAACGTCCGGCACCTTGACGCCAGCGCCGCGCTTGGCGGGCTCGGCCACCTTGAGCGTCTTCAGGCGCGGGGCCACGTCGACGCCCAGCTCTTCAGGCTTGACCGTGTCCAGCTGCTTTTTCTTGGCCTTCATGATGTTGGGCAGCGTGACATAGCGCGGCTCGTTCAGGCGCAGGTCGGTGGTGATGACGGCCGGCAGGCTCAGGGCCAGGGTTTCCAGGCCGCCGTCGACTTCGCGCGTCACATTCACCTTGTCACCGGCCACTTCGACCTTGGAGGCGAAGGTAGCCTGGGGCAGGTCGGCCAGGGCCGCCAGCATCTGGCCGGTCTGGTTGGCGTCGTCGTCGATGGCCTGCTTGCCCAGGATGATGAGGCCGGGCTGCTCCTTGTCCACCAGGGCCTTGAGCAGCTTGGCCACGGCCAGGGGCTGCAGCTCCTCGGTGGTCTCCACCAGGATGCCGCGGTCGGCACCGATGGCCATGGCCGTGCGCAGGGTTTCCTGGCACTGGGCCACGCCGCAGGAGACGGCGATGACTTCGGTGGCCACGCCCTTTTCCTTCAGGCGCACGGCTTCCTCGACGGCGATTTCGTCGAAGGGGTTCATGCTCATCTTGACGTTGGCGATGTCCACGCCCGTGCCGTCCGACTTCACGCGGACCTTCACGTTGTAGTCCACGACACGTTTGACGGGTACAAGGATTTTCATGAGAAAGCTCTTTTCTGGTTTTGAAAGGTTCAGGGTCAGCGGGCCAGACCGGCCAACCGCTCGTTGATCAGTGCATGGGCCTGGGCCATGATGCCGTCGATCAGTTGCTGCACCGTGGGCACGTCGTGGATCAGGCCGGCCACCATGCCGCAGGACCAGACGCCCGCGTCCATGTCGCCGTCATGCATGATGCGCGGATAGACGCCGGCCACTTCGGGCGCGATGTCGGCGAAGGTGATGGCCGAGCCCAGCTCGCGCTCCTTTTGCAGCAGGCGTTCGGTGGCCGGGTTGGTCAGCACGCGCTCGGTGTTGCGCAGCGGGCGCATGACCAGGCGCGTGTCCAGCTCGCTGGCCGCGACGATGGCCTGCTTGACGTTGTCGTGCACGGGCGCTTCCTGGGTGGCAATGAAGCGCGTGCCCATGTTGATGCCCTCGGCGCCCAGCGCCAGCGCAGCCACCAGCGAGCGGCCGTCGGCCATGCCGCCCGAGGCGACAAAGGGAATCTTCAGTTCTTCGGCCGCGCGCGGCAGCAGGATGAAGTTGGGGATGTCGTCCTCGCCCGGATGGCCGCCGCATTCGAAGCCGTCCACGCTGATGGCGTCGCAGCCGATGGCCTCGGCCTTGAGCGCGTGGCGCACCGAGGTGCACTTGTGGATGACCTTGATGCCGGCCTCCTTGAGCGCGGGCAGCCATTTCTGCGGGTTGTTGCCTGCCGTCTCCACGACCTTGACGCCGCCTTCGATGATGGCCTTGACGTAGCCCGGATAGTCGGGCGGGTTGACCGAGGGCAGGAAGGTCAGGTTGACGCCGAAGGGCTTGTCCGTCATCTCGCGGCAGCGCGCGATCTCGCGCGCCAGCAGCTCGGGCGTGCGCTGGGTCAGGCCCGTGATGATGCCGAGGCCGCCCGCGTTGGAGACGGCGGAGGCCAGCTCGGCCAGGCCCACATGGTGCATGCCCCCCTGGATGATGGGGTGCTCGATGCCGAAGAGTTCGGTGATGCGTGTCTTCATGTCCGTGTCACTCCACTGCGATGCCCTTGTCGCGGATCAGCTGGCCCCAGCGGGTGTAGTCCTGCTGGATGCGCTGGCCCAGCTGGGCGGGGTTCTGGAAGGCGGCGATGGCGCCGGCGTTGAGCAGCTTGCTCTGGATGTCCTTGTCGGCCAGGATCTGCTGGACCTCGCTGGCGATGCGGTCGACCACGGCCTTGGGCGTGCCCTTGGGCGCGAGCAGGCCGCCCCAGGAGACGGCGTCATAGCCCTTGATGCCCTGCTCGGCGATCGTCTTCGTGTCGGGCAGCATGCTCACGCGCTGGGGCGATCCCACGGCGATGGCGCGCAGCTTGCCGGCCTGGATGTGGGGCAGCGCGGCCACGAGGTCGGCATACATGATGGGCACCTGGCCGCCGATGGTGTCGGTGATGGCGGGCACGCCGCCCTTGTAGGGCACGTGCTGCATGTCGAAGCCGGCCATCTGCTTGAGCAGCTCCATGCTCAGGTGGCCGAAGCTGCCGGCGCCCGAGCTGGTGTAGTTCAGCGCGGTCTTCTGGGCCTTGGCATGGGCGATCAGGCTCTTGAGGTCGGTGACGTCGGGCAGCAGCGTGGGATTGACCACGATGACGATGGGCAGGTCATAGACCGTGGCCACGGGCGTGAAGTCCTTGACGGTGTCGTAGCCGGCCTTCTTGTACAGGTGCGGCGCCAGCAGCGTGGGCGTGGCCAGCATCATCAGCGTATAGCCGTCGGCCGGGCTCTTGGCGACCTGCACGGCCGCGATGGAGCCGGAGGCGCCGGGGCGGTTTTCCACCACCACGGTCTGCTTGAGGCGCTCGCCCAGCTTCTGGCCCACGATGCGCGATGCCGTATCGGTGGGTCCGCCCGCCGGGAAGGGCACGACCAGCCGCAGCATCTTGCTGGGCCAGTCGGTCTCGGCCAGCGCGCCGCCGGCCATTCCGGCCAGCAGCGGCGCGGCGGCCAGTGCCAGAACGCTGCGCCGCGTGGGGCGTGCCGGGGATGCGGGATTGCGCGTGTACATGAAGTCTCCTCTCATAGCTGTCTCAGCAGTCGTCGGTGGCGGCCCGCTGCTGCGGGCCGGAAAAATCAATCAAGCTTCGCGCCAGCCTCTTCGACCAAGGCCTTCCAGATGGGCATGTCGCGCTGGTAGTTCTCCCGGAAGGCCTGGGGGCTGTTCATCATGGGCATGAAGCCCGCGCCCGAGATGCGCTCCAGCACCTTGGGGTCCTTGATGATTTCGCGCAGGTGGCCGTAAAGCGCGTCCACGATCTCCTTGGGCGTGCCGGCCGGCGCGCCCATGGCCACCCAGCCGTAGATCGAATAGGCGTCGTCGGTCACGCCCTGCTCGAAGATGGTCGGCACCTTGGGCAGGATTTCCATGCGCTCCTTGCCGGTGACGCCGATGGCCTTGAGCTTGCCCGAGTCGATGAAGGGCTTGGTGTTGAGCGCGCTGGAAAAGCACATCTGCAACTGGCCGCCGATCAGCTCCTGGATCATGGGCGCCTCGCCCTTGTAGGCGGCATGGGTCATGTCGGCGTCCATGGTCTTGCTCATGTAGGCACCGGCCAGGTGGGCATACGAGCCCACGCCCCAGGAGCCGTACGAGAGCTTGCCCTTGTTCGCCTTCACGTAGGCCAGCAGCTCCTTCATGTTGCTGGCCGGCACCGAGGGGTGGACCACCAGGGTGACGGGCGCCGCCGCGACCTGGGTGATCAGGGCGATGTCCTTTTGCGGGTTGTAGGGCAGCTTGGTGTAGAGGAACTGGTTGATCAGCATGGAGGTGCTGAGCGACAGCAGCAGCGTGTGTCCATCGGGCGCGGCCTTGGCCACGGTATCGGTGCCCAGGATGCCGGCCGCGCCGGCGCGGTTGTCCACCACCACGGGCTGGCCTACGCGCCTGGCCAGCACTTCGCCGATGGTGCGCGCCATGATGTCGGTGGCGCCGCCCGCGTTGAAGGGCACGACCACGCGGATGGGCTTGGTGGGCCATGCGGCCGGCTTGGCGGCCTGTGCGAGGGCGCTGGTGGCGCCCGTGGCCAGCAGGCTGGTGCCGCCGATGGCGGCCAGCCCTTGAAGAAGGTCGCGGCGTGTGACTGGGGTGCTCATGGCTTGTCTCCTGTGAAGTCGCTGTGTGTATTCGCCGTCTTGCGCGGCTTTTTCTGGGGGTCCGGGGGCAAACCGGGGAAATCAGTTCGAGGAAGGCTCCTGGGGCAAGGTCAGGACACCCTTGGCTTGCAGCGCCTGCAATGCCGCATCGTCCAGCGCCAGCAGCCGGTGCAGCACCTCGCGCGTGCCCTCGCCCAGCGTGGGCGGTGCATGGCGGATGGGCAGGCGCTGGCCGTCCAGGCGGTAGGGCGGCGCGAACACGGGCGTGGTGCCGACCACGGGGTGGGGCATGTCCTGCAGCAGGCCGCCACGGCGCGTGCGCTCGCTGGTCAGGGCCTCGTGCAGGCCGGCCACGCGGCCGCAGGGGATGCCGGCGGCCGTCAGGCGCTCCAGCAGCAGATCGCGCGGGAAGGAGCGAATCAGTTCCTTGAGCATGGGGCCCAGCTCCAGGCGGTTCCTGGCGCGGTTGACGTTGGTGGAGAAACGCTCGTCCTCGACGATGTCGGGGCGCATCACCACCTGGCGGCAGAACTTGTCGAACTGGGCGTTGTTGCCCACGGCGATGATCAGCGGGCCGTCGGCGGCCTCGTACATGCCGTAGGGAACGATGGAGGGGTGGGCATTGCCGTAGCGCTCGGGGTCGTGGCCCAGCTGCATGGCGTCCAGGCCGTAGTAGCCGGTGATCATGATGCCGCTGTCGTACAGCGCCATCTCGATGAGGCGGCCCTTGCCCGTGCGCTCGCGGCGGAACAGCGCGGCCAGGATGGCCTGGGCCGCGTACATGCCGGTCATGAGATCGACCACGGCCACGCCGAACTTGAGCGGCGGCGTGCCGGCCTCGCCGTTGAGCGCCATGAGGCCGGCCTCGCCCTGGATGACCAGGTCGTAGCCGGGGCGCCTGGCCTCGGGGCCGCTGCTGTCGTAGCCGGCCACGGCGCAGTAGATGATGCCGGGCTTGATGGCCTTGAGCTGTTCGTAGCCCAGGCCCAGCTTCTCGGCGCCGCCGGTCTTGAAATTGTGGATGACCACGTCGAACTGGGGCAGCAGGTCGTGGACGATCTTCACGCCCTCGGGGGTCTGCAGGTCCAGCGTGATGGACCGCTTGTTGCGGTTCATGCTGTTGTAGTAGGTGGTCTCGGTCTTGCCGATGCGCAAGCCCCAGTCGCGCGTGTCGTCGCCGCGGCCCGGGTGCTCGACCTTGACCACCTCGGCGCCGAAGTCGGCCAGCACCATGCCGCACAGCGGCCCCGCGAACACGCGCGACAGATCGAGCACGCGCACGCCCTCCAGCGGGAAGTCGATGTCCTGGTTCTGATCGTTGTGGCTGTCGGCCATGTGCCTTGTCTCCTTGGAAAGTCTTGTTTCTATCGAGCGGTCAACCGCGCAATTTTGTGAAGTCGGCGCTGCGCTTTTCGAGGAAGGCACCGATGCCTTCACGGGATTCCTCGCTCTCCTGCGAGCGCACCATGTACTGCGCCTCCAGCTCCAGCTGTTCTTCCAGCGTGTTGCGCGGTGCCTGGCGGCACAGGTCCTTGATCAGGGCCATGGCCTGGTCGGGGCCGGTGGCCACCTGGGCGGCCAGCGCCACGGCGTCGGCCTGGGCCTGGCCCGGTTCGGACAGCCGGTTGACGGGGCCCAAGGCATGCAGGCGCTCGCCGCTGATGCGCTCGCCGGTCAGGCACAGCTCGGTCAGCACCTGGCGCGAGACGAACTCGGCCAGGAAGGCGGTGGCGCCGCCATCGGGCGTGAGGCCGACCTTGACGTAGGCCACCGAGAACACGGCGTTCTTTGCGGCCACCAGCATGTCGCAGGCCAGGGCCAGGGACAGGCCCGCGCCGGCCGCCGCGCCTTCGACGGCGGCGATCACGGGCTTGGGAAAGTCGCGCACGCTGCGGATCAGGTCATGCAGGCCTTCGAGCTTGGCGCGGCGTTCCTCCACCGGCAGCTCGCGGCGCCTGGCCAGCTGGCGCAGGTCGCCGCCCGCGCAGAAATGACCGCCCTCGCCCGTGAGCACCACGGCGCCCACGGTGGGGTCGGTCGCCGCGCTCTTCAACGCCGCCGTGACGGCCGCGTAGAACTCGGGCGACAGCGCATTGCGCGCGGCCACGTTGTTGTTGGACAGCACCAGCACGGCGCCTTCGCGGCGGGTCAGCAGGACTTGGTTCGCTTCGGTCATGGCGGCTTTCCTTGGCTCAGTGTTGCGAGCCGAGTGCGATGTAACGCGACAGATGGTGGTCCTCGTCGCCGAACTGGTGGTCGATCATGACCAGGCGCTTGGCGTAGTGGGCCAGGGGCAGCTCCCAGGTCATGCCGATGCCGCCGTGCATCTGGATGCTTTCCTCGGCCACCAGGGTGCCGATGCGGCCGATGCTGTACTTGGCGGCCGACAGGGCCTTCTCGCGCGCCACGCGGTCTTCGTCGGCAATGGCGGCGGCCGCGTTGATCACGGCCGAGCGCGCCTGCTCCACTTCCAGCAGCAGGTCGGCCATGCGGTGCTGCAGGGCCTGGAAGCTGCCGATGGGCACGCCGAACTGCTTGCGCGTGCGCAGGTATTCCAGCGTCTGGTCCTTGGCCACGTCCATGGCGCCCACGGCCTCGGCGGTCAGCGCCAGCACGGCGTAGCCACTGATGCGCTCCAGCAGGGACAGGCCCTGGCCTTCGGCGCCCAGCAGGGCGTCGGCGCCGACCTGCACCTGGTCCAGCACCAGCTCGGCCGCGCGGCCGCCTTCGATGCGGTTGTAGCCGCGCTTGTGGATGCCTGCGGCATGGCCGGGCACGAGGAACAGGCTGATGCCGGCTTCGTCGTACTGGCTGCCCGAGGTGCGGGCCGAGACCAGCAGCAGGTCGGCCTTCTCGCCGAAGGCGACCACGCCCTTGGCGCCGTTCAGCACCCAGCCGTCGCCGCTGCGCACGGCCGTGGTGGCGACGTTGTTGAGCTCGTAGTGGCTGCCCGGCTCGTCATGGGCCAGGGCCGCAATGGACGTGCCGTCGATGATGGCTGCCAGTTGTTCCTTTTGCGCATCGCTGCCGGCCGCGATCAGGGCCTGGCCCACGACCAGGGCGCCCAGCAGCGGCTCGGCCACCAGGCCGCGGCCCAGGCATTCGAAGACCACGCTGATGTCGAAGCCCTGGCCGCCGAAGCCGCCCGCGTCCTCGGGAAACAGCGCGCCGATGGCGCCGATGTCCGCGAACTGCCCGTACAGCAGCGGGCTGTGGCCTTCCTCGCCATAGGCGACGTGGTTGCGCGCCTCGATGGCGTACTGCTCGGAGACGAAGCGGTTGAGGCTGTCCGCCAGCATGCGGCGGTCTTCGGTGTGTTCGAAGTTCATGTTCCGTATTCCTTGCTGCCGGTCACAGGCCCAAGATCATCTTCGAGATGATGTTCTTCTGGATTTCGTTGGAGCCGCCGAAGATCGACAGCTTGCGGTAGTTGAAGTACGCGGCGGCGGCCGTGGCGGCAGCCGCGTCGCCGATGGCGGGCTGGTCGTAGCCGGCCTGCAGGGCCTCTTCGATGAAGGGCGCGGCGTAGGGGCCCATGGCGCGGCGCACCAGGGACAGGATTTCCTGGCGGATCTCGGTGCCGCGGATCTTGAGCATGGAGCTTTCGGCGCCCGGCACGCCGCCGCCGGCCACGGCGGCGATCACGCGCAGGTTGGTGGTCTTCATGTTCTCCAGGTCGATCTCGACCTTGGCCAGGCGGGCCGCGAACAGCGGGTCCTGGGTCAGCGGCTTGCCATTGCGCAGCATGCGGCCGGCGACGGCCTTGAGCTTTTCCAGGCCGGCCACCGAGAAGCCCACGCCCGCGATGTTGGTGCGCTCGTAGGTCAGCAGGTACTTGGCGTAGGTCCAGCCCTTGTTCTCTTCGCCGACCAGGTTCTCCACGGGCACCTTGACGTCGGTGAAGAAGACTTCGTTGACCTCGTGCTCGCCGTCCAGCGTGATGATGGGGCGCACTTCCACGCCGGGCGAGTTCATGTCCACCAGCAGGAAGCTGATGCCCTGCTGCGCCTTGGCCTCGCGGTTGGTGCGCACCAGGCAGAAGATCATGTTGGCGTGCTGGCCCAGCGTGGTCCAGGTCTTCTGGCCGTTGACGATGTAGTGATCTCCATCGCGCACGGCAGACGTCTTGACCGAGGCCAGGTCCGAACCCGAACCCGGCTCCGAATAGCCCTGGCACCACCAGTCGGCGCCATTGAGGATGCGCGGCAGCCAGTGGGCCTTCTGCGCCTCGTTGCCGTACTTGATGAGCACGGGGCCGAGCATGCTCAGGCCGAAGGGCACGATGCGCGGCGTGCCCGCCAACGCGCATTCATGCTCGAAGATGAACTTCTGCACCGCGCTCCAGCCCGGGCCGCCGTGCTGCTCGGGCCAGTGGTTGGCCAGCCAGCCGCGCGCGTTGAGGATGGCGTGCCAGCGCTCCATGTCCTGCTTGCTCAGTTGCAGGCCGTTCTTGACCTTGTGCGACAGGTCCTCGGGCAGCTTGTCCTTGAGGAAGCTGCGAACCTCGTCGCGGAAGGCCAGTTCTTCGGGGGTGAATTGCAAATCCATTGCTGTGTCCTCAATAAATTTCGAACAGGCCTGCGGCGCCCATGCCACCTGCGATGCACATGGTGACCACGCCCCACTTGGCCTTGCGGCGCTGGCCTTCCAGCAGGATGTGGCCCGCCAGGCGCGCACCCGTCATGCCGAAGGGGTGGCCGATGGAGATGGCGCCGCCGTTGACGTTCAGGCGCTCGTTGGGAATGCCCAGCTTGCGCTGGCAGTACAGGGCCTGGGAGGCAAAGGCCTCGTTGAGTTCCCACAGGTCGATGTCCTCGACCTTGAGGCCGTGGCGCGCCAGCAGCTTGGGGACGGCGAAGACCGGGCCGATGCCCATCTCGTCAGGCTCGCAGCCGGCCACGGCAAAACCCCGGAAGGCGCCCAGCGGCGACAGGCCCAGGCGCTCGGCCTGTTTGGCTTCCATCAGCACGCAGGCCGAGGATCCATCGGACAGCTGCGAGGCATTGCCGGCCGTGATGAACTGGTCCGGGCCCTTCACGGGCTCGAGCTTGGCCAGGCCTTCCAACGTGGTGGAGGCGCGGTTGCAGTTGTCCTGGGTGGCGACCACGTCGCGGTAGGTGATCTCGCCCGTGTCCTTGTTCTTCTCGGCCATGCGCGTGGCGCAGGCAATGATTTCGTCCTTGAACAGGTCGGCGGCCTGGGCAGCGGCCGTGCGCTGCTGGCTTTGCAGCGAGAAGGCGTCCTGGTCCTCGCGGCGGATGCCGTAGCGGCGCGCCACGATGTCGGCCGTGTCGATCATGGCCATGTACAGGGCGGGCTTGTGCTCGACCAGCCAGGGGTCCATGTCGGTGGGCAGGTTGTTGCCGGGACGGATGCCGGAGATGGTCTCCACGCCGCCCGCGATCATGGCGTCCACGCCTTCGGCGACGATGCGGCCCGCCGCGACGGCGATGGACTGCAGGCCCGAGGCGCAGTAGCGCGTGATGGTCGTGCCCGCGATGGACAGCGGCAGCTCGGCGCGCAGCACGGCCTGGCGACCCAGGTTGCGGCCCTGGAAACCGTCGGGGTTGCCGCAGCCCAGGATCAGGTCCTCGATCATGGCCGGGTCGATGCCGGAGCGCTCGACGGCGGCCTTGACCGAGAAGGCCGCCAGCTGGGCGGCGGGCGTGACGTTGAACTCGCCGCGGTGCGACTTGGTCAGGGGCGTGCGGGCAGTGGAAACGATGACGGCTTCGCGCATGGTCGGTCCTTGCTTGTCTCTGGAAAATTGTTGTGGTTGTGCACGGCCCTGCCCGCTCTGCGTTGGACGGAGCGGGTCAAGGGCATGGCGGGGAACGCGGGGGCGGCTTATGCCGCCTTGTTCAGGCTTTCGAAGTCGCGGCCTTCGGCGACCAGCTTTTCGAGCAGGGGCGCGGGCTTCCAGAACAGCGCATCTTCCTTGGCGAATTCGCGGATGTCGGCCAGCACCTTGTCCAGGCCCTGCATGTCGGCCCACTTCATGGGGCCGCCACGAAAGCGCGGGAAGCCGTAGCCGGACAGGAAGGTCACGTCGATGTCCAGCGGACGCAGGGCGATGCCCTCCTCCAGCACCTTGGCGCCTTCGTTGACCATGGCGGCCATGTAGCGGCGCATGATTTCCTCGGGGGTGAACTGGCGCGGCGTCACGCCCTTTTTGGCGCGCTCGGCATCGACGATGGCCAGCACTTCGGGGTCGGGCTGTCCGACGCGCGCGCCCTGCGGGTAGAGGTAGAAGCCCCGGCCCGTCTTCTGGCCGAACCAGCCGCGCTCGCAGACGCGGTCGGCCACTTCGACGTAGCGGGCCTTGGGATCGCGCGTGGCCGCGCGCCGCTTGCGCGTGGCCCAGCCGATGTCGCCGCCGGCCAGGTCGGTGACCTGGAACGGGCCCATCGGGTAGCCGAAGCCGCGCACGGCCTCGTCGATCTCGTAGGGGCTGGCGCCGTCTTCCATGATGTAGTCGGCAGCCTGCTTGTAGACGGCCAGGATGCGGTTGCCGATGAAGCCGTCGCAGACGCCGGCGCGCACAGGCACCTTCTTCATGCGCTTGGCCAGCTCGAAGGCCGTAGTCACCACGTCGGGCGCCACCTTGGCGGGCACCACGATCTCCAGCAGCTTCATGATGTTGGCGGGGCTGAAGAAGTGCAGGCCGATCACGTCCTGCGGGCGCGAGGTGGCGGCGGCAATGGCGTCGATGTCCAGGTAGGAGGTGTTGGTGGCCAGCACGGCGCCCGGCTTGCAGACGCGGTCCAGCTCCTTGAACACGGCCTTCTTGACTTCGAGGTCCTCGAACACGGCCTCGATCACCAGGTCCACATCTCGGATTGCGTCATAGGAGGTGCTGGGTGTGTAGCGGGCCAGGATGGCGGCCTTGGCCTCCTCGGTCATGCGGCCCTTGGCGATCAGGCCGTTGTAGACCTTCTCCACATTGGCCTGGCCGCGCGCGATGGAGTCGGCATCGCGCTCGATCATGGTCACCGTGAGGCCCGCGTCCAGCGCGGACACCGTGATGCCGGCACCCATGGTGCCGCCGCCGATGACGGCGATCTTGGCGAAGTGGCGCGGCGCAGCGGCCTTGGCCTCGGGGATCTTGGCGGTTTCGCGCTCGGCGAAGAAGGCGTGGATCAGGCCGGCGCGCTGCGGGCTGTTCAGGCATTCCACGAACAGGGCACGCTCCTTGGCGATGCCTTCGTCGAAGGGCAGCTCCACGGCGGCGCGCACGCATTCCACGATCTTCAGGGGCGAGAACAGGCCACGGCTCTTCTTGGCGGTGTCGACCGCCAGCGTGTCCAGCGCAGCCAGGGCAGCGGGCTTGTCGGCGATTTCAATGTCGCGCGTGCGGCGCGGCGCGGCCTGGGCGGCCAGCAGCTCGTTGGCATAGGCCAGGCCTGCGGCCGTGGCGTCGGTGCCGTCCACCAGCTTGTCCACCAGGCCGGCGGCCAGCGCGGCCTTGGCCGACAGGTGCTTGCCGGTGAGCATGAGGTCGGCGGCTGCCGCCACGCCCATCAGGCGCGGTGCGCGCTGCGTGCCACCGGCGCCGGGCAGCAGGCCCAGGTTGACTTCGGGCAGGCCGAGCTGGGCAGCCGGCAAGGCCAGTCGGTAATGGGCCGACATGGCCACTTCCAGGCCGCCGCCCAGGGCAGGGCCATGGATGGCGGCGACCACGATCTTGTTGGAGGCTTCCATGCGGTTGAGCACCTCGGGCAGCGACGGCGGCATGGCGGGCTTGCCGAATTCGCGGATGTCGGCACCGGCGATGAAGGCCTTGCCCTCGCCCACGATCAGCACGGCCTTGACGGCAGCATCCGATTCGGCCTGCTCCACGGCGGCCAGCAGGCCGGCGCGCACGGCCTGGCCCAGGGCATTCACGGGAGGGTTGTTGATGCTGACCACCAGCACATCGCCGTCACGGCGTGTCTGGACCACGGAAGCCTGGGCTTGTTCGCTCATCTGCATGTCTCCGAACTTGGGTTTTCCACTCAAAACATCCATTCTTGCCACGACAATGGTTCTTTACAATCCCATGAATGATTGACAGACTGTAAAAACGGATTTGACAGTGTTAAGCACCCCCTGAGGCGCTTACGCGCCTTCCCCCTCTCTACCCGCTTCGCGGGGGAGGGGGACAACGCCCTCAGCTAGGCGCCCCCGCCGCGAGGCGGCTCTTGCTCGGCGTCCCTGGTGTTGGGCCCCGCCGGTTTTGAAGGCTCTGCTCCTACGCTTGCCGTTTTGCTTTGGTGAACTGAAATGGATCTGAATTCGCTGACGCTGCTGGTGGAAATCATCGACAGCGGCAATCTGAGCCAGGCGGCGCGCAAGCTGAAGATGACGCGGGCCAATGTGAGCTATCACCTGACGCAGCTGGAAAAGTCGGTGGGGGTGCAGCTGGTGCGGCGCACCACGCGGCGCGTGGAACCGACCGAGGTGGGCCTGCGGATGTACGAGCATGGCCGCGCGATCCAGAACGAGATGCTGTCGGCGCGCGAGACGATCACGTCGCTGGGACAGGGAATGGCGGGGCGCGTGGGGTTGAGCGTGCCCAGCGGCTATGGGCAGATCGTGATGAGCGACTGGCTGATCGAGTTCAAGCGGCTGTATCCGGCCATCGTGCTGGACGTGCTGTTCGAGAACCGCGCCGACCATCTGCGCGACGAGGTGGACATCGCCATCCGCGTGATCCAGGAGCCGCCGCTGTCGGTGATCGCGCGCAGCCTGGGCAATGTGCACTACGTGGCCTGTGCCTCACGCGAGTATGCGCAGCAGCACGGCTTGCCCAGCACGCTCTACGAGCTGCGCAACAGCCCGCTGATCACGGCCGGCGTGATGGGCCGCCAGCTGCGCCTGTCGGCCTACCAGGGCAGCGAGCGCCAGGAGGTGCTGCTGGCGCCGACCATGATCTCGGAGCACTTCCCCTTCCTGCGCCAGGGCATCCTGGCGGGCCTGGGCGTGGGCCTGGTGCCCGACTATGTGGTGCAGGACAAGGTGGCCAGCGGCGAAGTGCTGCTGACCCTGCAGGAGTACCGGCTCAGCATCTTCGGCACCCACATGTACCTGCTGTACCTGCCCGATCGCCACCAGACACGCGCCGTACGCACCTGCATCGACTTCCTGCTGGCCAAGGCAGGCCAGGCAGGCGGCGCCGACGCGACGCCCGCCTGACTCAGCGGCGATACCAGCCGCCGGGCCGCTGGTACCAGCCGCGCGGGCCATGCTCCCAGGCGTGGGGGCGCCAGCCGTAGCCGGGATGCGGCGGCGCGGCCCAGTAGCCGGGCCGCCAGGCATAGCGGCCGCCACCCCAGCCCCAGGAGCCGGCGATCCAGACATGGACCGGCGAAGGCGCGACCGGGATCACCTCGGTCTGCAGTGGCGGCGGCGCCATGGGCGCATAGACCACTTCGCCCGAGGGCGCCACGGGGTAGGCGGGTGCCACGACGCAGCCGGTCAGGACGGCAGTGGCGGCCACGAGGGCCAGGGCCGGGATCATGCGGCGGCCGGCCGAGGAAACAGCAAGAGACTTCACGATGCACTCCTGGCCGCACTCTCGGCGGCCATGCAGATACAACGAAAAAGCCCCTGCCGGTTGTTGACAGGGGCTTGTGAAGCCTGGGTAAAGATCCGCCGCCAAACGTAGCGGCGGGATCGGTCGCTCAGAGGTTCTGCGCGTTTTGCAGTGCAGCGATGCGCTCCTCGATCGGGGGGTGCGTCGAGAACAGCTTGCCGATGTTGCCGGTGATGCCCATGGCGGCGACGCTCTTGGGCAGTTCGCCCGGGTGCATGCCGCCCAGGCGGGCCAGGGCGTTGACCATGGGCTGCTTGCGGCCCATGAGCTGGGCGGCGCCGGCGTCGGCGCGGAACTCGCGCTGGCGCGAGAACCAGGCCACGATGATGGCGGCCAGGAAGCCCAGCACGATGTCCAGCACGATGGTGGTCACGTAATAGCCGATGCCGGGGCCCGAGCTGTTTTCGTCGTTCTTGCGCAGGAAGCTGTCCACGGCGTAGCCGATGACGCGCGACAGGAAGACCACGAAGGTGTTCATCACGCCCTGGATCAGGGTCATGGTCACCATGTCGCCGTTGGCGATGTGGGCGACCTCGTGGCCGATCACGGCCTCGACCTCCTCGCGCGTCATGCCTTCCAGCAGGCCCGTGGACACGGCCACCAGGGCCGAGTTCTTGAACGCGCCCGTGGCGAAGGCATTCGGTTCACCCTCGTAGATGCCGACTTCGGGCATGCCGATGCCGGCGCGGTCGGCGAAACCGCGCACGGTGTTGACGATCCAGGCCTCATCGGCATTGCGCGGCTCGTTGATCACGTGCACGCCCGAGCTCCACTTGGCCACGGGCTTGGAGATCAGCAGCGAGATGATGGCGCCGCCAAAGCCCATGATGAAGGCGAAGCCCAGCAGGGCCCCGAGGTTCAGGCCGTTGGACGTGAGATAGCGGTTGACGCCCAGCAGGCTGGCGACGATGCCCAGCACCACCACGACGGCGACGTTGGTCAAAAGAAAAAGTGCGATGCGTTTCATCAGTGGGTTCTCCACAAAGTGGGGAAAGGGGAAGGATCTGGGCCCTACAGCGTTGAAAAGTAAGGCCCGACCCGGCTGTTTTCAAGCCAGGCGCTGCGCCGTTGTCATTCCTTGTTGTGATGCTTGTACGGAACGGGGCGCTCGGAACACGAGAGAGTCATCATAGAAGGAAAAGTTCTCGTTCTCGCGCCACCAGCCCGGTATTCCGAGCAGGGGCAAAGGCGCGAACGGCTTGCGCGCCAGCACCCCGGCCTGCAACCATTCGCTGCCGGCCAGCCACCCGTCGATGTCCGCTTGTGCGGCGTCCCGCGGCAGCGGCTGCCGTGCACCATCGGTGTGCACGCACAGCACATGCGCGGTGATGGGCTTGCGCGGATGCACCAGCTTTTCCAGCAGCGCATGGCCGATGGGCAGCAGCCGGGCCTGCTGCCACAGCGCGCGGTGCTCGACGAACAGTTGTCGCCAGCGCCTGTGGCGCAAGGCCTCGCACAGGGCGGCCGGTGCCAGCAGCAGGGCGCCGTTCTCGTCCAGCACGGTGACGGCATCGCGCAGCGGCCCGCGCCGCGCGCCCACCCCGGCCTCGGCGATGGCACCGGCCTGCAAGGCGTTGCAGCGGCGCTTGAGCGCGGGCCAGCGCAGCCAGATCAGGCCATTGAAGAAGTCGTGCAGGTTGTCGCGCGTGGGAATGCAGCGCGTCTCGAAGATGAACTGCTCGTAGGCCATGCCTTCGGGCAGGTCCTGCTGCGGCACGAATCGCCAGGGGAGCTCCTGCGTGTCGGCCAGCGGCTGCAAGGCCCGCCAGACGGGCAGGCCCTGCGCCAGCAGCGCGCAGGCGGCCTCGCCCGGCGCGCGCAGTCCATGCAGCCAAGGTGCCCGCCAGTCGATGGCAGAGAAGGTCAATTGGCCGCCGGCCGGGCTTGCGCCCTGGCCTGGCGCTTGTCGCGCACGGCCACGCGCGAGGTGCCTTCGTCGCGCATCTCGAAGGCCTGCGTGGCGGCCAGCAGCTTGGTGAGCGTGGCATAGCCATAGTTGCGCGCGTCGAACGAGGCCTTGTTGCCGATCTGCGCGCCCACCGCGCCCACGTGGGCCCAGCCGCTTTCGTCCTGCGTGGCGTTGACGGCGCTGCGCAGCAGGTTCAGCAGGCGGGTGTCCTGGCGCAATTCCTGGGTGGGCACGCGCAGGCAGGGGCGCTGGGCCGATGGCTGGGCCTCGGCCACGGTCTCCTGTCCGGCGGGTGGGCGTTCCTTGTCCCCTCCGTTGCGGGGCACGGGTTGCGCCTGTGCGGCTGCTGCGGCCGGCGCCGCCACGGGCGGCACCGCCTGCCCGCTGTCCTGCCCCGCCTCGACACCATTGGCCGGAGCCGCATCGCCCAGCGCCTCCAGGTACAGGAAGCGCGAGCAGGCGTTGACGAAGGGCTGGGGCGTCTGGGCCATGCCGAAGCCGTAGACCGCCGCGCCCTTGGAGCGCAGGTGCATGACCAGGGGCGTGAAGTCGGCGTCCGAGGAGACGATGCCGAAGGCGTCGGGCCGCTCCGTGTAGAGCAGTTCCATCGCATCCACCGTCATCGCCATGTCGGTGGCGTTCTTGTGCTTGGAGTAGTCGAACTGCTGCATGGGCCGCAGCGCGAAGTCCAGCAGCTTGCGCTGCCAGCCCCCCAGGGAATGCTTGGTCCAGTTCCCGTAGGCGCGCCGGATGTCGATGACGCCGAAGGTCGACAGCTCGGTCAGGATCTCGTCGATCATCTCGGCCGGCGCGTTGTCGGCGTCGATCAGCAAGGCGATGCGCGGTTGCGGCTCAGGCATGGCAATCCTCTGGCGGGTGGCTGGGCCCTCAGCATAGGGCATGTTCACCCTCATCTGGGGATCGCGTTGCCCGAAGGGAAGCTGCCTGCCAGCCCGCCACTCGGCGTTGCGCTCCTTGTGCGTGTGGGCACACGCACGGCGTCGCGCGCCTTGATTGGCGGGCTGGCAGACAGCTTCGCGACCCCACATGAGGGTGAACAGGCCCTAAACCAGCTTCCAGGGCAAGGCCTCGCCCGCGCGCAGGGGCTTCAACTGCGCCTCGCCGAAGGCGAAGCTGTCGGGCGGTGTCCAGCTCTCGCGCGCCAGGGTGATGGTGCCGGTGTTGCGCGGCAGGCTGTAGAAGTCCGGGCCGTTGAAGCTGGCGAAGGCTTCGAGCTTGTCCAGGGCGCCGGCCTTGTCGAAGGCCTCGGCGTACATCTCGATGGCGGCGTGGGCGCTGTAGCAGCCCGCGCAGCCCGTGGCGTGTTCCTTGAGATGGGCCGCGTGCGGGGCGCTGTCCGTGCCCAGGAAGAACTTGGCCGAGCCGCTGGTGGCCGCCTCGACCAGGGCAAGGCGGTGGGTTTCGCGCTTGAGCACGGGCAGGCAGTAGTAGTGGGGACGGATGCCGCCCGTGAAGATGGCGTTGCGGTTGAACAGCAGGTGCTGGGGCGTGATGGTGGCGGCCACGAAGCGGTCGGCCCCCGTCACGTACTGCGCGGCCTCGCGCGTGGTGATGTGCTCGAAGACGATCTTGAGTTCGGGGAAGTCGCGGCGCAGCGGGATCAGGTGCTGGTCAATGAAGGCGGCCTCGCGGTCGAACAGGTCGATGTCGCTGCTGGTGACCTCGCCGTGCACCAGCAGCAGCAGGCCTTCGCGCTGCATGGCTTCGAGCGTCGGGTAGATCTTGCGCAGGTCGGTGACGCCGTGGTCGCTGTTGGTGGTGGCGCCGGCCGGGTAGAGCTTGCAGGCGACGACGCCGGCGGCCTTGGCGCGCACGATTTCCTCGGGCGGCAGGTTGTCGGTGAGGTACAGCGTCATCAGCGGCTCGAAGGCCAGGCCTTCGGGCACGGCCGAAAGGATGCGCTGCTTGTACTCCAGCGCCTGGGCGGCCGTGGTCACCGGCGGCTTGAGGTTGGGCATGATGACGGCGCGCGCGAATTGCGCGGCCGTGTGCGGCACCACGCTGCGCATGGCTTCGCCATCGCGCACGTGCAGGTGCCAGTCGTCGGGTCGGGTGATCGTGAGGGTGTCGAGGGGTGCGGTCATGGTGCGCTATTGTCCCATCGCCGTGCCGCCGCCGGCCAGGCCCGCCAGGTCCAGCAGGGTCAATCGTCCATAGGCGGCGTGCAGCAGGCCGCGCTGCTCCAGCAGGCGCAGTTCCTTGTTGATGGTCTGGCGCGAGACCGACAGCATGGCCGCCAGGTCGCTTTGCGAGATGCGCAGTACCACGCCCCGCCCATCCGCCGCCGGCTGTCCATGGGTCTGTGCCAGCCGTGCCAGCAGCTCGGCCACGCGGTTGTCCAGGCTGCCGAAGGCGTGGCGCTGCTGGATGACGATCAGCTCGTGCATGCGTGCCAGCACCAGCAGGCAGATGTCCTTCCACAGCAGCGGGTGGGCGTCGAGCAGGGCCAGGAAGGATTCGCCCGGTATCTCCACCAGCACCGTGGGCTCGTGCGCGTGGTAGTCGTAGACGAATTGCGTGTCCTCCAGCAGCCGCGCCAGGCCCACGATGTCGCCCGCGCCGTGCATGGACAGCACGAAGCGCGCGCCCATGGCGTCCACGCCGCCGACCTCGACGCAGCCCGAGGCGACCACCAGCACCTCGCGCCGCCTGGGGTCGGCCGCGCGCACCTGCTGGTGGCGCCCGTAGCGGCCCAGGCGCGACAGCGCGGCCAGCTCGTCCAGCACCTCGGCGGGCCAGTTGCGCAGCATGCGGCACAGGCCCAACGCTCGGCGGATCAGCGCCGACGGATCGGCTTCGGGGGCAGGCTTGGAACGCATGGTTGTCTCGCGAATTCACAGGCCGCGGGTTAGTCCGGGGCCCATGTGCCGCCATTTGTCAATGGCTTGACAGAGTGCATCCCCTGCCGCTCGGGATAGTAGCAAGCAAGCCACCGGGCAAAGCATCCGGGGCGCTACCAAGGAGACAAGTTCGTGAAGCACAAGCATTGGCTGGCCGCCGGCGGCATGGCGGCCCTGGGCACCGGCGCGTGGGCGCAGGGCAGCAGCGTGGAGATGTTCGGCATCGTCGACGTCCACATCAACAGCGCGAAATCGGGCGCCACGCGCCTGAGCCGTCTGGAGGATGGCGGCAGCGCGGCCTCGCGCGTCGGCTTTCGCGGCCGCGAGGACCTGGGCGGCGGCCTGCGCGCCCAGTTCATGCTCGAAGCCGGCGTGGCGCCCGACACGGGCCTGGGCACCATCCCCGGCCCGGGCCTGGCCTTCACTCGCCAGGCCTTCGTCGGGCTGCACGGCGGCTGGGGATCGATGGAGATGGGCCGCATGTACACGCCCATGTTCAGCGCCCTGTTCCGCGCCGACCCGCTGGGCATGAACGCGCTGTTCTCCTCGCTGAATCTGGTCTCCGCCACCGATGCCCAGCCCGGCATGCGCCCCTTCGCCGCCCGCGCCAACAACATGCTGCGCTACCGCACGCCGGCCAGCCAGCCCTGGCTGGTGGACCTGGCCTACGCCTTCGGCGAAGCGCCCTCCCCCCACAGCAGCAACGGCCGCCTCCATGGCGCCACGCTGGGCTGGAACCAGAAACCCTGGTTCCTGGCCTACAGCTTCCAGAAATCCGTGGAAGGCAGCGCCGCCGCACCCGTGGCCACGCCCGCCACCAGCCACTACCAGGCCCTGTCGGCCAGCTGGGACGCACTGGACCCTTTGCGCCTGACGGGCAACTACGTCGTCAACCGTGTGGACCGTTCTGGCACCCCCAAGGCGAAGCTGGTCCAGCTGGGCGCCGAGTGGAGCCTGGATGCACGCTCCCGGCTGCTGGCCTCGGTGGCGCGGCGCGAGGTCGGCGGCACGGACCGCGCCCAGAACACCTGGACGCTGGGCTACGACTATGCGCTGAGCAAGCGCACCCAGCTGTACGCGCGCTGGTTGCAGCTGGGCAATGCGGCCAATGCCTCGGCCGCCATCGCCAACGTGCCGGTGGCCACCAACAGCGGCGACGGCGTGCGGTCCCTTGCGCTGGGTGTGCGCCACAACTTCTGAGGACGGCCCCATGACCGACAGCGATTTCTTCGACACCGCCCGACTCGACGCCCTGTTCGCGCCGCGCTCCATCGCCGTGGTCGGCGCCTCGGACCAGGCCAGCAAGATCGGCGGCATCCCGCTGGACTATCTGCTGCGCTTCGGCTATGGCGGCGACCTGTATGCCGTGAATCCGCGTGCCGGCCGCGTGCAGGGCCTGCCCGCCCATGAACGGCTGGCCGCCATCGGCGCGCCCGTGGACCTGGCCATCGTCGCCGTGCCGCAGTCGCAGGTGGCCGGCGTGCTGGAGGATGCAGCCGCCGCGCGTGTGCGGTCCATGGTGCTTTTCTCATCGGGCTATGCCGAGACCGGCGCCGAGGGGACGGCCGCCCAGCAGGCCCTGGCGCAGCGCGCACGGGCGGCGGGCATACGCCTGATCGGTCCGAACTGCCTGGGCTTCATGCGGCCCGGCCACCAGGTCTATGCCACCTTCTCGCCCGCACCGGGCGCGGGCCTGGTACGGCCCGGGCGCATCGGCATGGTCAGCCAGTCGGGCGCCTTCGGTGCCTATGCCTACAGTCTGGCGCGCGAGCGCGGACTGGGCCTGTCCCTGTGGGCCACGACCGGCAACGAGGCCGACGTGCAGCTGGCCGATGGCCTGGCCTGGCTGGCCCAGGACCCCGAGACCGACGTGATCATGGCCTACATGGAAGGCTGCCGCGACGGCCCCCGGCTGCGCGCGGCCCTGGCCCTGGCGCAGGCGCATGGCAAGCCCGTGGTCATGTGCAAGGTGGGCACCAGCGCGCTGGGCGCGGCGGCGGCCGCCTCGCATACGGCCTCGCTGGCGGGCAACGACGCCGTCCATGACGCCGTGTTCCGCCGCTACGGCGTGCTGCGCGCGCATTCGATCAGCGACTTCTTCTCGCTGGCGGCCAGCGCCTCCATCGCAAGGGCACCCAGGGGAAAGTCCATCGGCCTGTTCACGGTCTCGGGCGGCGTGGGTGCCATGATGGCCGACGACGCCAGCGCAGCGGGCCTGGACGTGGCGCCGCTGTCCGATGCGGCCCAGCGCCAGCTGCGCGAATGGGTGCCCTTCGCGGCGCCGCGCAATCCGGTGGACATCACCGGGCAGGTCACCAACGACATGACGCTGCTGGAGCGCAGCGCATCCCTGATGCTGGCCGACCGGCGCTTCGACAGCTGGCTGGGCTTCTTCGCGGCGGGCGGCCTGTCCGATGCCTTCTGGCCCGTGCTCCAGGCCCTGGTGCGCAAGCTGCGGGCGGAGCACCCCGACACCCTGCTGGCCGTCAGCACCCTGTGCCCGCCCGAGCGCCGCGATGCGCTGGAGGCCATGGGCTGCCTGGTGTTCGCCGATCCGGGCACGGCCATCCGCTGCATCGGCGCGCTGGCATCCCTGCCGAAAGCTCCGGTGTGCGCCGCGCAGCCCGCTGCGCCGGGTGCGCATGGCGCACGGCCCCTGCCGCCCGGTGCGCAGTCCGAGCAACGCAGCATGGCCTTGCTCGCCGAGGCCGGCGTGCCCGTGGTCCCGCACCGGCTGGTACGCACGGCACAGGAGGCGGCACAGGCCGTGCAGGCACTGGGCGGCCGCATCGTGCTCAAGGTCCACAGCGACGACATCCCGCACAAATCCGATGTGGGTGGTGTGGCGCTGAATCTGGCCGATGCGGGGGCCGGCGAAGCCGCCTTCGCGCGCATCCTGGCCAGCGCGCGCCAGGCGCGGCCCGAGGCCTGCATCGACGGAGCGCTGGCCGCACCCATGGTGCAGGGCGGCGTGGAGTGCATTGCCGGCGTGCACCGCGACCCCGTCTTCGGCCCGGTGCTGATGTTCGGCCTGGGCGGAATCCACTCCGAGATCCTGCGCGACGTCTCGCTGCGTGTGCTGCCCGTCACCCGCGATGACGCACTGGCCATGGTGCGCGAGCTGCGCGCCTTCGCCGTGCTGGACGGTGCGCGTGGCCGCGCCCCCGTGGACCTGGACGCCATCGCCGACACGCTGTGCGCGCTGGCCGGCTTCGCCGAACAGGCGGGCGCCACGCTGGACAGCGCCGAGATCAATCCGCTGATCGCCCGCCCGCGAGCCGAGGGAGGCTGTGTGGCCGTCGACGCGCTGGTCATCGGACGGGAGGCCGCATGCGCCGCGACACCCCTGCCCTCCCTTGCAGAAAGGCTTCCATGAAAACCTCCGTGCTGAGCGCCGCCCTGTGGGCCGCAACCGCCCTGGGCGGCGGCGCCGCCCTCGCCCAGGACCGCTATCCGTCCCGCCCCGTGCGCATCGTCGTGCAATACCAGGCCGGCGGCTCCACCGACACCGTGGCGCGCATCCTGGCGGAAGGCCTGGCCAGGCGCCTGGGCCAGCCCGTGGTGGTGGACAACCGCAGCGGTGCGGGCGGCATCATCGCCACCGAGCATGTGGCCAAGAGCGCGCCCGACGGCTACACCCTGCTGCTGACCGTGCCCGGTCCCATCACGGCCAATCTCGTGCTCTACAGGAAGCTGCCCTACGACCCGCGCACCGAGCTGCGCATGGTCTCGGACGTGGTCACGCCGTCCATGGTGATGGCCGTCAACCCGGCCGTGCCGGCCAGGGACTTCAAGTCCCTGGTCGAGGCCGTGCGCCAGTCGCCGGGCAAGTACGCCATGGGGTCCTGGGGCGCGGGCACGCAGCCGCACCAGGTGCAGGTCTTCATGGACAAGGCCTACGGCCTGCAGTCGCTGCACGTGGCCTACAAGGGCGAGGGGCCCATGTCCATCGACCTCATCAGCGGCGTGATCCAGATGACGCTGGGCTCGGCCGCCACGCTCAAGCCCTTCATCGACGCCGGCAAGCTGCGCGCCCTGGCCGTGGCGGGGCCCGCCCGCAGCAACGTCCTCCCCGACGTGCCCACCTTCGCGGAGCAAGGCTACCGGGAGGCCGTCTACGCCATCACCGGATCGATCTCGCTGATGGTGCCCGCGCGCACGCCCGACGCCATCGTCGAGCGCCTGGGCCGCGAGGTGGGCGCCGTGATGCGCGAGCCCCCGGTGCGCCAGCGCGTGCAGGCCCTGGGCCTGGAGCCCAGGGGCAACACCCCCGCCGAAGCCGGCGCCGCCTATGCCGCCTTCCTGCCCGTGGCGCTGGACCTGGCGCGCTCCACGGGCGTGACTCTCGATTGACCCCGCTCTTCTTCGTCCCACCTTGACCATGACCACCACCGCCCCCTCCCTGCCCGAAGTCCGCCGCACCCTGGCACGCTCCATCGGCCTGGCCTCCTTCGTCTACGGCTATCCGCTGATCGAGACCTACCGCACCTGCCGCCTGCAGACCGACCCCGGCGCCGCGCGCCAGACCGGCCTGGGCCTGGACATGCGCGGCGACTTCGACACGCTGCACCACAGCCAGCGCCCCTCCACCCACGAGGACCGCGACGTGGTCACGCCCGCCAACGACCTGCTGTACTCCCTGGCCTGGATCCACCTGGCCGACGGTCCGCGCCTACTCACCGTGCCCTCCAGCGCCGCCCATCCGGGGCGCTATTTCGTGCTGGCCCTGTACGACGCCTACACCGAGAACTTCGAGAACCTGGGACCGCGCAACTGCGACCCCGCAGGCGAGACCGTGGTCCTGGTCGGCCCAGGCGGCTCGGTGCCCGAGCACCTGGCCGGACACCGCCTGGTGCACTGCCCCAGCCAACTGGTCTGGCTGATCGGACGCACCGTGGTGGGCGACGCGCCCGACTGGCCCGCGGCCCGCGCGCTGCAGGCCGACATCCACCTGGCGCGCGCGCCGGGCACGCCTGCGGGGGCGAGGCCCGCCGCCGTGGAAAACTGGGTGGGGCCACCCGTGGACGCGATGGCCGCCGCCTTCGAGAACCACGAACCCGCCACCGAGGTCGCACCCCGCTTTTTCGCCAACCTCTGCCATGCACTGGCCGAGGCGCCCGGCCGTCCCGAGGACCGGGGCCTGCTGGCCTGGTTCGGCCAGGCCGGCATCGTGGCCGATGCACACATGGCCTGGGACCAGCTGGAGGAGCCCGTGCGCCAGGGCCTGATCGAAGGCTTTGCCGACGGCGTGCTCACCGTCGCCGCCCAGGGCCGCCACCGTGCGCCCCGGCCCTGGAGCATGGCGACCGCCACCGGCCGCTACGGCAGCGAATACCTGGGCCGCGCGCGCACCGCCTACCTGGGCCTGGGCGCGCTGGCCACGGGCGAGGCCATCTATGCCGCCGCCCACCACGACGCCGACCACCAGCCGCTGGACGGCAACCGCCGCTATGTGCTGCGCTTCGCGGCCGACGACATGCCACCGGCCGACGCCTTCTGGTCGGTCACGCTCTATGACGCCGACCGCTTCCTCTACGGCAATGCCATCGCACGCCACTCCATCGGCGACCGCACGCCGGGACTGCGCCGCGAGGCCGATGGCAGCCTGCAGATCGACCTGGGCCACACGCCGCCCGCGCGCGACACCGCCAACTGGCTGCCCGCGCCGGCCGGGCGTTTCTACCTGATCCTGCGCATGTACCACCCGCGTGAAGGCGTGCGCGGCTGGTCCATTCCCCCGATCCAGGAGGCCGCATGAACACGCCGGCCGCCGCCGCGCGGGATGCCACCGCCTCCCTGGTGGCCCTGGCCGAGGAGGCCGTGGTCTACACCTACCCGCTGTACGAGATGGCCCGCATGCGCGCGGCCACCTCGCCCCGGCGGCAGGCCAACGGTGAGCCGGCGGGCGCCGCGCTGCGCTGGTGCAACCAGTTCGTGCATGCGCGCCAGCTGCTGCGCGCCGGCACCAGCCGCGTGGTCACGCCCAACAACGACACGCTCTACACCAATGCCTGGCTGGACCTGGGCGCCGGCCCCCTGGTCATCGACGTGCCGGATACGGCCGGGCGCTACTACGTGCTGGGCCTGCTGGATTTCTTCACCAACCCCTTCGCCCACATCGGCCAGCGGCTCACGGGCACGGCGGCGCGTTCCTTCCTGGTCACGCCGCCCGGCTGGCAGGGCAGGCCCCCCGCCCCCTTCGACACTCCCGGCGCCCATATCGCGGCGCCCACGCCCTGGCTGTGGGTGATAGGCCGCATCCTCGTGGACGGGCCCGACGACCTGCCCGCCGTGCACGCGCTGCAGGATGGCTTCAGCGTGCGCCCGCTGGCCGACTGGCAGGCCGGCGCCACGCCCTCGGCCCGCCGCTTCGACCCCGGCTGCGACCCGCAGGCACCCGCCACGGCGACCCACTATGCCGCCCAGGTCAATGCCGCGCTGCGCGGCAACCCGCCGCCCGGACACGAATCCGCCCGGGTGGCGCGCTTCGCCAAGCTGGGCCTGGGCAGCGCACTTGCGGCGCCCGATGCGGCGCAGTGCGCAGCCCTGCAACAGGCGCTGGACCAGGTCCTGCCCCGGCTGCGCGCCGCCCCGGCCGGCCGGCGCCTGGACTCCGGCTGGGACATGCCGCCGCGCGTCGAGGACGGCTTCGGCGACGACTACCTGGCACGCGCCCAGGTCGCGCTCAAGTACATCGGCATGCTGGACAGCCGCGAGGCCGTCTACCCCATGGCCTGGCACGATGCCCGGGGCCGGCCCCTGCATGGCAGCCGGCGCTACCGTCTGCGCTTCGCGCCCGGCGCGCTGCCGCCCGTCCAGGCCTTCTGGTCGCTGACCCTGTACGGCGCGCACGACTACATGCTGGTGGACAACCCGCTGGACCGCTACGCCATCGGCGACCGCACGCCGGGCCTGCGGCGCGATGCGGACGGCGGGCTGACCCTGCACATACGCCATGGCGCGCCAGCCGCAGAGGACGCGCGCGCCAACTGGCTGCCCGCGCCGCCGGACGGCTTTTACCTGTGCCTGCGTGCCTACGTGCCCGGGCCCGGACTGCAGGATGGCCGCCATGCGCTGCCGCCCCTCGAGGAAGACCAGGAGACCCCATGAACGCCAGAGACGACAAACCCTCGGACGAAAAACCCTTCCTGCTCGTGGGCACGGGCAGCGAGACCGTGGCCCCGGGCCTGCACATCCTGCGCGGCCAGGGACAGTCCTTCGTGGCCGAGACCGATGCCGGTCTGGTGGTCATCGATGCCGGCCCCGGCGGCCAGGTCACGCGCGACATGATCGCCAGCCTGCGCAGGATCAGCGACGCGCCCGTGCATGCGCTGTGCCACAGCCACGGCCACATCGGCTACAACGCCGGCATGCCGCTGTGGCTGGAGCATGCGGCATCGCGCGGCGATCCCGTGCCGCGCCTGATCGCCCACGCCCACCTGCCGCGCCGCCACGCGCGCTACCGCGAGACCGAGGCGCTGCAGCACCGCATGGCCGAGATCCAGTTCAACCGCTCTCCGGGCTTTTTCGCGCAGCGCCTGGCCATGCACGACCCCACCGAAACCTTCGACACCCGCCTGCAGATCGGCAGCGGCGAGCAGCGCGTCGAGCTGTTCTGGGCGCCCTCGGAGACCGATGACGCCATCGCCCTGTGGAGCCCTGCCCGGCGCGTGCTGTACGGCGGCCCGGCGCTGCTGGACTCCATCCCCAACATCGGCACGCCGTTTCGCACGCTGCGCGACACCGTGCGCTGGGCCGGCACGCTGGAGGCCATGGCCGCGCTGCGCCCACTCAAGGCGGTGCGCGAGTTCGGCCCCGTGATCGAGGGCGAGGAGGCCGTGCAACAGGTGCTGCTGCACACGGCGCGCGCGCTGCGCTGGCTGCGCGCCGAAGTCGTGCGCCTGATGAACGAGGGCATGAACGAGGCACAGATGCTGGCCGCCATGGTCTATCCCCCGGAACTGTTCGGCGTGGACTGGATGAAGCCCAGCTACGGCGACCCCAGCTACATCGCGCGCGACATCTACCGCTCGGAAAACGGTTGGTGGGACCGCAATCCGACCACGCTGCACCCGGCGTCGCCCGAGGCGGCCGGCGCCGCCATCGCGGCCGCCATCACCGACAAGGCCGGCCTGATCGCCAGCGCACAGGCCCTGGCCGATGCCGGCCAGTGGCAGCTGGCCCTGCATGTGATCGACGTGCTCGCCACGGCGGGCGGCGAGGCGCCCGAGATCGCCAGGGCCCGACAGCTCAAGGCCGCCTGGCTGCGCGAGCGCGCACGCGAGGTGGACAGCTATGTCTCGCGCAACCTCTACCGGGTCGGCGCGGACATGATCGAACAGGGCACGCAGGCGCGCTTCGGCATACGCTGACGGCACCGCGCCGCGCCGCAGAGACAAAGACAAGGAGACAAGCGCATGAAGACGATGCACAGGCCTGCCCTGCTGGCAGCCGCCCTGCTGGCCCTGGCCGGCCTGGCCCGGAGCCAGGACGCCGCCAGCTACCCCCAGCGCCCCGTCACGCTGGTCGTGCCCACGGCCGCGGCCGGCGGAACGGACACCATCGCACGCGTGTTCGCCGAGGGTCTGACGCGGCTGTTCAAGCAGCCCTTCGTGGTGGACAACCGGCCCGGCGCCAATGGCCTGGTCGGCGTGGAACTCGCCGCGCGCGGCGCACCGGACGGCTACCGGCTGCTGTTCACCTACACGGCCTCCATGGCCGTCAATCCCAGCCTGTACCGCAAGCTGCCCTACGACCCGGTCAGGGACTTCGCGCCCATCGCCCAGATCGGCCGCGCGGGCAACCTGCTGCTGGTCTCCCGGGACCTGCCGGTGCACACGCTCAAGGAATTCGTGGACTACGTGCGCGCGCGCCCCGGCCAGATCAGCTACTGCTCCTGGGGCCAGGGCTCGGGCGGCCACCTGACCATGGAATTCCTGAACAAGCAGGCCGGCCTGCAGATGCAGCACGTGCCCTACAAGGGCAGCAGCCCCTGCGTGCAGGGGCTGCTGGGCGGCCAGGTGCAGGCGGCCTTCGCCGATACCTCGTCCACGGTCGAGCTGGTGCGCGCGGGCCGGGTGCGCGCCCTGGCCCACAGCGGCGACAAGCGCATTCCTTCCCAGCCCGGGCTGCCCAGCCTGACCGAGGCCGGCTACCCGTTCCACAACTACTCCTGGTATGGCGTCTTCGCCCCCGCGAAAACGCCCCAGGCCATCGTGGACCGGCTCAACACGGCCATCAACCAGTTGCTTCAGGAACCGGCCACGGCCCGCAAGCTGGCCGAACTCAACCTGACCGACCTGCCACCAACCACCCCCGCGCAGTTCGCGCAAACGCTGCGCCAGGACCTTGCCGACTGGGGCCGGCTGGTGCGCGAGGTGGGCGTGCAGCTGGACTGAGGAGGAACCGAGGCAGACGGAGATTCACTCGGCCACGATGTTCGCCTTGCGCACCACCTCGCCGAAGCGCACCAGGCGCTCGGACATCATCTTCTCGAAGGCGGCGGGGGTCATGTCCTCGGGCACGAACACGCCGCGCTCCTTGAGGTTGGCCACCATGGCCGGCGCGGTGGCCGCCTGGCGGATGGCCTTGTGCAGCACCTGGACGATGGGCTCGGGCGTGCCGGCCGGCGCCGCCAGCCCGGTCCAGGAGCTGAGGTTCAGCTGCGGGTAGCCGACCTCGGCCATGGTGGGCACGTCGGGCAGCACGGCCAGGCGCTGCTCGGAGGCCACGGCCAGGGCACGCACCTTGCCCGACTGCACATGGGGCAGCATGAAGACCAGGTTGTCGAGGATGAACTGCACCTCGTTGCCGATGGCCGCCGTCACCAGCGGCGAACCGCCACGGTAGGGAATGTGCGTGGCGAAGATGCCCGTGGCGGCCTTGAGCATCTCCACGTTGAGCTGGCCCATGCTGCCGATGCCGGCGCTGCCGTAGTTGACCTGGCCGGGGCGCTTCTTCACATACTCGAGAAACTCCTGGAAGTTCCTGACGGGCAGGCTGGAATGCACCATCAGCGCATTCGGCTGGCGGCCCAGGATGGCGATGTTCTCGAAGTCCTTGATGGGGTCGTAGCCCACCTTGGGCTGGGTCAGCGGATTGGCCAGGTGGCTGCTCTGCGAGGACACGACCAGCGTGTAGCCGTCGGGCTTGGCGCGGGCCACGTACTGCGTGCCGACCGAGCCGCCGGCGCCCGGGCGGTTCTCGACCACGATGGGCACGCCCAGGATGCGCGACAGGGGCTCGGCGTACTGGCGGCCCATGATGTCCACCGAGCCGCCCGGCGGGAAGGGCACGACGAAGGTGATGGGGCGCGACGGGTATTTGTCGTCGGCCTGCGCGGCCAGCGGCGACATTGCGGCCATGCCGGCCAGTGCCAGGCCGGTGCCCAGCAGCTTGCGGCGGGTGGGCAGAGATGCGTTCACGGACAGGTTTTTCATGGGTATCAGCGGAATCAAGGATGGTCGAAGATGGCGAGGGCCACGGCCTGCGCGCGCGGCACGAAGGTGGCCAGCTCGCAGTACTCGCGCTCGGTATGCGGGTGGCCGCCCACGGGGCCGGTGGCGCACAGCGTGGGCACGCCCACCGAGGCCGTGAGGCCGCTGTCGGCCGCGCCACCCGTGAACTCGCCCTGCACGTCGAAGCCCACCGACTGCGCACCGCGCCGGTACAGCTGCAGCAGCGCATCGGGCGTGGGCGCCATGGGCAGGGTGCGGCGCACGGCCGTGACGCGGCCTTGGGTGCGGGGCACGGACTCCTCCTCGATGATGGCGCGGATGCGCTCCATCAACGCATCGGGATCGGTCTCGGCCGTGTAGCGCACGTCCAGCTCGGCCCTGGCATGTGGCGCCACCATGTTGGGCACGATGCCGCCTTGCAGCACGCCCACGTTGGTCGTGGTGCCCGTGGCGGGATCGGTCAGCGCATGCAGGGCCAGCAGCTTGCGCGCCATGGCTTCCAGCGCGCTGGCGCCGGCCGCATGGTTGATGCCCGCATGCGCGGCCACGCCCTGCACCTCGAACTCCACGGCCATCGAGCCCTTGCGGCTGGTCACCACGTTGCCGCTGACGCGGCCGGGCTCGGCGTTGAAGACGGCGCGCGCGCCGCGCACCTGGTCCATGATGGCCTGGCGCGTGGCGGGCGAGCCGATCTCCTCGTCGCAGGAGAAGAACAGCTTCAGCGGCGCGCCCAGCCCGCCGCAGCGCGCAAAGGCCTCGGCCACGAAGACGTTGAGCACCAGGCCGGACTTCATGTCGGCCACGCCGGGCCCGTGGGCGCGCCCGTCCTCGATGCGGAACGGCCGCTTCGCCACCGTGCCCGCAGGGTAGACGGTATCCATGTGCCCCATGAGGTAGATGGGCGCGCCTTCGGCAGCGCCGGGTACATCGGCATGCAGCAGCACGCCGTAGCCCGGCACGGGCTCGAAGCGAACGGGCACGCCCGCCGCCTCCAGCCGCTCGCGCAGCGCCTGGGCCACGGCGGTGACGCCGGCCTCGTCGCGGCTGCCACTGTCGATGTCCACGATCTTCTGCAACAGCTCTTGCATGGCTTGCTGCTGGCCGCCCAGCCATTCCAGCAGCCGTGCGCGCTGCTGCGCGCGGCTTTCTTCGAAGGTATCCTGCACGGTTGAAATCTCCAGATGCATGCACCGTTGCATGCCTGGCTCTATTTTGCAATATTCATTTCACAAAAGGAAATCAATGAATTCAGCATTGCAGAACTCCGTGCCATTGCTGCCACAGCGCCTGGCCCGGCAGGGCGGCTTGCTGACGGCCAGCGAACAGGGGCTGGCCCAGACCCTGGGCCGCGAATATCCCCATGTCCTGCTCGAATCGGCCACGTCGCTGGCAACGCGCACGGGCACCAGCGCCTCCACCGTGGTGCGGCTGTTCGCCAAGCTGGGCTATGCCAGCTATGCCGAGGCCCAGCGCGAGGCGCGAGGCGAGGTCACCTCCCTGCTGCAGACAGCCTCCCAGCGCGCGCCCGTGACCCTGGGCACGCAGCGCAGCCTGATCGAATGCGTGGACGACGCGCTGCTGCACGACCAGCACAACATCCAGGCCACGCGCGAGGGCCTGGACAGCGCCGCCTTCGAGGCCATGGCCAGGCGGCTGGCCGAGGACGGACCGGGGCGCATCTTTGTGCTCGCCCAGATCAACAGCGCCCCCGTGTCCGCCTGGCTGGCCCTGCACCTGAACATGTGCCGCCCCGGCGTGCAGGAGCTGGACGTGGGCGCGGTATCGCCCATAGACCAGCTGCTGTGGGTGGGCCCGCAGGACATCCTGCTGGCCTTCAGCGTCAGCCTCTACGCGCGCGGCACTACGGAGCTGGCGCGGCGCTTCAAGGAGGCTGGCGGTCAGGTGCTGGCCCTCACCGACAGCCCCACGGCGCCGCTGGTGCCGCTGGCCAGCCACTGGCTGCAGGTGCACACGGCCAATGCCTCGCCGTTCCACTCCTACACGGCGGCCTTCTTCCTGTGCAACGCCCTGGTCTCGGCCGTGGCCCAGTTGCGCCACGCCAGCGTGTCCGAAGTACTGGCACGGCGCGATGCGCTGTGGCGGCAGTTCGACGACCAGTTGATCCGGCCCGCGCCACGCACTGCGGGGCGCAAGCGCAAAGCCTAGCCTGGCCTGGCCTAGGCCAGCAGCTCCAGCGCCCGGTCCCGGTCCAGCACCGTGGCGTATTTCTGCGCCATGTCGAAGAGACTGGCCTCGTGCGGCCCCAGGGCCCGGTCGCCCACGCAGTCGCCGACCACCACGGGCCGCAATCCCCAGGACATGGCATCGACCACGCTGGCACGCACGCAGCCGCTGGTCACCGCCCCCGCGACCAGCAGGGTCTGCACGCCGCGCTGGGCCAGCCAAGGCGCCAGCGCGGTGCCGAAGAAGGCCGAGGGCACGGTCTTGCGCACCACCAGCTCGCCCGCGGCCGGGGCAAGTTCCGGGACGATGGCGCTGTCCGGCGCATGCTCCCTGAGCCCCAGCAGGCCCGGCACCTTGAGCGAGAAGATGTTGTGGTCGGCGCCGTCATCCGCATAGACGATGCGGCTGTGCGCCACCGCCCAGCGCCGCTGGCGCGCGGCCGCGAGCAGGGGCACGGTGCGGGCGATGGCCGCGCGGATGTTGCCGCCGCCGAAGACGGCCGGGTCGGCGAAGCCGTTGACGAAATCGACGATCAGCAGGCCCACCGGGCCGTGCAGGGGCAGCGGGGCGCCGAAGCCCTGCTGTTCGTAGGTGGCGATCTCAGCGTGCATGGGGGTGTCCTCCATCCAGTACCCGGCCTTCCCGTACGACCTCCTCGCCATCCAGGCGCACCGTGCAGTTGCGCAGCGGAATGTCGATGTGGCAGGCCGTGGTGCGTTGCCCCCCGGCCTCGTTGTTGGGGCCCAGCGAGAACAGGAAATTGCCCTCGAAGGCGCGGGCGTCCATGCCGATGGTCGCCTCGCGGTCGTACAGGCCCAGGGTGGACCAGCGCGCGCGCGGCTGCAGGCCCCAGCCGATGTGGGAGATGGCGAAGGCCTCGGGGTCGTCGAAGGCCGCCATGTAGTCGCGCAGCATGGCAGCATCGACGCCGCCTTCGATGCGCGTGGCGTAGCCTTTGTCCGCCGTCAGCACGATGCGGCTGCCGGCATACCGCTTTTGCGGCAGCAGGATGTCGCCCTCGTCGATCACGATGGTGCCGCTGGCCCCGCCCTCGTCGGGAAAGGTCAGCGCAAAGCCGCTGGGCCAGTGGTCCCAGCGGCCGGGCTCGTCCACGAAGCCGTACTCGGCGATCACCGGGAACTGGCCCAGCGGGCAGCGCAGGTCGGTGCCCGCGGCCGAGGCCACGTGCATGCGCCGCGCCTTGCGGATGCGCTCGGCGGCAGCCTGCACGCGCGCGCGGTCGGACTCGGTGGGCACCAGGCGGCACAGCACCTCGGGCGGCTCCACGGCCAGCAGGATCTTGGTGCCGCCGGCCAGGATCGCGTGCTGCTCGGGGGAGAACAGCAGGGTCATCAGGTCCAGCACCAGGTCGCTGGCCTGGAGCGCCGCGATCGCAGGGGCATTGCCGGTCAGCGCCGTGGTGCCCAGGTAGGCCAGGCTGTCGCGGCTGTGGGCCTTTTCGCCATTGACCGGCGGCAGGTCCAGCCGGTTGACGATGGCGCCCAGGTCCTGGGCCGCGACCAGGGCGCAGGCCAGCGTCTGGGGATGGGTGGACGCGCTGGTCAGCACGGTCACGGACTGGCCGCGCTCCAGCCGGGAGAGCGCCAGCACCTGCCTGAAGGCGCTGATCAACTGGTGGTCACTGACGGGCATGGTCCTTCCTTTCGGGCATGGGGGTCAGGGGGGTGCCCAGGAAGTCGCCGAAGGCCGCGTAGAAGCCCTCTTCGTCATCCCAGGGGATCATGTGGCCGGCGCCCGGCACCCGCACGGTGCGCAGGCCGGGCAGCAGGCGCTGCATCTCCTCGATGTCCACATCCGCTATCACGCCGCCCCGGCCCGCGGCCATGAGCAGGGTGGGCACGGTCACATGGGGCAGGTCGGCATGCATGTCGTCCGCTTGGAAGCCCTCGAAGCTGGCCCTGACGGCGCGCTCGTCGCAGGTGTGCAGCCATTGCGCGCGCAGGCGCAGATGCGCCTCGGACCAGGTCGGGCAGAACGGGCGCATCTGTCCGACCGAGATGCCTTGCCGGGCCAGGCGCATGGAGTCGATGTACCAGGACAGTTGCGAGGGATAGGGCCTGCGCCCCGGCCCGGACACGGGCGGATCGACGAGCACCAGCCTGGCCAGCCCCGACGGATGGCGCCGTGCCACGCGCACGCCGATGCGCGCCCCCATGGAATGGCCCACCAGGCGGTAGTCCGCCAGGCCCAGCGCGGCGGCGAAGGCCGCCACATCGGCGGCGCAGGCGTCGAGCCCGTAGTCCAGCGTGTCGCCGGCCTGTGACAGGCCCCGGCCGCGCACATCCAGGACATAGGTGTCGCAGTGCCGGCCCAGGCGCTCGGCGACGAAGCCCCAGGTCGCCGCCGGGCTGGTGATGCCGGGCACGATGACCACGGCCGGTCCCTGTCCGCCGTAGCGCAGGTAGTGCTGGCGTATGCCGTTGGCGTGGATGTGGGCGCCGTACAGATGGGAGCTTGCAATGGTGCGCATGGCGGGCTTTCAGAGTTTGAAGAGGCGCTCGGCATTGCCGTGGCATACCAGCGCGCGCGTGGCCTCGTCCAGCGGCGCGCTCTCGATGAAGGCCGCCGCGACCTCGGTGGATTCGTAGGGATAGTCCACGGAGAACATCACGGCCTCGGCGCCCATCTCGGCAATGGCGCCGGCCAGGGCCGCATGCGAGCAGACGCCGGAGGTGGTGATGAGGATGTTGCTGCCGATGTATTCGGAAGGCCGGCGCTGCAGCTGCACGCCGAAGGGATAGGCGGCGAACCGGCTGTCCAGGCGCCAGCGCTGGAACGGCAGGCCCTCGCCCATGTGGCCCAGCACGATCCTGAGGCCGGGAAAGCGGTCGAAGACGCCGCCGAAAAGCAGGCGCAGCGCATGCGATGCCGTCTCCACGCCCCAGCCCCAGGCGGCGCCCTGGATCTCGGGGTGGCCCGCCAGGGTCTGGGGGATGCAGGGGAAATCGATGGGGTGCAGGTACAGCGGCACCTCCAGCGCCTGCAGGCGTTCCCAGACCACGTCACAGGCCGGGTCGTCGTAGTAGGCGCCCTGGGTGTGGCCATTGACCAGCGCGCCCTTGAAGCCCAGCTGGGTGACGGCGCGCTCCAGCTCCGTGGCGGCCGCCTTGGGGTCCTGCATGGCCAGCGCGGCAAAGCCCGCGAAGCGCGTGGGGTGGCGGGCGATCCGCGAGGCCAGGTAGTCGTTGTTCTGCGCTGCGCTGCGTATCGCGGTGGCGCGGTCGGGTTCGCCCTGCACGCCCGGCCCGGTCTGGGACAGGATGGTCAGGGCGATGCCGGCACGGTCCATCTCCTGCAGCCGCAGGCTGTCGATGTCGGCCAGGCGGCGCCCCAGTTCCTCGGCCGTCTCGGGGGCGATGAATTGCAGGAAGGCTTTCGAATAGCGCTCGAAGCCCGGTGCCATGAAGTGCTCTTCGAAGGCGATTTTGCGGGTCTGGTTCATCGGTTGTCTCCGGCAGGGATGAGGGAGGGAAAGAGCGGGCCATCGCTACAATCTTCAGCACACTTACAAACGAGAGGTCGCAACGTGAAAGTGAAACAGCAGCCCGCAAACGCACCCGTGCAAGCCCCCGGCGGCACGCCGGAGACGGCCGGCGAGGTGGACCCGGCCAAGGAACTGCTGTGGGCCCGCCCGGGCTTTCTGATCCGCCGCCTGCACCAGATCCACGTGGCCATGTTCCTGGAGGAGTTCAAGTCGCAGAACATCACGCCCGTGCAGTACGGGCTGATGTCGGCCGTCTCGGCCCTGCCCGACCTGGACCAGACCGCGCTGGGCCAGGAAGTGGGCCTGGACCGCACGACCACGGCCGACGTGGTCAAGCGCCTGGAAGAACGCGGCCTGCTGGAGCGCCGCCCCAACCCCGCCGACAAGCGCACGCGCCATGTGCGGCTGACCGCGCTGGGCCAGCAGACCGTGGCCGCGCTGCATGGCGACATGCAGCGCGCGCAGGAGCGCCTGCTGGAGCCGCTGCGACCCGCCGAGCGCGGCATGCTGATGGACCTGATGCGGCGCCTGGTCGAGGCCAACAACCAGTTCAGTCGGACGGTGCTGAGAACGTATTGAAAGGCTCCCCCTGAGCCGCTGCGCGGCTTCCCCCTCTCTACCCGCTTCGCGGGGGAGGGGGGCGTACGGGCAGCCGGCGACACCATCGCTGCGGGGCGGCCCTTGCTCGGTGTCCCTGAGTTGGGTCGCGCCAGTTTCGGACGCTGCGGCTCTTGCTGTGCGTCGCTGGCTTTGGGTCGCGCCGGCTGCTGGGCGCTCAGCTTTCGCAATGCATTCATCACAGCGGATACACCAGGTCGTTGGCGATGATGGTGGTGTCGTAGATCGCCTGGCGCTCGCGCAGCAGCAGGCGGCCGTCCTGGCGTGTGAAGCGGTCGTGGAAGCTGCCGGCCAGGTGGAGGGTGCTGGGGCCTTCCACCAGGGTCTGCAGCAGCAGGAAGTGGGCCTGGGCCGCGATTTCGCCATCGGGCGTTTCGTCGATGACGCGGGTGTTGGTGACCAGGTGCAGGTGGTAGCGGGGCGCGAACATCTGGGTGCGCGCGATGGCGACGGCGCGGTCGTGCATCATGGCGCGGCCCTGGGCGTAGACCAGGCCCACGGGCAGGCCCAGCTCGGCGTTTTCGCGGGCCGTGATGCGGTAGATGGCGTCCTCGGTGAAGAACATCGGCCATTGCTCCACGAGGCCGGCGTCCAGCACGGCACAGTATTCGCTGTTGAACCACTCGATTTCTCGCACCAGGGCCAGCGCGCGTTCCGGGGGGATGGCGCAGGGGCGGTACAGGCATTGGGTGGGCATGGCCATGCTCAGAACCCCATCACGCCGCGGTAGTAGCGGTACATGCCGCGGATGGCGGCCTCGGAGATCAGCGAGTCGGAGCTGCCGACGCGGTCGGCGTCGAGCTGGATCACGTTCAGGCCGGTGCTGGAGCGGCGCACGCCTTCCTGCACGAACTTCATGGCCTCGTTGTCCTCCAGCCCCAGAAAGCCTGCCGGGCCCATCAGATTGCCCTGGCGCAGGCGATGCTGGGTCATTGCCTCGGTGTCGTCCTCGTAGCCGAACATGGTCCACTGCATGAGCATGCTGTGGGGGCCGTTGGGCACGATCTGGCGCACGCCCAGGGTGTTCATCTCGCGCTGCACGACGAGGTTGGGCCAGATGGTCTGCATGGTCACGGACCACGGGGAGTCGCACTCCCTGACGAACTCCAGGAAGCGCTCGTCGCGCAGCTGCATGCCTTCGTGGAAGGAGCGCATCTCCTTCTTGTTCTCGCTGCTGACCTGGGCGTACTTGTCCTCGGACTTGGCCGAGGCCATGGTGCCGTGCCGGCCATGCACGGGGTCGGCGATCATGGCCGATTTGTTGCCCGCGACCAGCAGGCCGAAGACGACGAGGAAGGAATGCAGCAAGGTCGCGTGGTACGGGTCCTTGAGGTTCTCGTGGTACATCTTCCAGTTGCAGGGCAGCTCGTTCTTGTAGTAGCCGAGGATCTTGAGCTTCTTGCCGTTGAAGACCATGTCGAAGTCTTCGAGGATCTCGGGCGTCAGGTAGTCCTGCAGCGGTTCCACGTCGTCCGCGTAGCTGGCGAAGACCACGCCATGGCGCGTGGCGACATGCAGCCGCCTGAGGCCGTGCGCCGCGTTGTCGAACCCCTTGGGCATGCCGCCGGCCTTGTTCACGCCGCGCTTGAACGGCACGCCCTGCAGGTGGCCCTTCAGGTCGTAGGACCACTGGTGGTAGGGGCAGACGAACTCCCGGGTGTTGCCCAGGCTGTGGCGGCAGAACTCCGCGCCCCGGTGGGCACAGCGGTTCTCGAAGACGTGGACGCTGCCGTCCTCGGCGCGCGAGACCACCACGGGCGTGTCGCCGACGTAGGAGCGCTTGAAGTCGCCGGGCTCGGGGATCTCGGCCTCCAGCGCCACATAGCTCCAGGAGCGGCCCCGGAAGATCTGCTCCATCTCGCGGGCATAGACGGCCTCGCTGGTGTAGACCCAGTCGGGGATGAAGTGCAGCGCGTCTTCGGGCCAGACGCACTGGTCCAGCGGCAGTTCCTTGGACTGCGCCGTTCGGTTGAGCAAGGCGTGGGTGCTGTGCATGGGAAGTCTCCGTCAGGGATGGCTCGCGGGGGAAGGGGCAGGGGTGGGGGTCTGGAGCAAGGCGCGCACCTGCTGGCGCAGGGGCGTGCCGGTATCGCACAGCGCCACGGGATCGCAGGCGGTCCCGGCATCCACCAGCGGCCTGAGGGTGCGCAGCTCGCCGCCTGCGTTGACGGCGATGGCGTGCAGGATCTGGCCGCCGTCGCTCGCGCCCATCAGCAGGAAGCGGGGCGCCTGCGCGCCATCGTCCGCCTCCCGGCGGCATCGATAGGTCAGCCCGGGCACGGGCATGCCCAGCATCTGCAGGTTGCAGCCGAACTGGTCGCTCCAGAACCAGGGGGCCGACAGACCCGGGGTGGAGGCGCCGACCATGGCGGCGGCCGCGATGCGGGCCTGCTCGTTGGCGCTCTGCCAGGACTCCAGGCGCAGTTCGGCGCCCAGGTGCGGATGGAACTGGCTGGCGCAGTCGCCGGCGGCAAAGACATGGGGGGCACTGGTCGCGCCGAGGCCATCTATGCATATGCCGTGGTTGGTCCCGTGGATGGCAATCCCCGCGCGCCGGGCCAGGTCCACGTCGGGCTCCAGGCCGGCCGCCACGGCCACCATGTCGGCCCGCAGCACCCCGTGGCCCGCCGGCACGGCCGTGACGCCGTGGCCATCCGCATGCAGGTCGCCGACCACGGCCTCCAGGTGCAGGTCCACACCGGCGTCCTGCGCGCGCTGGCCCAGCCATTGCGAGAACACGGGCGGCACGGCGCGCGCCAGCAGGCGCGGTGCGCTTTCCAGCACGCAGACCTCCAGCCCCATGCCGCGCGCGGTCGAGGCCAGCTCCAGGCCCAGGAAACCGCCGCCCACGATGAGCAGGGACCGGTGCCGCAGCAAATCCTCGCGCAGCCGGGCGGCATCCTGCGCGGAGCGCAGATAGTGCACGCGCGGCGTTCCCGCAGGCAGCCGGGGCAGGCCGCGCGCCCGGCCGCCGGTGGCGATCAGGCATTGGTCATAGCCGATGCGCCGGCCGTCGCCCAGGCGGGCCTGTCGCGCCGCCACATCGAGGTCGGTGACCGCAAGGCCCGCCAGCACTTCGATGCGCTGCGACGCGTAGAACCCGGCCGGGTGCACCGCGATCGCGTCCGGCGCCACATCACCGGACAGCACGCCCTTGGACAGCGGGGGGCGCTCATACGGCAGCCCGGCCTCGGCCCCCACCAGGACGATGCGGCCCTCGAATCCGAACGAGCGCAGGCACGCCGCCGCCGTGGCACCGGCCTGGCCCGCGCCGATGATGAGGATGGTCCGATCCATGGCGGCCATCACGCATCCACCAGGACATCGGCGCCCTCGACGCGCACCGGATAGACACGGATCGGCTGCGATGCCGGCGCGCACAGCGCCTGTCCGCTGCGCAGGTCGAAGCGCGCCTGGTGCAGCGGGCATTCCACGCAGCCGTCCTCCACATAGCCCTCGGACAGCAGCGCGTACTGGTGCGTACACACGTTGTCCGTCACATGGAAGGCGCCCGCGCTCTGGAAAAGCGCCAGATGAAGCTCGCCGACACGGATGGCCAGGGCTTCATCCTCACCCAGCTGGTCGGTGGTCGCGATCTTGGTCCAGGTCATGTCTTGTCCTCGGTTGCACATGAATTAACTTCAGTGTACTGATCGAATAAAAGCAAGAACTAAGTACTTTCCTGAAGAACACCACACTGTGCAGCTTGATTTTTGCAATGCACAAAACATCAAGGCATGCGGCATTCAAGAATGAAGATCACGGTATCCAAGGGCTTCCCACGTATCAAGCCGGACATGGAAATAAGGGAAAGCACTTCCCACCATCTGCATTGACTACGCAAAATTCACTCAGTACGCTGATCACATAAGCCCAACCCATCCAGACCTACGGCCCAGGGCAGGCCGGCCCCACACCCAGGGAGTTCCCATGCAGCGACGCAGCCTGATCCACCACTCCGCCCTTGCCGGTCTCGCGGGCCTTGCCGGCGCGGCTTCGGCGCCGGCGGTCCTGGCACAGACCCCCGCCCGGGCATCGGCCAGCGTCAAGTGGCGCATGTCCACCAGCTGGCCCAAGAGCCTGGACACCATGTACGGCTCCGCCGAGCACCTGTGCAAGCGCGTGGCCGAGCTGACCGAGGGGAAGTTCCAGATCCAGTGCTTCGCCGGCGGCGAGATCGTGCCGCCCGCGCAGAACATGGAAGCCGTCAGCAGCGGCACCATCGAATGCAACCACGTGCTGGCCTCGGCCTTCATCGGCAAGAACACGGCGGTGGCCTTCGACACGGGGCTGCCCTTCGGCCTCAATGCACGCCAGCACAACGCCTGGATGCAGTTCGGCGGCGGCATGGAGCTGCTGCGCGAGATGTACCGCAAGCAGGGCATCGTGAACCTGGTCTGCGGCAACGTGGGCGTGCAGATGGGCGGCTGGTACCGCAAGCCCATCAAGCGCGTGGAGGACCTCAGGGGCCTGAAGATGCGCATCGGCGGCATTGGCGGCATGGTGATGTCCAAGCTCGGCGCGGTGCCGCAGCAGATTCCCGCGGCCGACATCTATCCCTCGCTGGAGAAAGGCACCATCGACGCCGCCGAATGGATAGGACCCTATGACGACGCCAAGCTGGGCCTGCAGAAGGTGGCGCAGTACTACTACGCGCCCGGCTGGTGGGAGGGCAGCGCCTCCATCACGGCCATGGTCAACGCCAAGGCCTGGGACGCGCTGCCACCGGCCTACAAGGCGGCCTTCGAGTGCGCGGCCAACGAGCAGACCGTCAAGATGCTGGCCGACTACGACTTTCGCAATCCCGAGGCGCTCAAGCGCCTGGTGGGCCAGGGCGCCAGGCTGTCGTACTTTCCGCGTCCCGTGATGGATGCCGCGTTCAAGGCATCCGGCGAGCTGTTCGATGAACTGGCCGCCGCCAACCCGGACTTCAAGGCCCTGCTGCCCGGCTGGCTCAAGTTCCGCCGCGACCAGGCCAGCTGGTTCCGCGTGGCCGAGGCGGAGCTGGACAACTACACCTTCGCCCGCGTCACGCAATAAGCCCCCGGCGCCTGCCGCGCCGCCCGCCGAGGACCGCCCCATGACATCCCCTTCGCCGAACGACGGCGCCCTGCCCGCCTGGGTGCGGGCCATCGACCGCCTGAGCGACGGCGCCGCCGTGCTCGCCCAATGGGCGCTGCTGGCCGCCTGCGTGATCAGCGGCGGCAATGCCATCGTGCGCTTTGCCCTGGGCACCAGCTCCAACGGCTGGCTGGAGATCCAGTGGTACCTGTTCGGCGCCGGCGTGATGCTGGGCGCGGCCCAGGTGCTGCGCATGAACGAGCATGTGCGCGTGGACCTGTTCTACGGACGCTGGTCGGCGCGGGCCCAGGTGTTCATGGACCTGTTCGGGCTGGTCCTGTTCCTGCTGCCCGTCATGGGGCTGTTCGCCTGGATGTCCTGGCCGCTGTTCGTGGACATGCTGCGCTCGGGCGAGTCCTCGCCCAACGCGGGCGGCCTGATCCGCTGGCCCGCCATGCTGCTGCTGCCGCTGGGCTTCGGCCTGCTGGTGCTCCAGGGCGTGGTCGAGATCGCCAAGCGCCTGCTGTGGCTGGGCAACCGCCATCCGATGCGCACGCACTACGAGAGGCCGCTGCAATGAGCCTCGAGCATTTCCCGCCCCTGATGTTCGGGGCCCTGGTCGCCATCCTGCTGCTGGGCTTTCCGGTGGCTTTTTCCCTGGCTGCGCTGGGCGTGGCCTGCGGCGGCATCGCCATCTTCATGGGCTGGTTTCCGGCCGGCTTTCTGTCTGCGCTGCCTCTCAATGTGTTCGGCATCCTGTCCAACGACCTGCTGCTGGCCATTCCCTTCTTCACGCTCATGGGCTGCGTGCTGGAGCGCTGCGGCCTGGCCGAGGACATGCTCGACTCCATGGGCCAGCTGTTCGGCCCCGTGCGCGGCGGCCTGGGCTACTCGGTCATCATCGTGGGCTTCATCCTGGGCGCCATCACGGGCACCGTGGCCGGCCAGGTGATCGCCATGGCCATGATCTCGCTGCCGGTGATGATGCGCTACGGCTACAGCATGCGCTATGCGACGGGCGTGCTGTCGGCCTCGGGCACCATCACCCAGATCGTGCCGCCCTCGCTGTGCCTGATCGTCCTGGCCGACCAGCTCGGCCGTTCGGTGGGCGACATGTACAAGGGAGCCTGGGGGCCGGCCATCCTGCAGGTGCTGCTGTTCGTGCTCTACACCTTCCTGGTGGGGCGGCTGCGGCCCGGCGACGTGCCCGGCATCCCGAAGCAGGCCCGCCAGCTGCACGGCTGGGCGCTGTGGGGCAAGTGCCTGCGCGGCATCATTCCCTCGGCCTTTCTGATCTTCGCGGTGCTGGGCTCCATGGGCGGGCTGCCCGGCCTGGACACGGCCGTCGCCACGCCGACCGAGGCGGGCGCCATGGGCGCGCTGGGGGCGTTCCTCCTGGCCGCGCTGCACCGCCGCCTGAGCTGGCCGCTGCTGCGCAGCGCCATGGCGGCCACCATGCGCATGACGGCCATGGTGGTGTTCATCCTGATCGGCTCGCGCGCCTTCTCACTGGTCTTCCAGGGGGTCAGCGGCGGCGTCTGGATCGAGGACATGCTGGCCCACCTGCCCGGCGGGCAGCTGGGCTTTCTCATCGCCGTCAATGTCTTCATCTTCTTCCTGGCGTTCTTCCTGGACTTCTTCGAGATCGCCTTCATCATCCTGCCGCTGCTGGCCCCCGTGGCCCAGAAGCTGGGCATCGACCTGGTGTGGTTCGGCGTGCTGATCTGCGTGAACATGCAGACCAGCTTCATGCACCCACCCTTCGGCTTCTCGCTGTTCTACCTGCGCGGCATCTCCGACCAGCTGCACAAGGAAGGCAAGCTGCCGCGCAAGGTGCTGTCCAGGGACATCTACCTGGGTGCCATCCCCTGGGTGGCGATGCAGCTGATCCTGGTGGCCATCGTGATCTTCGTGCCCCAGACCGTGACCGCCTTCCTGGACAAGGAGCAGGCCGTGGACACCGACAAGGTGCAGCTCAACTTCCAGAACCACCAGGAAACACCGGACCCCGACCGGGAGCGCGACGACCTGTCCCGGCTTTTCGGCGGCGAGGCCAAGTGAGAACCCGAGAGAACAGGCAGCCAGGAGAACACGATGGAACACAGTCCCCATGAACAGGTCCAGGGCCAGGGTGTCGGCGCGCGCGTGCAGCGCAAGGAAGATGCGCGGCACCTGCACGGGCGCGGCCAGTTCGTCGCCGACATGAGCATGCCCCTGCTCAGCGAGGTGGCCTTCCTGCGCAGCCCCTTCGCCCACGCCCGCATCGTGGGCGCGCGGCTGCCGCAGGATGCCGGCGGGCGCGTGGTGCTGCGCGAGGCCATGGCCGATGCGCTGGACATCGTCGCCGAGTCCGCGCTGCCCAGCTACCAGTCCTCGGCCCAGCCGCCACTGGCCAGCGGCAAGGTGCGCTTCGTCGGCGAGCCCGTGGCCATGGTCTTCGCGCCCACGCGCGCCGAGGCCGAGGACCTGGCCGAGACCGTGGAGATCGATTTCGAGGACCTGCCCGTCTATGCCGATACCGCCAGCGCGCTGGCCGCGCGGCAGGACTTCGTGCATGACGGCTGGACGCACAACCGCTTCGTCACGCTCAGGGCCGACACGCGCTTCGACGAACTGGCCCGGTCCGCCACGCTGGTGGTGCGCCGCTCCATGGACCTGGCGCGCCACTGCATGGTGCCCATGGAAGGCAAGGCCGTGCTGGCCTGCTGGGACCACCAGGCGGACCAGTTGGTCGTCTACACCGCGACCCAGGTGCCGCACATGATCCGCACCATCCTCGCCCGATGCCTGGGCCTGCCCCAGGAGCAGGTGCGCGTGATCGCACCCGACGTGGGCGGCGCCTTCGGCTACAAGTGCGTGCTGCAGCAGGAAGAGCTGTGCGTGGCCTGGCTGGCCAAGACCCATCGCCGGCCCTTCCGCTATCTGGAGGACCGGCGCGAGCACCTGATCGCGGGCGCCAACACCCGCGAGCACCACTACGACATGGTGGCCTACGCCGACGAGCGCGGAAAAATCCTCGCCCTGGACGCCCACATCGTCATCGACGGCGGCGCCTATTCGGTGTGGCCCTTCACCATCGGCCTGGAGCCGGGCCAGGCCGTGGGCAACCTGCCCGGCCCCTACGCCTTTCGCGGCTACCGCTGCCTGACCGAATGCGTGGCCACGAACAAGCCCGGCTTCGTGCCCTACCGCGGCGTGGCGCGCACCGGCGTGTGCTTTGCCATCGAGCTGACCCTGGACGCCGTGGCGCGCGCGGCCGGGCGCGAACCCTGGGAGGTCCGGCTGGAGAACCTGGTGCCGGCCGAACAGATGCCCTATGTCAACGTCACCCACAAGCATTTCGACAGCGGCGACTACCCGGCCAGCCTGCGCAAGGCGCACGAGATGATCGGCTTCGACGCCCTGCGCGAGCGCCAGCGGCGCGGCGAGGTCGACGGGCGGCGGATCGGCGTGGGCTTTGCCACCTATACCGAGCAATCGGCCCACGGCACCTCGGTGTTCGCGGCCTGGGGCACGCCGGTGATACCGGGCTTCGACTCGGCCACCGTGCGGCTGACGCCCGATGGCGGCCTGGAGATCCGCGTCGGCGTGCATTCGCACGGCCAGGGCATGGAGACCAGCTTCGCCCAGATCGCCCATGAGATCCTGGGCGTGGACATCGCCCGCGTGCGGCTGGTGCACGGCGACACGGGGCAGACGCCCTACTCCACGGGCACCTACGCCTCGCGCTCGCTGGTCATGTCCGGGGGCGCGGTCTCGCGCGCCTGCAAGCTGCTGGCGCCGCGCCTGCTGCACATCGGCGCGCATCTTCTCCAGGCCGACGCGCAGGAGGTGGCGCTGGCGGGCGCGAGCGTGGTGGGACCGCAGGGCACGGTCACCATCGCCGAGATCGCCCAGGCCTGGTACCTGCGCCCCGACCGCCTGCCCGCCGACGTCGACCGCGCGGGCCTGGAGACCACGGCAGGCTTCAAGCCCGCCGTGGACACGGGCGCCTTCACCTATGCCAGCCATGCCGTGGCCGTGGCGGTGGACACCGATACCGGCCATGTCGAGATCCTCGACTACGTGATCGTCGAGGACTGCGGCACCATGGTCAATCCGCTCATCGTCGAAGGCCAGACCTATGGCGGCGTGGCCCAGGGCATAGGCACGGCCCTCTACGAGGAAACGCCCTACGACGGCAACGGCCAGCCCCTGGCCTCCACGCTGGCCGACTACATGCTGCCCGGCGCCACCGAGGTCCCGCGCATGCGCATACACCACTTCGAGACGCCATCGCCGCACACCGAATTCGGTGCCAAGGGCATGGGCGAAGGCGGCGCCATCGCACCGCCGGCCGCCATCTTCAACGCCGTGAACGACGCCATCCAGGGCCTGGGCGCCGAGGTCTCGCACACGCCGCTGACGCCGCGCCGCCTGCTGGAGGCGCTGGAGCGGGCGCAGGCGCAGAAGGCGCAAAGCCTACAGGCCGCGTGAAGGAGCCAGGATGAAAGCAGCACTTTTCGAATACATCCGCCCCGCCACGCTGGACGAGGGCCTGCAGCACCTGGCAGACACGCCTGGCGCCAAGGCCCTGGGCGGCAGCCAGTCCCTGGGCCCCATGCTCAACCTGCGGCTGGCCCGGCCCCGGGCCGTGGTCGATATAGCGGCCTTGCCGCAGATGCGCGAGGTCACGGTCTCGGGTTCGGGCCGGGACGCCACCATCCGCATCGGCGGCGCCGTGACGCATGCCGAGATCGAGGACGGCCTCCACGCGCCGCTGCGCGGCACGCTGCTGCAGTCCGTGGCGGGCGGCATCGCCTACCGGGCCATCCGCAACCGCGGCACCGTGGCCGGCAGCCTGGCCCATGCGGACCCGGCCGCCGACTGGGTGCTGGCCATGACGGCGCTGGCCGCCCGGCTCGAACTGCGCTCGGCCGGCGGCGCGCGCATGCTGCCCATGGAAGGCTTCATGCAGGGCGCCTACACCACCGCGCTGGCGCCCGGCGAGATCATCGCCGCCATCCATGTGCCACAGCTGGACGCCAGCGCACGCTGGGGCTATGCCAAGTTCTGCCGCAAGACCGGCGAGTTCGCCGAAGCCAGCTGCTGCGCCGTGTTCGATCCGCCGCGCGGTTTCGCGCGCGTGGTGATCGGCGCGCTGGACGGTGCGCCCCGGCCCTTGCCGGCCATCGCCGCGCTCGTGGCCGGATCCGGCGCCTTGCCATCCAGGGCACGCATCGACGAGGCCGTCGCAGCCTCGGCCCCCACCAAGGACAGCATCGACCGCCAACGGATCACCACCGCCGTGCTGCGCTGCCTGGAACAGGTATTGGGGCCGGTACTGGAGCAGACATCGGGGCCGTTGCCGGAGCCGGAGAAAAAGCCATGACCGCCGTCACCATCACCATCAACCAGCAGCCTGTCCGCCGCGACGTGGCGCCCCGCATGCACCTGGCGGACTTCGTGCGCGAAGAAGCGCGGCAGACCGGCACCCACCTGGGCTGCGAGCACGGCGTCTGCGGCGCCTGCACGGTACTGCTGGACGGCCAGCCCGTGCGCTCGTGCATCAGCTTCGCGGTCGCCTGCGACCACCAGGCCGTGACCACGGTCGAAGGCCATGGCGACGACCCGGTGATGGCGCTGCTGCGCCCCGCGTTCTCGCGCCACCACGCGCTGCAATGCGGCTTTTGCACGCCCGGCATGCTGGCGACCGCACGCGACATCGTGCTGCGCTTTCCCGAAGCCGACGAAGACCTGGTGCGCGTCGAACTCTCGGGCAACCTGTGCCGCTGCACGGGCTACATGGGCATCGTCAACGCGGTGCTGGACGTGCTCGCCCAATGCCGGGGCGATGGCGTGCCCGCCGTCTCGGCGCTGCGCGCCGCCCAGCCGCGCGTGTTCCGACAGGCTCCCGCCCTGGGCGGGGACGATGCGCCCTTCCAGACCTTCCAGGCCACGGATACGGGCCTGCTGCCCGAGGCGCAGGCGCAGGCCTTGCCCGGGCCATCCGTGCAGGCAGCGGGTGCGCAAGCGGGCGCCGAAGTCAAGGGCGGCACCCGCATCCAGGGCCGCTTCACCGTGCCCTACCCCGTACAGGCCGTCTGGCAGTTCATGGCCGACCTGCCGGCCGTGGCAGGCTGCCTGCCGGGCGCCGAGCTGGCCGAGCAGACGGGAGACCGCATCAAGGGCCGCGTGGCCATACAGCTCGGCCCCATGTCGGCCAGCTTCAACGGCGCGGCCCGCCTGGAGCGCGACGAGGCCGCGCGCTCGGCCACGCTCAGGGGCGCGGGCCAGGACTCGGTCAGCAAATCGCGCGCCAACGGCGATGTCGCCTACCGATTGGTCGAGGTCGATGCCACGACGACCCGCGTGGAGGTCGATCTGCTCTATTCCCTGCAAGGCCCGCTGGCGCAGTTCTCGCGCTCCGGCCTGGTCAAGGACTTCGTGGCCCGGCTGATCCAGGAGTTCGGCCGCAACGTGGCCCTGCGCATGGACCCGGATCGCGCACCCGGCGAGCCCCTGCCCGCCGCCCGGCTCAATGCCTTCAGCCTGGGCCTGTCGGTGCTGTGGTCGCGCTTGAAGCGGCTTTTCCAGCGCAGCGATTGATCCCATCCTTGTCAGGAGACCTCCATGCACAGTCCCCTCACCCGCAGGGCCGCCGGCCTGGCGCTGGCCGGCCTCGGCCTGGCACTTTCGGCCCCCGCCACGGCCCAGCCGCTGGAAAAGATCAAGGTGCGCATGGACTGGACGCCCTGGGGCGTGCAGGCCGCCATGCACCTGGCCCAGCACAAGGGCTGGTTCAAGGCGGCGGGCCTGGACGTGCAGCTCGAAGACGGCAATGGCTCGGTGACCACGGTGCAGATCGTGGGCGGCGGCGACCAGTTCGACGTCGGACATGCCGCGCTGGCCTCGATGATGATCGCGCGCGACAAGGGCCTGCCCGTCAAGGCCATCGCGGTCTTTGCCCGCCTCAGCGACATCGGGCTGCTGGTGCCGCGCGATGGCGGCATCCGGGGCCCCGGCGATCTCAGGGGCAGGAAGGTGGCCTATACCGCCGGCTCGCTGGAGGCGCCCTTCATCGACGCCTTCCTGGCCGCAGGCGGCCTCAAACGCAGTGACCTCGAACTGGTCAACATCGATGCGGCCGGCAAGGCCGCCTCCTATGCGGCGGGGCGCGCCGACGCAGCCTTCTCGACCATTCCCTTCTTCCTGCCCGTGGTGTCGCAGACACGTCCATCACAGGCCATCCGCTTCGCGGACCACGGGTTGAGCATGCCCAGCTTCGGCCTGTTCGCCACCGAAGCGCGGATCGCCGCGCGCCGCGAGCCCATCGCCCGCTTCACCAGCATCGTCGCGGCCACCTGGCAGTACATCTACAACGGCCACGAGGACGAGGCCGTCGAGGCCCTCATCGCCCAGCGGCCCCAGGCCCGGCTGGACAAGGCCGTGCTGCGCGGCCAGCTCCAGGCGCTCAGGGGCTTCTTCCAGTTGCCGCCACCGGCCGGCCAGCGGCTGGGCACGCCGGTCGCATCGGACTTCAGCGCGGCGGTGAAGACGCTGACCGATGCGGGCCTGCTCAAGTCGATCAAGGATGGCAACGCTTTCTTCGTGCCCGACCTGGTCCGCCCTGCGCCGGAGGTTCCGAAATGAACGCATCGACCATCACCGCGCACGACGTGCGCAAGCTCTATCCGGGCGAGCCGCCGCTGACCGCGCTGGACGGCATCTCGCTGGACATCCGCGCGGGCGAGTTCGTCAGCATCCTCGGGCCCAGCGGCTGCGGCAAGAGCAGCTTTCTGCGCTGCATCGCGGGCCTGGAAGAGATCACATCGGGTGGCCTCCTGGTGGACGGCCGCGCGGTGGCCGGCCCCCCGGACCATGTCGGCATGGTGTTCCAGCGCGACGCGCTGCTGGAGTGGCGCACCGTCGAGCGCAACATCCTGCTGCCCATCGAATTCGCGCGCAAGCCGCTGGCCGCCTACCGGCAGCCCCTGCACGAGCTGCTGCGGCTGGCCGGGCTGTCCGACTTCGGCGGCAAGTACCCGCGCCAGCTGTCGGGCGGCATGCGCCAGCGCGCCGCGATCTGCCGCGCGCTGATCGACCAGCCGCGCCTGCTGCTGATGGACGAGCCCTTCGGCGCGCTGGACGCGCTGACCCGCGACCAGATGAACGCCGAGCTGCAGCGCATCTGGCTGGAGACGCGCAACACCGTCGTCTTCGTGACCCACGGTATTGCCGAGGCCGTGTTCCTGGCCGACCGCGTGGTCGTGTTCTCGCCCCGGCCCGGGCGCATCGCCGACATCATCGACATAGACCTGCCCAGGCCGCGCCCGCTGGCCGTGCGCGAGACGCCCGAGTTCGGCCGCCACACCCAGCGCATCCGCGCCCTGTTCCAGCAGATGGGCCTGATCAGCGAAGCGCCGGGACGGCTCGACGAAGGAGTGGCCGCATGACCCCCCGGGAACACCCGGCCCGGCGCTGGCTGCTGGGCACGCTGTCGATGGCCCTCTTCCTGATCGCCTGGGAAGCCCTGGTGCGCCTTCTGGAGATCAAGCCGATCACGCTGCCGCCCCCCACGGCCGTGCTGGCCGAACTGTGGGGTGAATGGCATTTCTACCTGGGCCACGCGGCCTATACGCTGCTCACCACCCTGGCGGGCTTCGTGCTGGCGGCCCTGGTCGGCGTGCTGCTGGCCACGCTGCTGGTGGGCTCGCGGCTGTTCGAGCACACGGTCTACCCCCTGATCATCGGCCTGAACAGCGTGCCCAAGGTGGCCATCGCCCCGCTGTTCGTGATCTGGCTGGGCACGGGCTCCGAGCCCAAGATCGCCATCGCCTTCCTGATCGCGGTGTTCGCCGTCATCGTGGATTCCGTGCACGGCCTGCGCTCGGTGCCCGGCGACGTGCTGGACCTGGGGCGGGTGCTCAAGGGATCGCGGCGAGACTTCTTCTTCAAGGTCCGGCTTCCGGGCGCCCTGCCGTCGATGCTGGCGGGCATGAAGGTGGCCATCTCGCTGGCGCTGGTGGGCGCCATCGTCGGCGAATTCGTGGCCTCGCAGCGCGGACTGGGCTACGTCATCCTGAGCGCGCAGGGCACCTTCGACACCCCGCGCGTCTTTGCCGCCGTGGTCATCCTGGCCTTCATGGGGCTGGGGCTGTACGGGGCGCTGGCCTGGGCGGAGCGCAGGTTCACGGCCTGGCGTTGAGGCTTTCACACAGATATGAAAAAGGGCGCCGAAGCGCCCTTTGTTTGATTGGACCGGCCCGCCTCGCGGCGGCGCCATCAGTGCTGCAGGATCTTGTTGAGGAATTCCTTGGTGCGGGGCTGACGTGCCTCGGGGTTGCCGAAGAATTCGTCCTTGGAGCAGTCCTCCAGGATCTTGCCGCCCACGTCCATGAAGATCACGCGGCTGGCCACCTTGCGGGCAAAGCCCATTTCGTGGGTCACGCACATCATGGTCATGCCTTCGTTGGCCAGGCCGATCATCACGTCCAGCACTTCGCCGACCATTTCGGGGTCCAGCGCCGAGGTGGGTTCGTCGAACAGCATCACGATGGGGTCCATGGACAGTGCGCGCGCAATGGCCACGCGCTGCTGCTGGCCGCCCGACAGCTGGCCCGGGAACTTGTCCTTGTGCGCCGTCAGGCCCACGCGGTCCAGCATCTTCAGGCCGCGCTTCTTGGCGTCGTCCGGGCTGCGGCCCAGCACCTTGACCTGGGCGATGGTCAGATTCTCGGTCACCGACAGGTGGGGGAACAGCTCGAAGTGCTGGAACACCATGCCCACGCGGCTGCGCAGCTTGGGCAGGTTGGTCTTGGGATCGTGCACGGCCACGCCGTCCACGAAGATCTCGCCCTTCTGGAAGGGCTCCAGCGCGTTGATGGTCTTGATCAGCGTGGACTTGCCCGAGCCCGAAGGGCCGCAAACCACGACCACTTCGCCCTTCTGGATGTTGGTGGAGCAGTCGGTCAGCACCTGGAAGCTGCCGTACCACTTGGAGACGTTCTTGAGTTCAATCATTGCAATTCCTCAAATGGGGTGCAGGCTCATCGAATGATGGCGATCTTCTTGTGCAGTCGCTTGACCATCCAGGACAGCGAATAGCACAGCACGAAATAGGTCACGCCAGCGGCCAGATAGGATTCGATGGGACGGCCGTAGTTCTTGCCGGCCACCTCGAAGCCCTTGAGCATGTCGTAGGCACCGATGGCGTAGACCAGCGACGTGTCCTGGAACAGGATGATGGTCTGGGTCAGCAGCACCGGCAGCATGTTGCGGAAGGCCTGCGGCAGCACCACGAGGCGCATGTTCTGGCCATAGGTCATGCCCATGGCCTGACCCGCGAAGACCTGGCCGCGCGGGATGGACTGAATGCCCGCGCGCATGATCTCGCTGAAATAGGCCGCCTCGAAGGCGATGAAGGTGATGATGGCCGAAGCCTCGGCGCCGATGGGGCGGCCGATGAGCAGCGGCATCAGCAGGAAGAACCACAGGATCACCATCACCAGCGGAATGGAGCGCATGCCGTTGACGTAGATGGTGGCGGGCACATCCAGCCACTTCTTGCCCGACAGGCGCATCAGCGCCAGCACGGTGCCGAAGGCCACACCGCCCAGCGTGGCGATGATGGTCAGCGTGACGCTGAAGTACAGGCCCTTCAGCACGAAGTTGCTGAAGAGATCCCAGGTGAAGAACGACCAGTCGATTTGCAGGTTCATGTCAGTGTCCTCCGCCGCTGGCAGCGATCAGGCCCGGGACGCGCGAGCGCTTCTCGATGAAGGCCATGATGCGGTTGATGGCAAAGGCGGAGACCACGTACAGGCCGGTGACGGCCAGGTAGATCTCGATGCCGCGCGAGGTCTCCTCCTGTGCCTGCATGGCGAACATGGTCAGCTCGGCCACGGACACGGCGAAGGCCACGGACGAGTTCTTGAACACGTTCATGGTTTCGCTGGTCAGCGGCGGGACGATGATCCGGAACGCCATGGGCAGCAGCACGTAGCGGTAGTACTGGAACGTGGTGAAGCCCAGCGCCATGCCCGCGTATCGCTGTCCGCGCGGCAGCGCCTGGATGCCCGAGCGCACCTGCTCGGCGATACGTGCCGAGGTGAAGAAGCCCAGCGCAAGCACCACGAGCACGAAGCCCGGCAGCGACTTCAGCGCAGGGAAGATCGACGGCACCACGTGGTACCACATGAAGATATGCACCAGCAGTGGAATGTTGCGAAACAACTCCACCCAGGCATTGCCCAGCCGCACGATCCACGGGCGGTCGGGCAGTGTGCGCAGCGTGCCGATCAGCGACCCCACGATCAGCGCGATCAGCAGGGACAGCAACGACACGGAAATGGTCCAGCCCCAGGCCGACAGCATCCAGTCGAGGTAGGTGATGTCGCCGTTCTTGCCGAAGCAGCTTTGACCCACCTCTTGGGTAATGGTGTCCTGGCAGAACACCTGCCAATCCCAACTCATAGGAGCACCTCTTTATTCAGATTCTTGAAAAATGCACTACCGGCAAAAAAACGGCGCCGCAACAAAAAACGCCCCTTCCAACCGCATGGCAGAAGGGGCGGCATTCAACTGGTACTTACTTGACTTCGTACGACTCCATGGGCTTGTCGTTGGGATTGGCCCACGCTTCCTTGGTGGCATCGGACAGGGGCAGGCCCACCTTCACATTGGCCGGAGGAATCGGCTGCATGAACCACTTGTCGTACAGCTTGGCCAGCGAGCCATCGGCGATCTGGCGCTTGATGGAGTCGTCCACGGCCTTCTTGAAGGCGGGGTCGTCCTTGCGCAGCATGCAGGCGATGGGCTCGACCGACAGGGTTTCGCCGACGATCTTGTAGTCGGCCGGAGCCTTGGACTTGGAGATGTTGGCGGCCAGGATGGAGCCGTCCATGATGAAGGCGTCGGCGCGGCCGGTTTCCAGCATCAGGAAGCTGTCGGCATGGTCCTTGCCCATGACTTCCTTGAAGGTCAGCCCGTCGGCACGCTTGTTCTTGCGCAGGGTCTGCACCGAGGTGGTGCCCGTGGTCGTGACCAGGGTCTTGCCGTTGAGGTCCTTGATGCCGGTGATGCCGGAGTTGGCCTTGACGGCGATGCGCACTTCCTCCACGTAGGTGGTCACGGCAAAGGCCACTTCCTTCTGGCGGGCCAGGTTGTTGGTGGTGGAGCCGCACTCCAGGTCCACCGTGCCGTTGGTCACCAGAGGAATGCGGTTCTGCGAGGTCACGGGCTGGAACTTGACGTCCAGCTTGGCCAGGCCCAGCTGCTTCTGGATGTCGGCCAGCACGCGCTCGCCCATCTCGGTATGGAAGCCCACGTACTTGCCGTTGCCCAGCGTGTAGCCCAGACCCGAGGATTCACGCACGCCCAGCGTGACGCTGCCGCTGGACTTGATCTTGGCCAGGGTGTCGCCAGCCTGCGCGAAAGCGCTGCCTGCGGCCAGGGCGGTCACGGCGATGGCCAACAAATGCTTCTTCATACGGTTCTCCTGAGATGAGGACGAAAACGGTCTTGGATGGGACGGTCGAGCCGCTAGTGGCTGGCTCGCACGATCTACGATGTGACACATATTGTGCAATCACGGAAGGTGCCAACGCATCGATGCGTGCTAGGGCTTTCCTGCACATCAGCTTGATTCCTACAAGCAACAGCCGTGCCACCACACGCCATTTCTGCCTGTTCAAACCTGCCGACGGGCCCGCGCACCGCATGTTTGCTGTGCGCGCACTCTAATGCCATGCGCTGTGGCGCAGCCAATGCCGTTTGCAGAAGGCGTTATGCACGGCATGCATAATAGGTATTTACCCTAGGCATAACCCGCTCACCAACTCGGGCTCTCCATGCATCAAAAAGGGGCGTGTACTGCGCTTGTACCGCCCCTTCGTGTCACCGCCCGGACAAAACGGCGTCTCAGCCGATGGTCTCGCCCTGCTCCAGCAGGAAATTCCAGAGCGCTCCGGCCACGCCCTGGGGCGCATCCTTGCTGGTCGGTTTTTCGCGGTAGGCGCGCACTTCCATGTCCATGCGAAAGCCATCGTTGCCGGCCGGTGCGGCGCTGACCAGGCGGCCGGCCTCCAGCTCGTTGCGCACGGCGCTGAAGGGCAGGAAGGCCACGCCATGGCCTTCGAGCGCCATGGCCTTGAGGCCTTCGGCCATGTCGGTCTCGTAGACACGCTCCAGGTGCACGGCCTCGCCCGATTCCTTGAGGATGAGCTCGGTCACGCGCCCCAGGTAGGCGCCGGGCGCATAGCCCAGATAGGGCAGGGGCTGGCCCTGGCGCCCGGGCAGCAGGTGCATGGGCTGTCCGTCGGCGTCGGGACGCGTATAGGGCGCCAGCACCTCATGCCCCAGGCTGACCATCTCGTAGCGCGCGGGATCGAGCTGGAAGGGCTGGGACGGATGGAAGTAGGCGATCAGCAGGTCGCAGCCGCCCTCGACCAGCCGCATCACGGCATCGTGCACATTGAGCGCGAACAGCCGGCTGCGGAAGGGGCCGAACTGGGCCTGCACGCTGGAGACCCAGTTGGGAAAGAAGGTGAAGGCCAGCGTGTGCGGCACGGCAAAGCCCACCATGCCCTTGCCCGCGCTGACATGGGCACGCAGCATGGTGCGCGTGCTTTGCAGCGATTGCAGCATCTCCAGAGCCTGGTCATACATGGTCTTGCCAGCCGGCGTGAGCCGGGTCGGGTAGGAGCTGCGGTCCACCAGGTCCGTCCCCGCCCAGGCCTCCAGGGCCTGGATGCGGCGCGAGAACGCGGGCTGGGTCACGTGGCGCAGTTGGGCCGAGCGGCTGAAACTGCGTGTTTCAGCGAGGCTGACGAAATCTTCTAGCCATTTGGTTTCCATGGGCGCCATTATCCGCTGGGCCGTGGCGGGAGGCTGACGGCCAGGGATGGCCCGTCTGGCACGCAGCAAGGATGCGCACATAATGGCGCTGCGCCGCATTTACCCAATGTGACATTTTTTCCTCACGGCCCCCGGCACACGACGCCGAGGAAGCTCAGTGACTGCATCTGCCCTGCCATGTGTACTTTTCTGACTCCCCGCGTCCATGTCTTCCCCTCCCACCGAAAACGGCGCCGCTGAGACGCCTTCGCAGCCGGACGAGCCGCGTTCGCTGCGCATCGAGGACTGGCTCACCGTGGCGATCATGGCCCTGCTGGCCCTGATCACCTTCGCCAATGTGCTGGTGCGCTACTTCACCTCCTCCTCCTTCGCCTGGACCGAGGAGATCTCGGTCTTCCTGATGATCCTGCTGGCCATGGTCGCGGGCTCGGCGGCCGTGGCGCGCAATGCGCATATCCGCATCGAGTACTTCGCCGACAGCGGCAGCGCCCTGCGCCGCCGGCGCCTGGCGCGCTTCGGCACGCTGATGGTGGCGCTGCTGTTCGCCGTGATCGCCGCCCTGAGCGTGCGCGTGGTCTGGGACGACTACCGCTTCGAGGAGACTTCGCCCGGCATCGGCGTGCCGCAGTGGTGGTATTCGATGTGGCTGCCCATCTGCTCGGCGCTGATCACGGCGCGCGCGCTGCAGTTGTTCAGGCGCCAGGGCCGCCCCGGTGCCTTCGAGGACGCCCCCGGGGAGAAGGCGCCATGATCGCGACGCTGCTCTTCATCGCCTTCCTGGGCCTGATGTTCCTGGGCGTGCCCATCGGCGCGGCCCTGGGCTTGGCGGGCGCCGCCGCCATCGCGCTGGCCAGCCCCGACACGCAGTGGTTCGGCCTGCTGGCCGTGCCGCAGAATTTCTACGCCGGCCTGGGCAAGTACCCGCTGCTGGCGATTCCCATGTTCGTGCTCGTGGGCTCGATCTTCGACCGCTCGGGCGTGGCGCTGCGCCTGGTGAACTTCGCCGTGGCCATCGTCGGGCGTGGCCCTGGCATGCTGCCCCTGGTGGCGATCGCCGTGGCCATGTTCCTGGGCGGCATCTCGGGCTCCGGCCCGGCCAACGCGGCCGCCGTGGGCGGCGTGATGATCGCGGCCATGGGCCGCGCCGGCTACCCGGGCAGCTTCTCGGCCAGCGTGGTGGGCGCGGCCGCGGCCACCGACATCCTGATCCCGCCCTCGGTGGCCTTCATCATCTATTCGGTGCTGGTGCCCGGCGCCTCGGTGCCGGCGCTGTTCGCGGCCGGCATGATTCCCGGCATCCTGGCCGGCGTGGCGCTGATCGTGCCGGCCGTGTGGATGTCGCGCAAGCACAGGATGGGAGCGCTGGAAGCCTCCATGCCGCGCCCGCCGTTCTGGCGCAGCCTGCGCGAGGCCTCCTGGGGCCTGGCCGCGCCGGTGCTGATCCTGGGCGGCATGCGCGCGGGCTGGTTCACGCCCACCGAAGCCGCCGTGGTGGCCGTGTTCTACGGCCTGTTCGTGGGCATGGTGATCCACCGCACCATCACGGTGCGCGACCTGTATCCCATCCTGCGCGAGGCGGGCGAACTGTCGGCCGTGATCCTGCTGGTGGTCTCGCTGGCCGGCATCTTCGCGTTCTCGCTGTCCACACTGGGCGTGATCGATCCCGTGGCGCAGGCCATCGTGAATTCGGGCCTGGGCGAGTACGGCGTGATGGCGCTGCTGATCCTGTTGCTGATCACCGTGGGCATGTTCCTGGACGGCATCTCCATCTTCCTGATCTTCGTGCCGCTGCTGCTGCCCATCATGCAGCACTACCACTGGGACCCGGTCTGGTTCGGCGTCATCCTCACGCTCAAGGTGGCGCTGGGCCAGTTCACGCCGCCGCTGGCCGTGAACCTGATGGTGTCCTGCCGCATCGCGGGCGTGCGCATGGAGTCCACCGTGCGCTGGGTCGGCCCCATGCTGCTGGCCATGTTCCTGGTGATGATCGCCGTGATCGCCTTCCCGCAGCTCGCTCTCTGGCTCCCCGCTCGCCTGGGCTACTGATTTCCCCACAATTCAACAAGGAGACCTTCGCAATGAAACTTCGCAGCTTCCTCGCCAGCGGCCTGGCCGCGGCCGCCGCCCTGGCCCTGTCGGCCACGCCCGTGATGGCGCAGACCCCGGCCAAGTACAAGAGCGAGTACCGCATGTCCCTGGTGCTGGGCACGGCCTTCCCCTGGGGCAAGGGCGGCGAGATCTGGGCCAACAAGGTGCGCGAGCGCACCAGCGGCCGCATCAACATCAAGCTGTACCCGGGCGTGTCCCTGATCCAGGGCGACCAGACGCGCGAGTTCAGCGCGCTGCGCCAGGGCGTGATCGACATGGCCGTGGGCTCCACGCTGAACTGGTCGCCCCAGATCAAGGAGCTGAACCTGTTCGCCCTGCCCTTCCTCATGCCCGACTACGCGGCCGCCGACGCGCTCACGCACGGCGAGCCCGGCAAGCGCCTGTTCCAGCGCCTGGAAAAGGCCGGCGTGGTGCCGCTGGCCTGGGGCGAGAACGGCTACCGCGAAATCAGCAACTCCAAGCACGCCATCAAGACCCCCGCCGACCTCAAGGGCCTGAAGATCCGCGTCGTGGGCTCGCCGCTGTTCCTGGACACCTTCACCGCACTGGGCGCCAACCCCACGCAGATGAGCTGGGCCGATGCCCAGCCCGCCATGGCCAGCGGCGCCGTGGATGGCCAGGAAAATCCGGTGTCGGTCTACATGGCCGCCAAGCTGCAGTCCGTGGGCCAGAAGCACCTGACCCTGTGGGGCTACATCAACGACCCGCTGATCTTCGTGGTCAACAAGGACATCTGGGCCACGTGGACCAAGGAAGACCAGGACATCGTGCGCCAGGCCGCCATCGATGCCGCCAAGGAGCAGATCGTGATCGCGCGCAAGGGCATGATCGAGGCCGACAAGCCCCTGCTCAAGGAGCTGGCCGCCAACGGCGTGACCGTGACCCAGCTGTCGCCCACGGAACGCGAAGCCTTCGTCAAGGCCACGCGTCCCGTCTACGACAAATGGAAGCAACAGGTGGGAACCGACCTGGTCGATGTGGCCGAGAAGGCCATCGCCGCCCGAAATCGTTAGAATGCTACTGGTTGATCGCCACGCTCCAGTAGAAGGCCCCGCATCGCGGGGCCTTTTTTTATGGCGTTGACCCGTCCTGCCCTGCGCCGGCAGGCATCAGCATGGCCGTGCCCATCTCGCACAACAGTTCCTCCAGCACCCCCGAGGCGATCAGCGGCGACGCCTCCAGCGAGGCAAAACGCACCGTACCCAGCACGGCGCGCGTGGCCACGTACAGGCGCGCATGGGACAGCGAAGGCCCACCCCAGCGCTGCAGGTGGGCGGCCATGCGCTCGGCGGTCTCGCGCATGGACAGGGCGATGCGCTCGTCGCCATCCTGCCGCCAGGCAAAGCGCGCGAGCTTGCGCCGCGCGGGCGTGCGGCCTGCGAAACCGTCGACGATGCGGACGATCACGCCACGCGCCACGGCCTCCCGCTCCAGCCCCTGCTCGGAGGCCTTCTCCAGCCAGGCCTCGATGGCCGCGATGGCCTCGCGGCGCTGGCCGTCGACCATGGCTCGGAAGATGGCCTGCTTGTCGGGGAAGTACTGGTAGAGCGTGCCGATGGAGACGCCCGCACGCTCGGCGATGCGGTTGGTGGTGAGTGCGCCCTCCCCCTCCTTGACCAGAATCTGAGCAGCTGCCTGCAAGATGGCCGCCAGCGTGCGTTGGGAACGCGCCTGCACGGGCTGCCTTCTCCTCTGGGATTCAATGGTCTGAGATGAACGGGGAGGCATGCGGAAAAACCTGAGCACAAGGCGAGTTTCAGGGCGCCAGTTTAGTGGCTACAGTGATCGCAATCTCTCTGATCCAACTGCGCCATGTTGAATACGAAGAAGCCTGCCAAGGCCCGCGAGGTACACCGATGAACTGGCCCGCCACACTGATCGCTCTTGCGGGCGCCCTGATGGCCGCCCTGGGCGCCATCCACCTGCTGTACACGCTGCACGGCCACCGGCTGGATCCGGTGGACGCCACCCTGATCGCGGCCATGCGCCGCACGCCCTTGCACATCACGCGCGAAACCGACATGTGGCGCGCCTGGACCGGTTTCAATGCCAGCCACAGCCTGGGAGCCATGGGCTTCGGCAGCATGCTGTGCGGCCTGGCGCTCAGCGATGCCACCCTGTTCAGCCGCCATCCGCTGCTGGCGGCCTGGGCCTTGTGCATGGCCGCCGGCTACCTGTGGATCGCGCGTGCCTGCTGGTTCTCCATACCCCGACGCGGGCTGCTGCTGTGCCTGTGTCTGTTGGCGGCAGGTCTGCTGGCGCTGGTTGCGCACTGAGCCATGCAGGAGCTGTCCCGCCTGTCCCTGGTGGCAGCGGCCTTGCTGGACGCAGCTGCCGCCCTCGCCCACTTCGCCTGCATCGCCTGGGGCGCACCGGCACTGCGCCTGCTGGGCGCCGGCGAGCGCATGGCGCACATGGCCGAGGCAGGCCATTGGTATCCGCCGCTGGTATCGGCGGCCATCGGCATGCTGCTGTCGCTGTTCGCCGCCTGTGCACTGGCAGGCGCGGGCATCCTGCCCCCCGCGCCCTTCATGCAACCGTTGCTGGGCTCTGCCGGCTTGCTGTTCCTGGCGCGGGCCGCGGCCTTTCCCTGGCTGAAGCCGAGGTTCCCCTGCAACAGCGACCGCTTCTGGCATGTCTCGTCGGCCCTGTGCCTGGCCATGGGGCTGCTGCATCTGGCCGGCCCGACCCGCTAATTCACCCGCACCTTGACGGTGGCCGTGACAGGCTTGCCATCCACCAGGACCGGCTTGTGGTGGTCATCCGCCAGCAGCACACCGATCACATGCTCGCCCTGCCACTCAGGGCATGCGCCCAGATGCGCGCGGATCAGGCTGCCGCCCACATCGCTGTTCATGCTGTTGTAGGGTCGTCCAGGCAGATTGCAGGAATCCCCTTGCGGGTCCACCTTGAGGTGAAGGTGGCCGCAACGCCTGTCACCGCCGCACTGGCCGGCAGGCATGAGGCGGTAGTTGCTCTGGACGACCACGCCCACGCTGCGATCTCCGTCACGGCCTGCTGACACCGTGCTTCCTGGCGGCGGGAAAACGATCTCCAGACGGGCTGTGGGCTCCGCCGCCGGCGGACCATCGGCCGCTTGCGACCAGGCCAGGGAACACGACAGTGCCAGACCGGCACAGGTCAGGGTGCGGGCGCACCGACGAGACCATTGCATTGACTTCATGGAGGGCTCCTGGACAGATGCCTGAACACAAATGTAATCAGCGAATACATCCGTCAGCCGCAGTCTAATTCAAAAAATAATCAGCGATTACATTCCTGTGGCGACTCGTGCAAAAAGGAACGAACCGAGCGGTTTGCCAGGGGATGCCCAGCCTTGTTGCCGCCTGCCTGCATCAGTCCTGGCTATATTGGGCGCATGTCTCCCACACCCCCTGCCAGCCGTCACCACACGCCCCGCAACACCGTGAGCGGCGTGCATGAAAAAGAGTCCACGGAGGGGGTGCCCGCTCCGACAAAGCCCGCGGTGCGCGACACCTACCACCACGGACAGTTGCGCGAAGCACTGGTGTGCGCAGCCGTGCAACTGGTGGCTGAACGCGGCGTGGAGCAGTTGAGCGTGCGCGAAGCCGCAAAGCGCGCAGGTGTGTCCCCCGGCGCTCCGTTCCGCCATTTCGCCAATCGCACGGCCTTGCTCACCGCCGTGGCGGAGCAGGCCACCACGCAGTTGCGCCAGCGGGTGGAAGCGGCGCTGGAATCGGCGGTGCACGAAGCGCCACTGACACGCTTTGGCGCCATCGGACAGGCCTACCTGGACTGGGCGCGGGACTATCCAGAGCATTTCCAGGTGGTCAGCGACCGGCGTCTGATCGACTACGAGTCCTCCGCCAGCCTGCGCACGGACAACGATGCCATCCGCACCCATATGCAGTCGCTGCTCGGTGAAGCGCTGGGCAGCAGATCCGACACGGGCCTGGCCCAGCTGGCAGCACGGGCGCTGGTCTATGGACTGGCACGCATGGCGGTCGATGGCCACATGGCAGAGTGGGACGCAGCGTGCCCGGCCCAGCAGCCCGTCCAGGCGACGAATGCGGAAACCCGGGTGCTGAACTACTTCATCGGCCTGCTGCAGGCACGGCCGCAGCAACGGACGAGCCACCGCTGACGCCTGTCTCGGCGCCTTTCAGGCTGTGACGGGCGAGACCAGCGGCCTGCCCTCCAGATGGCAGCGCATGTTGGCGATGAAGCGGTCCACCGAGGCCTGCACGGCCTCGGGCGACCAGCCTCCCACATGCGGGGTGAGCACCACGGCGTCGAGCTCCAGCAGCTCGGCCGGCGGCGCGGGCTCGCTTTCGTAGACATCCAGGCCCGCACCGGCCAGGCGGCCTTCGCGCACGGCTGCGGCCAGCGCGGTCGTATCGACCACGCTGCCGCGAGCGATGTTGACCAGATGCCCCTGCGGGCCCAGTGCGTCCAGCACCTCGGCATTGATGAGATGGCGGGTTTCTGCACCGCCCGGCGTGGCCACCAGCAGCACGTCGGCCCACTGCGCCAGGGACAGCAGGTCACTGAAGTAGCGGTAGGGCAGCCCTCTGCGCGGGCTGCGGTTTGGTAGCCGACGGCCAGCGTCGTGGTGGCGGAGATCGACGTGCACATGTCGCGCTTTTCCACTGCGGACGATCCTGTGTCCTGAGCGGAGCTGTGTCCGTGCAGCGACGAGAGCGCCGGCAAGCGCCGCTCCACGCGCGTGCGCAAGAGCAGGACCTGGATCAAGACCACCTTGGTCGCTGCCGCCTGGGCTGCCGTGCGCGTCAAGACCAGCTACTTGCGTGCCCAACTCCTGCGCATCAAAGCCCGCCGCGGCGCCAAGAAGGCCATCCTTGCCGTGGCCGCATCGATGCCCACCGCTGGGCAACGAACACTTCGATCGCCAGGACAAGCCCAAGAAAATCCGCCGACTACTCAAACGGCTTCAGGACCTCGGTTGTGATGTACCGCTCGGGGAGCATACGACGTAGAGCTTCCTAGTAGCTATCACAGGCTAAACCCACACAAATGATATCGATTCTCATTCTCAACTATGCGCACAATCATCTACACTTCTTTTGCTTGGCGCGCGCTAAAGCAAGCTCAACTTCGCAACAATGGGATAGAGGGGAGAATCATGCTCAAAAAATCTGCAATGGGAATTGCATTGACAGCGGCATCTTTGACCAGCTTGGCACAAGATCCATTTTTGGGAAATGAGGAGATCGAAAAAAATGGAATTCCAATGATTGCGCGTAAATTCTCAGGTGCAATGGTTGGAATGGAGGGAGTCGTCACAATTCATCTGATCAAACTAGCCAGTGGCGGCTACCTTTATGACTCCGAACTTCAAACTCCTGACGCCATGGAATTCAATAAGAAAATATGCGAAATGCAGGGTGACAAACAGCTCAGCAAAGGCATCAGGATGGTAATTGGTGAAGACGAAAGAAATTTCCCAGTTAGCTGCGAGGCTAATGAAATCCCAAAGCAGAACTCAAAGAGCAAAAGCTCGAGTTACTATTACCCTGGTGATCAATGGGATTATCGGCCTGTTGTATCTTTGAGCTACGATCCATACCCCAGGGCTGGCAGCTATTCATTGGTTTCTGCCAGTGCAGGCGTAGACTTTTCCGTCGCCCGAGGAGGCGAGCTAGCTCTGTCTGTCGTTGCTCGAGGTATCCCCGGATGCTACAGCAATGGTTTTGTCATGGCTGGCTCCATACCAGTTGCCAATCTTCGTGTCTCCGTGGGTTGCTATATGTATCCTGCCCTTGCCGGCACTGGCGGCAAGGCAGTCATTGCACGCGCTTCTTCTGAAGGCGGGAAATTCTCTGCCGCAGAGTATGGAGTAATTGAGATTTTTTAAACCAGCATCCACTTCAATTCATATGAACTCATTCTACGACGCAGAAAAATCATCGCATCTTAGATGCGTGTTATGAATTTTCGCTCCTCGCGACCGGTAGCCCGGGTAGAGTTCGGCGATGCCTCGCAAGCCCTAGCCAACCGGCGTCAGCGATGAAGAATGGAGCTTTTCTGTACCCTACCTCACACTGATGGCCCAGCACGTACCGCAGCGTGTGCATGATTTGCGTGAGATCTTCAAAGCCTAACGCTGGCTAACTCGAGCAGGTGCACCCAGGCGGCTGCTGCCCAATGACCTGCCACCGTGGGAGGCGGTCTACCAACAAAGCCGGCGATGGCTGGATGCGGGTTGCTTCGATGCCACGGCGTCCGACCTTTACTCCATCATCCGCGTTGCGCAAGGTCGCCAGGGCCAGCCCAGTGCCGAGGCAATGGATGGGCGCACATTGCAGTCCAGCTGATCGACGAAGCATTCTAATTTTCTTGAGAGTGCTTATTCTTTCTATAGCCCGTACTGCATGGACGGGCACCATAACAGTCAGATCCGAATCAGCCAGCAAAAAAGGGGCAACCGCAAAATGTGAAATGTATGCCTTGATCATTCGCCTGTAGTCTGCAGCGCTAAAACCTTCATCAACGATACCCACGAAACCACTGGACGATACGAGCAGATGGGGACAGCGGCAATACTCCTCAGCGGTTTTTGGCGCAGGAGTATTCTTACCGGCCAGGCAAAGATATTCACCCTTCCCAAGACAATGCTCTGTCACCAGCAGGAATTTCAGCCCACTCGCAACGATGGCAACGTCGATGTGATGGCACATGAGCATAGCCTGCGCCAGATCGCTGTGGGTTCACGCGAATATTATGGCCAGCCCCGGCAGGTGCTTTTTCAGCATCAAAAGCGAATGGCTGTCCAAGGCAATTTTACGGTCATCCGGCAGACCTATTCTAATCGATCGTCCCTTTATTTCGCTGCCCAGCGTCGATGTAGCCAGCGCCTGACGGCATCGCTGAGGAGCCTCTTCCATGAGCAGATCCAACTCATCGGCCCTTGTGGCAGGACAAAGCCAGTGACCTATTGTCTCGAATAGCGGGTCGGAATAGAGCACGCACAGGCGACCCAGTGCAGCGCTGACCGCAGGCTGGGTCACCCCCAGTCGAATGGCGGCGCGGCTGGCTGCACCCTCTGCCATCAACCCTTCAAAGACCCTCAGCAAATTCAGATACACAGCATCGATTTCGGCTTTATTCACGTGGCATGGCCAAGGCAATATGGAGTTCGCTGCGCAAATTGTTTCGGCCTGAAATGCTCTTGTCAAAGATGGGCTGCAATACGCTGAAGGGCTCAGGCCGTGACCGGCGAGACCAGCGGCCTGCCCTCCAGATGGCAGCGCATGTTGGCGATGAAGCGGTCCACCGAGGCCTGCACGGCCTCGGGCGACCAGCCTCCCACATGCGGGGTGAGCACCACGGCGTCGAGCTCCAGCAGCTCGGCCGGCGGCGCGGGCTCGCTTTCGTAGACATCCAGGCCCGCACCGGCCAGGCGGCCTTCGCGCACGGCTGCGGCCAGCGCGGTCGTATCGACCACGCTGCCGCGAGCGATGTTGACCAGATGCCCCTGCGGGCCCAGTGCGTCCAGCACCTCGGCATTGATGAGATGGCGGGTTTCTGCACCGCCCGGCGTGGCCACCAGCAGCACGTCGGCCCAGCGCGCCATCGGCAGCAGCCCGTCGAAGTAGCGATACGACAGCTCCGGGCGCGGACCGCGGTTGTGGTAGCCGATCTCCATGTCGAAGCCCAGCGCGCGCCGGGCGATCTTGGCACCGATGGCGCCCAGGCCCAGGATGCCCAGGCGCTTGCGGGAGACATTGGGCGGCAGCGGCAGGGCCGTGCGCCAGACACCGTCGCGCGTGGCGCGGTCCAGGCGCACCAGGCCGCGCACCGAGGCGATCACCAGGCCCATGGCGTGGTCGGCCACGCAGTCGTCATTGGTGCCGGCGCCATTGCCCACGGCAATGCCATGGGCCAGCGCATGGGCGACATCGATGTTCTCGTAGCCCGCGCCCAGGGCGCAGACCAGGCGCAATGCGGGCAGGCGCTGCATCTGCGCGGCCGACAGGCCGATGGAGCCGATCGTCAGCACGGCCTGGATGCGCGCGCCATGGGCGGCGATGGCCACCTCTCCCTGTGCGGCATCGGGCGCATAGATCAGCTCGAAGTCGGGAAAGGCCTGGGCCATCTGGCGCAGGTGGGCATCGGCGTTGAAGTTGAGGACGAGCAGGACAGCTTGCATGGCATGGAGCGAGGAACGGGAAAACCCCATTGTCCGCCGCTCTGCGCTGCCGAGCCCTGAACCTAGAGATCCAGCACCAGCCTGGACGACTTCGCGCGCGAGCAGCAGGGCAGGAACTGGTCGCAGGCGGCCTGCTCGTCCTCGGTCAGGTACATGTCGCGGTGCTCGGGCTGGCCCGAGAGCACGCGCGTCAGGCAGGTGCCGCACACGCCCTGCTCGCAGGAGGTCTGCACCTCCACGCCGATGGCGGCCAGGGCCTGGACCACGGTCTGTTCGGGCGCCACGCGCACCACCTGGCCCGTGCTGGCGACCTCGACCTCGAAGCCCGCGTCGCCCTCGCGCACCGCGGCCTCGCCCGCGAAGAACTCGTAGTGCAGGCGCGACTCCTCCCAGCCCGATGCGCGCGCCTGGTCCAGCGCCGCGTCCATGAAGCCCCTGGGGCCGCAGACGTACAGGTGCAGATCCTGCTGCGGCCTGCCCAGCAGCGCAGCCATGTCCAGCGCGCCGTTTGCCGCTTCATCATCCAGGTGCAGATGCACCTGGCCCGCCCAGGGCATGGATTGCAGCAGGCCGGCAAAGGCCATGCGGTCGCGCGAGCGCGCGCAGTAATGCAGCTCGAAGTCCGCGCCTTCGCGCGCCAGCTGCCGCGCCATGGCGAGGATGGGTGTGATGCCGATGCCCCCGGCCAGCAGCAGGTGGCGCGCGGGTCTGCCCGCGTGCAGCGCGAACAGGTTGCGCGGCGCGCCGATGGTGATCTGCTGGCCTTCGCCGAGCTGCTCGTGCACGGCCGCCGAGCCGCCGCGCGAGGCCGCATCGCGCAGCACGCCGACCACGTAGCTTGCCGCATCGGCGGGGTCGTTGCACAGCGAGTACTGGCGCACCAGGCCGCCGGGCAGGTGCAGGTCGATGTGCGCTCCAGCCGTGAAGGCCGGCAGGCTGTGGCCGTCCAGCGGCACCAGCTCCAGGCTGCAGATGTCCTGGGCTTCGGTGTGCTTGCGGGCGATGCGTACTTGGAGAGTGGCGTTCGTTTGCATGGGAAATCGTGGATCTTCCGGGGGAAATCAGGCGGTGGCCAGCGCCTGGGCACTGGCCTCGCGCAGCCGCTGAATGACGCGGCGCGCGCGGTTGGGGCCGGCATCGACGTGGATGTCGATGACCGGGCGTGCGCCGAAGCGCTGCTGGTTGCGGAACTGGGCCTCGATGACGACCTTGTCCTCCTCGAAGGTGGCCGCCGTCTGCTCGATCACCAGCTGGGTCGGGTCCTGCATCTGCGGGTGCGGGTTGGTGGCGATGGTCCAGAAGTAGTGGGCCGTGTGCTCGGTCTCGGGGGTCACGCCGTGAAACCCGCGCATGTGGAAGCCGTCGCGCAGCGGGTCGTCCAGCCTGCCGCCGCCCACGTCCATGGCGCCGGTCCAGATGCGCACGTGCGAGGGGTGGAATTCCACCTCCTGCCAGCGGTCGATGCGGCCCTTGAACGGCCAGGCGGCCGCATAGGTCGGCGGAGGATCGGAGTCGGGCATCCAGCGCACGACCCTGACCATGTCGCCTTCCTGGCTGACCTTGAGCTCGGCGTTCATGTGGATGGCTGCATTGCCGCCGATGGTCTTGAGGTGCACATAGCCCAGGTGGCTCAGGTCCAGCAGGTTGTCATGGATGAGCTGGTAGGGCGCGTCGTAGTGGTAGACACCGCCGCCGAAGCGATAGCGCGGATCGCCGTGCACGGGGTAGGCGGGCGGCTCTTCGGTGGGGACGGAGCCGGGCGTGGCGCCCATCCAGATCCACAGGATCTGGTCGCGCTCGCGCAGCTCGAACGACTTCACACAGGCCTTGGCCGGTATGCGCTGCTGGCCCGGGATCTCCAGGCACCGGCCCGCGCGGTCGAACAGCAGGCCGTGGTAGCCGCAGCGCAGGCCGCGCACCTCCACCGTACCGCAGGACAGCGGCAGCTCGCGGTGGCAGCAGCGGTCCTCCAGCGCGGCGACGCTGCCGTCGGGCGTGCGAAACAGCACGACGGGGCGGCCCAGCAGGGTACGCGCCAGCGGCGCGTCCTTCAATTCCCAGGCAAAGCCTGCGACATACCATTGGTCCAATGGAAAGGCCGGTGCGACGCAGGGGGCCATGGCGACTTCGGGCATGGGGAGTCTCCTTTGCTTCGTTCAATGCGCGGACAGCGCCTGGCGCCCCGCTGCGGGCGTGTCGGCGCCGGGGCCCTTCAGGCGGTGCAGGGACACGATGACGGCGGCGAGCACGAAGGTCGCGCCATAGCCCACATACAGCTGGCTGGCGGACCACGAGGCATCGAGCAGCGTGCCTGCGACCATGGGCGAGACGATGGCGCCCATGCGGCCCACACCGATGCCCCAGCCCACGCCCGTGGCACGCACCTCGCTGCCATAGACCATGGGGGCGATGGCGTAGAGCCCGGCCACGCAGCCGTTGACGAAGACGCCGATCAGAAAGGCCAGCGCATACGACAGCGCCAGCGAACCCGGGTTGCTGACGATGAAGCACAGCAGCACGGCCGTGGCCAGCATGAAGCCGGCCAGCGCGCGGTGCACGGGGTAGCGCGCGGCCAACAGGCCCAGCAAGGTGGCGCCCAGGATGCCCCCCAGGCTCAGCAGCACGCCGCCGGTCACGCCCTGCTCGGGCGTCAGGCCCGAGGCGGCCAGCAGCTTGGGGGTCCAGCTCATGACGAAGTAAAAGCCGAACATCACCGCGAAGAACGACAGCCAGACCAGCAGCGTGGGCCGGCGCAGGCCCGGCGCGAGCAGTTGCAGCGGTCCGCGCGCCCGCTGCACCGATGCGGGCGCTGCCGGCGGCAGGACGTCCAGCAAAGGCAGACCCAGCCGGCGCACCAGGGCGTTGAGCCGGGACAGGGCACGCTCGGGCCGGCGCGCCAGCAGGAAGTCCATGGATTCGGGCAGGCGCCACCAGGCCAGCAGCAGCACGGCCAGCGTGACGCCACCGCCGAACAGGAAGACCGCGCGCCAGTCATAGTGGCCCAGCAGCCATACCGCGATGGAGCCGCCGATGCTGGCGCCCAGCGCATAGCCGGTGGACTGCAGCGTCACCGCCAGGCTGCGCCAGCGCTGCGAGGCGTATTCGCTGGCGATCACGTTGCTGCACGCCAGGATGCCGCCCACGCCCAGGCCGGTGAGCACGCGCAGCGCGGCGAGCTGGGTGGCGCTCTGGCTCCAGGCCGAGCCCAGCATGCCCACGCCGGAGACGGCCAGGCAGGCCAGGATCAGCGGCCTGCGACCCAGCCGGTCGGCCCAGGGCGCGATCAGCAGCGAGCCGGCGGCCATGCCGAACAGGCCGGCACTGAGCAGAAAGCCGAGCTGGGCGCCGCTCAACTGCCAGTGCGCGGACACGGCCGAGGCCGTGAAGGCCATGACCAGCACGTCGAAGCCGTCGATCATGTTGAGCACCATGCACAGCGCGATCACCGACCACTGAAAGCCGGTCATGGGCCGCTGGTCGACGCTGGAGCGCAGATCGGCGCTCATGGCCGCCGCTCCTGTGCCCGCCTGGGGCAAACGACAAGGGATGGCGCGGCGCGCAGCCGCCATGGCAAGGGATGGGTCATCGTGGTCTCCTGGGTGAAGCCTTTTGCCAGGCTTTCTGGATTTGATTCAGCATACTGAATGTGATTCAGTTTACTGAATCATGATGGGCATCAAGCCCGGGGATTTCCCGCAGCGGCGCGGTTCAGGCCCTGTTCACGGCGGGGGCGCGGCCCTCAGTCGGAAGACGGCGTATCGCCGGCATCGCGCCCGTCCTGCCCGTCGTGCAGTTGCACGAACTTGCGCAGCAGGCGCTTGAACTCCGCCTGCTCGGCAGGCTCCAGCGCGGCCAGCATGCGCTCGTGCAGCTCGTGGACATTGGGGACGAAGCCGCGCAGCATGGCCTCTCCCTCGGCCGTGAGCGTGAGGCTGCGCTGGCGCCGGGGCAGGATCTCGCGGCGCACCCAGCCCTTGGCTTCCAGCCGCGCCGCGATGTCGGCCGTGGTGGAGTTGTCCAGCGCCACCAGGCGTGCCAGCGTGACCTGGTCGATGCCCGGCTTTTCCTGGAGCATGCGCAGGATGGCGTACTGCACGGGCGTCACCTCGGGCCCCAGCACATCGCGGAACAGTTGCGCCGCGATCTGCTGCGCGCGCCGGATCAGGTGGCCCGGCTGGTCGTAGAGGTCGAGCGAAAGCGGATCGGAGGCGGAATGGTCCATCGGGGGCGGCAGGCCTTGCGGCCACGGGGTTGAAGCCCGCCGAGGTTACTCCATGCGCAGCGCCTCTCATGCCGGTCCCCGTGCCTTCAGGCCGCCGCAGTTGCCAGCTCGGCCACGGCCGCCGCCTGCTGCTCCTGCGCGATCAGCTTGTCGATGACGCGCCGCGACTGCACGCCGCCCGCGTCGATGTTGAGCTTGAGCAGCTTGCGATCGGGGTGGGCGCCGAGGTTGCGCTGCTGCAGCTCCAGCATCTCCAGGTCCTCGCTGAAGATCTTGTGCTGGCCTTCGCGGATGCGGGCCGTGACCTCGGCGTCGCCCGGATTGAAGCGGCGCGCCATGCCCCAGAAGTACCACATGGACTCCTCGGTCTCGGGCGTGATGAAGTCCACCACCATGCTGTAGACCTTGTGCTCGTCCGGCGCGTCGTACCCGCCATGGCCCGCGTGGGCCACGCCGACCTCGATCAGCACATGGCTGGGCGGCGTGAAGCGGCACACCTGCCAGCGGTCCACGGGCACGTCGTCGGCCAGGCCGTTGCTGCGCAGCGCCATCTTCCAGAACGGCGGCGCGGGGATGTCGTGCATGAAGCGGCTGGTGACCACCTCGACATCGGCGCCCTCGCCGCGCGTCTCGGTCTTGCAGGGCGTCTCGTCGATCTCGGCCTGGCCGATGGAGCTGGCGTGCACATAGGTCTCGTGCGTCAGGTCCATGAGGTTGTCGATCATCAGCCGGTAGTCGGCCTGGATGTGGAACATGCCGCCGCCGTAGGCCCATTCGGGGTTGTCGTGCCAGGGCAGCTCGGGAATCAGCGCGGTGTCGGCCAGGGCCTTGTCGCCGGGCCAGACCCAGATGAAGCCATGGCGCTCGGCCACGGGGTAGCTGCGGATCTCGGGAAAGCCGCGCACGCGCTGGCCCGGCATGGCGATGGTCTTGCCGTCGCAGCCCATCTCCAGCCCGTGGTAGCCGCAGACCAGCTTGCCTTCGCAGACAAAGCCCAGCGACAGCGGGGCACCCCGGTGCGGGCAGAAGTCCTCGACCGCGGCGATGCCTTCCAGCGAGCGGTAGAAGACGATGCGCTCGCCGCAGATGCGCCGGCCCAGCGGCTTGTCCTGGATCTCTTCGGACGTGGCCGCCACGTACCAGGTGTTCTTGGGGAATGTGCTCATGGGGGTCTCCTTTTTTTGGGTATCTGCGGCCTGCTCGGCCGCCAGGGGAAAGCTGCGCCGCGTCAGGCCTGGGCGCGTATCAGCTGCACGCCGGGCACGGCATGGCTGCCGGGCTCGCTGACGGCCTCGCGCAGGTTGCGGCGCGCGATGCGCGAGTGCTCCTTCATCAGCGCCTCGGCCCGCGCGCCTTCGCGCGCGGCGATGGCGTCCAGCACCTGGCGGTGCTGGTCCTGGGCGATCAGCAGGCTGTGGCGCGCGCGCGGCGAGCCGGCGCGCGCCAGCACGAAGCCCGAGGGAGAGGCAAAGGGCATGCGCACCACGCGCTCCAGCTCGCGCTGCATGACGCTGCTGTCGGCCATGGCGTGCAGCAGGTCGTGGAATTCGGAGTTCAGCGCCACATAGCGCGAGAAGGCTTCATCGCCCCAGTCGGGCGATTCCAGCACGCGGTCGATGGCGTCCAGGCAGCGCCCGGCGCGCGCCAGCAGCGGCTCGGCCACGCCGCGCTCCGCCGCCCAGCGCGCGGCCAGGCCCTCGAGCGTGCCGCGCAGCTCGATGGCGTCGGCCACATCGGCTTCGGAGAACAGGCGCACGCGGTAGCCGCGCCCGCCCGCCATGGCTTCGAGCAGGCCTTCCTGCTCCAGCCGCATCAGCGCGGCGCGCACCGGCGTGCGGGAGATGCCCAGGCGCTGCACCACGGTGAGCTCGGCAATGCGCTCGCCCGCGGGCAACTCGCCCGCGAGGATCATCTCGCGCAGTTGCAGCTGGGCCTTGATGACCTGGGAATGGCTTTCCTGTTCGGCGCTGGCGGGGACCAGAGGTGGGCTCATGTTCTTCGTGGGTTTTGATGCGAGACCGGGTCAAATGTATACAAACAAGGCCATTTATGGCCAGTAATTTGCCTGAACCAAGGGTAAAACCTATATAGATGTATACATTCGCAAGCCAGAAGGCTTGCGATCTGCCGGCTTGAATACAGTGCCATGGCATCATGGGTGCGTCCGTTTTCCCTGCCACAGCCACCCCGGAGGTCTCTTTTGCCGACGTCTTCTTCCCCATCCGCACAGGCCGCCCGCTCCCTCGTCCCGCCACCCGCCTACCCGCTCAAGGACTTCTTCCGCAACCCCGAGCGCGGCTTCTTTCGCCTGTCCGATGACGGCGCGATGCTGGGCTTCATGCAACCCGTCAGCGTGAACGGCCAGCCTGCGCGCATGAACATCCATGTCCAGCCCCTGGACGGCAGCCAGCCCGTCGGCGAACCCCGCCGGCTCACGGCGGAGACCGAGCGCGACATCAGCAACTTCTTCTGGAAGGGCTCGGACGTGGTGCTCTACCAGAAGGATTTCGGCGGCGACGAGAACTTCCACGTGCTGGCCGTCAACGCCGCCACCGGCGAGGCCAGCGACCTGACGCCATGGGACGGCGTGCGCGCCGGCATCGAGGATGACCTGGAGGACGATCCCGACCATGTGCTGATCAGCCACAACCGGCGCGACCCCGAGGTCTTCGATGTCTACCGCGTCAACGTGCGCACGGGCGCCGCCGCCCTGGTGGCACAGAACCCCGGCAACATCGTCGGCTGGCGCACGGACCACGCGGGCCGGGTGCGCGCGGCCGTGGCCAGCGACGGCCTGAACACGGCCCTGCTCTACCGCGACGACGAGTCCGCCGAGTTCCGCACCCTGGTGGCCACCGACTACCGCACCAACGTCAGCCCGGCCTTCTTTACCTTCGACGACCGCAAGCTGTACGCGCTGTCCAACCGGGGCCGGGACAAGCTGGCCCTGGTGGTGATCGACCCGGCCACGCCCGAGGCGGAAGAGGAGATCTTCGTGCCCGGCGAGGTGGACCTCGACGCAGCCGCCTATTCACGCAAGCGCCGCGTGCTGACCCTGGCCGCCTACCAGACCGACAAGCCCCAGTACCACTTCTTCGATGCCGAGACCCGGGCCCTGTACGGCCGGCTGGCGGCGCAGTTGCCCGGCTACGACTTCGCCATCCAGGGCGGCAACCGCGCCGAGGACAAGTTCATCGTCGCCGCCTACAACGACCGCACGCCGGGCGCGCGCTACCTCTACGACGCGACCGCCGACACGCTGGCCAGGCTGGCCGACATCAACCCCGCCATCCCCGAGGCGGACATGTCGCACGTGCAGCCCATCCGCTACACCAGCCGGGACGGCCTGACCATCCACGGCTACCTGACGCTGCCGGCCGGCCGCGCGGCGAAGAACCTGCCCTGCATCATCCACCCCCACGGCGGCCCCTGGGCCCGCGACGGCTGGGGCTACAACGCCGAGGTGCAGTTCCTGGCCAACCGGGGCTATGCCGTGCTCCAGATGAACTTCCGGGGATCGACGGGCTATGGCCGCGCCTTCTGGGAAGCCGGCTTCGGCCAGTGGGGCCTGAAGATGCAGGACGACATCACGGACGGCGTGCAGTGGCTCATCGCCCAGGGCATTGCCGACCCCGCGCGCATCGCCATCTACGGCGGCAGCTACGGCGGCTACGCCACGCTGGCCGGCGCGGCCTTCACGCCCGAGCTGTACGCCGCCGCCGTGGACTATGTGGGCGTGTCCAACCTGTTCACCTTCATGAAGACCATCCCGCCCTACTGGAAGCCGCTGCTGGACCAGATGCACGCCATGGTGGGCGACCCCGAGAAGGACAGCGAGCGCCTGGCCGCCACCTCGCCGGCCCTGCACGTGGACCGCATCAAGGCGCCGCTGTTCATCGCCCAGGGCGCGCGCGATCCGCGCGTCAACAAGGACGAGAGCGACCAGGTGGTCAAGGCGCTGCGCGAGCGCGGCGTCGAAGTGGAGTACATGGTCAAGGACAACGAGGGCCACGGGTTCCACAACGACGAGAACAAGTTCGAGTTCTACGAGGCCATGGAGCGCTTCCTGCGCGCGCACCTGAAGCCCTGAGGGCCTACAGCGCAGCGGCCTCCCCGCTTTGCTGCATGGCCCACATGTCCGCATAGCGCCCGCCCGCCGCGATGAGACGGGCGTGGCTGCCGCGCTCGACGATGCGGCCCGCGTCCATGACCAGGATCTCGTGCGCATCGACCACGGTGGACAGGCGGTGGGCGATCACCAGCGCCGTCTTGTTCTGCGCGGCGCTGTGCAGCTCGGCCTGGATGGCGCGCTCGTTGGCCGAGTCCAGGGCCGAGGTGGCCTCGTCGAAGATCAGGATGGGCGGGTTCTTGAGCAGGGTGCGCGCGATGGCCACGCGCTGCTTTTCCCCGCCTGACAGCTTCAGCCCCCGCTCGCCCACGCGCGTGGCATAGCCCTCGGGGGTGGCTTCGATGAAATCGTGGATGCGCGCCGCGCACGCGGCGGCCACCACCTCCTCGCGGCCCGCGCCGGGCCGGCCATAGGCGATGTTGTATTCCACCGTGTCGTTGAACAGCACCGTGTCCTGGGGCACGATGCCGATGGCGCGGCGCACGCTGTCCTGGGTCAGCGCGCGCAGGTCCTGGCCTGCGATGCGCACCTGGCCGCCCTGCACGTCGTAGAAGCGGAACAGCAGCCGCGCCAGCGTGCTCTTGCCCGACCCCGAAGGGCCGACCACGGCCACGGTCCTGCCGGCGGGGATGGTGAAGCTCACGTCCTTCAGGATGGGACGCGCCGGGTCGTAGGCGAAGTCCACGTGCTCGAAGCGCACCTCGGGCGGGCCGCCCTCCACGGACAGCGGCCGGGCCCCGGGCGCATCGGCCACCTCGCGCTCCTTGTCCATGAGCGTGAACATGCGCTCCAGGTCGGTCAGGCTCTGCTTGATCTCGCGGTAGATCACGCCCAGGAAGCCCAGCGGGATGTACAGCTGGATCATGAAGGCATTGACCATGACCAGGTCGCCCAGCGACAGCCGCCCGTCCACCACGCCCTGCGTGGCGCGCCAGAGGATGGCGACCAGGGCCGTGGCGATGATCAGTTGCTGCCCGCAGTTGAGCAGGCTCAGCGTGCTCTGGCTCTTGAGGCGCACGCGGCGCAGCTGCTCCAGGTTCTCGTCGTAGCGGCGCGCCTCGAAGGCCTCGTTGCCGAAGTACTTGACGGTCTCGTAGTTCAGCAGCGAATCGATGGCCTTGGCATGGGCCGCAGACTCCTGGGCATTGGCCTCGCGCCGAAAGCGCGTGCGCCACTCGGTGACCGTGATCGTGAAGGTGATGTAGAACACCAGCGCCGCCAGCGTGATGGCCGCGAACCAGACATCGAAGCGCAACGCCAGGATGCCCAGCACCAGGCCCATCTCGATGAAGGTGGGCAGGATGCTGTAGAGCGAGTACGAGATCAGCGATTCGGTGCTGCGCACGCCACGCTCGATGTCGCGCGTCATGCCGCCGGTCTGGCGCTCCAGGTGAAAGCGCAGGCTCAGCGCATGCAGGTGCTCGAAGGTGGACAGCGCGATGGCCCGCGAGGCGCCCTGCGTGGCCTTGGCGAAGACCAGGTCGCGCAGCTCGGTGAACAGCGAACTGGAAAAACGCAGCAGGCCGTAGGCCAGCAGCAGCGCCACGGGCACGGCGAGCACGGCCCGCGGATCGCCGGGCTTGAGGTCCAGCGCATCGACCAGGTGCTTGAGCAGCACGGGCACGCCCACGTTGGCGAGCTTGGCGCCGACCATGAACAGCAGCGCGGCCAGCACGCGCCACCTGTACTGCCACAGATAGGGCAGCAGCCGCCGCAATGCATTCCAGTCCCGGGACGGTGCCGGGGTCGAGACTAAGGGTAAATCCGGAGTGGGAGCGCTTTCGCGTCGCATGACAGACAATTCTCGGTTGTTATATTGACCTGATTGTGCCCATGCCTCCCCGCCCCGACCTCCCACCCCATCCCCTGCCCGCAGACAAGGAGCTGGTGCTCAAGGTCATCCCCATGCCCGCCGACGTCAACGCCAATGGCGACATCTTCGGCGGCTGGGTCATGGCGCAGGTCGACCTGGCAGGCTCGGTGCTGCCATCGCGCCTGGGCCAGAGCCGCATGGTCACCGTGGCCGTCAACGAGTTCATCTTCAAGCAACCGGTGCGCGTGGGCGACATCCTGTCGTTCTACTCCAGCGTGCAGCGCGTGGGCCGCACTTCGGTGACGGTGGATGTCGAGGTCTATGCCGAGCGCTTCGCCGACCAGGGCCGCTTCGTCAAGGTGACCGAAGCCCTGCTGACCTATGTGGCCATCGACGCCCAGGGCAAGCCCCAGTCGCTGCCGGACAATGAGCAGGTGCGTTCCTGGCGCGCGTCGGCCGAGCGCAATGCGGAACGCAAGCAGCAGCAGGCCGGCTGAACCCGCCTGAGCCTGTGCAGCCATGAAAAAAGCGACCTTCGCAGGTCGCTTTTTCATTTCCGGTGCAGGAATGGCTCAGGCCAGCGATGGCGTGACGCGCGGCTGCAGCGAGGCGGCTGCGCTGGCCGCAGCCAGGGCAGCGGAGCTGCTGGCGGCGCTGTCGCTGGAGGCGGCCGACGAGGAAGACAGGCTGGAGGCGCCGGACGCCACGGCCGAACTCGACGAGGACGAGCGCGGCGAGGAGCCCGCCTCGATCTGGCCCGTGAGTTCGCCGCCCTCTTCGATCACCACCTTGCCGTAGCGGATCTTGCCGCTGACCTTGCCCGTGCCGTAGATCACCAGCTTCTCGCGCACGGTCAGGGTGCCGTCGAACACGCCATGGATCTCGGCGATGTCGATCTCGGCCGTGCCGTGGAAGGCGCCCTGCTCGGCGATCTGGATCACGCGCGAGTCCATGGTGGCCTCGACCGTGCCTTCCACCACCAGGGTGTCGCAGTCCGTGATCTCCACGCCCTTGAGCTTGATGTTGGGGCCCACGGTGAGTTTGCTGCCGCCCGAGGCTTCCTCCGCCGGCGCCGCAGCCGCCTGGCGCTGGGTCACGGGTGTCCCCAGGCCGGAGCCGGAGTTCAGGGCGCCCGAGGGACTGGTGCCGCTGGAACCCGCAGAGCCAACACCGCTGCCCAGCGTGTTACGTGAGGTGAATGCATCGTTGTCGCGCTTGCCAAAGAACGGGTTCTGAACAGCCATGGGTGGGTCTCCTTCGGAAAAATCCGATGCTACGCACACGAACTGGCAACAAATGACGGCATCTCGCAATAACGGTAACGAGATGGTTCTCCCGTTTCATGTGCTTGCAAGCCTTGCGGGATCACACACCATGCACGCAAGGCGTCGTGCACAGGACAAACACAGATCAATACGTGCATCTACACTTATCCAAATTCCCGCCACCTGACTCCAGCCTCCACATGCCGTCTCCATCCTCTCTTGGGCCCCAGGCCTCCGATCCGGTCTGCACCTGCTTCATGGTGCGCAGCCTGTCGCGCAAGATCTCCCAGCTCTACGACGACACGCTGGCACCCAGCGGCCTGCGCGGCACGCAGTTCAGCCTGCTGATGCAGGCGCGGCGTGCGCCCGACGGACCGCCCACGGTCTCGGCCCTGGCCGAGCAGTTGCACACCGATCGCACGACCATGACCCGCAACCTGCGCACGCTGCAGCAGGCCGGCTGCATAGCACTGGTGCCCGGGGCCGATGCACGCAGCCGCTGCGTCGTCGTCACCCCCGAAGGTCTGGTCAAGATCCGCGAAGCCGCGGCGCTGTGGCGCCAGGCCCAGCAACGCGTGCGCGAGCTGTGCGGAGCCGAGCGCATAGGCGCGCTGGAGAGCCTGGTGCTGGGCATGCTGCCCGTGCTGGAAACCGCCACGGTGGAGAGCGACGCATGAGCACCACCCTGCCCACGCCCGGGGGCCCTGCGCCGGCCGCCGCCACACCGGCAGCGGCCCACCCGCTGCTGCAAGGCCCCATCGCCTCCACGCTGCTGCGCCTGGCCGTGCCCAACATGGTGGCGCTGAGCATGTCGGTGCTGGTGGCCGTGGCGGAGACCTACTACGTGGGCCGCCTGGGCACGGTGTCGCTGGCGGCCATGGCCCTGGTGTTCCCGCTGGCCATGCTCACGCAGATGATGAGCAACGGCGCCATGGGCAGCGGCGTGTCCTCGGCCATCAGCCGCGCGCTGGGCGCGGGCGACGCGCAGCGCGCCTCGGCCCTGGCGCTGCACGCCATCGTGATCGGCGCCATCGCCGGCCTGCTGTATTCACTCGTCTTCGTGCTGTGCGGCGCCACCTTCTACGGCTGGCTGGGCGGCAGTGGCGAGGTGCTGTCCGCCGCCACGGGCTTCGGCGCCGTGCTGTTCAGCGGCGCCATCCTGGTGTGGCTGTGCAACACCCTGGCCTCGGTGGTGCGCGGCACGGGCAACATGCGCCTGCCCTCGGCCGTGGTGTTTGCGGCGGCCCTGGTGCAGATCGTGGTCGGCGGCGCGCTCGGCCTGGGGCTGGGGCCCATGCCGCGCTGGGGCATGCCGGGCGTGGCCATCGGCAACATCGTGGCCATGGCGCTGGCCGTGGCCGCCTTTCTTGCCTATCTGCAATGGGGCCAGCAGCGCCTGCAACTGGCCTGGCGCAACCCGCGCCTGTCCTGGCCCATGTTCCGCGACATCCTGCGCGTGGGCGCCCTGGCCTGCCTGTCGCCGGTGCAGACGGCACTGGCCGCGCTGCTGCTGACGGGCATGGTGGCGCGCCTGGGCCCCATGGCCCTGGCCGGCTACGGCATAGGCCAGCGGCTGGAGTTCCTCCTGATTCCCATGGCCTTCGGCGTGGGCATGGCCGCCGTGCCCATGGTGGGCATGGCCATGGGTGCGGGCCAGGTGGCGCGTGCGCGGCGCGTGGCCTGGACGGGCGGCGCCATGGCGGCCGCCCTGCTGGGTGCATTGGGCCTGGTGGTCATCGCCTGGCCACGCCTGTGGTCGGGCCTGTTCACCAGCGATGCGGCCGTGCTGGCCCATGCCGACCTGTACCTGCGCACGGTGGGACCGGCCTTCGGCCTGTTCGGCCTGGGGCTGGTGCTGTACTTCGCCTCGCTGGGCGCGGGCCGTGTGTGGGCGCCGGTGCTGGCCGGCACGGTGCGCCTGCTGATCGTGGTGGGCGGCGGCAGCTGGCTGATGGCCAGCGGCCACGGCACGGCCCTGTCCCTGTTCATCCTGGTGGCCGTGGCCATGGCCGCCTATGGCGCGGGCACGGCATGGGCCGTGTGGCGCGCGCGCTGGTGAACGGCAGAGGCCGCCCCTTCAGGGCGGCCATGGTTCAGGAAACGATGTACGCAGCCGTTCCCGTGGACAGCAGCGTGCCGTCGGCCGCCAGGAACTCCATGCGCGTATTGGCCACGCGCGAGCCCAGGCGCAGCACCTCGGCGCGCAGGATGAACTCGCTGCCGATGCCGGGACGCAGGTAGTCCACGCGCAGGTCGATGGTGCCCAGGCGAGCGAAGCGGTGCAGGCGCTGCAGCGGCGCGTCATCCATGTGCTTGGCGCCAATGGCGGCCATCACCGCCAGGCCGCCCATGGAGTCCAGCCCCGCGCTGATCACGCCGCCGTGGATGCGCTGGTAGGCCGCATGGCCCACCAGCTCGGGGCGCATGGCGATGCGGCCTTCCACGCGCTCGGGCCGCACCTCGGTGATGCGCAGGCCCAGCACCTGGTTGAAGGCGATCTGGCGCTCGAACACGTCGCGCAGCCCGGCGATGAACTCGGGCTCGAACTGCACGGGCACCGTGGAGGCCTTCGTGGATTTCAGCACTGGCTGAAGTCCGGCTTGCGCTTCTCCATAAAGGCGGTGAACGCCTCCTTGGCAGCAGGGCCAGACATCAGCTTGCCGAAGCTCGCGCCCTCCTCGGCCATGCGCTCGCGCACCAAGCCGGACTGGCCGGCCTTCATGAGGCGCTTGGTTTCGATCAGGGCCGACAGCGGCTTGGCGGCCAGCTTCCTGGCCTGTGCCTGGGCCAGTGCATTGCATTCGCTGGGGGGCACGACGCGGTTGACCAGGCCCACTTCCAGGGCGGCTTCGGCCAGGAAGGGCTCGCCCAGCAGCAGGGCCTCGGCCGCGCGGTGGTAGCCGAGCATCTGGGGCAGCAGCAGGCTGGAGGCCGCTTCGGGGCACAGGCCCAGGTTCACGAAGGGCAGGGAGAAGGCGGCGTTGTCGCCCGCATAGACCAGATCGCAGTGCAGCAGCAAGGTGGTGCCTATGCCTACGGCCGGGCCGCAGACGGCGGCGACCACGGGCTTGGGAAAGGCGGCGATGTTGTGCAGGAAGCGCCAGACGGGGCGCTCGCCCGCCTCCTGCTTCGGAGCACCGCCGGCGGACTGCTTGAGGAAGTCGGCGATGTCGTTGCCGGCACTGAAGATGGCCATGTCGCCCTGGAAGACCACGCAGCGCACGGTCGTGTCCTCGGCCGCCTGGGCCAGGGCATCGGCCATGCTGGCGTACATGGCTTCGGTGATGGAGTTCTTCTTGTCGGCGCGGTTGAAGGTGATGGTGCAGACACCGGCTTCGGTGTGCACCAGGATGTCCTGGGTATTTTCGCTCATGATGGTCTGTGCCCTTGCCTATTCCTTGAAATACACGATCTGGTGGCTGCTCGCCAGCATCACGCCGGCCTCGCTCCACAGCTGGGCGCTCTGGTCGAAGAAGCCGTTGCGAAACTCCTGGCCACGCGCCTGGGCCAGCAGATGGCCCGTGCCCGCGGCGGCGAGTTCCTCGCGCCCCGCATGGAAGTACACGGTGATGGAGACCGTGCCCGCCGGGGTGCGCTGCGCGCGGCGCAGCCACACGCGCGGGAAGAATACGTCAGCCACGCCGGCCAGCGCGCAAAAATCCAGCGGACGCTGCGGATGGTCGCGCACCCACAGCCGCGTCAGGCTGTCGGACTCCCGGCCATCCCAGGCCTGGGGGATGATGCCGTCCAGGAAGCGCATGTCGTAGCGGTTGAGCCACTCCACGCCGCCCAGTGGCGGCACGCGCGGCACGCGGTCGGGCGCGGGCACCTCGGGCATGGCCAGGTCCGTGCCGCCCCAGGTGCTGCGCCGCACTGCCGTGACGGCGGTGGCCGTGGTCACGACCTGGGCATCGCCATCCTGGTCGGGCTGGGTGATGGTCAGCAGCCAGTGCTGGGTGGAGCGGTTGGTGCGCACGGGCCGGGCTTCGATGTCGAAGCGCCCTTCGGCCAGGGCCGCCGCGTAGTTCACGGTGATGGACAGCGGATCGCCCAGGCACAGCGGGTGCTGCTGGATGGCGCGCACCAGCGACGCCGCAGTGATGCCGCCATACGGCCCCACCATGTTCCAGTAGTCCTGCGTGGTCTGGCCCTGGTAGTGGCCCACGGCGCCGGTGGGCGCGAGCGCCACGGCCTGGTCGAGAGGATGGATGTCTGTGCTCATGGCAGATGAGTGTGATGGCAAGCGGCGCCCGCGTCCGTCAAGCCGGCGACTCCGACAGTGAGGGAAAGCGCGGGTACTCGCCTGCCGGCACGGGCTTCTTCACCCAGGCCGCGAGCGTGGCCTCGGCCCGGCTCCAGAGTGCTTCACGCATTTCGGCGCGAAAGAATCCGAAGTGTCCTATGCGCCGCAGTTGCAGGGATTTCGGCTCGATGTGCTCGATATGGCTGGGCGCATTGGCGTACAGCGCGAACAGGTGCCGGGTGCCGCGCAAGGTCATGAGTTCGTCGTCGCTCATGGACAGCGCCATCACCGGAAAGCGCACGGCCGCATAGCTGCGCGCCGCCGCGTCGCCCTCGGCACCCACGCTGTAGCGCGGATCCAGGCACCAGCGCCGCCACTGCAGCATGACGCCGGCCGGCAGATCCCCCACCTTGCGCAGGCGCCGGCCCGGAAAGTAGCCGCACAGGCGCGTGGCCACGGGCACCAGCACATGCCAGAAATAGGGAACCATGCGCTTGAGGCGCGGCGCGTTGTCGCGCCAGTAGCCGCTGCCGGCCGCGACGCTCAGCAGGCCATCCACCCGCTGCGGCGCGCGCAGCAGGCCGGGCAATTGGGCGCCCAGGCTGTGGCCGACCAAAAACAGCGGCTGGTCGGGCAGTTGTGCCTTGGCATGGGCAATCACGGCCTCGTAGTCGCGCGCCCAGTCGCAGAGATCGGCACGGACTTCGCGCAGGGGGCCTTGCAGCGAGTCGCCGTGGCCCCGGTAGTCGAAGCTGGTGACGCGGTAGCCCTGCCCCGCCAGCCAGGTGGCGAAGGCCTCGTAGAAGGCCTGGCGCACGCCCATGGCGCCGCCGATGACCACGCTGGCGCGCGGCGGCCCCTCGGGCGTGTAGACGCGCAGCGCCAGCGTGGCGCCGTCGCTGACCAATTGCTGCTGTTCCATGGCGGTCTCCTTTTCGGTGCCGCAATTTGCAAGGGCACCAGGTACAGAACCGGTGCGGCCCAACTCAGAGACACCGAGGAAGGGCCGCCCCGCACCGAAGGTGTCGTCCCCCTCCCGCGTGCAAGAGAGGGGGAAGCGGCAAAGCCGCTCAGGGGGTGGTGCTACACCCGCTCGAAGATGCCGGCGGCGCCCTGGCCCATCCCGACGCACATGGTCACCATGCCGTAGCGCAGCTGCTTGCGGCGTAGCGCATGCACCACGGTGGCCGAGCGGATGGCGCCCGTGGCACCCAGCGGGTGGCCCAGGGCGATGGCGCCACCCATGGGGTTGACCTTGGCGGGGTCCAGGCCCAGCGTGTTGACCACGGCCAGCGACTGGGCCGCAAAGGCTTCGTTGAGTTCGAACCAGTCGATGTCGTCCTGCTTGAGGCCGGCATAGCGCAGCGCGGCCGGGATGGCCTCGATGGGGCCGATGCCCATGATGGCGGGCGGCACGCCCTTGCTGGCATAGCTCACGAAGCGCGCCAGCGGCGTGAGGCCGAAGCGCTGCACGGCGGCGCCGCTGGCCAGGATCAGCGCGCCCGCGCCGTCGCTGGTCTGCGAGCTGTTGCCTGCCGTCACCGAGCCACGCGCCGCGAACACGGTGCGCAGCTTGGCCAGGCCTTCCAGGCTGGTGTCGGGACGCGGGCCTTCGTCGAGGTCCACGGTGCGCGTGCGCGCCACGGGCTCGCCCTTGGCCAGGTCCAGACCGCGGTCGGTGACCGCTATGGGCGTGATCTCGTCCTTGAACTCGCCGGCCTGCTGGGCCGCGAGGGCACGGCGGTGCGATTCCAGCGCGAAGGCGTCCTGCGCATCGCGCGAGACCTTCCACTGCTGGGCCACCTTCTCGGCCGTCAGGCCCATGCCGTAGGCGATGCCCACGTCACCATCGCGCTCGAAGATCGATGGCGACAGCGAGGGTGCGTTGCCCATCATGGGCACCATGCTCATGCTCTCGACACCGGCCGCGATCATCACATCGGCCTCGCCCACGCGGATGCGATCGGCCGCCATGGCCACGGCCGACAGGCCCGAGGCACAGAAGCGGTTCACGGTGATGCCGCCCACGCTGGTGGGCAGGCCCGCCAGCACGGCGCCGATGCGCGCCACGTTCAGGCCCTGCTGGGCCTCGGGGATGGCGCAGCCGCAGATGATGTCCTCGATGGCGGCCGGGTCCAGCCCCGGCACCTGGTCCAGAGCGGCCTTCAGCGTGGTCGCCAGCAGGTCGTCGGGACGGTAGTTGCGGAAAAAGCCCTTGTGCGAGCGGCCGATGGGCGTGCGCGTGGCGGCGACGATGTAGGCGTCTTGGATTTGCTTCATGTCTTGTCTCTCCTCGGCCTGCCTCAGTTGCGGACAGGCTTGCCGGTGTTGAGCATTCCGAGAATGCGCTCATGCGTTTTGGGATGCCCGATCAGATGGCAGAACGCCTTGCGTTCGAGCTTCATCAGATAGGCTTCGTCCACCAGGGTGCCTGCATCCACGTCGCCGCCGCAGACCACTTCGGCGATCAGGCTGGCCACATGCTGGTCGAACTCGCTGATGAAGCCGCCGTCGCGCATGTTGACCAGCGAGCCCTTGATGGTGGCGATGCCGCTGCGGCCCGCCACCGGGAAGCTGCGCGGCAGCGGCGGGCGCCAGCCGCCGGCGGCCATGGCCTTGGCCTCGTTGATGGCGACGAACAGCAGCTCGTCCTTGTGCGGAACGATGAGGTCGCTGTCCAGCAGGTAGCCCAGCTTGCGCGATTCGATGGCGCTGGTGCCCACCTTGGCCATGGCCGCGGCCGTGAAGCCTTCGGTCAGGAAGGGCAGCAGGTCCTTGCCCGTGCTGGTGGCGGCGTTCTCGGCCGCGCGGCGCGCGATGTAGGTCAGGCCGCCCGCGCCGGGCACCAGGCCCACGCCGACTTCCACCAGGCCGATGTAGCTTTCCATGTGGGCCACGCGGCGCGCGCTGTAGACGGCCAGCTCGCAGCCGCCGCCCAGCGCCATGCCATGGATGGCGGCGACCACGGGCACCTGGGCATAGCGGATGCGCAGCATGAGGTTTTGCAGCTCCTGCTCCACGCTTTCGATGGCGTCGGCGCCACCGATCACGAAGGCCGGCATGGTGGCCTCCAGGTCGGCGCCCACGCTGAACGGCGCGTCGCCCGACCAGATGACCATGCCCTGGAAGTCGGCCTCGGCCACGTCCACGGCCTCCATCAGGGCCTCCATGACCTCGGGGCTGATGGCGTGCATCTTGTTCTTGATGCTGGCGATCAGCACCTGGCCATCCAGCGTCCAGGTGCGCAGCGCCTTGGATTCGGCAATCGTCGTGCCGGCCGTCCTCCAGTCGGGCAGGCTGTCTTCGCCCAGCAGCTTTTCGGGGAAGATCTGGCGCTCGTAGACGGGCAGCACGCGGCGGGGCACGAACTGGCCCAGTGCGGGGCTCCACGATCCTTGCGCCGTGTGCACGCCACCGGCCTCGGCCACGGGGCCGTCGAAGACCCACCTGGGCAGGGGCGCCTTGCTCAATGCCTTGCCGGCATCAATGTCCTCCTGGACCATCTTCGCCACTTCCAGCCAGCCGGCTTCCTGCCACAGCTCGAACGGGCCCTGCTTCATGCCGAAGCCCCAGCGCATGGCCTGGTCCACATCACGTGCCGACTCGGCAATGCTCTCCAGATGGATGGCCGCGTAGTGGAAGCTGTTGCGCAGGATGGCCCACAGGAAGCGACCCTGCGCGCCCTCGGCATTGCGCAGCAGCTTCAGGCGCTCGGCGGCGGGCTTCTTGAGCATGCGGCCATAGACCTCGTCGGCCTTGCCGCCGGCGGGCACGTAGTCCTCGCTGTCCAGTTCGAACTGCAGGATGTCGCGGCCGACCTTCTTGTAGAAGCCCTTCTTGGCCTTCTGGCCCAGGTTGCCCAGCTCGATCAGCTTGGCCAGCACGGGCGGCGTGCCGAAGCTGGCGTAGAAGGGATCGGTCTCGGCGCTGAGATTGTCCTGCAGCGTCCTGATCACATGGGCCATGGTGTCCAGGCCCACCACGTCGGCCGTGCGGAAGGTGCCGCTGGAGGCACGGCCCAGCTTCTTGCCGGTGAGGTCATCGACCACGTCGAAGGTCAGGCCGAAGTTCTCGACCTCTTTCATGGTGGCCAGCATGCCGGCGATGCCGATGCGGTTGGCGATGAAGTTGGGCGTGTCCTTGGCGCGCACCACGCCCTTGCCCAGGCCGCTGGTGACGAAGGCTTCGAGCTGGTCCAGCACCACGGGCTGCGTGGTCGGCGTGGCGATCAGCTCCACCAGCGGCATGTAGCGCGGCGGGTTGAAGAAGTGGATACCGCAAAAGCGCGGCTTGATCGCGTCGGGCAGCGCCTCGGACAGCTTGGTGATGGACAGGCCCGAGGTGTTGGACGCCACGATGGCGAGCTTGGCCACATGGGGCGCTATCTTGGTGTACAGGTCGAGCTTCCAGTCCATGCGCTCGGCAATGGCCTCGATGATCAGGTCGCAGCCCTTGAGCAGCTTGAGGTGCTCCTCGTAGTTGGCGGGCTGGATCAGGTCCGCGTCCTCGGCCACGCCGATGGGCGAAGGCTTGAGCTTCTTGAGGTTGGCGATGGCGCGCTCGGCGATGCCGCTTTTCGGGCCTTCCTTGGCGGGCAGGTCGAACAGCACCACGGGCACCTTGACATTGACCAGATGGGCGGCGATCTGCGCTCCCATCACGCCAGCGCCGAGCACGGCGACTTTCTTCACATTGAATCGGGACATGGATGTTCCACAAGTGGGAGGAAGGAGGCCGCTGCGGCCACCCTCCGGAATGGTTTACTGCACGCGCACCCAGGTCTGGGTGCGGCCGAAGGGGCCGATGGAGCCGCGCACCTCGAGCTTGGCGCCGTTCTCGATGGGGGTCAGGCGCAGGGTGTAGGTCTTGCCGTTCTCGGGATCGAGGATCTTGCCGCCCTCCCAGACGTCCTTGCCCTCGGCCTTCCTGGCGCCGCGGATGATCTCCAGCCCCTTGAGCGGCTGGCCCTTGCGGTCGTCCGAGCATTCCGTGCAGGTGGCGGCCGGATCGGCGCCCTTGCGCAGGATCTGCTCGATGCGGCCCGTGACCACGCCTTCGTTCTCGGCAATGCGGATCTCGGACTTGGCCTCGCCGCTCTTGTCGTCCACGCTCTTCCACAGGCCAACGGGCGTCGTCTGCGCCTGTGCAGCAGCCGCCACCAGGCCCAGGACCATCGCTGCCAGTGCTTGATATGCCTTCATTTCAAACCCCTTTCTCCTTGAGAGGGAGGCCGGGCCGCGGGCCCGGCGCTCCGTTGCCGAGAACCGAGGATCAGGCCAGGGCCGCGTCCGTGTCCATCAGCGACTTGCTGCCAGCACGGGCCGTGCGCATCAGCGTGGCGGTCTCGGGGAACAGCTTGGCGAAGTAGAAGCGGGCAGTCTGCAGCTTGGCCTGGTAGAACGGGTCGGTATTGCCCTTGGCGATCTCGCGCAGCGCCACCTGGGCCATGCGGGCGAAGAAGTAGCCGAACACCAGGTGGCCCGCCACACGCAGGTAGTCCACGGACGCCGCGCCCACCTCGTCGGGGTTCTGCATGCCCTTGAAGCCGATCTCGGTGGTGAACTTGGTCATCTGGTCGCCCAGGTAGGCGATGGGGTTGATGAACTCGGCCATCTTCTCGTTGACGCCCTCTTCCTCCACCAGCTGGGCCACCAGCTTGCCGAACTTCTTGAGCGAGGCACCCTGGTTGCCCAGCACCTTGCGGCCCAGCAGGTCCAGCGCCTGGATGCCGTTCGTGCCTTCGTAGATCATGTTGATGCGCGCATCGCGCACGAACTGCTCCATGCCCCATTCGGTGATGAAGCCATGGCCGCCATAGACCTGCTGGCTCATGGTGGTGGCCGTCCAGCCGTTGTCGGTGATGAAGGCCTTGACGATGGGCGTCAGCAGCGCCACCAGCTCGGCGCTGTCCTTGCGCACCTTCTCGTCGGGGTGGTTGAACTCCTTGTCGATCAGGAAGGCGCAGTAGGTGACCAGGGCGCGGCCGCCCTCGGCATAGGCCTTGGCCGTCAGCAGCATGCGGCGCACATCGGGGTGGACGATGATGGGATCGGCCGGCTTGTCCTTGGCCTTGGTGCCCGACAGGCTGCGCATCTGCAGGCGGTCCTTGGCATAGGCCAGGGCGTTCTGGTAGGCCACCTCGGTCAGGCCCAGCGACTGGTTGCCCACGCCCAGGCGCGCGGCATTCATCATCACGAACATGGCCTGAAGGCCCTTGTTCGGCTGGCCCACCAGGGTACCGATGGCGCCGTCGATGTTGATCTGGGCCGTGGCATTGCCGTGGATGCCCATCTTGTGTTCCAGCGCACCGCAGAAGATGGGATTGCGCTCGCCCAGCGAGCCGTCGGCCTTGACCACGAACTTGGGCACGACGAACAGGCTGATGCCCTTGGAGCCGGGGGGCGCATCGGGCAGGCGGGCCAGGACCAGGTGGACGATGTTCTCGGTGAAATCATGCTCGCCGGCGCTGATGAAGATCTTGTTGCCGGTGATCCTGTAGGTGCCTTCGGGCGCGCCGGCCACGGGCTCGGCCTTGGTGCGCAGCAGGCCCAGGTCGGTACCGCAATGGGGCTCGGTCAGGCACATGGTGCCGGTCCACTCGCCGCTGGTCAGCTTGGGCAGATACAGTTTCTTCTGTTCTTCCGTGCCATGGGCGTGCAGCGCTTCATAGGCGCCGTGCGAAAGGCCCGGGTACATGGTCCAGGCCTGATTGGCGCTGTTGAGCATCTCGTACAGCGCCGAATTGACCGCGAAGGGCAGGCCCTGGCCGCCGTAGGCCGTGTCGCAGGACAGCGCGGGCCACCCACCCTCCACGTACTTGCGGTAGGCCTCCTTGAAGCCCTTGGGCGTGGTGACCTCATGGGTCTCCTTGTTCAGCACGCAGCCCTCGGCATCGCCGCTGATGTTCAGCGGGAAGGCCACATTGGCCGCGAACTTGCCCGCCTCCTCGAGCACGGCATTGATGGTGTCGGCATCCACCTCGGCATGGGCGGACATCTGCCGGTAGTCGTCAGTGACCTTGAACACCTCGTGCATGAGGAATTGCATGTCGCGCAGGGGCGGGTTGTAGCTGGGCATTTGTCTTCTCCTGTGATGTCGGGTGTTGCGGTGGATGCGGAAAAATCAGGCCGGGTTGGCGTAGCGCGCCAGGATGCTCTCGAAGCCGTCGATGGCACGCTGCATGGATCCTTCGTTGCGCAGGAAGCGCGCCTCGTAGTGCAGGGCCAGGATCAGGCCGTGGATCTCGAACAGCAGCTGGTTCTCGTCCACATCGGCACGCAGGTCGCCGCTTTCGCGGCACTGCACGATGGTGCGGCGCATGGCCGCATGCCATGTCTGGACCGAGGCCGTCAGCGCATCGCGCACCGGCCCCGTGCGGTCGTCGAACTCCACGGCGCCGCTGATGTAGATGCAGCCCGAGTCCAGCTCGATGGAGGTGCGCTTCATCCAGTTGTCGAACAGCGCGCGCAGGCGCGCCACGCCGCGCGGCGCCTCGAGTGCCGGAAAGAACACTTCCTGCTCGAAGCGGTCGTGGTATTCATGGACCACGGAGATCTGCAGCTCCTCGCGCGAGCCAAAATGCGCGAACACGCCCGACTTGCTCATGCCCGTCAGCTCGGCCAGCGCACCGATGGACAGGCCTTCGAGGCCGATGTGCGTGGCCAGGTTGAGGGCCGCCTCGACGATGGTGGCCTTGGTCTGCTGGCCCTTGTGCAGGGCGCGGCGCGGCGCGGGCGCGGCGGCCTCGGCAACGGCGGCGCCGGCCTTGGGTTCGACCGGCGTACGGGTGGTGCGGCGTGGGGCGGAAACGCTGGACATGCGGAATTCTTATGAAAACGAACGTTCGTGCTATTTTGCATGGAAAGCATGTCGCAGCGAAGACACCCAGGGGAAAACACCTAGCCACGCGACTGACCTCATCGCCGACGGGCAATCGGCGGATCGGCGACACCGTCTTGCCCATACCGCTGTGTCCGTTTGGCGCGACACCACCGCCACCCTGCAACGCATTTCGTTGCCAACACCGGCGCACATCACCACAATGGCCGCTTCTTCGGCATCCGGCGCGCATCCCCGCGCATGGCCAGGATGAACCTCAGGAGAGCACCGATATGTCTGACTTCCACACCGCACCCGTCTGACCACGGTCCACCGCCCCGGCTGGACTGTGCGCGCACAGCTCCAGCCATGGCCCTCGGCACTTCCACGCCGCGCAAGCCCTGGCTACTCCGCCGGGGTTTTTTGTTGGTGGAACGCACATGAGTGCCAAAAAAGCGTCCCGGGCCTATGCCCTGGGAGAAGTCAAGAAGCTGCGCCGCATGAAGCAGCCCCTGGTCCTGAGGCTCGAAGACTGCGGCCCGCCGCGCAACCCCGTGGCTGCGGCGCTGGCCGAGCGCAGCCTGTCGAGCGCGGCAGGCAGGCACATCCGATCCCGCGGGGCCCAGCGCCGCGCGGACCGCGTGGCCTTGCGCAAGGCCCTGAGAAACCCTTTCCTGAACGATTGAAAATGCAAGCCATCACCGCATCCCTGCCGCCACATCCGCGGCACCTGCACCCGGTCGATCCCGCGCAGTTGATACAGCGCCAGCAGGCACTGACCGATGCCGCAAGACAGCTCAAGGCCGAACTGTTCGGCATCGACGAAGTGATCGACCGCGTGATCGACGCCATCCGCGCCTGGTATGTGCTGCCCCAGCTCATCAGCCGCCCCGTCATCGTCTGCCTGTGGGGCCTCACCGGCACGGGCAAGACCCAGCTGACGCGGCGCCTGGCACAGCTACTGGGCTTCTACGACCGCTTCGTGGAAGTGCAGATGGACGGCTTCAGCCACGGCGCCAGCTACCGCAGCTCCTCCATCTCCGGCATGCTGGGCGACTCGGGCATTTCCGAGGGCATGCCCGGCGTGCTGGTGCTGGATGAATTCCAGCGCTTTCGCACGGTGGACACCAAGGGCGCCGACGTCAAGGTGGAGCGCTACCAGGATGTCTGGACGCTGCTGTCCGATGGCCGGCTGCCACCGGCCCTGAGCGCCTTGGCCAACATCGAGCGCAAGCTGGCGGAAGCGCACTATGAAGCCGAGCGCGATGACGAAGAGGACGAGCGCGCCGGCAAGAAGCCCTACCGCTTCCAGCTCGACGTCTGGGACGCGCAGGAGCTCAAGCGCATGCTCAAGCTGCACGAGCCGCTGACCGAGATCATGCAGTGGCCGCCCGCCCAGGTCCAGGCGCTGTTCATGCGCTTTCAGCAAACGCACCATGCCTGGGAGACCGACTACAGCAAGCTGCTCATCTTCGTGTGCGGCAACCTCGACGAGATGTACCACGAGACCGCGCAGCGCGTGGAGGACTGCGACACCGACGCCGACATCTTCCACCGCCTCACGCGCAAACTGTCGCTCATCGACGTGAAGAAGGCACTGGGCGAACGCTTCAAGCCCGAGCAGATCGCGCGGCTGGGCAACGAGCATGTCATCTACCCATCCTTCAGCAAGGCCACCTATGAACGGCTGATCCGCAACCTGTGCGCACGGTACTGCGACGACATCGCCGCCCAGTGCGGCGTGCGCTTTGCCATCGGCCAGGACGTGCTCGGCGAGCTGTATGCGAATGCGGTGTTCCCCGCCCAGGGCACGCGCCCACTGTTCTCGTCCGTGCATGCCATCCTGAGTGCCAACCTGGTCAATGCCGCGCTGTGGGTGCTGGAGCAGCAGTTGCCATTGGCGCAGGATTTCGGCATCGCGCTGGCGCCGGACAGGCGCCACCTGGTGGCCAGCGGCGCCGATACCCAGGGACGGATGCAGCAGGCGCGCTTCGCCGTGACGCTGGAGCTCAACCGACTCAAGCAGCGCGCCAACGCCGATTTCCGGGCCCTGCTCGCGGTGCACGAGGCCGGCCACGGGCTGGTCTATTGCCTCCTGTTCGGCCAGGCCCCGCAGGAGGTCAAGATCAACATCGCCTCGTTCGAGGGCGGCTACAACAGCTTCGCGGGCCTGAAGGCCACCACGCGCCAGAATGCGCTGGACATGATGTGCGTGGGCCTGGCGGGCCGCGTGGCCGAAGAGCTGGTGTTCGGCGAGATGGCCTGCACCACCGGGGCGGAGCAGGACTACAGGCAGGTCACGGCCGAGGCCGCGCGCCATGTGCGCCACCACGGTTTCGGCGAACGCCTGTCCCGCACCGACGTGACGGTGGAGCTTGACAACCACCTCAACACCGATGTGCAGGCCAGCAACGCCGCCATCGAGGAGCTGCTGCAAGGCCAGTACCGCCGCGCCCACACCCTGCTGCGCGAGCACCGCCGGGCCTTCACGGGCCTGGTGGACGCGCTCATGGACCACGGCATGGTCACCCAGCCGGAAATGCAGGCGCTGATGGCGCAAGGCGGCGTCCACATCGCGGTGGCGGCCCACACAGGCCCCGATGAGTCCCTGGTGCTGGAGCCGTTCGCGGCGCGCCTGGCGGCGTTCAGGCAGTAGGGGGCCTGAGGGCCTCGCTCTCGCCTCGCGTGGCCACTGCCTCCAAGAAGGCAGTTTCTACCTTGACAGACATGTCCATGAAAAAAGCCGCCGGCACAAGGCGGGCGGCTTTCCATGGAGCGAGGCACTCTCAGACCATCAGCGCCAGGCTGGCCTCCAGGTGCTCGGTCGGCAGGCGGCGAAAGCCCGAGCGTGCATAGCGCTGCAGGCGGCCCAGGGCGAACGAGGTCAGCACGCTGGCCGCCACCTGGGCATCCACCGTGGGTGCCGACGACCCCAGTGCACCCGCCGCAGGACGCAGGCACTGGCGCAGCGTGGATTCGATGCGGTCGAAGAACTGGTTCATGCGGGCCTGCAGGCGCTCGTGCTCGAAGACGATGGCATCGCCCACCATGACGCGCACCATGCCGGGATTACGCTCGCCGAACTGCAGCACCAGGGAGATCACGCGGCTGGCCTGGCGCATGCCGTCGGTGGCAGGCCGGTCTTCCTCGGCGGCTTCGCGTCCGACGATCTGCTGCACCAGCGTGAAGACGGACTGCTCGATGAACTCGATCAGGCCCTCGAACATCTGCGCCTTGCTGGCGAAGTGGCGGTACAGGGCCGCCTCGCTGACGCCCAGGTGGGCAGCCAGCGCCGCCGTGGTGATGCGTTCTGCGCCGGGCTTCTCCAGCATGGCCGCGAGCGCCTGCAGGATCTGCTCGCGCCGCTCCCCGGGTTTGGGGCGTTTGCGCGCAGGCGTGGGGGCGGAAGCGGGGGCGGCTTCGTCGGAAACGACATCGGCGCCAGGAGCGGATAAAGGCGACAGAACTTCAGACTCGGACATAAGCAGATCAACTATTTGTAAGTAATTCTCTCACAGCCCCCGGCGGCGTCCCGCACAAAGCTGTCCCCACGAGCGCAGCCGTCAGGATCGCACGCCTGCTGACTGCGCTGCTACTGTTTCCGAGAGCACGGCCGGCATCTGCAATGGAAGTTCCAAGCGTACCAGCAGGCCCCTGCCCTGCGCGCCTGCGGCAAAGCCCAGGCTGCCCTGGTGCAGCAGGGCGATTTCGTCGGCGATGGCCAGTCCCAGCCCCGTGCCATCGCCCGCGGCACCCTGGGCGCGGTAAAAGCGCTGGGTGATCTGCGAGCGCTCGGCCTCGGGCACGCCGGGCCCATCGTCCTCGACCTCCAGGAAGGCCCAGTCCGCAGGCTCTGTGCCGGACTGCGCCACTCCATGGTACATGCCGCAACGCAGCGTGACACTGCCGCCGGCCGGTGTGTACTTGATGGCGTTGTCCACGAGATTGGACACCAGTTCGCGCAGCAGCCAGCTGTGGCCCCAGATGCTGGCCGGCGCGACGTCCAGGCCGAAGTCCAGCCCCTTGGCACTGGCCTGGTCGAAGAACATCTCCAGCATGCTTTCGCACATTTCCTTGAGGTCCACCTGCTGCTGCGGCTGCACCTCGGCACTGCGGGCATCGGCGCGCGACAGCGCCAGCAACTGGCGCGCCAGCTGCGAGGTGCGCCGCGTGGCATCACGCAACTGTTCGATCTGCGTCACACCGAGCACCACCTGGGCCTCGGTGCCCTTGCGCCGGGCCTCGGCCTGCGCGGCCTGGGCGCTCAATGCCCAGGCCTCGACCTGGGCCTGGAGCGCGGCCAGCGGCGTGCGCAGCTGGTGGGCGGCATCGGCCACGAAGCGCCGCTGCCCCTCGGTCTGTGCATTGACCAGCGCGAAAAGTCGGTTGAGCGAACGCACCAGCGGACGCACCTCGGCGGGCGTGCTGTGCTCGGGGATGGGGCTGAGATCGCGCGGCGAGCGTCTCTCCACGGCCTGGGTCAGCGTCAGCAGCGGCCGGAAGGCCCGGCTGACCGACCAGTAGATCGCGATCCCCGCTCCGGCGATCAGCAGCACGCTGGGCAGCAGCACGTGCAGCAGCAGCTGGCGCACCCATTGCTGGCGCACATCGCCGCCATCGGCCAGGACCAGCACCATCTCCCCCGCGCCATAGGTTTCCGCGCGCATCACGGCCACGCGGTAGGTCAGGCCGTCATGCTCCTGGCTGTGGAACTCGGCCAGCGGCGTGGAGGGCACATCGAAGCGGATCCAGGTATCGCCCGCGACCACATGGCCTTGCAGATCCCCCACCGCATAGCCCACATCGTTGCCGCGCTGGCGCAGGAAATCCTCGATGGCCGGCGTCAACGCCACCAGTGGCGGCGTGCCCTCGGCGATCGATGGGGCCAGGACCGAGTCGGCCAGCGCGGGCAGCAGGCGCAGCAGCCGCTGGTCGTGCTGGGTGGAGGCCTCGTCGGCCGAGCGATAGCCGAACCAGCCGCCCATCAAGGCCAGCAGCGTCAGCGGCACCACCAGCAGCACCAGCAGGCGTAGGCGCAGGTTGGCCGTCATGGGCAGTCAGCGCCTGGAGCCATGCGGCGGCCGCCCATCAGGGCGCCGCATGCGAGAGTTCCAGCCGGTAGCCGAAGCCCCGGATGGAGCGCAGGGCCACGCCATGCGGCTCCAGCTTGCTGCGCAGGCGCGAGACATAAACCTCGACCGCGTTGGGCGTGATCTCCCGGTCCCAGCCCGTGAGCGCCTGCAGCAGCTTGTCCTTGCTGGCAGGCTTGGGAGCGTGGATCAGCAGGTACTCCAGCACCGTCCATTCGCGCGGCCCCAGGTCGATGGGCAGCAGCTTGCCCTCGGCCTCATCGTCCTGCACAGGCTGGCGTGCACCGGCGCGACGGCCTGCCGTGTCCAGCTCGATGGGGCCGAAGCTGAGCACCGCCGAGGTGGCGGCCTGCGAGCGCCGCAGCAGCGCGCGCAACCGCGCCAGCAGCTCGGGCAGCTCGAAGGGCTTGACCATGTAGTCGTCGGCGCCCTGGTCCAGTCCCTGCACGCGATCCTGCAGCGCATCGCGCGCCGTCAGGATCAGCACGGGCATGGCCGAGCTTTCCACCGCGCTGCTGCGCAGGCGGCGCGTGAGCTCCAGCCCGTCGATGCCCGGCAGGCCGATGTCGATCACGGCCAGGTCGAAGGCTTCCTGCGCCAGCACCTCCAGGGCACGCTCGGCACTGCCGACCCAGTCCACGGCATACCCCGCATCGGACAGCCCCAGCTTGATGCCGCTGGCCACCATCACATCGTCTTCCACCAGAAGCAAACGCATATCCATACCCACCAAAACAAAAGCCGCCCCAAAGGCGGCTTGCAGAGAAACCGGCTCCGGCCGTCAGACCACGCCCGGGCCATGTCCGATGGTAACGCGAACCGCAGCGTCCGCGCCATCGGGCCTCAATGGCTGCGGATCATGGTGCCGTAGGCCTGGTCGGTCAGGATTTCCAGCAGCATGGAGTGCGGCACGCGGCCATCGATGATGTGCACGGCATTGACGCCGGCCTTGGCCGCGTCCAGCGCGCCGCTGATCTTGGGCAGCATGCCGCCCGAGATGGTGCCGTCCGCGAACAGCGCGTCGATCTCGCGCGCCGTCAGGTCGGTCAGCAGGTTGCCGGCCTTGTCCAGCACGCCGGGCGTGTTGGTCAGCAGCACCAGCTTTTCGGCCTGCAGCACCGTAGCCAGCTTGCTGGCGACCACGTCGGCGTTGATGTTGTAGCTCTCGTTCTCCTCGCCGAAACCGATGGGGCTGATGACAGGGATGAAGGCGTCATCCTGCAGCGCGCGCACCACGCTGGGGTCGATGGAGACGATGTCGCCCACCTGGCCCACGTCGTATTCGATGTTCGGATCCTTGTTGTCGACCATCTTCAGCTTGCGCGCGCGGATCAGGCCACCATCGCGCCCGGTCAGGCCCACGGCCTTGCCGCCGGCCTGGTGGATCAGGCCCACGATGTCTTGCTGCACCTCGCCGGCCAGCACCCACTCCACGACTTCCATGGTCTCCGCGTCGGTCACGCGCATGCCCTGGATGAACTCGCCCTTCTTGCCCAGCCGGTTGAGCGCCGTCTCGATCTGCGGCCCGCCGCCGTGCACCACCACCGGATTCATGCCCACCAACTTCAGCAGCACCACGTCTTCCGCGAAGTCGGCCTGCAGGGCCGGGTCGGTCATGGCGTTGCCGCCATACTTGATGACCATGGTCTTGCCATGGAACTTGCGGATGTAGGGCAGGGCCTGGGCGAGGATTTCGGCCTTGTCGCGGGGGGCAATCGAGAGGATATCGTTCATGGTGCTAGCCCGGGGGCGTGGAAGTAGTCAAACAACAAGGCGGGCATTGTGCCGCAACTGCGTGGCAGTGTTGCAGGCATGGATGACGGAACGGCCCCTGCCAGGCACGGCGGCCCCGCCCGTCACCCGTTGTTCTGCATCCACCCCGGCAGCTTGAAGCGCACGATGGCCAGATAGGCGGCCACGTAGCTGACCACGAACAGCAGGCAAAAGCCCACCAGCACCGGCGTATTGCTCCAGAACAGCAGGGCCGGCACCACGGTCAGCAGCGTGAAGGCCCACAGATAGGGCGAGGTCCGGTTGTTGCGACGCAGCATGCGCCGCGCCAGATCGTCGTCGAACACGCCCCGCACGATGCGCCGGTAGATCAGCTGATGGAAATGCAGCGCGTCCGCCATGCCCGGCGACATGCCGCGCATCAGCTTGCGGTAGATGGAGAACACCGTCTCCCAGACCGGGTAGATCAGCAGCAGCATCGGAAACCAGGGGGATACCGCGGCATTGCGCTGCACCAGTGCGATGCTGGCCAGGGCGATCGCCAGCCCCCAGACATAGGCCCCGCCATCGCCGGCGAACATCATGCCGCGCGGGTAGTTCCAGACCAGGAAGCCGCAGGTGGCGGCCGCCAGCGTCACCAGCATGGCGGCCAGGGTCCGGTCGCCCACCTGCAAGGCCACATGGGCCAGCGCCAGGCAGATGATGGTGGCCACCATGCCGGCCAGCCCGTTGTAGCCATCGATGATGTTGAAGGCGTGCGGCAACCCCGTCAGGGCCAGCACCGCCAGGCCCACGCCCAGCCAGGGCATGGCCGGGCCCAGGGCCTGTTCCAGCCAGGGCCAGCCCAGCCGGGGCACGGTCAGCCCGCACAGCGAGACGGCCAGCACGGCACTCAGCAGGGTGAGCACCAGCCGGTAGCGCACGCTCAGGCGCTGTGACACATCCTCGATGACGCCGCCCGCCACGGCCGGCAGCATGGAAGCCAGGCAGACGACCACCCACAGCTGCATGCGCAGCGACGAAGGGTCTCCGCGCATGCTCAGCCAGGTGCCCGCCCCCCAGGACACGGCCAGACCCAGGAACATGGGCACGCCGCCGAGCCGCGGCACTTCCCCCACATGGAAACGCTGCGGCTTGTCATAGCCGTAGGAACTCTTGGCGTACTGCCGGGCCCAGCGCAGCAGCACCGCGCAACCCGCGCAGGACACCATGAAGGCCAATACCGACATCCAGATCACGATGTCTCCCCGCGCAGGGCGCGCAGCGACGGCGCTGCCTGCGGCAGGGCCTTGGCCTTCCAGTAGGCCGGCCGGCTCCACAGGCGCAGCAGGCTGGCCACATGCCAGGCGCCATGGCGCAGGTTGCGCCGGCTCGCCCGCTGCCCCGCATGCACGACGCACACATCGGCGCGCCTGAGCTCTCCGCCCTGCACGCGCAGGCGCAGGCACAGATCCACATCCTCACAGTACATAAAGAAACCTTCGTCAAACCCGCCCAGCCGCAGCCAGCTGTCTTGCTGCATCACCAGGCAGGCCGCATTGACCCATTCCACGCGCCGCTCGGCGCGCCCAACCAGCTTGCGCCGCAGCAGATTCCAGACGGAGGGCAATTCCCGCTCGAAATCCTGCAACCCGCCATCCTCGCCGACCTGACAGGGGTAGGCCAGCGCCAGCCCTGCGCCTGCCGCCCGCGACACAAGCCCGTCCAGAGGATCTTCTCCGGCAGGCCAGCACACATCAGGATTGATCACGCAGACAAAGGCCTCCCGTGCCTGTGCCAGCGCCCGATTGTGGTTGCTGCCAAAGCCCAGGGGCCGTGCATTGCGCCGCATCTCCAATGCGAAGGGCCAGCCGGCGGCCGGCGCCACGGGATCCGCCTCCGGGATATTGAGCGTCAATACCACGCGCGACGGTCGCGCGCGCAGCGCCGAAACCAGGCACTCGAGCAGCCTCTGGATATGAGCGCCATGCCCGTGGCTGACCACTGACACGACCAACGATGAATCCATCAATACTGCCCTTCAGATCTTCCAGCCCCAGCCCGGGCACTCGCCCCATCTCGACAGGGGCCCAGAGTATTCAGCGAATGGCGGTCCGCTGGCGTCAGCGAATATGCCGGGATGCAAAAAAATGCAACAACCGCACAAAATGCCATTAACCAGCCACGCCATGCAGTCACTGCGGTGGGCGGGATTATGATGCGCGACAATCTGCCACCCGGACTCCCGGGATTATTTCCGGCCTCTTTCCCGTGGATGGGGCTGAACCGCTTGCTGCCAGACGGCATGCCACCTGATCAGCCTTGTCCAGAATCCATGAGCCATGCCGCCTGCGTTGCGCGGCCTTCGCTGGTCGCCCACTGTGGGCGCGGCCGGAGCCTGCGCTCTGGATGAAGGCGGCCGGTGCCTGAGTCCCGCCAAGGCCTTGTCCGGCACCCCACCTGCTATGACCACACCCATTCCCGATCCCCACGTCTACCTGCGCACCATCGACCTGAACGAGCGTACATCGCTGTCCGTGCTGGCCGGCCACGTCCGTCCGCAGTCCCATGTGCTGGACCTGGGCTGCGGCAGCGGGGCGCTGGGTGCCTTCCTCGCCGAGCACAAGCAGTGCATCTGCGATGGCGTCACGCTGAGTCAGGAAGAGGCGCGCCATGCCGCCCCGTTCTACCGGCAGGTCCATGTCGCCGACCTGGAGGACTGCGACCTGGACCGGCTTTTCGGTGAAGCGCGCTACGACTACATCGTCTGCGCCGACGTGCTGGAACACCTGCGCCAGCCCGAACGCATCCTGGCCGCCTGCCGCGAGCGGCTGGCGCCGCAGGGCCGGCTGCTGATCTCCGTGCCCAACGCGGGCTACAGCGGCCTGGTGGCCGAGCTGCTGCACGGCGAATTCCGCTACCGGCAGGAGGGCCTGCTGGACCGCACCCACCTGCGCTTTTTCACGCGGCGCTCGCTGTCGCGCTTCCTGGCGGAGCAGCGCTGGCAGGTGGACGACATCGACACCATAGAGCGGGCTCTGCCCGAGTCGGAGTTCCGCGTCGCCTACGACAGCCTGCCGCCTGCCGTCGCCCGCTACCTGCTGGCCACGCCGGACGCGCTGGCCTACCAGTTCATCGCCAGCGCCGCCCCGGTCGCGCAGGCGCAGCCGATCGAGCCCCCCGTGAACTATCCCGAGGGGCATGCGTTGTTCACCGCCCAGCTCTACATGGCCCGCGCCGGCCGCTATGACGAGGGCCACAAGCTCTCGGCCACCGGCGTCATCGGCCAGCCCCGGCAGACGGTTCGCTTCGCACTGCCCGAGCACAACACCTCCCTGAGCCATCTGCGCCTGGACCTGGCCGACCGCCCGGGCTTCGTGCACCTGTACCGGCTGGCCTTGCTGGACGCCCAGGGCACCCCCGTCTGGCAATGGCGGCCCGAGGATTCGGCCATGGCCCTGCTGGGGCAGCGGCCGAACCACCAGGTCGCCTGGAGCGGCCCCCATCCCGCGAGCGCCTTCGCCCTGATGCTGCTGCTGACCGGCGACGACCCCTGGTTCGAGCTGCCCATCGCGGCCGAGACCCTGGCCGCGCTGCGGGGTGCCTCGCTGGAAGTCGAGCTGGGCTGGCCCATGTCGGCCGACTACCTCGCCCTGTCCGGCGCTATGCAGCCACTGCAGCAGCAACTCGCGCAGGAGCGCAGCAAGGCAGGCGAACTGCAAGATCGGTTGCATACCCAGCGCATGGTGCACGAACAGCAAAGCGAGCAGGCGGCCCGGCAACGCGATGAGCAGGCCAGGCAACTGGCCCGGGAGACCGAGCAGCGCGACCAGTTGATCCACAGTCTTCAGCACCGCAACACGCTGCTGGAGGAAAGCCACCAGTCACAAAGCAAGGAACGCGCCCTCTGGCAGCAGGAGGCCACCCGCGTGCAGAGGGACTTCGCCCGGCTGGAACAGCACCTGCGCGACATCGAGAACTCCACCGTCTTCCGGGCCACCCGCCCCCTCGTCCACGCCAAGATGCGCATCGACCGTCTGCTGGGCCGCACGCCAGCGCCTGCCCCTGTCCCCCTGCATGTTCCCGTCCCCCAATCCATGCCGCCGCAGCCGGTGGACGTGATCGTCCCGGTCTACCGGGGCCTGGACGATACGCGCAACTGCATCGAATCGGTGCTGGCCAGCCAGTGCCGCACGCCGTGGCAGCTGGTGGTCATCAACGATGCCAGCCCCGAGCCCGAGGTCACGGCCTGGCTTCGCGAGAAAGCCGCGCAGGAACCTCGCATCACCTTGCTGGAAAACGAGGAAAACCTCGGCTTCGTCGGCACCGTCAACCGCGGCATGGCGCTGAACACCGCCCATGACGTGCTGCTGCTCAACAGCGACACCGTGGTCGCCAACGACTGGCTGGACCGCATCCGGCGGGCAGCCTATGGCGATGCGCGCATCGCCTCGGTCACGCCGTTCTCCAACAACGCCACGATCTGCAGCTACCCCCGCTTTTGCGAGGGCAACGACCTGCCCGCCGGCATGGACACCGCAGCCATCGACGCGCTGTGTGCCCGCACCAACCCCGGCCAGGTGGTCGATGTGCCCACCGGCGTGGGCTTTTGCATGTACATCCGCCGTGACAGCCTGAATGCCGTCGGCCTGTTCGACACCGAGCACTTCGGCAAGGGCTATGGCGAGGAAAACGACTTCTGCCAGCGCGCCGCGGCCGCCGGCTGGCGCAACCTGCATCTGCTGGACACCTTCGTCCTGCACACTGGCGGCGTGAGCTTCGGGGAAAGCAAGAGCCCGCGCGAGCGCGCCGCCATGGAAACCCTGCGCAGGCTGCACCCGCGCTATGAAGCCGACGTCATGGCCTTCGTCCAGGCGGACCCGGCACGCACGGCACGCCTCGCGCTGGACGTGGCGCGCCTGCAGGCCGAGGCCGCGCACCAGCCCGTGGTGCTGGCCGTCCTGCATGACCGCGCGGGCGGCACGGTGCGCCATGTGCGCGAGCTGGCACAGCACCTGCAAGGCAAGGCCCTGTTCCTCACGCTCTCGCCCGCGGCTGGCGGCACCGTGGTGCTGCGGCGCGCCGAGGAGAAGGAGGCGTTCGAGCTGGCCTTCCGCGTCGCCGACCAGATGGAAGAGCTGGTGCAGGCCCTGCGCCAGCTGGGCGTAGTGCATGTGCACTACCAGCACCTGCTGGGTCACAGCGAAGCCATCCTGGACCTTCCCGCCCGCCTGGGTACGGCCCATGACTTCACGGCCCACGACTTCTACGCCTACTGCAAGAACATCTCGCTGACCGGCATCGACAACCGCTACATCGCACCGCCGCGCGCCGGCGAATGCGGCTGCTGCGAACCCGGCGATGCGGCCCCTTATGCCGGCACCGTGGCCCAGTGGCGGCACCGCAATGCGCTGCTGCTGAACAACGCACGGCATGTGCTCGCGCCCAGCCAGGACACGGCCGCCCGGATGGCCGGCTTCGTGCCCGGGGCGCGTGTCCAGGCCGTCGCGCACACCGACCTGCCCGCACAGCTGCCAGCCCCCGCCGTCCGGCCCCTGGCCGCCACGGCGCCGCTCAAGATCGTCGTGCTGGGGGCCATGAGCGCCATCAAGGGCGCCGATGTGCTGGAGGCCGTGGCGCAGGAAGCCGCCAGGCGCGGCAGCCCCGTGGAGTTCCACCTGCTCGGCTACGCCTACCGCAGCCTGCAGACCCAGCCGCGCGCACGGCTGACCGTGCATGGAGGCTACAAGGAAGAAGAGCTGCCCGCGCTGCTGCAGTGGCTGCAGCCCGACCTGGCCTGGTTCCCCGCGCAATGGCCGGAGACCTACAGCTACACGCTCAGCGCCTGCCTGGCCGCCGGCCTGCCCATCGTCGCACCCGACATCGGCGCCTTCCCCGAGCGTCTGGCCGGGCGGCCATGGTCCTGGGTGCACGCCTGGGACGCCAGCACCGCACAGTGGCTGGACTTCTTCACGCAAGTGCGCCAGAACCATTTCATCGAACGACAGGCGCCCGAAGTGCCCCAGGCCGCCGGAGCAGTCCAGGCGCGGCCGGGCGATTCCTTCTATGCCCAGGACTATCTGCAAGGGCTGCAGCCACAAGGCCCGGCCGAACTCCAGCCGCTGCCCGCCGCCTTCCTGGCCACCCACCGCCTCCAGCGCGAAGCCCATGCCGCCAGTTCGATGGCCCTGGCGGCCCTGGCCCGGCTGCGGTCCATGCCGATCCTGCGCGGCGTGGCCAGGCGCATTCCCGCACACTGGCAGCGCAGGGTCAAGAACTGGCTGCAGGCCTGAGCCGCGAAGCCACGGGCGCCGCCGGCACGGCGCGCCCGGGCAGGGCACTCAGGACTTGCCCAGCAGCAGCAGGATTTCGTTGTTGCGCAGCCAATCTTCGGGATAGCGGCCCTGCAGCGCCTCGGGGATGGGCATGTCCACATGGCGCCGCTCCTCGCGCAGCACATCGAAGCCGGCCTGCCGTGCGATATCGATGAGCTCATCGGCCGTCAGCCGGTTCAGCGCCTGGTATTCCTTGAAGACAAAGCGCTTGTAGCCGTCCACGCCGAAATCGGCAAAACCGAAGTCCACCTCGGCGGCGTCCAGCGGGCCTTCGTGCTTCTCGATGATGCTCCACAACTCCTCTTCCGAGGCCATCAGGTGGTGCCAGGGCACATCGTCATAGCGGCGCAGATGCGAGCCCCAGGGCGAATGGAACAGCGGCTCGATCTGCAGGAAGAACACCCCGCCCGGCCGCAGGCAGGCATGCAGGTCCGCCAGGATGGGCAGTACCTTGTCGCGCTGCACATGCTCGAAGGTGGACCAGCTCAGCAGGCCGTCGTAGCCGGCATGCCGGCCCGCCAGCGGCGAATTCGGCACGATGGTCTCGAAGCTCAGCGCGGCAGGGATGCGCGACATGCCGAGCTGCTCGCGTGCGATGCGGGGCAGCTTGGCGTACTCCTGGCGGATGTCGATGCCGTGGATGGACGTCGCGCCATGGCGCAGCACCAGGGCCAGGTCCGTGATGCCATCGCCGCAGCCGAAATTCAGCAACCGTGCCCGGGACAGGTCCAGCGAGCGCCCCAGCCAGTCATGGGCCAGATCGGCCGCATAGTGGAAATGCGCACGGAACCATTCGTCCGTGATCCTGCCGGCATCCCATGGCGCCAGGCCAAACAGCCGTTCCTGCAACCGCAGCATCCAACTCATTCTTCAATCGCCCCTCTTGGTTCTGTCAACAGCCCGGATCCGCTCACAGCCGCTGCAGCACATAGGCATCCTGGTGGTTCCAGAAATGCACGAGCGAACGGTGGCGCAGCGCATCGCTGCCCCAGGTCTCGGCGATGCGATCGAGCACGAAACGCTCCGAGGTGAAGGCCGTGCCGTACTCATGGGCATCGATGGCATTCGACTCGCTGGAAGGCGCGAAGAAAAATCCGTCTTCATCCAGCGTCACGCTGTCGAAATCCGCCGCCTTCACGCCGTGCGTGCTGAAGACCAGCAAGCCGCCGGGCGCCACCGCATCGCGCAGCACCTGCAGCCAGCGCGTCCAGGTCGAGCGCGGCAGATGGCTGAACAGCGACAGCACGAACACCAGCTCGTACTGCTGGGGCCAGCGTACCTGCTCCGGCACGCTGGCCGACGCAAAGCCCTTCACACCGAAGGTCTGCTGGGAGAAATCCACGGCATCGACCACGATGTCCGAGACCGTGACACGCTCGGCCCCCAGCGCCTTGACCAGATGCCGCGTGAAGCGGCCATGGCCGCTGGCGAACTCCAGCACGCTGGCCGTGCGCAGCAGCGGCTTGTCCACGGCCTCCAGCAGCAGCATGAGTTCCGACAGCGTGCGCCAGCCATCGGCGAAATAGTCGCGCAGCGGGTTCAGGCTGGAGTGGTGGCCACGGAAGAAGCCGAAAATATCGTCCTGCGGCGAGATGCGGCACTCCAGCCCCATGATGTTCGAGAACGAGCCCACGAGGCCGTTCGCCTCGATCAGTTCGTGGGCCTGCAGCAGCGTATCGCGCTCGCCCCGGGCGCGGACCAGCACCTGGGCCGCGCCCGTGCGGTCGCCCTGCGCCAGCAGTTGCCGTGCTTCCTGGATCAGGCATTGTCCGGGGCTGAGTGTCGTGGGGATGGAATTCGTCGTGTTCATCGGGTATCTCGGAGATTGCGCGCAGCCGGGGTCCGGGCCGCAGTGGATGTCAGCTCACCAGGCGCCGCAGCCGGGGGATCGAAAAAAGCGCCAGCGATGTCAGGGCAGACAGCACGAACACCAGCAGTGTCAGCACCGGCCAGTAGCCACCTGCCTGCGGCAGGCCCCAGCCCCAGCGCGCCAGCATGTCGATCCAGAACGGGTGGATGGCATAAATGCCCAGCGTGGCCTTGCCCAGGTGATTCACCCAGCGGGGAACGGACTGCGGCGGCAGGCGAAGCGCCAGCAGGAACAGGCAGAACGTCAGCAGCATCGCGAAAGGACTGCGGTTGCTGTAGAAAAGCACGAAGGCCCAGTCCTTGAGCACCGGATAGGCCAGGGCCACGCCTGCCGCCATGCCGGCCACGGCCAGCAGCACCCCCAGCCACAGCAGCCAGCCCGCGATGCGCACCGGACGCCGCAGCAGGTAGTAGCCCCCCAGGAAATAGACCACGAACAGCGGCGCCAGGCCGATGAAGCTGGCATGCGAAGTCTTTTGCAGGGTCTGCGCGATGGAGGCGAACCAGGTCATGCCCGCCGCCACCACCAGCAGATGACGCCAGCCGGACCCGTCCCCGACACCCAGCACGGCATAGCGCATGGCGGGCATCATCAGGTACAGGCCCAGCATCATGTACATGAACCACAGGTGGTACCAGGGACTGCCCAGCACCACGTCCTGCACGATGCCCTGCCATGTGATGCCGCCCCACATCCACTGCCTCCAGGCAAAGTAGAACGCCGACCAGAACAGCAGCGCGGGCAGCAGCCGGGACAGACGCTGCCCCACCATGCCCCAGGGGTCGCGCTCCGCCGGCCGGGCCAGCAGCACCGCGCCGCCGACCATCACGAACATGGAGCTGCCGAAGCGGCCGGCCGCATCGCCGATATTGGCCACCCACCAGCCCAGGCTGTGCACATCGACCTGCGAGACACGCAGCACCGCCGTATGCACCATGATCACGCCGAAGGAGGCCAGTACCTTGAGCAGGTTCAGCCGTGGATCGATGCCCCCCCTGGCCTCGCCCGCAGGCAAGGACCGCTGCTGCAATCCCGTCAGGTCCTGGCCCATGCGTCAGCTCCAGTGGTGAGGCAGGCGCACCAGCCCCGGCAACGGCTTGGGAAAGATGAAGCGCAGATGCCGGAACTGGAACCATTCGTCATAGACCGCCAGTCCCGTCTCATCGAAAAGGAAGGCGCTGATCACGTAGTCACCGCTGTGCAGCGGCAGGTCGGGGAAGGTCAGCACCGTCTGCCAGGTTCCATCCGGCAGCTGGCGCGGAAAGGCACCATCTTCATGGGTGGCCAGCGAGGTGATGCCCACGCCCTTGGACTGCTCGATCATGAAGCCGATGTGCGGGCGCTCGTCGCCCCGCCCACGCGCCGTGATGGTCACCACCAGGTCCTGGCTTTGCAGCAGGCCCGGCTGATCGTCCACGGGCTCCGCCAGATCCTTGACCTCCACCGACAGAATGCAGGCCGAGCCGCTGTCCACGGCCGCCACGGGGCCCGAGGCAGGTGCAGCCACGTCGCAGGATGGCTGCGGCTCCGGCGCCTGGCCCGGGGTCTCGGTGTCTGCGACGCCTGCCAGCGCGCGCTGCTCGCGCTCCTGTCGCTCGCGGGTGTGCAGGTCGTAGGCCGCCAGCACCGGCTCGGTATCGCCGAACTGCGCCACCTGGCCGCCACGCAGCCACAGCGCGGCATCGCAGAGGTGGCGGATGTGATAGGGGCTGTGGGAGCAAAACAGAATGGTGCAGCCGCTGTTGCGGAACGCCATGATGCGTTCTATGCACTTCTTCTGGAAATGCTGGTCACCCACGGCCAGGGCCTCGTCGATGATCAGCACGTCGGGCTGCACCGCCGTCACCAGCGCAAACGCCAGCCTCACGGTCATGCCCGATGAATAGGTCTTGACCGGGCGCTCCATGGCCTCGCCCAGCTCGGCAAAGGCCGCGATCTCGGGCTCCAGCTCGCGCATGCGCTCCGGGCTGATGCCGATCAGGCTGCCACCGAAATACAGATTGTCCCGGCCACTGAAATCGGGATGAAAGCCCGCCCCCAGCTCCAGGATGGCCGTCACCCGGCCCACGCGCTCGATCTGGCCGCAGCTCGGCTGCAAGGTGCCTGCCAGCAGCTTGAGCAGCGAGCTCTTGCCCGCGCCGTTGTCGCCGATCACGCCGATGCACTGGCCCCGGCGCAGCTCGAAGGACACATCGCGCAGCGCCCAATGGCTGCGGTGCGTGGCCGCGCCCGTCAGCAGCGCCTTGAAGCGCGCGCGCGGCGACGGATACAGCTTGTACTCCTTGCCCAGGTCGCGCACACGCAGGACCAGGTCATCGGGCAGTTCGACATGCTTGGCGTTCATAGCCAGTCCACCAGTTGATCGCGGCTGCGCCGCACCAGGCCGTTCAGGAGCACGGCCAGCACCAGCAGCCAGGCGCCCAGGGCAACCCACACCGCGGGCTGGGGCCACAGGCCCTGCAGCAACACGTTCTGGTAGCCCAGCACCAGCGCCGTCATCGGATTGGCCCAGAGCACCCAGCGCCAGCGCTCGGGAAACAGCGCCAGGGGAAACAGGATGGGCGACAGGTAAATGCCCACCGACAGCAGGAAGGTCACCAGTTGCCCCACGTCGCGCAACGCCGCCGTCAGGATGGCCAGCGCATAGGCCAGCAGCGAGCACAGCAGCAACTGGCCCAGCAGCAGCGGCACCAGGGCCAGCATGGAGGTGTTCAAGCCATGCTGCGGCAGATAGGCCAGCGCCACCAGCAGCAGCAGCGGCCCGAAGATCACGCTGCTGGCCAGCACGGCCCGCAGCGGAAACAGCACGGGCGGCAGCGGGTTCTTTTGCAGGATGCCGCCCGCCTCGATCAGGCTGTTCATGCCACGCGAGGTGGCATCGCAGAACGCCATCCAGGGCAAGGCGCCCACGACCAGGAACGCGCCCACGGCATGCGTGGGCGCGTTGTCTCCCAGGCGCATGGAGAACACTACGTCGAACACCAGATAGTAGGCCGCCACCGTCAGCAGCGGCTGCAGATAGGGCCAGAGCACGCCTGCGGCCGTGCCCGCATGGCGCGCCGCCACCTCGCGCCGGGTCATCACCCACAGCAGGCCGCGGGCCTGCCACAGCGCGCGGCATTCGCCGATTAAAGAGTACATGCGTCGTTATGCAAAAAGTGCCGCCCACGTCGCGGGACGACGCAGCGGCACTTCGTTCATGCCAAACCTCGCATTTTCGCGCAAGACGCAAGGTCTGTGCCGGCCTTTATCAGGCAGACCGCGCAAAGAGTGTCAGTTTTTGCTGCATGTGCTCGACGTACGCAGCGTCGGCCCCTGCGCAATCGGGCCCGGCATCCGTGCAGCCAGCAAGAAGAGGCTCAGTGCTTCTTGACGCTTTCGCTATATGCCTTGATGGCATCAGGCTTGAGCGTGCCCTTGGCACGCAGCTTTTCCGCCTCCTTGTCGATGGCATCCTGCACGGCCTTGGCACGCACCTCGGCCACGAGCTGCTCACGCACCTCCGCGTAAGGTTGCACACCTGCGGGGCGACGGGCTTCCAGCTTCAGGATGTGGTAGCCGAACTTGGTCTTCACGGGTGCACTCAGGGCACCAGGCTTGTCCAGCCCGAAAGCGGCCTCATCGAACTCAGGAACCATGCGGCCACGCTCGAAATAGCCCAGATCTCCACCCTTGGCGGCGCTGCCCTTGTCGATGGAATTGACCTTGGCCAGCTCCGCGAAATCGGCGCCAGACTTGAGCTGGACCAGCAACTGCTCTGCCTTGGCCTTGGATTCAGGGGTATCGCCGGCAATCAGGATGTGGCGCACCTGCACCTGCTCGAGGTGCGCAAAGCGATCCGGCTTGGCATTGTAGGCATTGCGCGCCTGGGATTCGGCCAGCGCATCCGACAGATTGTGCTTGGTCTGCATGTTCTGCAACCAGGCGTCCGACAGCATCTTGTCGCGCGCAAGGCGCATGACGGCATCCAGATCCGCCTGCTTCACCAGTTTCTGCTTTTGCGCCTCATCAGCCAGGGCGCGGCGCACATAGAGGCTGGTGACGATCTGCTCGACCCGCTTGGGGTCGGACAACACCTGGCTGCGCAGGGCGTCCGGCGTGCGCAGCGCATCGGCGTTGACGTCGCTGGTCGTGATCCGGGCCGGGCCATCCATCAAAGCCTGGGCTTCGTCGGCGCGGGCGCCGGCACCCAGCAGGCAGCCAGCCATCAAGGCCAGGGCCAGCGCGGTGCGCGGCAGAGAGGAAAAAGCAGTCTTGGTCATTCGCATGCTTGCCATTTTTTCGTCGATAGAAATAAAAAAAGCGGGACTTTCGTCCCGCTTTCTTAGAGTGCTACTTAGCGACTAAGTTGCTTGCTTACGCAAACAAATTAGCGAGCGTAGCGGTGGGGCCAGGTGATACCGTAGGTGCCCGAGAAGCCAGCGCCAGCGCTGGGGTTGGTCAGCTTCTGGAAGGAAGCGCCCAGGATAGGCAGGCCAGCGCCGCCGTTGGTCACGTTGGCGAAAGCCCAGCCGCGGTTGAAGGCGGAGTTGCCGGTGTCCTGACGGGCCACGGTAGCGGCCAGAACGGAGTTGCCGTTTGCGTCAGCGAAGCTCAGCACGCTGGTTTCGCCGCAGAAGCGGAAGGTAGCCACTTCACCGGGCGACAGAACAGCGCCGTCTTCACGGAATTGCTCTTCACGACCGAAGAAGGACTGGCCATCGGCAGCCACGCAGATACGAGCATCAGCGTTTTCGTTCGTCACTTCGGTGTTGCCGGAGTGGAAGAACGCAACACCACCGTTCAGGATGTCGGAGGAGAACACGCGGACAGCAGCATTGTTTGCGTTTGCGCCGTTGTAGTTCAGAGCCACGCTGTAGCGACGGGTGGGCATGGAGAACACCCAGTCGGTCTTGCCGGAGATGCTGGCATCGTTGGCGTACTGGTTGATGACCTGGGTCACGGCCAGAGCTTGCGACAGTGCCTGAGCTTGCGTCAGGGGCTGAGTGTTGCTCAGCGCGCCGAAGTAAGGCGTGGACATGTCGGGCAGGTCGTACAGGCCAGCACGGATCACGGGGTTGTTGAAGGTACCGCCGGTCACAGCACCAGCAGCATCCTTCTCCAGGCCCACGTTCACCGTACGGAACAGCGGGTCGGCCGTCACTTGGTTGGCCGTGGCTGCGTCGACAGGGGTAGCGCGCTGGGGGAACAGCACGTAGTTGCCGCGGGCAGCAGCACCCGTGCCATTCGCACCATCAACAGCCGTCAGAGCCGTGGCAGCACCCGAGAAGGTGGTGGTCTGCGGCACGTTCATGATGTACCAGTCACCCATCAGACCCGTGGTCGGGGTAGCCAGGCCGCGGGCAGCAGCGGTAGCTTCGGTGGTCCAGTCCGTGGTCAGCACGGCGGGGTTCAGCACGGTGCTGTCGCAAGCAGCCACGCCAGCGGCGTTGTGCTTGATGGTCTTGTACAGGGCCGACTGTGCGTCAGTGGTGGAACCATAGACAGCAGCGCTGGGGATGTCAGCCATGTTGAAGATTTCAACGTAGCCTTCACGCGAGCCGTTGGCACGTGCAGCGTCAGACAGCTTGGGGTTCAGACGGCCGGTCGTGCCGTTGAAGTAACCCACGGCGTTGGCAGCCTTGGCACCATCGGACGCACCGGGAGCGGAGTTCAGGCGGGGCAGCGTGCAGGTGTTGTCCGAGCTGGCCAGTTGCAGAACGCCATTGGCGCCTTGCGACACGGCAGCGGTCCAGACGTCCTGGGGCGACAGGAAGACTTGGAAGTCCATCAGGTCGTCGGAGTTGGCAGCGCCGCGGAAACGCACCTTGACGGCCTTGCCGTTACGGGTGTCAGTGTTCACCAGGTGCAGAACGGTCATGTTGCCGTTCTGAGCGGAGAAGTAAGGCACCACCAGGTTGTGGCCCGTGCCGCCTTCGCTCAGAGCGAACGATTGGGCGTTGGATGCACCCAGCACAGCAGCCGTAGGAGCAGCACCCGTACCGACGATCACGCCAGCCGATGCAGCGCCTGCAAAGCCCAGGCCACCAACCATGGCAGCAATGCTCAGGGCCAGAACATTTTTCTTCATAAGAACTATCTCCAGTAAAAAAGATAAGGTAGTTGCAACCACCACGATTGATCGCCGAGGAATCGTAGCACAGCCAGTTACGCCCCCATGTGGCTTTTTGGAGGCGCCCAAGCATGCTTTTGCGAAAAAAACAACACTTGCCTGGCCAGCACCGGTACAGGGACGGCGCATTATCCCCGACGTTCACCCAAGCACACAATAGTGCAGGAGTCCGTTCACGCTATTTAGTCGAGGTGCAGCCACCACTTGCCATCCTCGATCACCCAGGCCTCGGTCATGCTGATGGGGATGTCCGCATTGGGAATGCTGGGCACCTTGGCCGTGAAGTTGCGACGCACTACGCAACGCGTCGGCTCACACTCGGTGGAAATCAGCTCGCCCCCCTTGAGTGCGGTCGTCCCACCGTTTTCCCGGCTGAAGCGCTCCTTGTCCTTGAGCTTGCGGTAGGTGGGCGTGAGGTACTCGTAGGCCTTGTCCACCTCGCCAGCTTGCCGCGCCTTGAGATAGGCCGCGGAACGTGCGTTCACGATGTCCTCCGCAGTCTTGCCTTCATCGGAGGTGGTGGCGCATCCCGCCACCAGTGCCAGACAGGCCGCCCCGGCCGCCCACGCCATCCATCGCGCGCCCCGTGCAAGAGGCTGTTTGATTGTCTTGTTGCTCATATGGTTTTCTCCAGAAAGAAGTTTCGAGGCAGGCAGGGTCCGAACGTTCCAAAGACCTGTCCGCTTACCTGGAAGCCGGCGTGAGAGGCCCCACCTCCACCGAAGCCTTGGAAGGCACCGGGAAGACATCCTCAGGTACGGAACGACCCGAGGACTTGAGGAGTGGCGACAGGGAGCGCATCTGCTCGCGCAGGTCTTCGCTGACCTCGCGCACGTCGACGTCGGTGCGCACCACGCGCGGGGTGATGATGACGATGAGCTCGGTGCGGGCGCCCGAGTTGTTGGTGGAGCCGAACAGATTGCCGACCACGGGCAGATCATACAAATAAGGTATGCCCGAACGGCCTTCATTCGAATTCTCCTGGATCAGCCCTCCCATGACGATGGATTCCCCCGACCGCACGGCCACACGGCTCGAGATCTGCCGCTGCAGGAACGCGCGCTGCCGAGTCACCTCATCCATCGCGCCGACATCTGTCACCGATTGATTGACTGTCATAGTGACCAGATTGCCGGCATTGACGGACGGGACGACCTGCAAATTCACCCCCGTATCCTTGTAAGAGAAGTTGTCGATGGCGGTCCCCGAGGTCCCAGTCACCGTGGTGCCGGATTTGTAGGGCTGCTGCGTACCGACGGCGATAGCCGCCGGATGGTTGTCCAGCACCATCAGCGTAGGACTGGCGACCACCTTGACCTGGGTCTTGCCCGCCAGAGCAGTCAGCACGGCCTTGATGTTGCCCAAGGAGTTTTTGAGCGTGTAATTAAAGCCCTGCCCGAGGCTCAGACCGCCCAGCCCTCCTGTGGCTGTGTCTAATGATGTAGCGCCAGGTGGGCGCTGGTCCCCTGCCTGCCCCAGCAATCCGCCATTTCCGCTGTAGCCCTTGTTACCGACATCGCCACTGAAGGCCCATTGCAGGCCATAGCGCAATGTGTCGTTGAGAGTGACCTCCACGATGCTGGCCTCGATCAGCACCTGGGTGGGCGGCAGGTCCAGCTTCTTGAGCGAAGCTTCAATGCGCTCGAATTCAGCTGGCGTACCCCAGACCAGCACGGAGTTGTTGAGTTCGTCGGCCATGACGCGAACGCTGCCGAGATTCGCACCGACCATGCCTTGGCCCGTTCCGGTCTGGCCCCCAAAGCCCGAGTTCGTCGTAGAGCCAAAGCGTTGCCCGGTGCTCGAGCCAAAGCCGCTATTGCCAAAGCCGCTGTTTCCGAATCCGCTGTTGCCGAATCCGCTGTTGCCGAATCCGCTGTTGCCGAATCCGCTGTTGCCGAATCCGCTGTTGCCGAATCCGCTGTTGCCGAACCCGCTGTTGCCGAACCCGCTGTTGCCGAATCCGCTGTTGCCGGAAGTCGATGTTCCCAGGCCCGGCGCCACGCCGCTGTTGGCCGTGCTGCCGCCCGTGGAGCCGCCGAATATGCCGGCCAGCACGCTGGCCAGATGCCTGGCATTGCCGTTCTGCACGCGGTAGATGTTCAACTGCGGCTGGGATCCTCCGGAACCCGGCTGGTCCAGCTTGGCCAGCCAGCGCCGCGCCTCGTCCAGATAGGCGGCGCGCGGCGTGATGACGATGATGCTGTTGAGACGCTCGATGGGGATGATGCGCAGGGCGCCGAACATGGGGTTGCCCTCGCCCAGCGCCGTCACGGCTCCCGCGCCGGCACCGGCCGCAGGTGCGGCGCCTGCGGCAGCGCCTGGCCTGGCCGAACCGGCCGCGGCACCGGGTGCGCCAGGGGCGGCAGCCCCGGAACCGCCTCCGCTCATGATCTGCAGCGCCGAGCTGACTTCCTGGATGGAGACATACTTGAGGGGAAACACGCCCACGGACATGCCTTCGAGCAGGTTCACATCGAAAGTGCGTACCATGTCCAGCCAGCCTTCCGCCTGGGCCCGCGAACCGGCCATCACCAGCAGGTTGCGGATGTTGTCCACGCGCACGATGGCATCACCGGGCACCATGGGCCGCAAAATGGAAGCCATCTCGTTCGCGCCAATGTATTGCAGGGGCACGATGATGGTCCCGTAACCTGGCGCGATCGGCTTGTCAGGCGCAGCCTGGCGCACGGTGGCTCCTATGCTCTTGAGCGCATCGACGCGGCCCACATGGTAGGTGCCGCGCGCATCGCGCACCATGGCCATGCCATTGGCCTGCAGCGCGGTCTCAAGCAGGTTGAGAGCCTGATCGGCAGGAATGGCGTTGCGCGTACTCAGCGTGATGTTGCCGTTGATCGGCGGATGCAGCACATAGTCCAGCGACAGGATGTCCCCCAGAACCGTGCGGACCACCTGGGACAGGGGAGCATCCTCGAAATTGAGCTTGACGGGACTGCCCGTCACGGCCGGCAGGGGTTTGGCCTCACCCAGCAGCTTGCCCGTACCCTCCAATATCCGCGGCTTGGGACTGTCGGCTTCTGTGGCAGGCTTCTTCTTGGCGTCCTCCCGCCCGTCATCGCCTTCAGGCAGGAACACATATCCACCGGCGGCATCGCTGCCGAAGTGGCTGACGAAATTGTTCTTGGCAGGCTGGGCGCATGCCAGCAGCAACTGGCAGACGGCAAGCGCCAAGGCTGTTCGGATAGGTCGATTGGACAGTTGCATAGATTTTCTCGGCTGTTCTTTCAGTTGCGGGGAGGCCCTTACCGGACCACTCCACCGCCCAGGCTTGCGCCCTCATTCCGGGATGGGCTTTCCTGCGGCACGGGTGCCGAATCGCTGTGCTGCGCCGGCGTGACAGGAGCAGGCTGGACGGTCTGCGGCTGTTGCGTCGGCTGCGAACGGGTGACGGCGAATGTGCCTCTCTGGGCACGTGGAGGAATAGCCATGGGTGCCAAGGCGCTGCCCATTCCCCCTGCTTTTACAGTTGCAGGCCTGGTCAATGGCAGGCGGCGCTTGCGCCCCCCGCTCTCCAGTTCGATCTCCCGATCGAAAACTCGCGACAGCGTCCACCCGCCCAGGCTCTGGCTCACCAGAAGGCGCTGCTCCTTGCCCGCGTACTGCACGATGGCCCCACTGACGGCGCCATCAAACAATCCCATGATTTTCGCCTTGGCCCATTGATCCTGCTCTGCCGGTTCCTCGTCGGGCTTCTTCGCTGGCGCTGGCGGCGGTGGCGGACGGCGGCTGAGAGCGAACAAAGGCCGCTCCTGCATCTGGAGCATCAACTGATCCTCCTGGCGCGTTCCGGAAGCCGGCGCTTCAGGCAACGTGGGCAACAGCGCCCTGATATCCGTCTTGAGGGGCTGGGGCGGCGCCCACCTGCTGTCCTTGACCTGCATCTGCGGCGTGAGCCAGGCCGCAGCCAAGGCGGCACACAGCAATACCTGGGCGGCTCCGAGACCCCACCCCAGCCAGTTGATCTGCTTCACTGTGTCTTGCTCCGGAGAATGCTGAAGGTGAATTGCGCACTCAACCTGGGCGCCACACGGGGGCTGGCATTTTGCAGGCTGCCGGGCAGGTTGACCTCCAGGTCATCGAGCCAGACAGTGGGACTGATGTCACGCAAGGACAGAAGTGCCATCTGAATGGCGGTCCACTCGCCTTCCGTGGACATCACCACGTCGATGCGCTCATAGGTTCCCTCTTCCGGATTGGGACGCACCTGGCTGCTGACGATGGCAAGGCCGGCACGGTCCAGGGCAGTGCGCAAGCGCTGCTGTACCGCATTTCCGGTCTGCGTGGCATCGCTTTCGCCGGGATAGACATGCTTGGCCTTGGCGTCGGCCAAGCTTTCAAGAGCCTGCTGGATTTCCTCTGCCTGTTCCTGCAGTCCCAGCAGCCGCGCATAGCGCGGTTCCACGAGGTCCAGTTGGCTCTGGCCCCAGTTGTGCTTGGCATGGACCCACAGCCCGCCGGCAACGAGGGGGATCAGCAGGGCCAGGGCCGGTATCGACAGTATCGCCATCTGGCGCAAGGGCAGTCTTGGCTTGGCGACCATCATGCACCCTCCTTCGCCGCAGTGGATGCGGCGGGTGCATCTGTGGCTTCAGGCACGACTTTGGCATCCTCCACGGCATGCACGCCGAGCACTGCCGGATCCAGCGTGACCTCCAGCGTGAAGCTCTCCTTGCTGGTCCGCGAGGACCGGGTCACGGCGCTGGGCAGACGCACATCGCGCAAGCCCGGCTCCTTGGACAGCAGGCGCACGGCTTCAGAAGTATCGTCGCTCAAGCCCTGCACCGTGAGCTTGTCCCCCCTGAACTGCACGCGCTGCACCGCCGTGTCATCGGGCAGTACCCGCGTCAGGAGGGCCATCACGCGCAGGTGATCGATCTGCTGCTTTTGTCGCTCCAGCAGTGCGGAGACGCTTTCTGCCTCAGTCACCAGCGCCTGCCGCTTGGCCACGACGTCACGGGTAGACTGGGTCAACCGGGCGAACTGGGTACCGGCGTCCTGGGCACGCAGATACAGCTGCGCCGTCGGCGTGGCGGCCAGGGCCGCAACCAACGCGACCGCGGTCAACATTCCGGTCAACAGCCAGATGCGCTGACGTGCCTCGCGCGCCAGACGGGGCTGTTCGCCAAACCCGGTCATCATGATCGGCTGCGCCCCGGACTCCGCCCAGACCTCGGGCTGCCTGCCGACAGGCAGCCGGGAGCCTTGCTCCCTCAAGACCCGCTGCACCTGATCGCGCGAAGTGATCACCACGTCGACCTGCTGCGCAGAAGAGACACTGCCCGGAGCGCGGACCGCAAAGGCCCAGAGCGTCTGCGCCTCGGTAAAGGGCGTCATCATCTGCACATCCAGCCCCACAGCCCCACGCAACGCCTTGGGTGACATGGCGGGCAGGCGCAACGTACGTACCAGCACCTGCTCGGAAGACAGCAGAACCGCTGCATAGGCAGGCGCTGCAGTCCTTGCACCATCGGACTGCGCAGCCCAGTCGAGGCGATCGCCCCTGACCCAGGCCACACCATCAGGCCGGGAATCTCCTGCCACCACTTGGATGGAAAACCGCGGCACGCACCGCCGCACCCAAGGCTGGCGCGCCAGTTGCAGCCATGCCTCACGCAGTTGGTCGCCCAATGAAGTCAGGTCGATGCCGAACAGCTTCGCGTCGGAACTCAGCAGCGGCATGGATACCCCCTCCCGCTTTCACATTGAGCCATATTGAAATTCTTCCTTTCTTGGCACTTGAAGCGCTACAAGCGCCCTTTCCAGGTCTGCGAGGCGGACAGCACGGTCCATGGCAAGCGCCCGGGACCGCTTGGACCGGTCACATCCACCTGCCGCATGACCCATGCCTCGCCCAGGCCGTCGAACGGCACCTTCGCAATGAGGGAGTATCGCGAACCCGACAGGCCCTGCTGTGACGCAATGCCCCCCCCTTCCAGCCACGGCCTGAGCGCTTCCGGAGCAGCGCCGGGACTCACAACCCCGCGCCCATCCGAATCCGCCACGATGAAGTCCCGTATGCTGGAAAAAATGGCATAGGTCATACCGGGCACCTGCAGCAGGTCTTCAGGCGCATCCCAGGCCGGGCGCAGCGGCTGGCGATTGTCCACGCCGTTGCGCGCCTGCACAATGGCCTGGGCCAACGCCTCGGCGGCTCCGCCGCCGAGGCCTGCCGCCCTGGACAGCAGCAGCGCCAGCAAAGCTGGCGGCGCGTCGTTGATGTTCACCAGACCACTCCAGGGAAGGATGGCAACCTCTATTATCCCTTTTGGCGTTGGCACCGGGGCCACGGCATAGTCGCGAAACTCCATGGGCTTGACGGCAATGCGCTGCAACACCTGGTAGATGGCGGCTTCGCCCAGCGCCCGGCCCTCGGCCATTTGCCGGGTCACGCCGATGACCGAGGCCTCGCTGCGCACCACGCGCCCCAGGCTGCTTGCGAAGATAGCCAGAGCGGCCACGATCCAGAGCACAAGCACCAGGGCCATTCCACGCTGCGCGCCAGGCCGGCGCACCGACTCGATTGAACGAACTCTCACCAGACCGTGCCTCCACCCAGGGTGGCCCGCATCGAACTGGCGGGGTTTGAGCCTGCGGGTGTGTTCATGGCAACGACCATCATCGGCCACGCCCCTGACGCCGACTGCAGCTCGATCTGCACGGCGGAGGGCAATTCCTTGTCGTTGTCCTTTTCGGGTCCCCATTGCGGCTGCCAATGTGCCACACCCAGTTTGGCGTTCTGGTAACGCAAGGCAAAAGCGGTGACGCCGCGATCGATCACGTAGGACTGGCTCTGCCCCCAGTCGGGCATGACGTCGGGGCCCTGCCAGGGTGCGAAGCGCAGCACCAGGGCATCGCCCTCGACCGAGAGCTGGAAATGGGTGCGCCCGCCCATGCCGAAGCGCGCGGGCATGATGCCCAGCCAGCGCATGCCCTGCGGGCCGCCTTCGAAGAACAGTTCGCTCTCGCCCTGCTTGCGCAGGCCCGCCTGGCGCCGCACGGCGGAGACCTGGCCCAGGACGGAGCGTAGAAAGCCGATGGACACGCGCTGGTGGTCCATGCGGTCCAGCCGTGCATCGACACGCTCCTGGGTCTGGGAGACCGTGGACATGGCCGAGGCCAGCCCCAGCATGAGCAGGGACAGCAAGGCCATGACCACCAGCAGCTCCACCAGGGTGAAGCCCCGCTGCCCGGCCGGCACCGTGCGGCGCGGGCTCATCGGATCACCTCGCCTGGCTGCGGAGGCCGCTGGGGGCGCAGGGTCTCGAACACCCAGCTGCGGCCTTCGGTGGAGATGGTGATGCGCAGGGCGTGCAACCGGACCGCCGTCTCGGGCAGGTCGCTCACGGGGAAAGGTGCCGAGGCCACTTGCCATGCATAGGCGCCATCCTGCCCCGAGGCCTGGGTGCCGCCGGGATCGACCATGGGAAAGGCGTCCAGCAGCGAGTCGGCGAGCAGGGCCACGCCCTGGTTCTGCTCCAGCTTGGCCACGCCCCGGGCCGAGCCGCCGACCGCGCGGTAGATGAGCGCCAGGGAGATGGCCATGATGGACAGCGCCACCAGCAGCTCCAGCAGGGTCATGCCCCGCACCCGGGGGCGGGAAGCGGCACGCCGACGCATCACAGGGCCTCTTTGGTGACCTGGCCGGACAGCCAGTCCACGCGCAGGCGCACGCCGGCACCGCCTTGCCCGCGCGCCAGCGAGATGCTGCCGCCCGTGGCGCCGCCCTCGGGCAGGAAGACGATGGTCTGGCTGCCGTCGGCCAGGGCCATGCCGGCCGCCGTGGTCAGTTGCACGGTCAGGCTGTCCGGCAACCTGGCCGGGGTCTGCCCGGCAATGCCATATTGGCGGCTATTCGTATTGACAGCGAAAGCCACGGGCTGCCCCTGGAGGGTGGCCTGCTGGCGCGCCTTGCGCAGCAGGGCCGTCACGTCCTGCACGGTCTGCCGGTAGTCCACGGCATCGCGCAGCTTGCCCATGGCAGGCGGGATGATGCCGATGATCACGCCGAGGATGGCGAACACCACCAGCAGCTCGATCAGCGTGAAACCCTGAGCGCGCTTCAAGACTCATCCTTGGCGAGACGGCATGGCAACGGTTGCGGCAGCGGTGCTGGACAGCTAGCTGGTTACTTGGTGTTGCGCACGTCGGCCGCTTCACCCTCGCCCCCCGGGGCACCGTCGGCGCCCAGCGAGAGGATTTCCAGGTCGCCGTTGGCGGCCGGATAGGTGTAGCGGTAGGGGTTGTTCCAGGGGTCGTTGGGCACGCCGCCCTTGAGGTAGGGGCCCGCCCAGCCGGCGACACCGGCCGGCTGCTTGACCAGCGCCTCCAGCCCTTGCTGCGAGGTGGGATAGCGGCCCACGTCGAGCTTGTACAGCTCCAGCGCCTTCTCGATGTCGGCGATCTGCACGCCCGCGGTCTTGGACTTGGCGCCGCCCAGCTGGTTGAGCACGCGCGGCCCCACCAGGCCGGCCAGCAGCGTCAGGATGGCCAGCACGACCAGCAGTTCGATCAGCGTGAAGCCGCGCTTGCGGGCGCGAGGGGACAGTTGCTTTTGCATGCGCATCATCTTCTACATACCTTTCAGACAATTCAGATTCATCACACGGCCAGATCGTTGACGGACAGGATTCCGAGCAGGATCGACACGATGATGGAGGCGATAAGGATACCGAGGACCAGGATCAGCGCCGGCTCCAGCATGGTCAGGAGGCGTTTGATCGCGTTTTCCACCTCGCGGTTCAATATGTTGGACAGCTCCAGCATCATGTCGCCCAGGCGGCCGGTTTCCTCGCCGACCCGCACCAGGTTCAGGGCCAGGGGCTCGAATTCTCCGGTTTTCTGGGCGGCATGGGCCATGCGATGGCCCTCCTTGACCATGGGGCCCATCTTTTCCAGGCGCTCGCGGATGGCGACATTGGAGACCGTGTCGCTGGCGATGCGCAGCGCCGTCAGCAGCGTGACGCCATTGCCCAGCAGCGTGCCCAGCGACCGGCTGAACAAGGTGAGCTGGTACTTGCGCACCACGCCACCCAGGCCCGGCAGGCCCAGCAGCCAGGACTGCCATGTCTGCCGGCCCTTGGGGCTCCTGGCCCAGCGGGCAAAGACCCAGCCCAGGGCACCGGCCACGAGGAACACGGCCCAGCCGTAGCTGCGGAATGCATGGCCCAGCCCCATAACGAACTGCGTGGGCAGGGGCAGCGCGTCGCCCATGTCGTTGAACAGCTGCTCGAACTGCGGCACCACGAAGCCCAGCATGGCCACCAGCGAGAGCACGGCCACGGTCAGCAGGATCAGCGGGTAGATGGTGGCCGAGACCACGCTGTCGCGCAGCGCGCGCTGGCGTGCCATGTGCTCCACCAGCCGGTTGAGCACGCCCGACATCTGGCCGCTGGCCTCGCCCGAGCGCACCATGTTGATATAGAAGTCGCCGAACAGGTCGTGGTGCTTGCCCAGGGCCTGGCTCAGCGGCATGCCGGCCTTGACGCTTTCCAGCACGGACTGGAGCATGGCCTGCATCTGCAGCTTGTGGCTCATCTCCACCAGCACCTTGAGCGCATTGTCCAGCGACAGGCCGGCGCGCATCATGATGGCCAGCTCGGTGGTCATGGCCTGGATGTCGTCGGCCTTGATGCGGCCCTTCTTGAGCGTGCGGGCCGCCAGCGGCACATTGCCCAGGCCGGCGGCCTCCTCGACCTTGATGGGCGACAGCCGGCTCTTGCGCAGATGCACCACCACCTCGGCCACGGCCGCGGCGGAATAGGTGCCCTTGACCATCTGCCCGCGGCTGTCCACGGCCTCCCAGCTGTAATCAGGCATCGCTCTGGTCCTGGGTCACGCGCAGCACCTCGTCCAGCGTGGTGGCGCCCGAGGCCACCTTGCGCAGGCCGTCTTCATAGAGGCTGAGCATGCCGCTCCTGGCCGCCAGCGCATGCAGGGCGTTGGCGTCCTGGCCCTCGATGATGGCGCGGCGCAGCGGTTCGTCGATGACCATCAGCTCGTGGATGCCGGTACGGCCCTTGTAGCCCGTGCCCCGGCAGTGCTCGCAGCCGACGGCGCGGTAGATGGTCGAGCCCTCGTTCATGAAGCGCTTGAGGCCGCTGCCTTCGATGGCCGTGGCCGGCAGCGTATCGGGCTGCTTGCACTGCTGGCACAGCGTGCGCACCAGGCGCTGGGCCAGCACGCCATTGACCGAGGAGGTGATCAGATAGCTTTCCACCCCCATGTCGCGCATGCGGGTGACGGCGCCGGCGGCCGTGTTGGTGTGCAGCGTGGACAGCACCAGGTGGCCGGTCAGCGCGGACTGCACGGCGATCTGCGCGGTCTCGCCATCGCGCATTTCGCCGATCATGATGATGTCCGGGTCCTGGCGCAGGATGGAGCGCAGGGCGTTGGCGAAGGTCAGGTCGATCTGTGGATGGACCTGGATCTGGTTGATGCCGTCGAGCTGGTATTCGACCGGGTCCTCGACGGTGATGATCTTGTTGGAGACGGCGTCGATCTTGGACAGGGCCGCGTACAGCGTGGTGGTCTTGCCCGAGCCCGTGGGCCCCGTGACCAGCACGATGCCGTGGGGCTTGGCCAGCAGCTCGTTGAAGCGCCCCAGCGTGTCGGTCGCAAAGCCCATGGTCTCCAGGCGCAGGCGCACGCTGGCGCGGTCCAGCACCCGCATGACGATGCTTTCGCCGTGGACCGTGGGCGCGGTGGACACGCGCAGATCCAGCTCGCGGCCCTTGGCGCGGGTCTTGATGCGGCCGTCCTGCGGCAGGCGGCGCTCGGCGATGTCCAGGTGGGCCAGCAGCTTGACGCGCGAGCCCACGGCGGCGCTCAGCCGTGGCGGCACGAGCTCGGCGGCATGGATCACGCCGTCCATGCGGTAGCGCACCTGCAGGCCGGCCTCGAAGGGCTCCAGGTGGATGTCGGAGGCGTGCAGTTCGATGGCGCGCGAGATGATGCCGCTGACCAGCCGGATCACGGGGGCCTCGCTGGCCAGGTCCTTGAGATGCTCGACGAAATCGCCGCCCGTGGCCTCGGACTCCCAGTCCTGGCCCTCTTCGGCGGCCTGCTCCTGGGAGGCTTCCGACAGCGCCTTGCGGATGTCGGCCTCCAGCGCCAGCACGGGCTTGATCTGCAGCCCCGTGGCCAGGCGCAGCGCCTTGCTGATGAAGGGGTCCTGCGGCACGGACATGGCCACTTCGAGCACGCCGTCCTGCAGCGCGATGGGGCAGACGCACTGCGCATCCAGGAAGCTGGGCAGCAGGCCCGGCACATCGGGCAGCAGGTCGGGGAATTCCTCGGCGCGCAGCCAGCGCAGCTGCAGCTGTTCGGACAGCGCCTGGGCCACGTCGGTCTCCGCCACCACGCCCAGCTGGACCAGCACCTGGCCCAGGTAGCCACCCAGCTCCTGCTGCGCCTGCAGGGCATTTTGCAGATCGCGCTCGTTCAGCTTGCCGGCGGAAAGCAGGCGTTCGCCCAGCCGCCCCTTGATCGGGGCCTCGACACCGGCAATCGGTTCCATGACGTGATTGGTGGAAGACATTGCGGCGGATTATCCACTGTCGCCGCTTCCCCCATGAAAGGCGACCATTGCACGCGTGCTGGCCGGCCTGTTTCTGTCATCAACTGTTACGCGGCGTGCCCTCCACGCTCCTGCGCGCACCACCACGGTGCACGAGGGCCGACGGGTCAGGCCGCCTTCACCGCCGTGGCCGCCATGCCGCTGGCATCGCCCCAGCGGCGCTGGGCCATGACCAGCAGGCCTTCGAAGATCAGGTTGTCCACCAGTTCGAAGGGCCGCGTCATGCTGGGCACCATCTTCCAGCCCGCGCCGCCGGCCATGACGCAGGCCGGCTCCATGCTGCAGTGCATGTACAGATGCTGGTACATGCGCTCCACGGCACCGGCGATGGCGTACGTGCCGCCGCTGGTCAGCGCGTCGCTGGTGTTGGTGGGAAAAGGCGTCACCGCGCCCGTGGGCACATGCAGGCCGGCCGTGCCGCTTTCCAGGGCGCGCAGCATGATGCCGTGCCCGGGCAGGATCAGCCCGCCCATGAAGTGGCCATGCTGGTCCAGCGCATCCACGGTGACGGCCGTGCCCACCATGACCACGATCAGGGGGCGCTCGGGCCCGCGCTGCAGGATGTGGTGGCGTGCGCCGATCATGGCCACCCAGCGGTCGGCACCCAGGCGCGAGGGAAAGTCGTAGCCGTTGGTGACACCGGCCTCGGCCGCGCCGGGCACGGCCCATTGCGGCTCGAAATCCCAGCCCAGCATCATGTCGATCTGGTCATGCACGCGCCTGCGCGCCGTGTCGCCGGCCACCACGCAGCCCAGCATGCGCGTGGGCGTGGGCAGGTCGCTCCACGGCCCTTCGGCCAGGTGCTCGATGTGCTCCAGAAACTCCGCGCCGTGCGCCAGCAAGGTGGCGCCAGGCCGATGCGCGTCGTACATCGCCCATTTCAAGCGGGTGTTGCCGATGTCTATGGCCAGGAAAGTCATGGGCGCGATTATCGGAGTTTTCCAAAGGATGGCGTCGGCCATGGACGACAACTCACCGAGGACGCCAGCGCAAAGATCGCCCAAATGTCAAAAATCCGGATGGCGCGCGGCGCACCGGCATTGACTGCCACGGTTAGGCGTTACATTGGCCTTTCCCTTTTTCCACCCACCAACAGGAGTCACCCATGGGACTGTTCAGTTTCATCAAGGAAGCCGGCGAGAAGCTGTTCGGCGGCAGCGCCGCACAGGCGGCGGAGCCTGCGCAAGACCTGAATGCCAAGGCGGCCAAGGCCATAGAGACCTACATCGGCACGCAGAACCTGGGCGTCAGCGACGTCAAGGTGCAGTTCGACGGCTCGCAGGGCAAGGTCACGGTGCAGGGGACGGCTCCCACGCAGGCCGTCAAGGAAAAGGTCACGCTGTGCTGCGGCAACGTCTCCAGCGTGCAGTCGGTGGACAACCTGATGACGGTCACCAACCCCGAGCCCGAGGCCCAGTACCACGACGTGGTGCGCGGCGACACGCTGTCGGCCATCGCCAAGAAGTTCTATGGCGATGCCAACAAGTACCCGGTGATCTTCGAGGCCAACAAGCCCATGCTGAGCCACCCCGACAAGATCTACCCCGGCCAGAAGCTGCGCATCCCCGCGCTGTGATCCGGACGCTTCAATGACAAGGGCCGCGCAATGCGGCCCTTTTTGCTTGGCGGACTGGCTCAGTACCTGCCGCTGAGCAATGCACCGAAGCCCGGCACGGCCGTCGGCAGGCCCAGGCGCTTGAGCATCATGTAGGTGGTCGCCACCGACGAGGACAGCACCGGCAGGCCGACCCGGTCCTCGATGGGCTGCACCGAGGGCAGCGAGGGCATCTGCACGCAGGCCGAGGCGATGACGGCATCGGCATTGGCGGTGTTCAGGCGCCGCGTGATCTCGATGGGCGCGCGCGCATCCTGGGCACCGACCTGCAGGTTGTCGGCGATCTCCAGCGAAATGCTGTCCACCACCTCGATGCCTTCGTTCTCGATGTAGTCGATGACCAGTTTGGTCAGCGGCTTCATGTAGGGCGCCAGCAGCGCCACCTTCTTCGCGCCGATGGCATGCAGGCCGTCGACCAGGGCGCCGGCGCTGGTGACCACGGGCGCGGGGCCGCCGTTGTCCACGGTGCGCTGGTGCAGGCGCTTTTCGGAGACGCGGTGGTAGCCGTTGCCCATGCTCATGATGGCCACCAGGCAGGCATAGCCCAGCACATCGACGCGCGCGTCCGACAGCTCCAGCGCGCAGCGGTCGCTGTCGGCGTCCATGGCGGCCAGTTCCTCCTTGGTCACCTTCTTCATGCGCATGCGGCTGGAGTGGAAGGTGAAGCGCTCGGGCGCCACCGCCTCGCGCGCACGCAGGATGGCGGGGATCTCGGTCTCCATCGTGGTGTTGGAGCTGGGCACGATCTGCCCGATGCGGAAATGGGTTTTTTCTGTCATATCAGTTCTCCATGGCGCCGGACATAAAGCTGGCGCGTCCAAAAGTCAGAGACACCGAGGAAGGGCCTGGGCCGGCCGCGCCGCCCCGCACCAAGGGTGTCGTCCCCCTCCCGCGAAGCGAGAGAGGGCGCCGTGCAACGGGGGAAGGCGCAAAGCGCCTCAGGGGGTGCCTCGCATCAATCCATGGTGATGTGGTTGGCCTTGATCACTTTTCCCCAGTGATCGGTCTCGCGCTGCACCAGCGCGGCCAGTGCCTGCGGCCCCAGGAAGCGCGGCTCCACGCCCTGCAAGGCCGCGCGCTTTTGCACGTCGGGCGACTCCAGCGCCGTCTTGAGCGAGGTGGACAGCCTGTCGATGGCCTCGGGCGGCGTGCCCGCGGGCGCGAACAGACCCACCCAGGCCTCCAGCTCGAAGCCGGGCAGGCCGGCCTCGGCCGTGGTGGGCACGTCGGGCAGCATGGGATGGCGCTTCTTGCTGGTCACGGCCAGGGCCTTGAGCTTGCCGGTCTGCACATGGCCCAGCACGGAGGGCGGCGTGGTGATGAACATCTGCACCTGCCCGGCCAGCACGTCCTGGATGGCCGGACCGGAGCCCTTGTAGGGCACATGGGTGATCTGCGTCTGCGTGGTCTGCGCGAAAACCGCCGTGCCCACATGCGACAGCGAGCCATTGCCCTGGGAGGCGTAGTTGACCTTGCCCGGGTTCTTGCGCAGGTAGGCGATGAACTCCTGCAGGTTGTTCGCGGGCACGGAGGGGTGGACGGCGATCACGTTGGTGGCCGCCACGATCAGGCCCACGGGCGCCAGCTCGGACTGGGCCCAGGGCAGCTTGGGGAACAGCGCGGGATTGCCCACGTGGTAGGCCGAGTAGGAGGCCAGCAGCGTGTAGCCGTCCTTGGGCGCGCGGGCCACCATCTGGTAGGCGATGTTGCCGCTGGCCCCGCCCCGGTTGTCCACCACCACGGACTGGCCCAGCAGGCGCGTCAGCGGATCGGAGGCCAGGCGCGCCGCCGTGTCCACCACGCCACCGGGCGGGTTGGGCACGACGAGGGTGATGGACTTGGCCGGATAGGCCTGGGCCCATGCCGTGCCTGCGCACAGGCAGGCCAGGGTGGCCAGGCTGGCGGCCTGGCGAAGAAAGCGTCGCTTCATTCTTGTCTCCTTGTCTTGGTATGCGCGCATTCTTGGCCCCGACGGGGCCTGTGCAAAGTCGTATCTCGTTGAGATATCCTTCGATTTTCCTGAAGGATGGGTCTTGATCAACCTGCATCGTTTCGATCTGCTCACACTGCGCCTGTACATCGTTGTCGTCGATGCGGGCAGCCTGACGGCGGGCTCGCGCGCGCTGGGCCTGTCCCTGGCTGCGGCCAGCAAGCGCGTGGCCGAGCTGGAGCAGCATTGCGGCGTGCACCTGCTGGTGCGCAGCAAGCGCGGGGTCGTGCCCACGCCCGCCGGCCAAAGCCTGTACCACCATGCGGTGGACGTGGTGGCCCGGCTGGAGCAGCTGGCGCTGGCCATCGATGACTTTCGCGGCGGCGCCACGGGCCAGTTGCGGCTGTGGGCCAATGCCTCGGCCTTCGCGGGTTTCCTGCCCCAGTTGCTGGCCGACTACGCGGCCGCCCACCCGGGCGTATCGGTGGACCTGGAGGATGCGCTCAGCGAGGACGCCGCGCGCGCCGTGCTCAGCGGCGCGGCGGAACTGGCCATCGTCGGCGAGAACACGGCCCTGGAGGGGCTGCACGCCGAAGTCTGCGACGTGGACGAACTGGTGCTGGTCGTGCCGCGCGGCCATGCGCTCGATGGCCCGGACCACGCGCCCGTGCCCTTCGCCGCCGCGCTGGAGCATGACCTCGTGAGCCTGGCGCGCTCGACCTCGCTGATGCGCCGCATCGCGGCCGAGGCCGAGGCGGCGAACCGGCCCGTCAAGGTCCGCATCCAGGTGCGCAGCTTCGACGCCATGTGCCACATGGTCTCGGTCGGCCTGGGCGTGGCCATCCTGCCGCGCGCCGCCAGCCTGCCCCATGTGGTCACGCGCGCGCTGCGGCTGCGCCCGCTGTCCGGCATCGACACGCGACGGCGCCTGCTGCTGGCCATGCGCTCGCCCGCCGCCCTGTCCGGACCCGCGCAGGCGCTGGTCGACATGGTGCAGGCACGGGCCGCCGCCATGGACTTCAACCGCCCGGCGCGCTGACGTTCATATTCCGTGCTCCCGGCACCACTGGATGACCGCCTCGCGGAAATCCAGGCACAACGGCGACGGCTGGCTGGCACGGCGCCAGCACACGGCCAGTCCATGGCTCCAGGCCATGCCCTCGCCCGCCAGGGCGGCCAGGCCCTGGCCTTCGGGCTGCCGCAACACGCGCGACAGCATCAGGCCCAGCAGATCGGACTGGCGCAGCAGCTGGGCCAATGCCACGGGGGAGGCCGTGCTCTCCACCGCCACGCGGGGCGGCGCCAGCCCCGCAAGGGCGAACTTCTCGTCCAGCCACTGGCGCAGGTACAGGGATGCCGCGGGCATGGCCCAGCGTTCGCCAGCCAGATCCGGCCAGCCGCGCAGCATGGCGCGCCGTGGATGGTCCTCGCGCGCCACGACCTGCATGCGCATGGGGCCCAGCAGGCTGCACTCCACTTCCGCGGGAAGCTGGGCGGGCACGGCCACCAGGGCCAGGTCGATGTCCCCCTGGCGCAGCAAGGCCATGAGGCGCGCGCTCAGGTGGGTCTCTATCGAGAAGGTCGCCAACGGGCGCTGCACGAAAAACCGTGCCAGCAGCGGCGAGACCAGGGATGGCATCAGAAACGGGATGGAGCCCAGGCGCACCTGGCCCGCGCGGCTGGCGCGCTGCGCGTCCAGCGCGCTGCGCAGCCCCTGCATGGACTGGAGCACGGCGCGCGCATGGGCCAGCATCCCTTCGCCCGCGCGCGTCAGTGCCAGCCCCTTGGCCGCGCGCTCGAACAAGGCCAGGCCGGCCTCGGCCTCCAGGCGCGCCATGGCCTTGGACAGCGCCGACTGGGACAGGCCGCGGGCCTCGGCCGCGCGCTGCTGGCTGCCGTGCTCGGCCACGGCGACAAAAAGCTCCAGATCGTCGATGCGCATGTGCCGGTCCCTCGTGAAAGCCGGCATGCGCCCAGGCATGCCCGGCGGGCATTCCAAGTTTCCAGCAAGGAATACCAGCGCGCCAACGGGATACCTAGACTGGCTTTTGCCGGCGCGCCGTGCCAGGCCCCCGAACACCAGGAGACGAGACATGCGGCAACCATCGCAGAAGGCGGCCATCACGCGCCGCCGCTTCGGCCTGTGCGCAGGCGCGGGGCTGTTCGCCCCGGCGGCCATGGCGGCCACGCCCGTCGCCTATCCATACAAGCCCATCACCATCGTCGTGCCCTCGGTGGCCGGCAATGTCAACGACGCCGTGGCGCGCCTGCTGGGCCAGGGACTGGCCGAGCGCTGGGGCCAGCCCGTGGTCGTGGACAACCGCCCGGGAGCGGGCACCACCACGGGCACCAAGTTCGTCGCGAAGGCCCCCGCCGACGGCCATACCGCGCTGCTGACCTTCACGGCCCATGTGCAGAACCCGGCCCTGTACCCGCAGATCGGCTACGACCCGATCGCCGACTTCGAGGCCGTGGGCCTGGTGGCCAGGTCCAGCGTGATCCTGGCCGTGCCAGCCGCCTCGCCGCACCGCGACCTGGACAGCCTCGTGCAGGCCATCGCGGCGGCGCCGGACCAATATGCCTACGGCTCCTATGGCGTGGGGACCACGGGCCATATCCTGGGCGAGCTGCTCAAGCGCCAGGCCCGGCTGCGGATGGCGCACACACCCTACAAGGGCGGTGTACCGCTGGGCAACGACCTGGCGGCGGGCCATGTCCCGCTGGGCCTGATCGCCGTGGGAACCGCCATGCCGCTGCTGCAGGCCGGGCGCATCCTGCCGCTGGCCATCACGGGCGCGCAGCGTTCGGCGCTGCTGCCGCAGGTGCCGACCTTCCTGGAGCTGGGCCACCAGGGCTTCGAGCCCGATGCCTGGATGGGCCTGCTGCTTCCGGCAGGTACGCCATCGGCCATCACCGGGCAGTTGTCGAGCGAAGTCGCCCGGCTGGTGCGTCAGCCCGGGATCGTGCAACGGCTGCATGGACTGAATCTGGAGCCCGTGGGCAGCACGCCCCAGGCCTTTGCCGCCACGCTGCGCGCCGACCGGGCCAAGTGGGCGCAACTGGTGCGTGACCTCGACATCCGCCTGGAGTAGGCCCATGGCCGATCACTACCAGGCGCTTGTCTGCACCCACTGGGGCCATTGGAGCGAGCTCGTGCTGCAGACGCTGCAACGGCCTGCCCTGCTGCCCGGCCAGGTGCGCATTCGTGTGCGGCACGCGGGTATCGGCTTTGCGCTGAGCCTGTTCGTGGCCGGCACCTACCAGCGGCGCCCGCCCCTGCCCTTCACCCCCGGCACCGAGGTGGCCGGCGAGATCCTGGAGGCCGCGCCCGACGTCGCCCATCTGCGGCCTGGCCAGCGCGTCATCGCCGCGCTGGACTGGGGGGCGCTGGCACAGGAGGCCGTGGCCTCGGCCCACACCGTCTACGCCCTGCCCGACGCCGTGCCCCTGGCCGTGGCCGCCGCCCTGCCCATCACCTATGCCACGGCCTGGTCGGCACTGCAGTGGGCGGGCCGGCTGCGACCGGGAGACAACCTGCTCGTGCATGGCGCCAGCGGCGGCCTGGGCATGGCGGCGGTACAGATCGCGAGCCATCTGGGCGCGCGCGTCATCGCCACGGCCAGCACCGGGGAAAAGCGCCTGGCCGCGCTGGCCCATGGAGCAGCCCACGCCCTGCCCTCCGACCCCGCCAGGCTGGCGCAGGCCGTCAAGGATCTGTGCCCCGCAGGCGGGGTGCAACTGGTCTTCGACCCCGTGGGCGGCGACCTGTTCGACGCCTCGCTGCGCTGCGCGGCGCCCGATGCGCGCCTGCTGGTCATCGGCTTCGCCAGCGGGCGCATTCCCCAGATCCCCGCCAACCTGCTGCTGGTCAAGAACCTGGCCGTGCGGGGCTTCAACTACGGGCGCTACATCGGCTGGGGGCTGACCGACGAGCGCGCCGAGCATGCCGGCGCCGTCCAGGACATGGTCGGGCAGATCACGTCCGCCGTCGCCAGCGGCGCCATCGCACCGCCGCGCACCCGGCACTTTGCGCTGGCGCAATGGCTGCAGGCCATCGACACCACCATGTCCCGCCGCGCCGTCGGCAAAGTCATCCTGGATTTCTGATGCAAGCACCTTCCATCGACGACGATCCGCTGCTGTCCGGCATCACCGTGCTGGACCTGAGCCAGGGCGTTGCGGGCCCCTACTGCGGCCTGCTGCTGCGCCAGCAGGGGGCCAGGGTGATCAAGATCGAGCCACCCGGCGGCGACTGGAGCCGCCAGATGGGCCGCAGCCGCGGCGACGGGCAGACCGCCATCGCCATTGCCTGCAATGCGGGCAAGCAAAGCGTGGTGCTGGACACGCGCACGCCCGAGGGCCGCGCCGACCTCCAGGCGCTGGCCGCGCGCGCCGACGTGGTGGTGCAGAACTTCCGCCCTGGCGTGGCCGCGCGCATGGGTGCCGATCCCGGGCTACTGGCCGCGCTCAATCCACGGCAGGTCTATCTGTCCATCTCCGGCTACGGCAGCCAGGGGCCGCTGGCCCGGCTGCCGGCTCTGGACACCACCATGCAGGCCTATGCCGGCCTCATGCATGCCAACCGCGACCCGGCCACGGGTGCACCGCACCGCATCGGCCTGCTGCTGGCCGACCTGGCCACGGCCCTCTATGCCGCGCAGTGCGCCACGGCGGCGCTGTTCAAGGCCGCGCGCACGGGCCGGGGCCGGCATCTGGAGCTGTCCATGCTGCAGGTCTGTGCGGCCCTGCAGTCCTACCTGATCGTTGATGACGCCATGTTCCCCGATGCGGAGGCGGCCGCCTTCAACGCGCCCACGGGCCTGTTTCCCGTGGCCGACGGAACGCTCTACGTGAGCATGCTCGATGACGCCATGTTCACGCGCCTGTGCGAGGTGCTGGGCTTCGAGGACTGGCGGCAGGACCCGCGACTGCGCACCAGCGCGGGGCGCCTGCCGCATGCACGCGCCCTGTCGGCGCGCCTGGCGCAAGCCCTGGCGGGCCAGCCGCTGGCCCACTGGGAGAGGCTTTTCCAGGCCCACGACATCCTGTTCGGTCGGGTACGCCAGCCGCGCGACCTGGTGGACGACCCCCAGGCACTGAGCCAGGGTCTGTTCCAGCGCACGCCGCCCGGCTGCGCATGGCCCGGACTGCCGCTGCCACGCTTGCCGGGACAGGTCCGCGATGCCGGGGCGCTGGTGCCGCCCGCGCTGGGGGCCGATACCCAGGCCGTCTTGCAGGAGTTCGGGCTGCGCCGAGCCTGGAGCGTGTGATGCGCTATTGGCGCCAGGGCAGGCCGCGCAGGCGCCAGCCGCCGACATGGCCGCGCTGGCCATTGGCGTCCACATCGCCCTCGAAGCCTTCGAGGATGTTGTAGGCCTCGATGCCCAGCTGGGCGGCACGCTGGGCCGCCGCGACCGAACGCACGCCGCTGCGGCACAGCAGCACGACCTTGCCGCCGGCCGGCACGGCGGCGCGCAACTGGCTGTCGAAGTCGGGGTTCATGGCCATGGAGGGCCATTGCTTCCAGGCCACGGCCACGGCGCCGGGCACGCGGCCCACCCATTCGCGCTCCGCGTCGGTGCGCACATCGACGAGCACGGCCTCGCCGGACTGCTGCCATTGCCAGGCCAGTTCGGCCGGAATGTCGCCGGCATAGCCTTGCGCGGGCTGGACGGTCAGGGCAATGGCGGCGGGAAAGGGAGAGCTTGCGGTCATGGATGGGCTTTCTGAGTAGGACGCGGTTGTGTGCACGGCAAGAATAACCGTCCTGTCCACCCCATGCGCCCGCATCCACCCCGCCTACTCCCAGGGCGGCAGCAGCTTGTCGCGCAGCGCCTGGCGTTGCGCCTGCCAGCCGGGGAGCACGCCGGCCACCGTGGCCCAGAAACGCGGGCTGTGGTCCATGTGGCGCAGGTGGGACAGCTCGTGCACGACCACGTAGTCGATGACCTCGGGCGCGTGCTGCATGAGCCGCCAGTTCAGGCGGATGGCGCCCGCCGTGTTGGCACTGCCCCAGCGCGTGCGCGCGCTGGTCAGGCGCAGGCTGGTCCATTGCACGCCCAGCAAGGGCGCATGGCGCTGCAGGCTGGCGGTGAACCAGGAGCGCGCCTCGCGCAGCATCCAGGCCTGCACGCAGGCACGCACCTCGGCCGCCGAAGCGCCCGGTGCCAGCGGCAGGTGCAGAGATTGGCCGCCATCGGCCGCCTGCTCGCGGTGTGTCTGGCGTGTGCGCAGCGGCTGGGCATCGCCCCCCGTCAGGCACAGCACCAGGGGGCGGCCCAGGTAGCCGACCTCGCCACCATGCTCCCAGCGGATGCGTGCCGCCTGCTGCGTGGCCTGGCGCTGCCCGGCCTCGCGCAGTTTGCGCAGTATCCAGCCCGATTTGGCCTCCAGCGCCTGCCCGACGGCGGCCATGTCCACCCAGGCGGGCGCGCTGACGACCAACCCTTGCGCACCGATGGTGAAGCCTATGGTGCGCCGGCGCGAGCGCTGCAGCCGGTAGTGCAGCACCTGCCCCTGGAGCACGGCCTGCCGGTTGGCATCGGAGGGTACCGGCAGGCCCTCGGGCGACGCCGGGGTCGGCGCAGCGCCTGCGGGAGCGCGGCGCGGTTGCAACCGGCCGTCCACGCTATCGATGGCGGGCGGCACCAGCCAGTCCAGGATGCGCTGCGCCGCGTTCGCCATGCCGGCCCCGCAGGCTTCAGCCCTTGTAGGCCTCGGGGTCGAGGCGGCGCATTTCGGCCTCGATCCATTGCTCGACCTCTTGCATGAGTTCGTCATGCTTGCGGCCCACGGACGCGATGGGCTTGCCGATGGAGACATCGACCATGCCCGGCGTCTTGATGAAGGCCTTGCGGGGCCAGCACTTGGCCGAGGTGACGGCGATGGGCACGACCGGCACGCCGGTCATGATGGCCAGGCGCGTGGCGCCGGTCTTGTACTCGCCCTTTTCGCCGCGCGGGATGCGCGTGCCCTCGGGGAACATGATGACCCAGGTGCCCTGGGCCAGCAGGCGCCTGCCCTGCTCGACCACCTTGTGGAAGGCGCGCGAGCCGTGCTTGCGGTCGATGTGGATCATGTCCAGGCTGCCGATGGACCAGCCGAAGAAGGGCACCATGAGCAACTCCTTCTTGAACACATAGGCCAGCGGTCGCGGCATGATGGCCGGCATCAGGAAGGTCTCGTAGGTGGACTGGTGCTTGACCAGCAGCACCACGCCCTGCTTCGGATCGGTGGGCAGGTTGTCCATGCCCTGCACCCGGTAGCGCATGCCCATGATGGCGCGCGCGCTGTCCACCGACAGCTTGAGCCAGGCGCGCGCCACGGCATACACGCGCTGCGGCGAACCTCCCAGCCAGCGCGTGAGCAGCACGGCCAGGGTGTAGGGGATCACGGTGATGCCCATCCAGAGCATGTGGAGGGTGGAGCGGATCAGGGACATGGCGACAGTCTGGGGCAGAAGGCGGCGCGGGGACCGGGCGGCAGGCCCGGGCCTCGCGCCCTCGGGAATCGGAACTCACAAAGATAGCATTGTGCGCAAGCCACGCGTGACCAGGCGCCGTTCAGGGCGCTGGCGCGGCACCAGGCGGGATGATGGCATCGGCCAGCGCGGCCAGGCTGGCATGGCGCTGCGTGCCGGACGGCAGGCCCGGCGGCAGCGCGCCATCCAGCGCCACTCCGGCGCTGGCGCCCGTGCAGACCAGGTGCAGGCGCGCGCCCATGGCCGAGCCGGCCTGCAGGTGGGCGACACAGGAGCCGATGACCCACAGCTGGTGCCCCTCGACGCCGAAGCGCTCGGCGATCTGCTCGAACAGCGCCGTGCCGGGCTTGCGGCAATGGCATTCCTCGTCCGGTGCATGGGGGCAGTAGAACACGGCGTCCACGCGCGCACCGGCAGCCGCCATCTCGCGGTGCATGCGCGCGTGCACGGCATTGAGCTCGGTCACATCGAACAGGCCACGGCCCAGTCCCGGCTGGTTGGTGGCCACCACCACATGCCAGCCCGCGCGGTTCAGACGCGCCACGGCTTCGAGTGCGCCCGGCTGGGCCTTCCAGGCCTCGGCGGAGCCGATGAAGCCCTCCTCGCCAGTCTGGTTGAGGGTGCCGTCACGGTCCAGGATCGCAATTTTCATGGTCGGGTCCCAGGAAGGAAGACGCGGGCCCGGGCGGCACAGGCCGCCACGGGATCAGGAGGCCAGGCGCGACAGGTCGGCGACCTGGTTCATGGCTTCGTGCAGCGTGGCCAGCAGGCCCAGGCGGTTGGCCTTGAGCGCCGGGTCCTCGGCATTGACCATCACATGCTCGAAGAAGGCATCGACCGGCGCGCGCAGCGCGGCCAGGGTCTGCAGGCTGGCGGTGTAGTCGCCGGCGGCGAACTGCTGCTGCGCCTTGGGCGCCACCGATTGCAGCGCGGCGTACAAGTCCTTTTCGGCGGCTTCGGCCAGCACGGCCGCATCGACCTGAGCCTGCACGGCCTGGTCCGCCTTCTTGAGGATGTTGCCCACGCGCTTGTTGGCGGCGGCCAGGGCCGGCGCCTCGGGCAGCTCGCCGAAGGCGCGCACGGCCTCCAGGCGCTTTTGCACGTCGGACAGGCGCTGCGGGCGCAGGGCCAGCACGGAGTCCACTTCCTGGGCCGAGAAGCCTTGCTCGCGCAGGTTGCCGGCCAGGCGGTCATAGATGAAGTCGGCCAGCTGGGGCGTGGCGTCCTCGATCTTGTCGCCAAAGGCGGGCAGCACGCTGACCAGCAGGGTCTCCAGGTCCAGGGCCAGGTCCTTCTCGACCAGCATGCGGATCACGCCCAGCGCATGGCGGCGCAGCGCGAACGGATCGCGGTCGCCCGTGGGCAGGTTGCCGATGCCGAACATGCCCACCAGGGTTTCCAGCTTGTCGGCCAGGGCCACGACCACGCCGGCGTTGCCGCGCGGCAGCTCGTCGCCCGCGAAGCGCGGCTTGTAGTGGTCCTCGATGGCATCGGCCACGGCCGTGTCCAGGCCGTCGTTGAGCGCGTAGTAGCGGCCCATGGTGCCCTGCAGCTCGGGGAACTCGCCCACCATGTCGGTCACGAGGTCGGTCTTGGCCAGTTGCGCGGCCAGGTCGGCCTGCTGGGCCAGGCCCGTGTCGCCCAGCTGGCGGGCAATGCTCTTGGCGATGGAGCGCACGCGCTCCACGCGCTCGCCCTGGGTGCCGAGCTTGTTGTGGTAGACCACCTTGCCCAGACCGTCCACGCGCGAGGCCAGGGTCTTCTTGCGGTCCTGGTCGAAGAAGAACTTGGCATCGGCCAGGCGCGGGCGCACCACGCGCTCGTTGCCGCCGACGACGGCGCTGGCGTCCTGCGGGCTGATGTTGCTGACCACCAGGAACTGATGGGTCAGCTTGCCTGCGGCATCCAGCAGCGGGAAATACTTCTGGTTGGCCTTCATGGTCAGGATCAGGCATTCCTGCGGCACGTCCAGGAACTCCTTCTCGAATTCGCAGACCAGCACGTTGGGACGCTCGACCAGGGCCGTGACTTCGTCCAGCAGGGCCTCATCCTCGATGGGGCGCACGCCACCGCCCACGCGCTCGGCGGCGGCCTGCAGCTGGCGCGCGATCTCGGCGCGGCGCTCGGCAAAGCCGGCGATGACGGCGCCTTCCTCGCGCAGCTGCTCGGCATAGTCGTCCGCGCAGCGGATGACCACCGGGTCCACGGCCGCCTCGAAGCGGTGGCCATGCGTGGCCGGGCCGGCCGTCAGGCCCAGGGCCTTGACGCCGATCAGCACCTCGGTGCCGTGCAGCACCACCAGGCCATGGGCCGGGCGCACGAAGTTCACGCTGCTCCAGCCATCGGCCAGCTGGTAGCGCATGACCTTGGGAATGGGCAGCCGGGCAATGGCTTCGTCCAGCGCCTTCTGCACGCCGTCGGCCAGCAGCACGCCGCGCACGGTGGAGGCGTGGAACAGGGCTTCGGCCTTGCCTTCGCCCTGGCGGGTCAGGCCGGCCACGGCCTCTTCACCAGCGCCCAGGGCAGCCAGCTTCTTGAGCAGTGCCGGCGTAGGCCTGCCTTCGGCATCCAGGCCCACGGAGACGGGCATGAGCTTTTGCGAGACGGCCTTGTCCTCGGCCTGGGGCAGGACTTCGGTGATGTGGGCGGCCAGGCGGCGCGGCGAGGCATAGGCCGTCAGGCGCGCCTCGCTGGAAGCCAGCAGGCCCTGGGCCTTGAGCTGCTCGAACAGCACGCCGGCAAAGGCGTCGCCCAGCTTTTGCAGCGCCTTCGGGGGCAGCTCTTCGACAAACAGTTCAACAAGAAGATTCGATGCGTTCATGGTCAGGTGTTCTTTCGCGGCGGCGAGCTGCAGCCTCAGGCGGCCTTCTTGCCCTGTTGTTCGGCGGCCTTGGCCAGCTCGGCCAGCACTTCGTCGGCATGGGCCCTGGGCGCCATGGGGAAGCCCAGGCGCGCGCGGCTGTCCAGGTAGGCCTTGGCCACGGCACGGGCCAGGTTGCGGATGCGGCCGATGTAGGCGGCACGCTCGGTCACACTGATGGCGCCGCGCGCATCCAGCAGGTTGAAGGTGTGGGCGGCCTTGAGCACCTGCTCGTAGGCCGGCAGCGCCAGCTGCTCGTCGATCAGGTGGACGGCCTGCTTCTCATGGGCGCCAAAGGCCGTGAACAGGAAATCCGCGTCCGAATGCTCGAAGTTGTAGGTGGACTGCTCCACCTCGTTCTGGTGGTAGACGTCGCCATAGCTCAGGCCGTCGGTCCAGGTCAGGTTGTAGACGTTGTCCACGCCCTGCAGGTACATGGCCAGGCGCTCCAGGCCATAGGTGATCTCGCCCGTGGCGGGCTTGCAGTCGATGCCGCCGACCTGCTGGAAGTAGGTGAACTGGGTCACCTCCATGCCGTTGAGCCAGACTTCCCAGCCCAGGCCCCAGGCGCCCAGCGTGGGGTTCTCCCAGTCGTCCTCGACGAAGCGGATGTCGTTCTTCCTGAGATCGAAGCCCAGGGCTTCGAGCGAGCCCAGGTACAGCTCCAGGATGTTGTCGGGCGCGGGCTTGAGCACCACCTGGAACTGGTAGTAGTGCTGCAGGCGGTTGGGGTTGTCGCCGTAGCGGCCGTCCTTGGGACGGCGGCTGGGCTGCACGTAGGCGGCCTTCCAGGGCTCGGGGCCCAGCGCGCGCAGGAAGGTGCCGGTGTGCGAGGTGCCCGCGCCCACTTCCATGTCATAGGGCTGGAGCAGCGCGCAGCCCTGGTCGGCCCAGTAGGACTGCAGCTTGAGGATGATTTGTTGGAAAGTGAGCATGACTTGTTTCAGGCGTCGCACGCGGGCCGGGGCCGCGCCGGTGAATGAGAGGCGGCCTGCGCCGCGCAAACGACGATTTTAAGGCGGCGCCCGCCCCTGCGCACCGTGGCCCCCGGCATCGCCCTGGCTCGACCTCGAAACCGCATGCCCGCAAGCGCCTGCAGCTCACCTTTTTAACAATTTGCACACGACCGCAGCCGCCTGCCGCCAACCCGCCGCCACAGGCACGCCCTAGAATGGGCGATTGCCTTTTTCCGTGGACCACCACCGCTTCGGAGCCTGCCATGAACCTGATGAACATCATCACCAAGCAACTGATAGAGATCATCGAGTGGACCGATGACTCGCGCGACACGCTCTCCTACCGCTGGCCCGACGACGACAAGGAAATCAAGAACGGCGCCCAGCTGATCGTGCGCGAGTCGCAGCAGGTGCAGTTCGTCTCCGCCGGCCAGTACGCCGACCTGTTCGGCCCCGGCAAGCACACCCTGGCCACGCAGAACATCCCCGTCCTGTCCACCATCCAGGGCTGGAAGTACGGCTTCAACTCGCCGTTCAAGTGCGATGTCTACTTCATCAACACGCGGCTGTTCACGGGCAACAAGTGGGGCACCTCCAACCCCGTGATGGTGCGCGACCAGGACTTCGGCGCCGTGCGACTGCGCGCCTTCGGCACCTATGACTTCCGCATCGTCGAGCCCGCCAGGTTCCTCAAGGAAGTGGCCGGCACGGACCAGAACTTCCGCATCGACGAATTCGCCGACACCATGCGCTCGCGCATCATCAGCGTCTTCACCGAATCGCTGGCCAAGGCCCGGGTGCCCGTGCTGGACGTGGCCCAGCGCTATGGCGAGCTGGGCGACGCGCTGCTGCCCCTGATCAACCCGGCCATGACCGAGAAGTACGGCCTGGAGATCACCAGCTTCGTGCTGGAGAACGTCTCCGTGCCGCCCGAGGTGGAGCAGGCCATCGACAAGCGCTCCAGCATGACGGCCATCGGCAACCTCAACGACTACGTCAAGTACCAGATGGGCCAGGCCATGACGACAGGTGGCGAAGGTGCCGCCGCGGCCACCCTGCCCGCCACCATGGCCATGGGCTTCGGCATGGCGCAGGAGATGATGAAGAGCATGCAGGGCGGCGGCGCGCCTGCCGGCCAGGCCCCGGCGTCCGATCCGTTCTCGCCCGCCGCCGCCCAGGCGGCCCAGGCGCCGGCCGCACCTGCCGCTGGCGGGCTTCAGGTGCTGACTCCCGCCCAGGCCGCCCAGGTGCTGGGCGTCAGCGAGGCCGATGTGCTGGCCGAGATCCAGGCCGGCAACCTCAAGGCACGCCAGATCGGCAGCCAGTGGCGCATCGCCCAGGCGGCACTCGACGACTTCCTGCGCGGCTGATTCCCGCGTGGTGTGAGCCCTTGCGGCGCCAGGCCCCGCCTGGCGCCGCATCCCGTTTTTCAGGACCGATGCCGTGAGCGCGCCCTCCCCCCGTTCTTCCTCCACTCCCGCCTCCGGCTCCTGGGAGGCTGCCGCCGCCGCGCCCGCCATGGTGCGCAAGCACCCCTGTCCCGAATGCGGCGCCAACCTCGAATGGAATGCCCAGGCCCAGGCGCTCAAATGCCCGTACTGCGGCACCACCGTGCCCTGGAGCGAGGAAACGCGCGAGGAACTGGGCCGCGACGTCGTGGAGCAGGACCTGGCCGAGGCACTGCGCAACCCCAAGGCCGGCCGGGGCTGGGGCACCAAGGACCGCTACGAGGTCCAGTGCCAGAACTGCAGGGCGATCTCGGTCTTCGTGAACCGTACCGTGGCCCAGCGCTGCGACTTCTGCGGCTCACCCGCCATCGTGGCCCACGAGGACCAGGGCGATGCCATCACGCCGCAGAGCATCCTGCCCTTCAAGATCAGCGACGGCCAGATCCGCGACCGCATACGCCAGTGGTACGGCAGCCGCTGGTTCGCGCCCAACCGCCTGAAGTCCGCCGCGCTGACCGACACGCTGCACGGCGTCTACCTGCCCTACTGGACCTTCGACGCCCATGCCAATGCCGACTGGTGGGCCGAAGCAGGGTACTACTACTACACCACCGAGACCTACCGCGACAGCAACGGCAACACGCAGACGCGCCAGGTGCGCCATGTGCGCTGGGAGCCGGCCTCGGGGAGCCTGGCGCATTTCTTCGACGACGAGCTGGTGCCCGGCACCGTGGGCGTGCATGGCAACCTGCTGCGCCAGGTCGAGCCCTTTCCCACCACCACCGACCTCAAGCCCTACACCCCCGAGTTCGTGCGCGGCTGGACCGTGGAGCGCTACCAGATCGACCTGGGCAAGGCCGCACGGCTCAACGAGCAGGACATGGACGAACAGCTGCGCGCCCTGTGCGCGCGCCAGGTGCCCGGCGACACCTATCGCAACCTGCAGATGCAGCGTGACTACCAGGGCCGCACCTTCAAGCACATCCTCGTGCCGGTCTGGCTGGTCGGCTACACCTACGGCAGCAAGACCTTCCAGATCGTGGCCAACGGCTACACGGGCCAGATCGCCGGGGAGCGCCCCTACAGCGCCCTCAAGATCACGCTGGCCGTGCTGGCCACGGTCCTGGTGCTGGCGCTGCTGTGGGTGATGTTCGGCAAGTAATGCATCCGCCGCTCACCATGCGCTCCACACCTCCTCGGCCAGGCCAAAGGCCGTGCTGGCACCCGACCCGCCCGTGACGGCCACCACGCGCGTGGCCTCGTCGGGCGCATGCACCCTGCAAGGCGCGTCGGGCGCGCTGGGATAGACACCCACCCAGCGCTCCACCACCTGGGCATCGCGCAGTCGCAGGGCCTCTTGCATGTGGCGCAGCATCAGCTGGTCCACGGCCTCGCTGGCGAAGGGCTGGGGCGCGGCGCCGTAGTGGTGGGAGTCGCCCACGACCAGGCTGCCATCGGCGCTTTGCACGGCGATCAGGTGGATGCCGTGGGCCAGGCTCTCGCCCTCCTGCCGCTCCAGTTCGGCGCGCAGCGCTGCGGCCTCGGGCAGGGCGCTGTAGCCCTCGTAGCGCACCATGCTCAGATCGCCCATGACCGAGCCCTGGAGCCTGAAGCCGGCCTGCGGCCGCACGCGCAGCATCTGCAGCTGGCACAGCTGGATGCGGTGAGGCGCCCACAGCCCGGCGAACAGGCCGCCCGGATCGGCGTTGTTGCAGACCACGACGCGTTCCGCACGGTAGCTGGCACGCGCGCTGCGCACCAGCGGCGCGGCCACTTCGAGCACGGCTTCGCCAAAGCGGAAATCCACGCCCAGCGCCTGCTCCAGCCACCGCGCCAGCCGGGGGATGGCCGTGCGCGACTCCACGCGCAGTTCATGCGGGCTGTAGAGCACGGCGCTGAGGTCTTCGGTGCGCAGCGCCGGGTGGCGTTCGGCGGCCTCGGCCGGCGTGAGCAGCTCGCAACGCTCGCCCATCTCGGTGCTCAGGAAGGCATGGACCACGGCCTCGGCGCTGGCGCGGCGCGCCGTCAGCCACAGGCCGCGGTGCACGACCTCGATGCCGGCCTGGGGCGCGATCTCGGCCCAGGTGTCGCGCGAGCGCATGGCACGCTGCCAGTGGGCGCCGGCCTGCTGGCCCGTGACGGTGACGAAGCCGAAGTTGCGGATGGAAGCCGAGATGCAGGCCGCGTCGCGCTCGATGACGAGCACGCTGCGGCCACGGCGCGCGGCCGCATAGGCGTGGGCCAGGCCGACAATGCCGGCCCCCACCACGATCAGGTTGTAGTTCTTCATGGGAAAGGATGAAAGGGACAGAAAGGGGAAATCAGCGCTGGCGCCAGCGCTGCGTGCGTCGCTGCACCCAGGCATCGAGCGCGGCGATCAGCAGCCGGCCCAGCGCCGCCGTGGCGAAGATCAGCGTGGCCATGGCGGCCGCGGGCGCGGTGTCGCCCGCGTCGTCCATGGCCAGCACCGCCACCGAGGCCAGCGTCGTCTCGGGCGCGTACAGGAAGACCACGGCCGACACGGTGGTCATGGCATTGACGAAGAAATAGCCGGCCACCTGCATCACCACCGGCAGGCACACGGGCAGGTGCACGCGCCACAGCAGCGTCCAGAAGGCCACGCCCATGGAATCGGCCACGCGCTCGTACTCGGCGTCCAGCTGCTGCAGCGCGGCCAGCTGGGTGATGTGGGCCACCGAGAAGAAATGCGCCACCGTGCACAGCACCAGGATGGACAGGCTGCCGTACAGGAAATGCAGCGGATTGCCCTGGGCGTTGAAGAACAGGATGTAGCCCAGGCCCAGCGCCAGCCCCGGCACCGCCATGGGCAGCGTGGCCACGGCATGCAGCCACTGGCGTGTGCGCGCCCAGTGCACGGGCTTGGCGACCAGGTAGGCCGTCAGGAAGCTCAGCGCCGCGCCCAGCACCGCCGTGGCCAGTGCCATGGACAGCGAGTTGCCGTAGCTGGCCCAGCCACCACCATCCATCATGTCGAAGCGGTAGTTCTTGAAGCTCAGCCTGAGGTCGTAGGGCCAGTAGCTGACCAGCGAGGCCATCACGGCCGTTCCCATCACGACCAGCAGCGCCAGCGCCACCAGTGCGCAATAGGCGAACAGAGCGCGGTCCAGCGGCGCATGGGGCTGGGGCACCAGCGGCACAGAGCGCACACCCATGGTGGCCGCCTGGCGTGCGCGCAGATGGCGCTCGGCCGCGAAGGCCAGGCCGGCAGGCACCAGCAGCAGCATGGCCACCACGGCACCCATGGACAGCCTGTGCTGGCCGATGACCTGCTTGTAGATGTCGGTGGCCAGCATGGCCGTGTTCCCGCCGATGACCTTGGGCACGCCGAAATCCGTGACCACGAGCACGAAGACCACGATCCAGGAAATCATCAGCCCGTAGCGGCTGGCCGGCAGCGTGACCTCGCGGAAACTGCGCCAGCGGCTGGCGCCCAGCGTGGCGGCGGCTTCGTACAGGCGCGCATCGCCCGAGGCCAGCGTGGTGCACAGGATCATCAGCGCATGCGGGAAGGTCCAGAGCACCGAGCCCACGATGATGCCGAAGGGCCCATAGGCCGATCCGCCGAGCAGCCAGCCCTTGAGCAGGCCCTGGCTGCCGAACAGGTAGATCAGGCTGATGGCCATCAGCAGCGAAGGTGCCAGCAGCGGCACCAGGGCCAGGGCGCGGAACCAGCGCGCCAGCGGCATGCAGCTGCGCACCACGCCGTAGGCGTAGGCATAGGCCAGCAGCACGCAGACCGTGCTGCTGGCGGCCGACAGCCACAGGCTGTTGAACAGCGACCGCGCCACGCCCGATGTGCGCGCATAGGCGATGAACTGGGCCAGGCCCGTGAAGTGGCCGGCATCGTCCCGGAAGCTGCGGCCCAGCAGGCTGGCCACGGGCAGGGCGATGGTGGCCAGCAGCCAGGCCAGGGCAGCCAGCACCAGGGCGCCCAGCCACCAGCGCTCCCAGCCTGCGCTGCGCTCCCGCGGACGCACGGGCCCTGCAGGCGCGCTGCGGCGCACCGGAACGGAGCGGTCCGCCGGCACGTGCACGGGCACAGGCACGGAAATGGCCGTGTCCATGGGATGCGCGCTCATGCGGCCTTCCTCGCGTCGGGCGCCGCCAGCGGCTGCAGCGCGGCGGCGGGCAGCTCCATCAGCACCTCGCCCTGCAGCCAGTCGGGCAGTCCCACGTCGTGGCGCAGCGGCCACTGGGCGTCGATCTGGCATTGCAGGGTGGGGCTGAACAGGCGCACCAGGGCCATCGATCCCAGGAAGGAGGTCTCCGCCACGCGGGCGCGGAACAGGTTGGGCAATGCCGTGGGCTGGGCCGGGTGCAGCACCACGCTCTCGGGCCGCACGCCCACCAGCAGGGCAGCGCCAGGCTCGAAGCCGGCCAGCGCGCAGCGCAGGCTGGCCTCGCCGATACGCACCTGGTCCGCCGATTCGGCTGTGGCCGGCAGCAGGTTCATGCGGCCCACGAAGCCGGCCGCGAACCGGCTCACGGGCCGGGCATAGAGCTGCTCGGGCGAGCCTTGCTGCTCGATGCGGCCCTGGTGCATGAGCACCACGCGGTCGGCCATGGACAAGGCCTCTTCCTGGTCATGCGTGACCATGATGCAGGCAATGCCCAGCTGGCGCTGCAACTGGCGGATCTCGCTGCGCAGCTCGGTGCGCACCTGGGCATCGAGCGCGGACAGCGGCTCGTCCAGCAGCAGCAGGCGCGGCCGGGGCGCCAGCGCGCGGGCCAGGGCCACGCGCTGCTGCTGGCCACCCGACAGCTGGGCCGGGTAGCGCTGGGCCTGTGCGCCCAGGCCCACCAGGGACAGCATCTCGGCCACGCGCTCGCGCGCCTGACCCGAAGGCTGCCCCTTGAGCCCGAACGCCACGTTCTGCGCGGCCGTGAGGTTGGGAAACAGCGCGTAGCTCTGGAACACCACGCCAAAGCCGCGCCGCGCGGCCGGCCAGCGCGTGATGTCCTCGCCCTCGAACAGCACCCTGCCCTCATCCGGCATGTCGATGCCGCAGACGATGCGCAGCAGCGTGGTCTTGCCGCAGCCCGAAGGCCCCAGCAGGCTCACGAACTCACCGGCCTCCACGCTCAGGTCAATGCCCCGCAGCACCTGCTGCTCGCGGTAGCGCTTGGCGATATGGTCTATGCGCAGCATGGCGTGGCCCTCGACTTACTTCTTTTCCGATTTGCTTTCGTAACGGCGGCTCCACTCGGCCAGGATGCGGTCGCGGTTGGCGGCAGCCCAATCGAAGTCGTTCTTCGCCAACCGCTTTTCGAGGTCGGCAGGAATGAACTCCAGCTTCTCCTGCGCCTCGGGCAGGGCCAGCACGGCGAAGTTGGCCGCATACAGCTTGTTGGCCTCGGGCGTGACGGCCCAGTCGGCCAGGGCCTTGGCGGCTTCCTGCTTCTTGCTGGTCTTGAGGATGGCCGTGGCCTCCACGTCCCAGCCCAGACCCTCCTTGGGAAACACGATATCGATGGGCGCGCCGTCCTTCTTGGTCTTGCTGGCGCGGTACTCGAAGCTCAGGCCCACGGGAAACTCGCCCGCGCCGGCCTGGCGGCAGGGCTTGGAGCCGCTGTGGGTGTAGACGCCGATGTTCTGGTGCAGGCCGTCCATGAAGGCCCAGCCCTTGTCCTCGCCCATGATCTGCAGCCAGGCGGCGACCATCAGGTAGCCCGTGCCGCTGGAGGCGGGATGGGGCATGGTGACCGTGCCCTTGTATTCAGGCTTGACCAGGTCGGCCCAGCTCGCGGGCACGGGCAGCTTGCGCTTGCCGGCCTCCACGGTGTTGAAGCAGATGGCCGAGGACCACAGGTCCATGCCCACCCAGGTCGGCTGGGGGCGCGGGTCGCGCATGTTGGCGCGCACCTTGTCCAGGCCCTTGGGCGCGTAGGACTGGAGCATGCCCTGCTTGTCCAGCAGCATCAGCGAGGTGGCGGCCACGCCCCAGACCACGTCGGCCTGGGGATTGGCCTTCTCGGCCAGCAGGCGGGCCGTGATGATGCCCGTGCTGTCGCGCACGAACCTGAGCTCGATGTCGGGATGGGCCTTCTCGAAGCCGGTCTTGTAGGCCTTGATCTGGTCGGCCTCCAGCGCGCTGTAGACCAGCAGCTCGGTCTTGGCGGCATGGGCCAGGCTGGCGAATGAGGCGACGGTCAGCGCCGCAGAGGCGATGGCGAGGCGGCGGCCCCAGGAGGCGAGAGTGTTGCGCATGGCGTGGCGGTTCCGTGGTGGGTTCGTCGGCAGGCGGCCGACGGGCCACCTCTGACGCCCACTGTAGGAAGCGCAGGTGAAACGCCTGTGTCACACAGCGGAAATTCGGCGAAGCGGGTATTGGCGGATTTGGGTGCATCCAGCCCGCCCATCTCCGCTACCTGCCGGAGCCTCTTCGTGGCCCCATCTGCGGCTGCAGCGCATCCAGCAGCCGGTCCTGCAGGCGTGCACGGTGGGCGAGGTTCTCGTCCAGCCGCGCGGCCAGCGCGTCGATGTGCTCGCGCATGAGCTGTTCGGCACGCGCCATGTCGCCGGCCGCCAGGGCATCGACGATGGCTTCGTGGTCGGCGTTGGAGTGCCGGGCCTCGGTCTGCGACTGGTACAGGGCAGACACCAGGGTGGTGCGCGCCGACAGGTCGGCCATCATGGCCGTGAGGAAGCGGTTGCCCATCTGCCGCGCCAGGCAGACGTGGAAGTCGGCCAGCAGCACGCTGCGGTGGCCGGCGTTGTCGGCCTCGGCGATGGCGCCGCGCTCCTGGGCCACATGCTGGCGCAGCGTGCGTATGGCGGACTGCAGGGGCCGGCCCGCGTCGCGCAGCAGGCCGGGCTCCAGCACGCGGCGCGCGGCATAGGTTTCCTGGGCTTCCTCGAACGAAGGCTCGACCACGTACCAGCCCTGTCGCGAGCGCACCTCGACGAAGCCGCGCGCCTGCAGCTGCATCAGCGCCTCGCGCACCAGGGTGCGGCTCACGCCGAAGACCTCGGCCAGCTCCTTCTCGCCCAGGCGTTCGCCGGGGCGCAGCTTGCGCTCGACGATGGAGCGCATGACGCGCTCGGCGATCAGCGCCGGCCCGGTGGGCTGTGCATCCTGCGGCTCGGTCATGGCGGGCTCCTCAGGTGGCTGCGGGAATGCGGCGCGGGCGCAGCGTGGCCATCACCCAGTACACCCCACCACCGATCAGCACGCCGAAGAACCAGCCGTAGGTGCCCCACCACACGGGCAGCAGGCGGGTGAAGTTGGGAAGAATGGTGGAGAACACGCTGCCGATGCCGGTGGCGATCAGCGCGTTGACGTTCCAGCCGCCCTCGTAGCGGTATTCGCCATGCTCGTCATAGAGCGCGGCCACGTTGATGTTCCCCTTGGCCACCAGGTAGTAGTCCACCAGGATGATGCCCAGCAGTGGCCCCATGGTGGCGCCGATGGCGTTCACGAAGTGGGCGGCGCCGCCCTCCCATGGTGCAAACGGATACAGGACCAGCGCGATCAGCGCGGCGATGTAGCCGCCGCGCTTGAAGTCGATGCGCCGGGGAAAGACGTTGGAGATGTCGAACGCGGCCGAGACGAAGTTGGCCACCACGTTGATGCCCAGCGTGGCCACGGCGAAGGTGACGGCGGCCAGCAGGGCCAGCACCCAGCTGTCGAACTTGGCCGAGATCTGCTCGGGGTGCAGCAGCACCTCGCCATAGACCTTGAAGGCCGCGATGGTGGTGATGCCCGCCACCAGCGAGAACGCGATCAGGTTCACCGGCAGTCCCCACAGGTTGCCCCTGGCCACCGCTTCCTTGTTCTTCGCATAGCGCGAGAAGTCGCAGAAGTTCAGGTACAGCGCGGCGAAGTAGGTGATCCAGGTGGCGCCCACGGCCATCAGGGCCCAGAAGCTGCCCGGCGCCCCGCTGACGCCCGCGTCCCTGGTCTTGTCCAGCAGCACGTCCATGGGAATGCCGTGGTCGAAGCTGAAGCCGCCGGCCTTCACGCACAGGCCGATGGCCAGCACCAGCATGGCAATCCACACGGCAGGCCCGGCCCAGTCCTGGAATCGCCGCACGGTCTCCATGCCCTTCTGGATGATGAGCAGCTGCAGCCCCCAGATCACCACATAGCAGATCACCTCCAGCCCCGAATGGCCCAGCCAGTGCGTGGTCTGGTGAAAGGACAGCAGGGACTCGTTGCGCACCAGCAGCGCCACCATGGCGCCCGAGGCCGCCGCCGTCTGCGCGCCGTACCAGAAGCAGGCCACGATGGCGCGCACCAGGGCCGCCAGATTCGCGCCCCAGACGCCGAACGAGGCACGCGCCAGCACCGGGTAGGGCACGCCCGTCTTCTCGCCCGCGTAGCCCACCAGGTTCATCAGAAAGAAGATGACCAGCGAGCTGATGCCGATGGCGATCAGGAAGTTGACGAAGCTGCCGCACAGCAGGAACAGGCTGGCCGCCAGGTAGTAGCCCCAGAGGCTGTGCACGTCCGAGGTCCAGACGTTGAAGATGCTGAAGGCGCCCCAGCGGCGGTCCCTGGTGGGAGCCAGGTCTTCGTTGTAGAGACCGGGGGACGGGTTGCGGATATCCATCGATGCGCTCCTTGGTTCTTGGAGATGACTGGCACACAAACTGGCACGCAAACTGGTATGCAAGAAGTGTGCCGTTGCCGGACCGATGCCCGTGCCGGGGGTTACCCGTGCGCCCGGGCATCGCCGCTCCATGGTGAAATGGCGCCGGGCATCCATGCCCCGTTCCACCATGTTCGTCACGCAGCTCAAGTCCTTTTTCTGGGTCGCCCGCCTGGGCAGCATCACGCAGGCCGCACGTCAGCTGCGCCTGAGCCAGCCCACGGTCACCACGCAGATCCGCACGCTGGAGGAGCACTACGGCGTGGAGCTGTTCCATCGCCAAGGCGGTCGCCTGTCCATCACCGACGCGGGCCTGCGCCTGCTGCCCCTGGTCGAGCAGTTGCTGCTGCAGACCGTGCAGCTGGAGTCGGCCCTGCGTCATTCGGGCGATGCCAGCCAGGGCCAGTTGCGCATCGGCGCGACGGCGCCCTATTACGTGCTGGACATCGTCAAGCGCTACCAGCAGCGCTTCGAGCGCGTGGAAGTCGCCATCGTGGGCGGCAACTCGCGCCAGATGGTGCAGGCGCTGGTGGACTACCAGGTGGACCTGGCGACCTCATCCCACCTGGAGAGCGATCCACGCCTGCTGCGCCTGGAGCTGGGCCAGGACCCGCTGGCCCTGGTGGTGCATCGCGGCCACCGGCTGGCGCAGCGCAGCCAGGTGCAGGCGTGCGACCTGGTGCACGACACGCTGATCCTGCGCGAAAGCGGATCGATGACGCGCCAGCTGACCGAACAGATGCTGGCCGCCGCCGGTCTGGCGCCGCGCCACGTGATGGAAATCGCCAGCCGGGAAGGCATACGCGAGGCCGTGATCCGCGCCATGGGAATCAGCGTCTTCGCCCGGCATGAGGCCTCGGCCCACCCCGACATCGTGGTCCTGCCCTTCACAGGCCCCGTGCCGCGCCTGCCCGAGTACCTGTACTGCCTGCGCGAGCGCCGCCAGGCACGACTGATCGCGGGCTTCCTGGCCGAGGCCGTGCCGGGCGGGGTGCTGCCGGACTAGGTGCAAGACTCTCTTGAAAGAGCGTAAATCGTTGTGGCACAACGATTTTCAGGCGACCACAGGCAGCAGTTCCCGATGGCATCCGTAGTAGACTTGTGCGGCTATGTACAAGGGAACCGGCATCTATTCTGTCCCGGAAGCATCGCGCCTCATTGACGTGCCGACGCGGGACATCCATCGCTGGCTCTTCGGTTACCACTACCGCAAGACGCCAGGCGAGGCGCAGTCGCGCACGTACAGCCAGCCGCTGTGGACGCACGAACTGTTCAACGAGGACTTTGATGAAAAGGTCATTGGCTTCCGGGATCTGCTGGAGTTGCGTTTCATCCGGGAGTTCAGGCGCCATGGCGTTCCGTTGAGTGTCATCCGCCGCTGCCTGACGACAGCCGGCGAGCTTTATGGGGTCACCCATCCCATGACCATTCCGCGCTTCAGGACAGATGGCAGGACCATCTACGCGGAAGCGCTGTCCGAGGAAGCGCACGAGAACTCGCTGGTGGATCTCAAAAGCAGGCAGTCGGTCTTCAAGGACATCATCAAGCCTTCCCTGTACGAGGGCATCGTCTATGACGCAAGCGAGAAGCAGGCCAGTCGCTGGTACCCCGCTGGAAAGAAGGCACCCATCGTCATCGACCCAGGCCGCCAGTTCGGTGCCCCCATCATCGAAACCACCGGAACGCCGACCAGCATCCTGTTGGCCTCCTATCTCGCCGAAGGCGGCGACGCACAAGCCGCGGCCATCACAGCACGCGTCTACAAAGTGCCTCCACGAGCGGTGGAGGCAGCCATCCGCTTTGAGCTTGAACTCAAGCGGAGCGAGCATTGAATTTTCTGTTTGATGCGAACATGCCGCCGAGCCTGGCGGCAGCCATTGCGTGCTTGGGGGCAGACCGCTTTGAGCCGGGGCATATCGATAAGGTTGTCCACCTCACGGAGTTGTTTCCCGCAGATACCCAGGACATCACATGGTTGACCACTCTGGGGCAGGACCGGGGAGCACGATGGACCATCATTTCCCGAGATGGATTTCGCAAGCAAAAGGGCGCCGAGCGCCAGGTTCTGCGCCAGTATGGGCTTTCCGTTTTCGTGTTGCAGAAGTCCTGGGCAAGCAGGCAGTATTGGGAACTGTCAGCGCAATTCGTCCACTGGTGGCCTCGTATCGTCGCTCAGGCATGCGCCACCGAAAAAGCTGCCATGGAAGTTCCCTGGAGCATCAGCGGACGTTTCCAGCAGATCTGAAACTTCCTGCGCCAGGGCCGCCTCCCCGTGGATGGCTGTGAAGCCATCCACGGGGCCGCAGCAATCGACCCTACAGCTCGGCATCCGCCAGCAGAGGCTGCTTGCGGTCCTTGTCCGACAGCGACAGTTCCACGTCGAGCTGCGGCCATTGCACGGCGATGGCCGGATCGTCCCAGGCCACGCCGCGGTCCGACTGGGGTGCATAGTAGGCCGTGGTCTTGTAGAGAAAGTCCGCGCTATCGCTGAGCACCAGGAAACCGTGCGCGAAGCCTGGCGGCACCCACAGCTGGCGGTGGTTGTCCTCGGTCAGCTCGGCTCCGACCCACTGGCCGAAGGTCGGTGAGCCCTTGCGGATGTCCACGGCCACGTCGAACACGGCGCCGCGCACCACGCGCACGAGCTTGCCCTGGGCGTGGGGCGGCAGCTGGTAGTGCAGGCCGCGCAGCACGCCCTTCCTGCTGCGGCTGTGGTTGTCCTGCACGAACTCGAAGCGGGTGCCGGTGGCCGCGTTGAAGGCCTGCTGGTTGAAACTTTCGAGGAAGAAGCCACGGGCGTCGCCGAAGACCTGGGGTTCGATCAGCATCACCTCGGGGATGGCCAGGGAAGTCGCCTTCATGCGTGCACCTTTTCCTTGAGAACCTGCAGCAGGTACTGGCCGTAGCCGTTCTTGGCCAGTGCCTGGCCCAGCTTTTCGAGCTGGGCAGGGTCGATCCAGCCCTGCCGGTAGGCAATTTCCTCGGGGCAGGCCACCTTCAGGCCCTGGCGCTGCTGCAGCGTGGCGATGAACTGGCCGGCTTCGAGCAGGCTGTCGTGCGTGCCCGTGTCCAGCCAGGCGTAGCCGCGCCCCATGAGTTCCACGTTGAGCTGGCCGCGCTCCAGGTACAGACGGTTGAGGTCGGTGATCTCCAGTTCGCCGCGTGCCGAGGGCTTGATGGACTTGGCCAGTTCCACGACCTGGCCGTCGTAGAAATACAGGCCCGTGACCGCGTAGTTGCTCCTGGGCTCCCGGGGCTTTTCCTCGAGGGAGAGCACACGGCCCTGGGCATCGAACTCGGCCACGCCATAGCGCTCCGGATCCTGCACGTGGTAGGCGAACACCGTCGCGCCCTCATCGCGGCCATGGGCGCGTTCCAGCAGCCTGGGGAAGTCATGGCCGTAGAAGATGTTGTCGCCCAGCACCAGGGCGCTGGGAGCGCCGGCCAGGAAATCCTCGGCAATCAGGAAGGCCTGGGCCAGGCCATCCGGGCTGGGCTGCACCGCGTATTCGAGCTTCAGGCCCCATTGCGAGCCGTCGCCCAGCAACTGCTCGAAGCGCGGCGTGTCCTGCGGCGTGCTGATCACGAGGATTTCACGGATGCCCGCGAGCATGAGCGCGCTCAGCGGGTAGTAGATCATGGGCTTGTCGTAGACCGGCAGCAGCTGCTTGCTGATGGCCAGCGTGGCCGGATGCAGGCGGGTGCCGGAGCCACCCGCCAGGATGATGCCCTTGCGTTGCGGGGTCATGTCATGGGTCATGTCATTCCTCTCGGAGCGCGCAGCCGCGCTCAGATGATTTCCTGCAGCATGCGGTCCACGCCGGCTTGCCAGTGCGGCAGGCGCAGGCCGAAAACCTGTTGCAGGCGTTCGGTATCCAGGCGCGAATTGAGCGGGCGCCGCGCCGGGGTGGGGAAGGCCGTGGTCGGAACGGACTGGATCTGTCGGACCGTCCATGGACGGTCGGGCGCCAGTTGCCGGGCCATGGCGATGACGTGGCTGGCGTAGGCATGCCAGGTGGTCTCGCCCCCCGCGACCAGGTGGTACAGGCCTTCATCGCCGCCTTGCCGCTGCACCTGGCGGATGGCATGGGCCGTCACGTCGGCGATCAGGTCCGCGCCGGTCGGCGCACCCCACTGGTCGTCGATCACGCTCAGCGTCTCGCGCTCCTGGGCCAGCCGCAGCATGGTCTTGGCGAAGTTGCCGCCGCGTGCCGCATAGACCCAGCTGGTGCGAAAGATCAGGTGGCGGCAGCCCGAGGCCTGGATCAACTGCTCGCCTTCGAGCTTGCTGCCGCCATAGACCGACAGCGGGGCCGTGGCCTCGGCCTCGCCGCGCGCGTCGCTGCCGCTGCCGTCGAAGACATAGTCGGTGCTGTAGTGAACCAGCAGGGCCCCCAGGGCCGCCGCCTCGCGCGCCAGCACCTGGGGCGCCAGCGCGTTGAGCAGGCGGGCCTGCTCGGGCTCGCCCTCGGCCTTGTCCACGGCCGTGTGGGCCGCCGCGTTGACGATGACGTCGGGCCGCAGCGCGCGCACGGTCTGCGCCAGCTCCTCGGGGCGGGACAGGTCGCCGCACAGGCCCTGGCCGCTGCCATCGCCCTTGCGGTCCAGTGCGATCAGCTCGCCCAGCGGCGCCAGGCTGCGCTGCAGCTCCCAGCCCACCTGGCCGTTCTTGCCCAGCAGCAGCAGCTTCATGCGCCCGCTCCGTCCGTGTACTGGCGGCTGACCCACTCGCGGTAGGCGCCCGACTGCACGTCGGCCACCCACTCAGGGTTGTCCAGGTACCACTGCACGGTCTTGCGAATGCCGGTCTCGAAGGTCTCGGCAGGCTTCCAGCCCAGCTCGCGTTCGAGCTTGCGCGCATCGATGGCATAGCGCCGGTCGTGGCCGGGACGGTCCTTCACATAGGTGATCTGCGTGCGGTAGCTCGTGCCGTCGGCCTTGGGGCGCAGTTCGTCGAGCAGCGCGCAGACCGTGTTCACGATCTCGACGTTGGGCTTCTCGTTCCAGCCACCCACGTTGTAGGTCTCGCCCACGGCGCCGGCTTGCAGCACGCGGCGGATGGCGCTGCAGTGATCGCGCACGTAGAGCCAGTCGCGCACCTGCATGCCATCGCCATAGATGGGCAGCGGCTTGCCGGCCAGCGCGTTGACGATCATCAGCGGGATCAGCTTCTCGGGGAAATGCAGCGGGCCGTAGTTGTTGCTGCAATTGGTGGTCAGCACGGGCAGGCCGTAGGTGTGGTGCCAGGCGCGCACCAGGTGGTCGCTGGCGGCCTTGCTGGCCGAATACGGGCTGTTGGGCTCGTAGTTGTGGTTTTCCGTGAAGGCAGGGGCGTCAGGGGCCAGGCTGCCGTAGACCTCATCGGTGGACACATGCAGGAAGCGGAATGCCTGCCTGGGCCCGGCGTCCAGCGCGCTCCAGTAGCCGCGCACGGCTTCGAGCAGGCGGAACGTGCCCACCACATTCGTCTGGATGAAGTCCTCGGGGCCGTGGATGGAGCGGTCCACATGGCTTTCGGCCGCGAAGTTGACCACGGCGCGCGGCTGGTGCTCGGCCAGCAGGCGGGCCAGCGTCTGGCCGTCGCCGATGTCGGCCTGCACGAAGACATGGCGTGCATCGCCGCCGAGGCTGTCCAGGCTCTTGAGATTGCCTGCGTAGGTGAGCTTGTCCACGTTGAGCACGGGCTCATCGCCGGCCGCCAGCCAGTCCAGCACGAAATTGGCGCCGATGAAGCCGGCGCCGCCTGTGACAAGAATCATGGTTCAACCTTGCAAATTTTCATTGTTCTCGATGTGGAAGGCCGGCAGCAGCAGGTGCCCGGCCCTTCTTCGACCCGGTCGATTGTCGGTGCTCGGCAGTAAAAAAGCCCGCGCCAGGCGGGCTTTTTCCTTCAGGACACGCCTTTTACACACCCAGGCCTGCCGTCACCGACCCTGCCAGCGGCGCAGCACCAGCGAGGCATTGGTGCCACCGAAGCCGAAGCTGTTGGACAGCACGGTGTTCAGCTCGGCGTCCCGCGTGCGCGTGACCAGGGGCATGTCACCCAGGGCCGGATCGGGAGTGTCCACGTTGACCGAGCCTGCGATGAAGCCCTGGTTCAGCATGATCATGCAATAGATGGCCTCCTGCACACCGGTGGCGCCCAGCGAGTGGCCGGTCAGCGACTTGGTGGAGGAAAACGGCGGCACCCGGTCGCCGAACAGCGTGCGCATGGCGCGCACTTCCTGCATGTCGCCCACGGGGGTGGAGGTGCCGTGGGTATTGATGTAGTCCACGCCGCCCTCGATGCCTTCCAGGGCCTGCTGCATGCAGGCGATGGCGCCGTCGCCCGAAGGCGCGACCATGTCCTCGCCATCGCTGGTGGCGCCGAAGCCCACGACCTCGGCCAGGATGTTGGCGCCACGGGCCTGGGCATGCTCCAGGCTTTCCAGCACCACGGCACCGCCGCCGCCGGCGATCACGAAGCCGTCGCGGTGGGCGTCATAGGCGCGCGAGGCCTTCTCGGGCTGGTCGTTGTACTTGCTGGACATGGCGCCCATGCCATCGAACAGCAGGGCCATGCCCCAGGACAGTTCCTCGCCGCCCCCCGCGAACATCACGTCCTGCATGCCCCATGCGATCTGCTGGGCCGCCGCGCCGATGCAGTGCGCGGAAGTGGAACAGGCCGAGGTGATGGAGTAGTTGATGCCCTTGACCTTGAAATTGGTGGCCAGGCAGGCGGAAACCGTGGAGCTCATGCAGCGCGTGACCTGGTAGGGGCCCACGCGGCGTATGCCTTTTTCGCGCAGCGTGTCGGCCGCCTCGATCTGGTTGGCCGGCGAGCCGCCACCCGAGCCCATGATCAGGCCGGTGCGCGGATGGCTGACCTGCTGGGGCGTCAGCCCCGCCTGGGCGATGGCGTCTTCCAGCGCGATCTGCGCATAGGCTGCCGCATCGCCCATGAAGCGCAGCTGCTTGCGATCGATCCGTGCCTCGACGTCGATCTCCGGCACACCGGCCACCTGGCTGCGCATGCCCAGTTCGGTGAACTTCGGCATGGCCTTGATGCCGGTGCGGCCCTCGCGCAGCGAGGCCTCCACGGTACCCAGGTCGTTGCCGATGCACGAGACGATGCCCGCGCCGGTGATGACTACGCGACGTTTGGTCATGCTGCCGTTCCCTGGCCTTCACCCTCGCGCAGGAACAGGCCCACGCGCAGGTCATTGGCCACGTAGATTTCCTTGCCGTCGGCCAGCAGGCGCGCGTCGCCGATGGCCATGTTGAGCTTGCGCTTGATCACGCGCTTGATGTCGATTTCGTAGGTCACCAGCTTGACGTCAGGACCCACTTCGCCCGTGAACTTGACCTCGCCGGCGCCCAGGGCGCGGCCACGGCCGGGCAGGCGCAGCCAGGTCAGGTAAAAGCCGATCAGCTGCCACATGGCGTCCAGGCCCAGGCAGCCGGGCATGACGGGGTCGCCACGGAAATGGCAGTCGAAGAACCAGAGATCGGGCTTGATGTCGAGTTCGGCCACGATCTTGCCCAGGCCGTGGGCGCCGCCGTCGCTGTCGATATGCGTGATGCGGTCGAACATCAGCATGGGTGGCAGCGGCAGGCGTCCGCTGTCAGCGGAAAACAGCTTGCCTTCGCCGGAAGCGATCAGTTGCTCATACGAAAAAGAATCGGCCATTGTCTAACGTGCTCCACGGCGGCATCGATGCCACCTCTATCTCTGAATGGGTGCGGCCCGCGGCGGACCATGCAGCCGCGCATTATCGGGGGTGAACGTTGCCGGCGTGCAACAAAACCCCGAGGCCGCATCAAAACTCTGCCACAAAAGCCACGCCGGTTCAGGTCTGCGGCCTTGGCCCGGCCCCTAGTCCGGCGCCCCGCGACGCCTGATCCACCCGAGCCCCACCACGGCGACGGCCAGCAGGCACAGCGGCACCAGTCCGGCGGCGTGCACCCAGCGGGCATAAGGTGTCAAGCCGTCGCGGCCCTGCACCGTGGCCTCCAGCACCGCGCGCTGATAGGGCGCCAGGGCGTGGGTGACGCGGCCCCGATGGTCTATGGCCACCGTGGCCCCTGTATTGGTGGCGCGCAGCATGGGCCGCTCGAACTCCAGGGCACGCATGCGGCTGATCGCCAGATGCTGGTCTATGGCTACGCTGTCGCCGAACCAGCCGATGTTGCTGAAGTTCACCAGCACCGTCGGCGCCGTGCCGGCATGGCCGAAATGCGCGCCCAGTTCCTCGCCGAACAGATCCTCGTAACAGATGTTGGGCGACAGCCGCTCACCCGCCCAGGCCATGGAAGGCTGGCCCAGCGCACCGCGGTTGAAGTCGCCCAGCGGTATGTTCATCATCTGCGTGAACCAGCGGAACATGGGCGGGATGAATTCCCCGAAAGGCACCAGATGGTGCTTGTCGTACTGGTAGTCCTGGGACTGGCCGGGCTGCCAGCCCACGACCGAGTTGGTGTAGCCGGCCTCCTCCGAGCCCAGCGGAATGCCGAGCAGCGCCGCCTGGCGCCCGCCGGGCTTCCGATAGGGTTCGCGCAACAGGTCCAGGTAGTCCTCGGGAAGCTGCTGGGGCAGCAGCGGCACCGCCGTCTCGGGCGCCACGACCAGTTGGGCGGTGGCCGCGCGCAGTTCGCGCCCGTACCAGCCCAGCGCCAGCGGAATGCCGCTGCCGGCCTCGAATTTCTCGTCCTGCGGGATGTTGCCCTGAAGCAAGGCCACGCTCAGCGCGGGCCGCTCGGCCGCAGGGTCGTTGACGGCGGCATCGCGCAGCCACCACAGACCGGCCCAGGCAACGGCCAGTGCTGCCACGGCCACTACCTGCCTGGACGTCTGCGGGCGCCCCTGCCTGGAGCTGCCCCAGCGTGCCAGCCAGAAGGCCAGCCAGGCCGCCACGGCGCCCGTGCCATAGACACCGATCCAGCGCGGCAGCACGGACAAAGGCCCCTCGACATGGGCATAGCCGCCCGCGCCCCAGGGAAAGCCGGTCCACAGCCAGCCGCGCGCCATCTCGGCCAACGTCCAGACGGCGGAGAACGCCAGGGCGGCGCCCGCCGCGCCAGCAGGGCGCAGCCGGTGCCAGCCCCAGGCGGCCACGGCGTAATAGCTGCCCAGGAAGGCGGCGAGCGCCAGCACGGCGGCCACCGCCAGCGGCGCGGGCAGGCCGCCATAGACATGCATGGAAATGAACAGCCACCAGAAGGTGGCCACCAGCCAGGCCGTGGCGAACGCCATGGCCCGCGCTGCCGCCTGGGCCGGGCGCTGCGATGTCTGCAACGCGCGCGCCAGCACGGCCAGCGAAAGGATTTGCAGCCACCACAGCGGACGGCCATAGCCGCCGACCAGACTCAGTGGCCCTTCGCCCAGGCCGCGCGCCCAGGGCCAGGCCAGGGACAGGGCCTGGGCCGCGCCCGCCAGCAGGAGCAGCATGCTCCCCACGGTGCGCCCCATGCGTTGACCATCTTGCGGGACGGCGAAAGAGCGGGACAGGGACATCGGCCGGAAAAAAGGATCAGGACAGGATCAGGGCAGACAGGCCTCAACTGCGCAGCAGGCTGTCGGCTGCCGGATCGCGCACCACCTTGAACCAGCGCACGGCACCGCCCTTGGTGTGCAGCACGGTGAACTCCAGGCCCGACAGATGGACCTGTTCGCCGCGCTTGGGCACATGGCCCATCTCGTGGGCGATCAGCCCGCCGATGGTGTCGAACTCGTCCTCGGGATCGCGCGCATGCAGCGCCACCTCGAACGCCTCGTTCACATGCTCGATGCTGGTGTCACCGGCCACGCGGTAGCTGTTGTCGGCCAGCGCGAAGATATCGCCCTCGTCCTCGGTGATGTCGAACTCGTCCTCGATCTCACCCACGATTTCCTCGAGCACATCCTCGATGGTCACCAGCCCCGCCACGCGGCCGAACTCGTCGATGACCACGGCCAGATGGTTGCGATTGCCCCGGAATTCGCGCAACAGGTCGTTCAGGCCCTTGCTTTCCGGCACGAAGGCTGCGGGGCGCAGCAGGGCGCGAATGTTCAGGCCCGGCGAACGCTGCAGCTTGAGCAGATCCTTGGCCAGCAGGATGCCGATGATGTTCTCGCGCTCGCCCTGGTAGACCGGGAAGCGCGAATGCGCGGTGGTGATCACCTGGTGCAGCAGCTCATCGAAGGGGGCATCGATGTTGACCAGATCCATGCGGGGAGCCGCGACCATGACGTCGCCCGCCGTCATGTCGGCCATGCGGATCACGCGTTCGAGCATGACGCGGGACTCGGGGCCGATGACTTGCTTGTCCTCGGCGTCGGCCAGGGTCTCGATCAGCTCGTCAGGGGATTCGGGAGCCGGGTGGATGAACTCGGCCACCTTTTGCAGGAAGCTTCGCTTGCCTTCCTTCTCGGAAGAGCGCGCAGGATGGGGGTCGGACACTGTCTTGGAGTGCAGGACGTGCGGTAGTGGGACAAGCCGCAAGGATAGCGGATTGCGCCGTCAGCCTCTCAGGCGCGGCGCCAATCCCCTTTGCGACGTTCTGCGGCTCACTCTCCAGCCTGGTGGCGCCCGTCCTGGACGCCTCGGCGGATCTCCTGCACATCGGCCAGGAAATCCCAGAACTGCTTGGCCTGCTTCTTGAGCTGGTAGTCCACCTCGCCGATGTGCTCGGTCATCAGCGACGCCATGTGCGTGTCGATGCCGGCCGGCGGCAACTGGAGATAGGCCTCCGACTCGGAGCCATCGCGCTTGATGGTGGCACCGGCCTTGCGTGCGATCTTCAGCATGGCCGTGTTCTCCGACAACGCATGGATGAACATCATGGACACGCCCTTGGTGCGCGCATGGATCACGGCCCGGTTGAACAGGCGCCCGCCATAGCCGCGGCCGCGCGCCTGCTTGAGCACGGAAACGCCGAACTCGGCGCAGCTCTTGTGCTCGGGATGCGGGGCAAAGGCAAGGTGCGCCATGGCGATCAGCTCGAGACGGCGGTTGTAGATGCCGAAGATGTCATCGCGCTCGAAATCGAGCTGCATGGCGTAGCGGCGCACCTGTTCGTCGCTGGCGGCATAGCCGAAGCGCAGGTAGCGGTCACCTTCGTCGAGCTTGAGCAAATGCGCCACCACACGCTCGCGGTGGGCGGGGCCCAGCGAACGGATGGGCACCATGGACGCGGAGCGACCATCGGGGCGGTGCGGCTGGCCTGCGCTCGCACGCAACATGTCCCGGCCAGCCTGCCAGGACGCCTTCAACCAGTCTTTGGATGCATTCATGGCTCAAATATAGGTAAAAACCCGAGGTCCGGCAATCGGGATATTGCAATGCAACAAAACCGTAAGGTCTTGGCATGCAAACCAGTTGCATGCCTCTCCTGCCAACCCCGTCCGAGCCGCGCGACCTACAGGGGGACGGCCGTGGTGACTTTCACACGGTCCATCACGAAGCTGGTCTTGCAGTCCTGCACGCTGGGGTGCTTGAGCAGGGTGTCCATGACGAAGCGCGTGTAGTGCTGCATGTCGGCCACGACCACGCGCAGCAGGTAGTCCATCTCGCCGGTGAGCGCAACGCACTCCACGACTTCGGGCCAAGTCTGCACGCTGGCGCGGAATACGTCCATGGGATTGCGCTTGCTGGTTTCTGCATACTTTTCCAGGCGCACATTGAGGTAGGCCGTCAGCCCCAGGCCCACGGTTTCGGGCTGGACCAGGGCCACGTAGCGATCGATCACGCCCCCGTCCTCCAGGCGCTTGACCCGGCGCAGCACGGCACTGGGAGACAGGCCGACCTGCTCCCCGATGACGTCATAGGTTTCGCGGCCGTTGGCCTGCAGGCGGCGCAAAATGGCCCTGTCCAGCTTGTCGATGGTGTGCGTGGCGCTCATGGCGATGGAGTCCGTATTCAAGTGCAAATTTTCTTCAGGGTTAACCCGAATTAACAAGATAAATTGCGACAAACAAGAGAATCTCGCAATTTTCATGCATTCTGCATTTTCCCATCACGGACAAACGGCAAAAAGCTGAAGCCCCTCCCGCCTACAGTGGCAGCACCGATCGCGAGGACGCCGGCACCGACCAGGGAGCCTGTCCGAGCGTCCTGCACCGAAATGGCCGGAGACCCCATGACTGCCCCGCTGAACCAGGCCGAAGCCCAAGCCGGCGCGCAAACCGCCGAGCGAGGACAGGCCGTGCGCCGGCAGCCCCTGTGTGCGGCCCCGCGCTGCCTATACTGCGGGGATCGCCTCCATTTCGCTTCACGCCATGACGCCCCGCCACGACGCCTACCGCGCCATGTCACGCCATGCCCGGGCTGCCAGCCCCAAGGGAGCCGGCCCGCAGCTGTCGGCCCGTCGCGCGCGGCGCAGCCTGCTCTCGGCTCTGGCCTTGCTGCCGTGGCTGCCCTCGGCAGCGCAGCCCCAGCCGCCGGCTCGCGACGCGAAGCCGGACGCCCTTACATTGATCGTGCCCTACGCAGCCGGAGGCCCGCTGGACCGCACGGCCAGGCCCCTGGTGGAGGCCAGCAGTCCCAGGCTGGGGCCCATCAGCATTCTCTACGTGCCCGGGGATGGGGGAGCCAAGGGATCGAACCTGGTCGCCCAGGCGACTGCCCAGGACCGCGTGCTGCTGATGGGTGCCGCCGCCACCCACGCCGTGCTGCCCTGGCTGCAGCCCCAGCTGGGCTACGACCCGTTGCGCGACTTCCAGCCGCTGTTGCTGGTGGCGCGCATGCCCAACGTGCTGGTGATGCGCAGCGACCTGGCGCGCCAGTGGCGCATCCGCACGCCGCTGGACCTGCAGCGCTATCTGGCGCGGCACCGGCAGCCGCTGCGCTACGCCTCGGGCGGTCCGGGCAGCAGCGGCCACCTGTCGGGCGAGATGTACCAGATGCTCACGCGACTGCCGTTGCTGCACCTGCCCTTCGGCGGCACGCAGCCGGCGCTCTCGGCCCTGCTCGACGGCTCGGCCGACCTGCTGTTCGACAGCCTGGCCTCGTCCCTGCCGCACATCCGCGCAGGCCGGCTGCAGGCCATCGCCGTGACCACGCTGGAGCGCGTGCCGCTGCTGCCCGAGGTTCCCAGCCTCAACGACACGGTGCCGGGCTTCAACCTGGCCAACTGGTTCGGACTGTTCGCACCCGCCGGCTGGCCCGCGGAGCTGGCGCAACGCCATGCCTCGGCGTTCTCGCAGGCCATGCGCAGCAGCCCCGTGCAGGACACCCTGGCCGCCATGGGCGTGCTGCAGGAAGACCTTCAGCTGCAGGAGTTCGCGCGTTTCGTGCGCTCCGAGCACAGCAAATACGGCCTGCTGGTGCAGGCCGCCCGTATCCGCCAGCTCTGAGCCGCGCAGGTGCATTGCCTGCCCCCGGCCCGGGGCGGCACCTGCCATCGCCAAGGAGAGCACCATGATGACCACCGCTGTCGCCGCCCCCACCTCGCACGCCGCAGGCGTGGCCCCCGTGGTCTACGGCCAGGCCGACCGTCCGCCGCGCGGCGACTACAGCCGCGCCAGCGAGGACTACACCTGCGCCCAGGATTACGCGGCCTACACCGAGGCCGACCACGACACCTACAGACGCCTGTACGAGCGCCAGTGCGCCCTGCTGCCGGGGCTGGCCAGCCGGCACTTCATCGACGCCCTGCCCTCGCTGGGCGCCAAGGACCGCATCCCGCGCTTCGAAGAGATCAACGAGCGCCTGCGCCGCGCCACGGGATGGGAGATCGTCGGCGTGCCCGGGCTGATCCCGGAAGTTCCGTTCTTCTCGCTGCTGGCCAACCGCAAGTTCCCCGTCACGGACTGGATCCGCAAGCCTGAGGAGTTCGAGTACATCGTCGAGCCCGATGTCTTCCACGACCTGTTCGGCCATGTGCCGCTGCTGTTCAACCCCGTCATCGCCGACTACATCCAGGCCTATGGCCAGGGCGGCCTCAAGGCGGCCGAACTGGGGGCCTGCGAGATGCTGTCGCGCCTGTACTGGTACACGATCGAGTTCGGCCTGATCCGCGAGGAAGGGGGCCTGCGCGCCTATGGCGCGGGCATCCTCAGCTCCAGCGGGGAACTCCAGCACTCGGTGCGCAGCCCCGACCCCCGGCGCCTGCCGCTGTCGCTGGAACGCGCCATGCGCACGCTCTACAAGATCGACACCTACCAGCACACCTACTTCGTGATCGACGAGCTGCAGCAGCTGTTCGACCTCACGGCCGCCGACTTCGAGCCGCTGTACCGCAAGCTGCGCCATCAGCCCACGATCGCCGCCGATGCGCTGGAGCCGGGCGAGGCGGCACTGCCGCTGTAGGCGCCAGCGTCCACGGCATCGGCCTGGAGCCGCTCGCGCAGTGCCAGGCAAAAGCGCCAGACTCGCTCGTCGAACACCAGCTGCACATGGGCCACGTCGTCCAGGCGGTGCGCATCCTGGCCGGGCAGCGTGGCCACAGGTGGCGGAAAGACGATGTTGTCACAGGCACTCCACCAGCAGCTGAAGGCCACCTCCGGCGGCGGTGGGCCCAGCCCGCGCAGCCAGGCGCTGGCCTGGCGCATCTCCAGCGCCGGCAGGCCATGGGCGAAGCGCGCCATCCAGGTGCCCTGGTGCGGCGTGGCCAGCGTCACCACATGGGCCGCCAGCTCGCGGCGTGCCGCAGGGGCCAGCTGGCGCAACCAGGCACGCACCACCAGTCCGCCCATGCTGTGCGCCACGATCAGCGGCGCCTGCCCCGTGGCCGCAACCATGCGGCGCACGCAGCCGTCGAGATCGGCCACCATGGCATCGATGCTGGCGCCGTGTGCGGGCTCCAGCGTCATGGCCGAGCAGGCGATGCCCCGGGCCTTGAGCCTTCGCAGCCAGGGAGCCCAGACGGCGCGGTTGCAGAAAAAGCCGTGGACCAGCACCATGCCGACCTGCCCGGCCGCGTTGTGCCCGGGCCTGCCGTCGACCTCGGCCCGGGCCCTGAACGGCAGACGCCAGCCGAACACCTGCACCGCCAGCCGCCACTCGGCCAGCCAGGCCCGCAGCACGGTAGACCAGGCCGGCACGGGTGCTCCGGCCCGGCGTATCACGCAGCGCATCAACACCATCTGCAAGGCCAGGTGCAGGCCCGGCCAGCACAGGCACAGCAATGCCCCCGCCAGCGCCAATCCGGGCGAGCGCGGCCACCACGCGGCCAGCCAGGCCCATGCACCCGTCAGCGTACCCAGCACCACCATCTGCAAAATGCGCGCGTTCACGTCGGCCCATCCTCCTCGGCAAGGCGGCCAACGTAGCACAAAGCCGCGTTCCTAGGACAACCCCGCGTAGACCGCAAAGCACCGGTCTGAACAGAATCAGCCGCAGCGGCGACCGGCCAGCCGGCGCCTGCTTCGTCGCCTCTCCGGCCCTATTCGCTACCCAAGGTACCCTGCATGGACGCTGCGCCCTGGCTCAAGAACTATCCCGCCGATGTGCCCTCCGAGGTGCATCCCGAGCAATACCGTTCGCTCACGCACCTGCTGGAGGAGGCATTCACCCGGCATGCGGACCAGCCCTTCTCGGTCTGCATGGACCGCTGGATGAGCTACCGCGAGCTGGACCAGCTGTCCACCCGCCTGGGCGCCTGGCTGCAGGGACTGGGGCTGGAGCCCGACGCGCGCGTGGCCATCATGCTGCCCAATGTGCCGCAGTTCGCCGTGAGCATGGCGGCCGTGCTGCGCGCGGGCTTCACCTGCGTCAACGTCAATCCCCTCTACACCCCGCGCGAGCTGGAGCACCAGCTCAGGGACTCCGGCGCCACGGCCATCATCATCCTGGAGAATTTCGCCCACACCCTGGCCGACGTGATCGGGCGCAGCGCCATACGCCATGTCTGCATCACCGCCATGGGTGACCTGCTGGGCGGCGCGTATGGGAAATGGATCACTTTCGCCGTGCGCCATCTGGCCAAGATGGTGCCGGCCTACAGCCTGCCGCTGGAAGGCGCGGGCGGGGCCGTGCGCGAGGTCACCACCTTTCCCCAGGCCCTGGCACACGGCAGCCGGTTGCAGTTGCGGCCCAGCCAGGCAGGGCTCGACGCCGTGGCCTTCCTACAGTACACGGGAGGCACCACGGGACTGTCCAAGGGCGCCGTGCTAACACACCGCTGCATCGTGGCCGCCACCTTGCAGGCCCACGCCTGGTTCACGCCCGCCCTGCACGGCCGCGTCAACGCCCAGGACACGCACATCATCGCGGCGCTGCCGCTGTACCACATCTTCGCGCTCACCGTGAGCCTGTTCGCCATGCGCATGGGCGCGAGCCTGAGCCTGATTCCCAACCCGCGCGACATCCCCAAGTTCGTCAAGGTGCTGCAAAAGCGGCCCTTCCACATCCTGCCGGCGGTCAACACGCTGTTCAACGCCCTGCTCAACAACCCGCAGTTCCGCGCGCTGGACTTCTCGCAGCTGCGCGTCTCCCAGGCCGGCGGCATGGCCGCCAGCGAAGGCACGGCGCGCCAGTGGCAGCAGGTCACGGGCAGCGTGATGATCGAGGGCTGGGGCATGAGCGAGACCTGTGCCATCGGCACCAACAACCCCGTCACCGCCACGGCCTTCAGCGGCACCATCGGCCTGCCGCTGCCGGGCATCTCCATCGCCATCAAGGACGATGAGGGCCGCGACCTGCCCCAGGGTGAACCGGGCGAGCTGTGCATCAAGGGCCCCAATGTCATGCGCGGCTACTACAACCAGCCCGAGGAAACGGCCAAGGCCTTCACGGCGGACGGCTACATGCGCACGGGCGACATTGGCGTGATGGACGCCGAGGGCTTCACGCGCATCATCGACCGCAAGAAGGACATGATGGTGGTCAGCGGCTTCAACGTCTATCCGAACGAGCTGGAGAACGTGATCTCCCTGTGCCCCGGCGTGCTCGAATGCGCCGCCGTGGGTGTGGCCGACGAGCGCCAGGGCGAGGCCATCAAGGTCTATGTGGTGCGCAGCGACCCCGCGCTGACCGAGGACCAGGTGATGCGCTACTGCCATGACCAGCTCACGGGCTACAAGCGCCCGCGCCAGATAGAGTTCCGCGACGAGTTGCCCAAGACCAACGTGGGCAAGATCCTCAGGCGCGCCCTGCGCGACCCGGCTTGACGCTCCCCTGAGTCGCTTCGCGTCGCCCCCTGAGAGGGACGTCAGCCTCCCGGCGATGCGATGCATTGCGGCCGGCACAGGCCGGCTGTAGCCCGGGCGTCAGCCCTGACCGGCCTTCGTTGCTACGCTGGCCCGAGGATCTACATCGATGAACGACCTTCCCGCTTGCACCGCCCCCGCTGCGCTGCCCCTCGGCATGACCGTGCTGGAGCGTGGCTGGCTGTCGGCCAACAACATCGTCTTCGCAGCCGCGCCCGACGACCCGCACGACGCCGGCGCGGCCGTGGTCGACACCGGCTACGTCAGCCATGCGCAGCAGACCGTGCTGCTGATCGAGCAGACGCTGGCGGGTCAGCCGCTGGCGCGCATCCTCAACACCCACCTGCACAGCGACCACTGCGGCGGCAATGCGGCATTGCAGGCGCGCTGGCCCCGGGCCGCCACCTATACCGCTCCGGGCCAGGCCGCCTTCGTGCGGGACTGGAACCCGGATGCCCTGAGCTACACGCCCACGGGCCAGGAATGCCCGCGCTTCACGCTGACCGGCGTGCTCCGGCCCGGCAGCAGCCTGCGGCTGTCGGGGCGCGACTGGCAGATCCATGCCGCGCCCGGGCACGATCCGCACTCCATCATCCTGTTCGAGCCCGCCAGCGGCACGCTGATCTCGGCCGACGCGCTCTGGGAGAACGGCTTCGGCGTGGTGTTCCCCGAGATCGAGGGCCTGGGCGCCTTCGACGAGGTGGCGGCCACGCTGGACGTGATCGAGGGCCTGACGCCACGCATCGTCGTGCCGGGCCACGGCGGCGTGTTCACGGACGTCGCCACGGCACTGGACACGGCGCGCCGGCGCCTGGACGGCTTCGTGCGCGCACCCGAGCGCCATGCACTCTATGCGGCCAAGGTGCTGCTCAAGTACCGGCTGCTGGACTGGCAGCGCGTGCGCGAGGCCGAGCTGCGCAGCTGGCTGGCCGCCACGCCCTATTTCGGCATGCTGCATGCGGGCTACTTCCACCAGGAGCCCATCCAGGACTGGGTAGGCACGCTGCTGGAGGCGCTCGTGCAATCTGGAGCCGCACGGCGCGATGGTGGCTGGGTCCTCAATGCCTGAAGCAAGCAGGCCATCGATAGAAGAAAAAGAAATTAAGACGATTCCTGGATAGTTTTTGTCAATCGGAATGATTAGCATTCGCAGGTATGGCACAGGCCTTCTTGCGTCGACGCTCCCGTTGGCGGCCAAGGCATGCGCCTGACCGGAGCGAGCCCCAGGCCTGCCACATGACGCCCAGCGTCCAGCCGCCCCCCGCCAGCCAGCATCCATCCATGCACAGCGAGGGAGGCGGGCATGACCCAGCACGACACCATCCACCACACACCCCACCACATCACCGGCCGCAAGCACGGCACGATCGCCACGCGGCCCCATGCCGCGGGCATCGCGGCCGCGCTGATGGCCCTGGGCCTGCCCGCGCCGGCCCAGGCGCAGGCCAGCACAGCGGCGGCGCAGGAAACCGCCCTCAAGGAAGTCCAGGTACGTGCCCGGCGTGAGGGCGGCTACAAGGCGGAGAAGGCGTCCTCCGCCAAATTCACGCGCCCGCTGCTGGACACGCCCCAGACCTTGTCCGTCATCCGCCGCGAAGTGCTGGAAGAGCAGGAGGCCACCACCTTGCAGGAAGCCTTGCGCAACACGCCGGGCGTGACCCTGCTGCTGGGGGAGGGAGGCAACTCCAACGGCAAGGACAACGTGTTCATGCGCGGCTTCGACACCACGGGCAACATCTTCATCGATGGCGTGCGCAACCTGGGCAGCTCGGTGCGCGACACCTTCAACATCGAGCAGATCGAGATCGTCAAGGGCGCATCAGGCTCCGAGTACGGACGCGCCGCCCCCTCGGGCAGCATCAACATGAGCACCAAGCTGCCCTTTGCCGGCGATCTGTCCCAGGCCCGCCTGTCCACGGGCACGGCCGACGACAACCGCGCCACCGTGGACATGAACCGCCAGCTGGACGCCACCACGGCACTGCGCCTCAACGCCATGGCACAGAACCGCGGCGTGGCGGGGCGCGACTATGTCCGCAACAAGGGGGTGGGCATCGCGCCGTCCATCGCCTTCGGCCTGGGCACATCCACGCGGGTACTGGCCGACATGCAGGTGCTGCGCTACGACAACCGCCCCGACGGCGGCGTGCCCACCATCGGGCTGCCGGGCTACTACAGCGCGCTGCTCGCCGCGGCCGGCATCACCCGCTTCCCGGCCGTGGATTCCTCCAATTTCTACGGCAGCCTGGGTGACTTCAGCAAAACCGATCTCGACCAGGCCACCCTGCGCCTGGAACACGACCTGTCGCCAGGCACCACGGTACGCCACATCACGCGTGCGGGCCGCAGCAGCATCGACCAGTTGCTCACCGGCACAGGGGCCATCGTTGGCGACGGCAGCGGAGCCAATGCCGTGGCGCGGCCCGACCTCTGGACCTGGACCGCATCGCGCTCGCGCCAGCTGCGCTGGCAGGACAACCGGTTGCTGACCCACCAGACCAGCGTGACGACCGCGTTCGACACCGGAGCCCTGCGCCACGCCCTGAACGCGGGCGTGGAGCTCATCCACGAAAAGCAGACCACCAAGGGCCGCACGGGTGCCGGCACCGTGCCGCCGGCCGACCTCTACGCGCCCGACGTCAACGATCCGGTCACCGGCCAGGCCATCCGCTACACGGGCCAGCTCAACAAAGGCACTACCCGAACGCTGGCGATCTATGCCTTTGACAGCATCGATCTCAACCCGCAGTGGCAATTGACCGGCGGCCTGCGGCTGGACCGCTACCGCAGCGCCAATGACAACACCTCGGCGCCTGCTGCGGCCACCGGCCTGCAAACCCTCACCTCGCTGCGCAGCAGCGGCACTTTGCTGAGCACCAAGCTCGGGTTCAACTTCAAGCCGCTGGAGCACGGCAGCCTCTATGCCGGCGTATCGACCTCGCAGCAGCCGCCGGGTGGCAGCAATTTCGCGCTCAGCGCCACCGAGGGCAACATCAACAACTCCAGCATGGACCCCTCCAAGGCCACCAACCTCGAAGTGGGCACCAAGTGGGACATCCTGGACCGCCGCCTGCTGCTGACAGGCGCCCTGTTCCAGACCACCGTGCGCAACGACCTGGGCACCATCGACCCCGTCACCGGCGTCGTCACCCAGTACGGCAGGAAGCAGGTCAAGGGCGTGGAGCTGGGTGCCGTCGGCCAGATCACACCGGCCTGGGCGATCAGCGCCGGCCTGGCGCACATGAGCACCAAGGTGCAACAGGGCACCGCCACCCAGACCGGGGCCCGCCTGAACTGGTCGCCCCGGCTCAGCTTCACGAGCTGGACCACCTACCGCTTCCGCAACGGCCTGACCGTGGGCGGCGGAGCCCGCTACATGGACCGGCTGGCACGCCAGGTCAGCAACGCCACCGTGCCGGCCATCACCAACATGCCCGAAGCCCAGGCCTACTGGGTCTACGACGGCTTCATGGCCTATGACGTCAACAGCCAACTGCGCCTGCAGCTGAACATCTACAACCTGGCCGACAGGAAGTACGTCGCCAGCCTCAACAGCAATGGCGGGCGCTACATACCAGGGGCCGCGCGCTCGGCCCGGCTGATCGCCACGTTGAAGTTCTGACGCCGGGTTGTTGCCGGGCGGCAACGGACAAGCCATCGCATATCCGATCATTCTTATATTTTTATTAAGAATCATTATCATTCGCGATCCAGGCAAGAATTGCCTGTTCCAGCCAGCACCGGAGCCGCTGTGCAAGCCGCCCGGCCAGCAAGCCAGCACTTCCACCGCCCATGCGCTCTTCCTCGCGCTTCCTCCAACATGGCGAACTCCAACTCGTACATCAAAAGCCGCAAACATGGCCGCGCCGACCGCTCGTCTTCGGCCAGTCTCATCGCAGCGGCCACCGCTATTGCAACCCTGGGCCTGCCCGCCCTGGCCCAGACCACGCCATCCAGCGCCAGGACAGCGCCCAGCCTCAAGGAAGTGACCGTCGAAGGCACGCGCAGCACCGGCTACGAGCCTGGGCAACTGTCCTCGCCCAAGTTCACCCAGCCCCAGGTGGATACCACGCAGACCCTCTCCGTCATCAAGGAGCAAGTCATCCAGGAACAGGGGGCGACCACACTGACCGAGGTCCTGCGCAACGTGCCCGGCGCCGGCACCTTCTATGCCGGCGAAAACGGAAACACAAGCACCGGTGACGCCATCTACATGCGCGGCTTCGATACCTCCAACAGCATCTATGTGGATGGCGTACGCGATATGGGATCGATCTCGCGCGATGTGTTCAACACCGAGCAAGTGGAGGTCACCAAGGGTCCGGCCAGCACCGACTACGGCCGCAGCGCCCCGACCGGAGCCATCAACATGGTCACCAAGCAGCCCAGCCTGGTCGACAGCTTCGGCGCCTCGCTGGGAGCGGGGTCGGGTAGCTACAAACGCTCGACCGTGGACTGGAACAAGAGCCTGGCCGGCATGGGCGGCGCGGCTTTCCGGCTCAACGCCATGGCGCAGGACGCGGGTGTGGCCGGCCGCGACCGCGTGGCCAACGACCGTTGGGGCATCGCTCCATCCTTCGCCTTCGGTCTGAACACCGACACGCGCACCTATCTGAACCTGCTGCATGTCAAGCAGAGCAATGTGCCCGACGGTGGCGTGCCCACGATCGGCCTTCCAGGCTACAGCAACACCGATGCGCGCCTGAACGCGGGCCGCCCCGTGGACCCCAGCCGCTTCTACGGAACCAGTGCCGACCATGACGACGTGACTGCCGACATGGTCACGCTGCGCGTGGAGCACGACTTCACGCCCGACACCACGCTGCGCAACACCACGCGCTGGGGCCGCACCAGGCAGGACTATCTGCTCACGGCCTTCATGACGCTGTCCAGCAACAACAGCAACAATCCCGCCGACTGGACCGTGGCACGCAGCCTGCCGACCTTCAAGAACCAGGTCAACGAAATCGTCACCAACCAGACCAATCTGACCACCAAGCTGGCCACGGGCAGCATCCGCCACGAGTTGAGCACGGGCGTGGAGATCACCCGTGAAAAGCAGAGCAACTACGGCACGGCCACCACGGGCGCCTGGCCCAATGCCAGCCTCTACGATCCCCAACTGGCCAACTCCGGCCTGAGCTGGGCACGCAACGGTGCCGACAGCCATGGCGCGACCAACACCTTCGCGCTCTATGCCTTCGACACCCTCAAGCTCAACGACCAGTGGCAGGCCAATGCCGGCTTGCGCCTGGACCGCTACAAGACCCGCTACGACGCGCTGGCCGTGTGCGGCGGACGCAGCGGCCCCGCCTGCGGCAGCAACCCCGCAGGCACCGTGCTGCCCAGCGCCAGCGGCCTGGAAGCCTCGGACACCTTGCTGAGCTGGAAGGTCGGCGCCCTCTACAAGCCCGCGCCCAACGGCAGCGTCTATGTGAACTACGCGCTGTCGCAGCAGCCGCCGGGCGGCAGCAACTTCACGCTGTCCACGGCCGCCAACAATGCCAACAACCCCAACATGGACCCGCAAAAGGCCAAGACCGCCGAAATCGGGACCAAGTGGGAGCTGATGGACAAGCGCCTGCTGCTGACCGGCGCGCTGTTCCGCACCGAGATTACCAACGAGATCGTCACCAACCCCGATGGCACCGTGGGCCAGACCGGCAAGAAGACCGTGCAGGGCCTGGAGCTTGGCGCCACCGGCCAGATCACCCCGGCCTGGGGCGTAACCGCCGGCTACACGCTGCAAGACACCAAGGTGAACTCAGGCACCAACGTCGCCCAAGACGGATCCAGCGGCCTGACCTACACGCCCAGGAATGCGTTCTCGCTGTGGACCAGCTACCAGCTTCCGTTCGGGCTGACGCTGGCCGGCGGCGCGCGTTATTCGGGCGGCCTCAAGCGCGGCACCGATGGCGCCGTGGGCACACCCAACTTCACGGAGTCCTTCTGGGTCTTCGACGCCATGGCAAGCTACCGCATCAACAAGAATGCGGACATCCAGCTGAACTTCTACAACCTGTTCGACAAGGAGTACGTGGCGGCCATCAACAAGAGCGGCTACCGCTACTTCCCCGGTATTGCGCGCTCGGTACGCGTGACGGCGAACTTCCGCTTCTGAACGCCCACGGCGCGCAACGCCGGCAACCACCGCAAAGCCCCGGCCCTGCCGGGGCTTGCCCAGCAAGGATCCGCACCATGATGCTGCACATCCCCCACGTGCTCACGCGCGAACAGGTCGCCTCCATCCGCATGGCCATCGACGGCGCCGAATGGACGGACGGCCGCGCCACGGCGGGCAGCCAGGGTGCCCGCGTCAAGCGCAACCGGCAGTTGCCCGAGGATTCGCCCGTGGCCCTGGAGCAGGGCCGCATCATCCAGCAGGCGCTGGCTGCCAGCGCGATGTACTTCAGCGCCGCGCTGCCTGCGCGCACCATGGCGCCGCTGTTCAACCGCTATGCCGACAGCGAGACCTACGGCCTCCATGTGGACGGGGCGGCACGTCATCTGCCAGGCCCGCATCCGTGGATGCGCACCGATGTCTCCAGCACCCTCTTTCTCTGCGACCCCGAGGACTACGACGGCGGAGAGCTGGTGGTGGTGGACACCTACGGCACGCACGAGGTCAAGCTGCCTGCCGGCGACCTGATCCTCTACCCATCGACCAGCCTGCACCGCGTGGAGCCCGTCACGCGCGGCGAACGTGTGTGCTCCTTCTTCTGGGCGCAGAGCATGGTGCGCGACGACGCCCGGCGTGCCATGCTGTTCGAGATGGACCAGACCATACAGCGCCTGCGCGAACGGCTGGGCGAGACCGGGGAGACCGTCGCCCTCACGGGCCAGTACCACAACCTGTTGCGCATGTGGGCCGAGACCTGAGGCAGGGGCTCAGGGCTTGTGCTTTTCGGCGCAGCCCACCAGATGGTTGTAGCTGTTGGACATGCACTGGTACATGGCCTTGGAGCGGCCCGTGGCGGCCTGGCAGTCGGCCACGGTGGCATGCGTGCGCGCCTCGCGGAACTTGCCCGCCGTGGCATCGAATTGCGCCTGCGTCATGTAGCCGCCCCGCACGTTCTTTTCCCCGTTCTCGATCATGGTGTCCACCTGGTAGCGGATGTTGTCCACGGCGGCCGTGCAGTTCAGCGGCACCTCCTTGGCATCCACCTTGCTCAGGCCCTTGGCCACGCCATCGACCATCTCGCGTGCCTGCCTGGGCAGCTTCTTCGTGCCGTCGGGATTGCGCTCCTCGCCGAAACGGCCCGCCCCGGCGCCGGAGCTGCCATTGGGCGAGACCTTGATCTCGCCGATGTTGTCCTGGCCATTGGGGGGCTGGGATCCATAGTGGGTCCGCCCCTCGGCATCCACCCATTTGTAGACGGGCTGAGCGGCTGCCGTGCACACCCACGCCAGGCCCAGCGCGGCCCAGGCCGCGCGGCTCCATGTTGTCGTCATTCCTGAACCCTCTGCGGTAGCCGGTACCGCGCCATGCGGCCCCGTTTTTGGTAACCAAGTGTAGCGGCAGCGGGTGCCACGCCACCCCGCAGGAATGTCAAGTGCGGCTCAGGGCAGGTCCTTGCTCGGGTCGGGCGTGGCCGCATCGCGCGGACCGATCGTCCCCAGGCGGCTCTTGAGCGACTGGGGCTGGCCCGTGATCAGCGCCGCGTAGTTGGTGGTGTTGGACAGCACCTTCTTCACGTAGTCGCGTGTCTCGGTGAAAGGCACGTTCTCGGCCCAGATCGCGGCATCGAGCACCGGGCCGTTGCGCCAGTTGCGCGGCCGGCCCGGACCGGCGTTGTAGCCGGCGGCGGCCAGGGCCATGGAGCCGTCGAAGTCATCCAGCGCCAGCTTCAGGTAGGCCGTGCCGATGGTGATGTTCACATCGCGGTCATTGATCATGGACGGGGAGAAATCGGTCATGCCGATCTTGCGTGCCGTCCAGCGCGCCGTGGCCGGCATGACCTGCATCAGGCCCGAGGCGCCCACGCCCGAGCGCGCATCCATGATGAAGCGGCTTTCCTGGCGGATCAGGCCATAGACATAGGCCGGATCCAGCCCGATGGAGCGCGAGCGCGCCAGCACCGTGTCATGGAATGGCATGGGAAAGCGCTGGCTCCAGTCCGCGAAGCTGCGCGTGCGCTCGCTGGTGTTGATGCAGCGGTCCCAGACCTGTTGCTGGCAGGCCAGCTCGGCCGCGGCCAGCAGCTCGCGGTCGTTCATGCCGCCAGCCTGGTGCAGGTTGGTAGCATAGTTCCACTCGCGCACGCCCTCGCTGCGCAGGCCGTTCTGGATGGCATACAGGCCGCGCGCCAGGCTCGGATTGGCGCGGGCAGCGGCTTTTTCCTGGGCGGTCGGCGGCGCCGGCTGGGGCGGGGGCACCACCCGCTGTCCGATCTCCTCCAGTGCCAGCTGCTCGTAGAAGCTGCCCGGGCCGGCCATGTCCTCCAGCAGCTGACGCGCCTCGGCGCGCTCCTGCTCGCTGGGACGGCCGGACAGCAGGGCACGCGCCTTCCAGTAGGTCCAGGCGGAGTCGGTGCGCTCGGCGCCCATGGCATCGATGGCGCGGCGCACCGTGCGCCAGTCGCCCGCACGCAAGGCGGCGCGGACCTTCCAGGCCAGCAGCTCGTCGCTGAGGTCCCCATCCTTGCGCACCTTGCCGAAATAGCCGGCCGCCTCGGGCTGGAGCTTGAGCGCGGCCTGCTTGCCGATCACGCCCCAGGCCCAGTTGTTCTCCTCGGCCGTCAGCCGAGCCCCCCAGCCGCCTTCCAGCTGGGTGGCGGCCGCCGCCGGATCGCTGGAGGCCATGCGGATCAACGCCAGCAGCGCCAGCTCCTTGGGCACGGCGCCGCGCACACGCGTCTGGCCCGCCAGGTACTTGGCCGGCGACGCGAACACCTGCGCCACCTGGGGCAGGGCCTCGGGCGCGACGATGGCCACGGCATCGCGCACGGCCTTCTGGCGGTTGGCCTCGGCCGCCTGGCGCGCCTTGCGCCAGACTTCGGGCTCGCTGATCAGCTTGGCCGCATACAGTTCGCCGGCAGCGTAGGTGCATCCGTCGTCGGCATCGCGCTGGGCCCACCACAGGTCGCGCACCTGCTGGCCCAGGTTGGCCGCCGGCTGGCCTTTGAGGTTGTCGATCAGCAGCGCATAGCAGCTGACCGATCGATCGTCGCGCATGCGAAACGCCCCGTGGACCTGGTCGAACATGCCCCAGTCGCGGCGCTGGCCCAGCAGCAGCAGCCAGTCGTTGCGCAGCCGGTCCTCCTGGTAGGTGCCGCTCCAGCGCTTGAAGAATGCAAGGATTTCGTCGGCACCGGCTTCTTCCAGCCGGGCCTTGAGTTCCCAGTACGCGGCCCAAGGTTCGAGCACATGTCCACGCGCCGAAGGCAGCAGCTGCGTGAGCTTGGCCTTGTCGCCCTTGCGAAAGGCCTGCTGCATTTCCAGCAGGACATCGTCGCCACGGTTTTGCGCCAGCGCAGGCGTGGCTGCGGTGGTCCAGAGGGAAGCCGCCAGAAGCGGTGTCAAAATCTTCAGCCAGTGCATGGAGGAAATTATCTGATGGACAAAGCAGCCCTGCGCCGCAGCTTGATAGACCAGCGCCTGAACCTTCCCGACCGATTGCAGCGCGCCGACGCACTGCAGCAGGTCATGCGCTTTTGGCTGATACAGCGGCCCGATACCGTGATCGGCGCCTATTGGCCCATCAAGGGGGAGTTCGATCCGCTGCCCGCCCTTCACCGCTGGAAGGAAGATGGCGAGCTACAGGGTACCCCACAACGGCGACGCATCGGACTGCCGGTGATCGACAAGCAACGCAAGACGCTGAGCTTTCACGCCTGGTATCCGGGCTGTCCCATGGAGGAGGATGCCTACGGCATTCCCAAGCCCAAGGACACCGAGATCCTCACCCCCACCCTGCTGTTCGTCCCCTGTGTGGGCTATGCCGCCGGCGGCTACCGCCTGGGCTATGGCGGAGGCTTCTACGACCGCACGCTGGCCGAGCTGCAGCCCAGGCCCTTCACCGTGGGGCTGGGCTACGGATGCGGCTACGTGGACGATTTCGAGCCCGAGCCGCACGACCTGCCGCTGGACGCCATCCTGAATGACCACGGTGTCGTCTGGCCGATTTAACAGCGGCGGACAAAACTGGCGCAACCCAAACCAGGGACACCGAGGAAGGGCCTAGGCCGGCCGTGCCGCCCCGCACCGAGGGTGTCGCCGGCTGCCCGTACGCCCCCCTCCCCCGCGAAGCGGGTAGAGAGGCGCCGTGCAACAGGGGGAAACGGCGTCAGCCGCTCAGGGGGTGCGGCCTGCCTGCCACTGACTCCAGCCGCGCGACCGCAGGTCGCAGGCGGGGCAGGTGGCGCAGCCGTAGCCCCAGTCGTGCAGGGTGTCGCGCGTGCCCTGGTAGCAGGTGTGGGTGTCGCGGCGGATGAGTTCGACCAGGGTGTCGCCGCCCAGGTCGTGGGCCATCTGCCAAGTCTGGGCCTTGTCTATCCACATCAGCGGGGTGTCGATGCGCAAGCGCCGCTCCAGGCCCAGGTTCAGCGCCAGCTGCATGGCCTTCATGGTGTCGTCGCGGCAGTCGGGGTAGCCGGAATAGTCGGTCTCGCAGACGCCGGTGACGATCACCGACAGGCCGCGCCGGTAGGCCAGCGCGCCCGCCAGTGTCAGGAACAGCAGGTTGCGGCCCGGCACGAAGGTGTTGGGCAGGCCGTCGGCCTGCATGGCGAAGGCCACGTCCTCGGTCAGCGAGGAGCCGCCGATCTGCTGCAGCACGTCCAGCGACAGCACATGGTCCTCGCCCAGGCGCGGTGCCCATTCGGGAAAATCGGCAGCCAGCCGCTCGCGCACCTGCTGGCGCACCTGCATCTCCACGCTGTGGCGCTGGCCATAGTCGAAGCCCAGGGTCTCGACCCGCTCGTACAGCGACAGCGCCTGCGCCAGGCAGGTCGTGGAATCCTGGCCGCCGGAGAACAGCACCAGCGCCGCCTTGTGGCGCGCATCCGGCGCCTGGGGGGAAATGGAATCGGTTTGCATGGCTTGCATTAGACCGTGGGCAGGCAGCGCCCGGCTCCTACATGGGCTTTTCCGCCGCTCTTGCTAAGCTCCAGGTCTTATCTCGGAGGTTGCGGCCATGCTCACGCTCTATATCGGCAACAAGAACTACTCGTCCTGGTCCATGCGCCCCTGGGTGCTGATGCGCCAGTCCGGCATCGCCTTCGAGGAGGTCATGCTGCGCTTCGACAGTTTCGACGAGCAGTCCGCCTTCAAGCAGCGTGCCCGTGCGCTGTCGCCCTCCGGCCGCGTGCCCGTGCTCATGGATGAAGGCATGGCCATCTGGGACAGCCTGGCCATCTGTGAGTACCTGGCCGAGAAATTTCCCGAAAAGCACCTGTGGCCCATGCTGGCGCTGAACCGGGCCCGCGCGCGCAGCCTCTGTGCCGAGATGCACAGCGGCTTCGGCGCCTTGCGCTCCCTGTGCCCCATGAACATCGAGGCCCAGTTGCCCGAGGTCGGCGCTCGGCTGTGGGCCGAGCGCTCGGACCTGCGCGACGACGTCCAGCATCTGTCCGAACTGTGGCAACCGCTGCTGACCACGGCCAGCGGCCCCATGCTGTTCGACCAGTTCAGCATCGTCGACGCCTTCTTCGCCCCGGTCTGCATGCGCCTGGCGACCTATGAGCTGCCGGTGGCACCGGCCATCGACGCCTATGTACGCCGTGTGCGCGCCCTGCCGGGCGTGCAGGACTGGGTGCAGGGCGCCCTGGCCGAGCATGACTTCCGGCCGTTCGAGGAGCCTTACCGCAGCGCGCCTGCGGCCGGCTGAGAGCGGCCACGCCCCGCCAGGCCCTACCATCGGGGCATGAGCGAATATCAGGTGTACATGGTGGGCGGCGTGGTGCGCGACCGCCTTCTGGGCCGGCCCGTGAACGATCACGACTGGGTCGTGGTCGGGGCCACGCCCGAGCAGATGGCCGCGCGCGGCTTCATGCCCGTGGGACGGGACTTCCCCGTCTTCCTGCATCCCGAAACCCATGAGGAATATGCGCTGGCGCGCACCGAACGCAAGAGCGGCCAGGGCTACCGGGGTTTCGTCGTGCAGGCCGCCCCCGATGTCACGCTGGAGCAGGACCTGGCCCGGCGCGATCTGACCATCAACGCCATGGCGGCGCCCGAGGACTGGGACGGCGGCGACGCGACCCTGGTCGACCCCTACGGCGGCCAGACCGACCTGCGGGACAAGGTGCTGCGCCATGTGACCGACGCCTTCCGCGAAGACCCCGTGCGCATCCTGCGCGTGGCGCGCTTTGCCGCGCGCTTCGACGATTTCAGTGTGGCGCCGCAGACCCTGGCGCTGATGCGCGAGATGGTCGCGGCCGGCGAGGTCGATGCGCTGGTGCCCGAACGCGTGTGGCAGGAAATCAGCCGGGGCCTGATGGAGCGCAGCCCCTCGCGCATGTTCGAGCTGCTGCGCGAATGCGGCGCGCTGGCCGTGCTGCTGCCCGAGCTGGACCAGCTGTGGGGCGTACCCCAGCGCGCTGAATACCACCCGGAGGTGGACACCGGCGTGCACGCCATGATGGTGCTGGACATGTCCGCGCAGCTGGACGCGCCGCTGCCCGTGCGCTACGCCTGCCTGGTCCACGACCTGGGCAAGGGGACGACGCCGGCCGACGTGCTGCCGCGCCACATCGGCCACGAACAGCGCAGCGCCCATCTCGCCCAGCGGGTGGGCGAGCGCCTGCGCGTACCCACGGACTGCCGCGAGCTGGGCGACGTGGTGGCCCGCGAGCACGGCAACATCCACCGCAGCGGTGATCTCAATGCCGCCGCCATCGTGCGCCTGCTGGAGCGCTGCGATGCCATCCGCAAGCCCGCGCGCTTCGAGCAGGCCCTCATGGCCTGTGAATGCGATGCACGCGGACGCCTGGGCTTCGAGGACAGGCCCTACCCCCAGCGCCCGCGCCTGCGCGATGCGCTGGCCGCGGCCCTGTCCATCTCCACCGCAGAAGTCGCGGCCCAGGCCGTCGCGCGAGGAAAGCAGGGCAAGGCCATCGGCGAAGCCGTGCAGGCGGCACGCGCCCAGGCCGTGGCCGGGTGGCTGGCCCAGGCGTGAGGCTCAGCGACGACGGCGCAGCCGACCCAGGCCGAACAGCGCCAGCAGCGTAGCCATCAACAGGGTGGCCACTTCGGACAGAGTGGGCACGGGCTGGGGTCCGGCGGGGGCGACCGGCACCGCCGTCACCGTCAGTGGCACTGCCTTCGCCCCTGCGGCGAAAGGCAGCGGATCCGGCTGTGCCGCCTGCGATGCCGTGATGACGGCAGTGCCTACCGCAAGCAGGTTCACGGCGCCAGTGGCGGGGTCTATGGTCGCCACGGCAGGATTGCTGCTCGCATAGGTGATCGGCATGGGGCTGTCGCTGGTCGCCACCATGGAGCGGCCCGTCGCGCCGACGGCCGCGCTCAGCGGAGCCAGGCTGATGTTGGGTGCAATGCCAGCGGAAAACGCGACATTGCCCGTGAAGGGGGCCGCGCCGTAGGTGGTCGCGACCATCACATAGGTCGTGGCGGCCTCCAGGTTGGCAACGAACTTGGGCAGGCGGTTGCCACCAGAATCATCGTCGCAGCCGACCAGGTTGACCGTCGGACTGGCGGGATTGAAGCTGCCCTTGTACAAGGCGAGGAACGAATCGGTCGTCCCCGTCTGAGCCGTGCCTGTGAAAGAGTAGCTCGCTGCACTCGTGGTGGTGAAGCTGGTGGCGCCATAGTAGTGAACACCGGCCACAATGCCGCAGCCAGCGATCCCGCCCAGCGGACTGCTGGCCACGGTGAAGGTGCTTACGCCGTTGGAAGTCGCTGTCGTGGATGTGGCGGCAATCGCTGCGCCGGGCAAGCAATGCGCCGCGACGGCCAAAAACAGCCACGACAGATTCCGTTGGATATTTCCCATGCTTGATTAGTCTAGATACGTCAAGAAACAATTGAAACGAAATCTAGCAAGCATCTCCGCATCGAATCTGAGCGAATCTGAGCAATGGCCGCTATGGCGTGAGCCTCGACCAAACCACGCAGGCGAGCCCGCGTCCAAGCCATTGCCGAGCGGCCAGCCCCGGCGTGCGGATCAGCGGCGCAGCCTCAGCCCCCTCAGGCCAAACAAGACGAGCAGGATGCCATGAGCACCACGCCCTATTCGGACAGCGAAGGAACGGGCCGGGGCTCAGCAACGATGGCAGGCGCAGCCGCCACCGTCAGCAGGGCGGTTTCCGCCCCTTCGGCAAAGGGCAGTGGGTCCGCCTGAGCTGCCTGCGATGCCGTGATGGTGGTGGTGCCTGCGGACAGCAGCGTCAAGGCACCGGTCACGGGGTCAATGGTGGCCACGCCCGTGAAGGGGGTTGCTTGGTAGGAGGTCACGACCATCACCTAGGTCGTGGACGCCTCCAGAGAGGCCGCGAACTTGGGCAGCAAGCCGATGCCACTGTCATCATCACAGCCGACCAGGTTGTCTGTGGGATTGGCCGGATCGAAGCTGCCCTTGTACAGAGCATGACGAATGCGCACCAGCGCCCTCCGAAAGCGCGTTCCATGTTCAGGGGCCTGTCATGGGCAGGACCACACGCAGGCATACGGGATGCTCTCCCCCCGAAGTCACCAGCGTCACGCTGCCGCCGAGCCGCTCTGCGATGCGTCGCACCAGATACAGCCCCAGCCCTGCGCCAGGCCTGTGCCATGCATTGCGTCCACGGTAGTAGCGCTCGAACAATTGCGCCTGGTCCTGCGGCGCGATCGGCTCCGACGGGTTGGAGACTTCCAGGGCGACGCTGGCGCCATCGCGCACCAGACGCAGCCGCACGCCCAGCCCCTCGGGGGTATGGCGGTCGGCATTGGCCAGCAGATTGCGCACCGCGATGCGCAGCAGCCCGGCATCCGTGTGCAGATGGCGCGCGTCCTCACCCATGTCACAGACGATGCGCCCCACGGGGAAGTCCTGGCACAACCCGTCCACCAGCGCATGCAGGTCACAGGGCTCCAGGCGCGGCTCGGCATGGGGCTGGGGATCGGCCATGCGGTCCTCGGCCAGGCAGTCGTCCACCAATGCCAGCAGGCGCTGGGCCGCCTCGCGGATATGGTGGCTGCGCGCCAGGGTCCTGTCGGGCGGCGCCGTCAGGTTGCGCGCCAGCTGCTGGGCGCTGGTGATGATGATGGCCAGCGGCGTGCGCAGTTCGTGCGAGACCATGGCGACGAAGTCGCGCTGCTCCTGTCGCACGCGCCGCTCCAGCGCCAGGGCCTCGCTGAGTTCGCTCTCGCGCACCTGGCGCTGTGCCAGCTCCGCTTCGAGATGGGCCTGCTCCCGCTCCCGCGCACGGCGGCGGCGCTCGTGGCCGCCGATGATCCAGGCGCTCAACAGCAGCATGTGCACCATGGTGCCCAGGGCCGAGGCATGGGTGGACACCAGGGCGGTCAGCGCGTTCATGGGCAGCCAGCCCAGGTTGCGCAGGAAGGAGATCACCACACCGGCATAGAAGATGCCGAAGGCCAGCACGAAAAAGCGCGCCGGGGCATGTCCGTGCCGCCACAACCACAGCGCCAGCACGAGAAAACCCACCGCCAGCGGCAGCGTCAGGACCTGCACCGGCACCATGCCTGCCGCATAGTGCCCCAGCAGCACCGACAGCATGCAGCACAGGCTGAACAGCCACAGCAGCTGCACCAGCACACGCACCCGCTGCGGATGCAGGGCTGCCAGCCCCAGCTGGCCGCAGGCCAGCTGCGAGGAGATCGCCAAGGCGGCGGCAATGCCGCAGCCCAGCAGGCGATCGCTCCAGAAGCCGGGCAGGCCCGTCAATTGCTGCACCAGTCCAAGAGACAGCACTTCGTTGAGCACGCATACGCTGATATAGACCAGAAACACACCGCTCAACGGCGCCCGCGTTCCCAGCCAGAACACGAGCTGCACGCCGATCAGCAGCAGGTACAGGCCGAAGTACAGGCCGAAGGACAGGGCCTCGCGCCGTGTCTGGTTGTCGAACGCCAGGCGCTGCCACAGATCGATGCGCGTGACCAGCGCATTTTGCGCACGCAGGCGTACCAGCAGCTCATAGTCCCCGGCGATCCAGGGATCGAACTGGAAGGCCGGGCTGCGGTAGTCCACGGGCCAGGCCGCGCGCTCCAGGTCTTCGCCGCTCCTGCCCAGCAACTGCCATGGGCCGCCAGGCCGGCGCACATGGACCTGCACCTCGTCGAGCAGCGCATTGCCCATCACCAGCATCCAGCTGCCAGGCTGCTGCACCTGCACCGACATGCGCAGCCACACCGCCTTCGAGGTGAAGCTGGCATTCAGGTGCGCGGGCAGCGGAGCCCAGGCGGGTGACGCATCGGCCTGCGCGGCATCCAGCAGGCCCGAGGCATCATCGAGCCGCTGCCAGTGGCCTGCCGTGGCCTGCATGGGGACGTCCGGATCCAGCCACAGCATCTGGGCCGACGCCAGCCACGGGCACAGCAGCCACGCCAGAAGGAGAAAGGTCGCACGGTAATATCGCATCTGAAGTCCACCACGGGGCCGCCAGCCTACACCAGCGGCATCCCCACCCTCACCCCCCGGTCTCCATGCCCGATGTGATCCTGCTCGAAGATGAGCCTGTGCTGCGCCACGAACTCGGCGAGTTCCTGGAGGGCCTGGGCTATGCGCCGCAGTGCGTGGCCAGCCTGCAGGAGTTCGAGCGCCACTTCGATGCGCGGCGCCACCGGCTGGCCATCATCGACATCGGACTGCCCGACGGCGATGGCCTGGCCCTGATCCAGCGCCTGCGCCAGCAGGGGCAGCAACTGGGCATCATCGTCTTCAGTGCCCGCAACACCAGTGCCGACCGCATCGGCGGACTGGAGACCGGCGCGGACCACTACCTGGGCAAGGGCTGCGACCTCGACGAGCTGGAGGCCACGCTGGCGGCGCTGGCGCGGCGTCTGGGACTGGAGCAGCGCCAGGCGCGCTGGCTGCTGCAACTGGGCCCCAGTCGCCTGCTGCCCCCTTCGGCCCCGCCCGTGGCGCTCTCCCAGCAGGATCTGCTGGTCTTGCGTTGCCTCATGGGCCAGGCCGGCGCCAGCGTGAGCCGGCGCCAGATCGTGCAGGCGCTGGGGGCCGACTACCTGGACTACGATCAGCGCCGCCTGGACACCCAGATGCGCCGGCTGCGCCGCAAGGTCGAGGAGGCCTGCGGCCAGCAGCTGCCCGTCAAGACGCTGCGCAACAGCGGCTACTGCTTCTACCTGCCCGCCCAGGTGCAGGCCTGACGGCCGGGCGCGGCCCCGAGGAGACCTGGCCGCCCCCTACCATGCAAGGGTCCACAGCAGGCGTCCCGTCACGGCCTGGTCGCGCCCTGTCTCGAAGCCCTGGCTGTAATCCAGCGAGCCCGACAGGCTTGCACGCGGCCCCAGCCGCCCCGTGAATCCGACACCGACCTGTCCCCAGGTCCTGCCAAGCCCCGTCCGCAATGTCACCGGGTGGCTGCCGTCCAGCGTGGTGAAGGTCGTCTTCGCCGCGGAGCCCATGGTGCGCCAGAGGTTGGCCCGCGCCCACAGCAGCATGCGCTCGCCGCCCGGTGGGGCCCAGTCCTGCTCCAGGCGAGCGCCCAGGCGCAGGTACATGGCATCCGCCGCGTCGAAGCGGATGTGTCCGAAGCGGTCGGAGACGTCTGCCAGGCTGGTGCGCTGGTACAGCAGTTGCGCCTGTGGCACGGCCTTCCAGCCGTCGCCCAGGGCAAGCGCGTATCCGCCTTCCAGGGAAGCGGCCAGGCCCCAGCCGTCCGTGCGCAGGGACTCGCCCAGGCTGGAGTGCATCCGGACACGGCCGTAGCGCATGCCCTGCAGCGTGGCGTCGGCATACCAGCCCGCATCGCCCCAACGGCTCCAGTAGGCGCCCAGTGCATAGGCGTCCATGGCCACGGACCCGGCCCTGCCTGCGTAGACCGCCAGCACATCGCCATTGATGCGGCCCAGCCCCCCATAGAAGCCGGCGCGCACCTGCCCACCATCGGCCCCGTGGATGCGCTGCACATCCCTGCCCATCTGCAGACCGGAGGCGCGCAGATCGTAGCCGGGCCCATGGCGGCGAAAACCCTCCAGCCGCGCGGCGTCGCTGCCATCGCGCCGGCCGACGGACCCGCTCTCACCAAATGCGCGCGCCCAAAGGCCCTGCGCGGCTTCACCGCCCAGTTGCCCGCCGATACGGTCGTGCAGCCCCGCCCCCAGCATGCCCAGACCCAGGCGCTGAGCCAGCGCCGGGGCTGCCATGGCCAGAGGCACCTCGGGCCGGTAATTGGGGAGCTCGGGCACTGGTGGCGGTGGCGGTGGCGGTGGCGGTGGCGGTGGCGGTGGTGGTGGCGGTGGCGGTGGTGGCGGTGGCGGTGGCGGTGGCGGTGGCGGTGGCGGTGGTGGTGGCGGCGGTGGTGGTGGTGGCGGTGGTGGTGGCGGCGGTGGCGGTGGCGGTGGCGGCGGTGGCGGTGGTGGCGGCGGCGGTGGCGGTGGCGGTGGCGGTGGCGGTGGTGGCGGTGGTGGCGGCGGTGGCGGTGGCGGTGGCGGTGGCGGCGGCGGTGGCGGTGGCGGTGGAGCGTTGTAGTCAGAACGCAGATACCAGTTGCCGTCCTGAGCGCCTCCCTGCGCCCCCTCGTGCAGCGTGTAGTCGTAGGCGCCTGCGGCAATGCGGCCATCCTGCACGAAGGCGCCCTGGCCCGCCTTGGGGGCCTCGATGACGCGGATGCCATCACCCCGGGTCTTTGCGCCCAGGCCGCCGGCATTGGCCACGGCAACCCGTGTGACGCCCTGGACCTGCCCCTTGAAGATGGCCTTGTCGGTCGGCGAGCCGTCGTCCCCCAGCCGTGTGCTGAGCATCAGCCGTCCGTTGTTGCTGGTGTAGTCGCCTTCGACGGTCAGTGTCTTGAAGTCCTGGGACGAGGGAGACACGAAGGCAATCGTCCCGTCGTTGACCAGATCGTTCACCGTCGAGTCGCCACTCAGGTTCCAGCGGCTGGTGCCATCGATGCTGACACGGTGGGCGATGGAGCCCGCCTGGCCACGGCCATCGCGGGCCGCGCCTGTGAACTCCGAATGGTCCCGCAATTCGAGCGCAAGGCGTTCAGCGGGGCCGGCCCTCAGGTCCAGGTCCCCGCTCAGCCGGGATCTCTCGGCCAGCACCGTCAGATCGCCACCCAGCGTTCGGTCCAGTTGCAGCAGCACACCTTTGGGTGCCCTGCTCTGTACCGTGGAGTCGCTCAGAACCAGGGTGTCTATCCCTCCGGCCACATAGACGGCTGCCGATTGCTCGCTGCGGACCGTGGAGCCGGAGATGCGCGACGTCCCCGCCCGGGTTTGCCCGCTCCGTGAACCGTAGGCCAGCCCCGCCGCACTCTTTCCCTGGGTCTCGATGGTGGAGTCGGTGATGTCCAGCGTGCCATCACCGATGAGAACCGCTGCATGGCTGCTCTCTCCCGAGGTCATGACCGTGGCGCCCGTCAACGAGACCGAGGAGTTCTCCACCAGCAGTACCCGGCCCGACGATTCGACGGTGCGCGAAGAGTTGGCCAGGACGCCATAGGCGGTGTTTCCCGAAGTGGTGATGGACACATTCCTGGCGTCTATCGCTCCACCATGCGCGACCAGCCCGTAGCCACGCCGGCCTTGCGTGGTGATCTTGGTTCCATCCACGCTGACCTGAGAGGCCTGCCAGCGAACGATGTTGCCGTTCTGCTCGATGAAGGTGATCCCGCCTCCTGCGGCCACGCCGTGGGCGCCGGCCCCCCGGGTCAGAATGCGTCCCCCTGTGATTTCGGAACGCACGGAAGTGTTCTCCACGCCGTAGGCGCCATCGCCCTGTGAAACGATATCCACATCACGGACACGCATGGAGACCGGACCAGGCTTGTCCGCATCCCCCCATGCCCAGATCCCATGGGCATTGTTCCCGTAGGTCTGCACCCGTCCCCCCGACAGCAGGGTGTCCGCGTACCCACCCGACAGGATGCCGTAGGAACCGGAAGTTCCGATGGGTTGCCCGGTGGCGGGATCCACGCCGGTCACGATGTCGAAATCGCGCACCTCGACCTGGGAAGGCGTGTTGTTGATCACCTGCCCCCCCGCGCCTACAGCCAGGCCGACGCCGTTGCCGGCCACGATCCGCACCCGTTGCAGGAGCGCCGAGTCCAGCCCGAAGAGATCGATGCCGCTGTGTGCCCGGATGGTGGTATCCAGCAGCTTCAAGCGGCCCCGTGCGTTGAGGAAAATACCGACGCCACGGCCTGCAGGATTGGCGTCCTCCACCAGCAGGTCCACCCGCTCCAGAGAGATGTCGACCGTGCTGCGTGGGCTCGCCGTCAGCGCATAGATCCCGTATGTGCTGGCACCTGACACACGGATGTTCGCGATGTCCCCCGCAGCTGCGCCGAGCCTGAGGGAGGCGGAAGCATTCGAGCCACCATCCACCACCACGCCCTTGGCCCCGCTTCCCGAAGCGGTGATATCGATCCGCCCGCCCTCCACGCTGAGCACGCCCTGGTTCACCTGGACGGCCGCGCCGCCGCCTGTCTGGCTGGCGATGAAGGAGACGCCATCCCCCGTCAGCGTCTGGCCGGGCCCCACATTGACCTGCTGCGGCAACGCGGCGCCGGGTACCAAAAGGACGAGCCCTGCACCACCAAGAGCGACGCCGCCACGCGCGCGCATGGTTTCCGCCACGGCCACCCAGGCGCCAAGCGCCGCATTCCAGAGGCTTCGAAAAATCCGGTTCATGGTGTCGCCCTCCCTGTGCATGGGGAAAGCAGCAACCTGGATAGGTGCATGCTCCCCCGGCCCGCCTGCGCGGGCCCGTTGATCCGTGCAACGAATCTAGGGAAGAAGACCGCCGTGCATCTCTAAGAAAGTTCTGATTTATGCCTTCAAATCCTAGGAGGCTGGTCACGCAAAACGAGGGGGCTCCCCCGCAGCGCCAGCAGGGACGAGCCCTGTGGGCCGTCCGAAGAATCAGACAACCGAACGCACCCAGCGCACGATCTCGCCCGCGGGCAGCGCGCCGGACACGCGGGCGATCTCGCGGCCTTCCCGGAACACCACCATGGTCGGAATGCTGCGGATGTTGTAGGGCGCGGCGGCCTGGGGATGGGCCTCGGTATCCAGCTTGGCCAGTTGCACACCGGGCGCCAGCGCCTGGGCTGCCTGCTCGAAGGCGGGCGCCATCATGCGGCAGGGGCCGCACCAGGGGGCCCAGAAATCGACCACCACGGGCACCTGGCTGCGCCCCACATGCCTGGCAAAGCTCTGTGCATCCAGCGCCACCGGCCGGCCCGTGACCAGCGGCTGGTGGCAGCTGCCGCAGTCCGGTGCGCTGCCGAGCTGGTCGGCCGCGACGCGGTTGGTGGTGTGGCAATGGGGGCAGACGAAATGCAGTTTGTCGGACATGGCGGCCTCTTGTTCGGAACTCCTGGGGGCAATGCCTGCATATGCGGACGGCAGGCCCGCGCTTCAAGCCGGGCTCAGACCAGCCTGGCGATGAGCGCGGCGATCAGGCTCAGCACCACGGTGCTGGCAATGGGCAGGAAGACCACGCGGCCGAAGATGCGGAAGCGGAAATCCCCGGGCAGGCGGCCCAGTCCGATGCGCTCCAGCCAGGCATGCAGGCCGTTGAACAGCAGCAGTGCCAGGAAGATGACGAGGAGCCAGCGGATCATGACGGCCAGTGTAAGGCGGCGGCGCGTCATGGGCGGGACATATGGGCGTCCTACAGTGCGAAAGTCCCGTGGCGGGAGGCTCCGGGACACACCGCCCTTTTTCCACCATGGCTCAGTGCCGCAACAAGACGACCCCACCATGCAACGCACATCCTGGCACTTCCTTCTCGCGGCCCTGCCCGCCGCCCTGCTGACGGCCTGCGCCAGCGCACCGGCACCCGCCACCGCGCCCGGCGCCATCGACAACAGCGCTCTGCAGCGCAGCGATTTTCGAGCCCACCAGACGACCTACGGCCTCGTGTACCGCCTGCCGGCCGATGCCACGGCCATCATCGACAGCCAGGTCACGCCCGTGGTGCAGGAGCAGCTGCTGCGCCTGAAGCTGGTGGCCGAGGCCAACACCTTCAACCTGCCCCATGTCACCGTGGTGCACATCCACAGCGCCGATCCCGCCACCCCGCGCAGGATGCTCGCCGCCCTGCCGGCCCTGCCCCCCGTGCTGCAGGACGTGCACCTGAAGAATTTCTATACCACCGAGGCCGCCAAGGGCGCGGGCAAGCCCTGGTGGCTGGACCTGGGCATCGTCAAGTCGGGCCCCGCCTACGAGGCCATGATGGACTTCAACACCCGCGCCACGGCCGCCATGGCGCCGCTGCGCGACGGGCCGCTGCCGCGCGTGACCGGACCGGTCTATGCACGCATGAGCGATTCGGCCAAGGCCATGGTGCAAAGCGTGGGCGTCAGCGGCATCAACCAGGTGCAGTCGGGCAAGGAAGTGCGCAGCCACAACCCGCACAACACCCTGGTCTACAGCGAGTCCGCGTTCACGCCCGAGATCGAGCGCGCCATGGGAGAGACCGCAGCGCGCCTGAACCGCATCCTGCCCGGCGGCTTCACGACCACGTTCGACCAGCTGTCCATCGTGGAGTTGGGATTCGCCGGCAACGTCACGCGCGAGATCTACCGCATCCACCTCAAGGACCAGACGGTCTACGACGTGAGGAACGGCACGGTGGTCAGGCGCTGAGCACAGGGCGCCCGGGGGCCTACAGCCGGTGGCTGCGGTCCCCGCGCACGAAGCCCATGGCATCCCAGGGCTGCACGCCCTTGGCCAGGCCAATGACCTTGAACAGCTCGCCCATCTCATGCTCCATCATCAGCTTGGCGGCCATGGCGCGCGGGCCCTGGGCCAGCGCATCCAGCTTGGGCCCCAGGCCGCAGTTGATGAGGAAATGGGCCTGCGAGGTATAGCCCAGCACCTCGAAGCCCGCCTCCTGCGCGGCCACGGCCGTGCCCGTGAAGTTCACGTGGGCCGTGATGTCCTTGAGTCCCACGTCGGACAGCGGGTCGTCGTCCACCTTGTGCAGGCGGTGGCAGACGAGGGTGCCCATGTGGCGCTGCGGATGGAAGTACTCGGACTCGCCGAAGCCGTAGTCGATGAAGAAGGCCGCGCCACGCGCCATGCGCTCGCCCAGCGTGCGCATGAAGGCCTCGCCCTGCAGGTGGATCTCGGTCAGGTAGTCATGCTCGCCTTCGACCTCCACGGGCGGGCGCAGCGGCGTGGGCCGGTCCTGCCAGCCGAATCCGCCGTCCGGCAGCAGCTCGACGCCGCGCTCGTGCCAGACACCGGACTTGCGCACCAGCAACTGCACCGGCATGGCGTCCAGCACCTCGTTGCCGATGACCACGCCTTCGAGCCGCTCGGGCAGCGCATCGGCCCAGTGCACCAGCCCCTCGTGCTTGACGAGGCTGAGCCGCTGGCGCGCACGCAGCGTGCCCGACAGGTCGACGATGGTGTAGCGGTCGGGCCGCACGCCCAGCGCGGCCAGCTCGTCCAGCACCTGCAGCGCCAGCGCGCCCGTACCCGCGCCGAACTCCCAGACCTCCCGGGTATGGGTGCGCTGCAGTGCCTCGGCCACCTGGGCCGCCAGCAACTGGCCGAAGACCGGGGACATCTCCGGGGCGGTCACGAAATCGCTGCCCGATGCAGGCATCAGCCCGAACTTGGCGGTGTCGTTGGCGTAGTAGCCCAGGCCTGGCTCGTACAGCGCCAGGGCCATGAAACGGTCGAAAGGCAGCCAGCCTCCCGAGGACGCAATCTCTTGCGCAACACGGGTTTGCAGGGCCGCCGTTAAAATTGAGGGTTCTGTCGTCACGATCCGTACATTGTCCTCGAATGTCCTCCCCTGCCCGAACACGCACAGTTTTGGTGACCGGCGCGGCCCGCCGCCTGGGCCGCGACATCGCGCTCGCGCTTGCCAGCGCGGGCTGGCAGGTGGCCGTGCATTACCGCGACTCGCACGACGAGGCGCTGGAGACCGCAGCCGCCTGCGCCGAGCTGGCCGGCGACAGCGCGGCCCTGGACGCCGATTTCTTCGATGAAGATTCGGTCCGTTCGCTGGTACCGCGCGCCGTGGCGCATTTCGGCCACCTGGACGCCGTGGTCAACAACGCCTCGCTGTTCGAGCACGACGACGCCACGAGCTTCAGCTACGTGGCGCTGGAAGCACATCTGCGCAGCAACACCGGCGCGCCCATCCTGCTGGCCCAGGCGCTGCACGCCCACATCGAGCAGCGTGTGGCCGCCAGCGAGGAGCACGCCAGTGGTGCCGTGATCAACCTGCTGGACCAGAAGCTCTGGAACCAGAACCCCGACTTCCTCAGCTACACGCTGTCCAAGGCCGCACTGGAGGCGGCGGGCACCATGCTGGCGCTGGCGCTGGCACCGCGTGTGCGCGTGGTCGGCGTGGCTCCGGGCCTGACGCTGACCAGCCACCTGCTGAGCCAGGAGCGCTTCGAATCCCTGCACCGGCTCAGCCCGCTGGGCCGTTCCTCCAGCGCCGCCGATGTCGCCGCCACCGTGTGCTTCGCGCTGGACAACCAGTCCATCACCGGCACCACGCTGCTGGTGGACGGCGGCCAGCACCTGCAGCGCTTCGAGCGTGACTTTTCCATGATGTAGGCGCCTGCCGCGCTTGCCCACACTCCACGGCTTTTCCCCATGACCTCCGCCACCGGACAACAGATCCTGACGCTCACGGGTTTGCGCTTCGACGCCAACCTGGGCATCCTCGCCCACGAGAAGAAAACCCCCCAGCCCATCCTGGTCGATGCCGAGCTGAGCCTGGGCACGCAGCCCCTGGCACCGCGCGACGACGACATCCTGCATGTGCTGGACTACCGCAAGGTGCGCCAGATCATCATCGACGAGTGCACGGCCGAGCACGTGAACCTGCTCGAAAGCCTGATCGGCAAGCTGGCCCAGCGCCTGATGCAATTGCCCGGCGTGCTGGGCGTGCGCGTGAAGATCGCCAAGCTCGAAATTTTTGACGACTGCGAAGTGGCCATTCGCGTCGAGACAGGACAATGGTGAACCCATGAACGCAGTGACCGACAACCCCTGGCTGGCCGAAGAGGCCGCCTCCGAAACGCCCGCCTCCGACGCGGGCAGCCAACGGATCAAGATCGAGCGCGAGCAGATCAAGCTCGAAAAACGCCTGTGCCGCGAGGTGGGCCGCGCCATCACCGACTTCAACATGATCGAGGAAGGCGACAAGATCATGGTCTGCATGTCGGGTGGCAAGGACAGCTACACCCTGCTGGACGTGCTGCGCAAGCTGCAAAAGCGCGCACCCGTGAAGTTCGAACTGGTGGCCGTGAACCTGGACCAGAAGCAGCCCGGCTTTCCCGACCACGTGCTGCCCGAGTACTTCAAGAGCATCGGCGTGGATTACCACATCGAGACCCAGGACACCTACAGCGTCGTCAAGCGCGTCGTGCCCGAGGGCAAGACCACCTGCGGCCTGTGCTCGCGCCTGCGCCGCGCCATCCTGTACAAGGTGGCCGACGAGCTGGGCTGCACCAAGGTCGCCCTGGGCCACCACCGCGACGACATCGTGCAGACGCTGATGCTCAACATGTTCTACGGCGGCCGCATGAAGGGCATGCCCCCGAAGCTGGTGTCTGACGACGGCAGGCATGTGGTGATCCGCCCGCTGTGCTACGTGCCGGAGAAGGACACGACGCGCTGGGCCCAGTACCAGAACTTCCCCATCATCCCCTGCAACCTCTGCGGCAGCCAGGACGGCCTGCAGCGCGTGGCCGTGGGGGAGCTGCTGCGCGAGTGGGACAGGAAATTCCCCGGCCGCGTGGAAAGCATGTTCCGCGCCATGGGCCACATCGTCACCACGCACATGATGGACCCCGAGCTGCACGACTTCAAGAATGCCAGGGCCACCGGCATCGCCGACCCCAACGGCGACATGGCCTTTGACCATGAGGAACTGCCCGTCTCCGCGGCGCTGCCGGGCCTGCAAGTGGTACAACTGTCCTGACGGCTGAACCAACAACGATACGCCCCACTCCAACGAAGGCCCGTGCAAGCGGGCCTTTTTTTCGATCGAGGAGTCCATCATGAACCTGCGCTGCATCCATGCCATCGCGCTGACGGCCACGGCCTTGCTCACGGGCTGCGCCAGCGTGCGTGAAGTCCAGAGCACCGTCCAGAGCTATTCCACGCTGAGCGCCCTGCCCGCGCCGCCCACCTACCGCCTGGAGGTGCTGCCCTCGCAGCGCGAGGCACAGGCACACTTCGCCGCCATCGAATCCCAGGCCCAGCAGGCCCTGGCACGCGTGGGCCTGCAGCGCGACGATACCCGGGCCAGCCTGGTCGTGCAGATCGGCGCCGATGCCCGCTACGCGCGCGACTATGCCGCCTGGCCCTACTACGACCGCTGGGGTGGCCCGCGCTGGGGCTGGGGCCTGGGCTATGGGCGCGGCTGGGGCATGGGTTTCGGCGGCAGCTTCATGTTCGACGGCCCCCCGCTGGAGTACTACCGCGCCGTGAGCATCGTGATGCGCAATGCCGGCACGCAGCAGATCGTCTATGAGACTTCGGCCCAGCGCCAGGATGTCTGGACCGACGACCCGGCCATCTTCGGCGTCCTGTTCGATGCGGCACTGACCGGTTTCCCGAACCCGCCCAGGGGCTCGCGCGTGGTGCGCACCACCATCGGGCCCGAGCAGCAGCAGGCTGGCGCCGCTGCGAAGCCAGCGTCGGCCCCGGCCCCGGCTCCGGCCCAATGACCCTCGCCGCCGGTGCGTCCAAGGCCTGCTTCCGCAGGCCTTTTTCTTTTGCTAGTGCACGTGCGCGATGTCAGGCACGGCGGCCATCAGCGCCCGCGTGTAGTCATGCTGCGGCGCATCCAGCACGGCGGCCGCGTCGCCGGCCTCGACCAGCCGGCCGCGCTGCATGACGCCGATGTCGTCGCACATGTGGCGGATCACGGCCAGGTTGTGGCTGATCAGCAGATAGGTCAGGCCGAACTCTTCCTGCAGGTCGCGCATCAGGTTGAGCACCTGGGCCTGGACCGAGACGTCCAGCGCCGAGGTCGGCTCGTCGCAGATGATGAACTCGGGCCGGCTGGCCAGGGCGCGCGCGATGGCGATGCGCTGGCGTTGCCCGCCCGAGAACTGGTGCGGGTACTTGCGCGCATCGTCCGGCTTCATGCGCACACGGCGCAGCGCCTCCTGCACACGCTCGGCCGTCTCATCCCGGCTGGCCGTCAGGCCCAGCACCTGCAAGGGCTCGGCGATCAGTTCCTGCACCGTCCAGCGCGGGTTCAGGCTGGCATACGGGTCCTGGAAGATCATCTGGAAGCGCCGGCGCATGGCCACGGTCTGCGCGGCCGGGCTCCATTTGTCCACGCCGTCGAACAGCACCGTGCCGCCGGTCGGCGGAGTCAGCCCCGCCACCATGCGCGCCACCGTGGACTTGCCCGATCCGGACTCGCCCACCAGGCCGAAGGTCGTGCCCTTGCGGATCGCGAAACTGACGCCGTCCACGGCCTTGAGGATCTTCTTTTCCTCGCGCGTCAGCAGCCGTGCCAGCCAGCCGCTGGACAGGTCGAATTCCTTGCACAGACCCCTGACCTCCAGCAGAGCCGCCGCAGGCGTTTGCGCATCGGCCTTGGGCTGCCAGGGCACGGCGGACGCGGCCGGGCCGCCGCCGACCTCTGGCACGGGCAGGCGCTGCACCCGTTGATGCATGCTGGGGATGGCGGCCATCAGCACCTGGGTATAGGGCTGGCCCGGCGCATCCAGCACCTGGCGCACCGGGCCGGTCTCCAGCACGCGGCCCTGGTACATGACCATGACGCGGTCGGCGGTCTCGGCGATCACGCCCATGTCGTGCGTGATCAGCATGGCGGCGGCGCCGCGTTCCTTGCAGACGCGGCGCAGCAGCGCAATGATCTGGGCCTGCACGGACACGTCCAGCGCCGTGGTGGGCTCGTCGGCGATGATGAGCTCGGGCTCGGCGCACAAGGCCAGGGCAATGGCCACGCGCTGGCGCATGCCGCCCGAGAACTGGTGCGGGTACTGGGCCATGCGCTCGCGCGCCTGCGGGATCTCCACCTCTTCGAGCAAGGCCAGGGCGCGCGCCTGGGCCTCTTTTTCGGACACGGGCAGATGGGTGCGGACGGTCTCCACCAGGTGCCGGCCTATGGTGTAGACCGGGTTCAGGCTGGTCAGCGGGTCCTGGAAGATGGAGCCGATGCGCCGCCCGCGCACACGGCGCAGGTCCTCGCCGCGCAAGGTGTCGATGCGCTCGCCGCGCAGTTGCACCGTGCCGGCCGAGATGCGGCCCGGCGGCTCGATCAGGCCGATCACGGCCGCGCCCGTCATGGACTTGCCGGCGCCCGACTCGCCCACCACGCCCAGGATCTCGCCGGGCGCGATGTCGAAGGACACGTCGTCCAGCACCTGCACGGGCCCCTTGTAGGTGTCGAAGGTCACGGACAGCCCGCGCACGCTGAGCACGGGCGACAGTCCTGGTTCTGGGAGGGTGCTCATTGCAGCTTGGGATTCAAGGCGTCGCGCAGCCAGTCGCCGACGAGGTTGACGGACAGCGCCAGCGCCAGCAGCACCAGCGAAGGGAACAGCAGGATCCACCATTCGCCCGAGAACAGAAATCCCTGGCCGATGCGGATCAGCGTGCCCAGCGACGGCTGGGTGGGCGGCAGGCCCACGCCCAGGTAGGACAGCGTGGACTCGGCCACGATGGCATGGGCGAAGCTGATGGTGGCGATCACCAGCACCGGCGCCAGCAGGTTGGGCAGGATGTGCCGGGTCAGGATGGCGGTGCGGCTGCGGCCGATGAGCTGCGCGGCCAGCACATAGTCCTTGTGCTTTTCCACCATCACGGCGCCGCGCACGGTGCGCGCGTACTGCACCCAGTCGGACAGGCCGATGGCGATGACGATCACGAACACCGCCATGTCGTCGCGATAGCCCTCGGGCAACAGGCCGCGCGCGATGCCGAAGACCAGCAGCGCCACCAGGATCACGGGAAAGGTCAGCTGCACATCGGCGATGCGCATGATCAGCGTGTCGAACCAGCCGCCCGCATAGCCGCAGACCAGTCCCAGCGGCACGCCGATCAGCAGGGACAGGCCCACGGCCGACACGCCCACCAGCACCGACATGCGCAGCCCGTAGAGGATCGCGCTCCAGACATCGCGGCCCTGGTCGTCCGAACCCAGCGCATACAGCGTGCCGCTGGTGCCCGCCTGCCCCGGCGGCGTGAAGGCATCCATCAGGTCCAGGTTGGCGGGATCGAAGGGGTTCTGCCAGGCCAGCCAGGGCGACAGCAGCGTGGCCAGCACGATCAGCACCAGCACGGCCGCCGCCACCTGCACCAGGCGCGAGCGCGCGAAGGCGCGCTTGACCGGCGAATCACTGGCGCGCCAGCCCGTGGGAAGAGTTGCTTGTTTGACGGATTCAGTCATCGGTTCCTCAGGCGCGGATCGACGATTACGTAAAGGAAGTCCACGACCAGATTGATGCCCACATACAGCAGCGCGATGAACATCAGGTAGGCCGCGATCAGCGGCACGTCCACGCCCTGGATGGAGGAGATGAACAGCAGGCCCACGCCGGGCCACTGGAACACGGTTTCGGTGACGATGGCGAAGGCGATCAGCGAGCCCAGCTGCAGCCCGGCGATGGTGATCACGGGGATCCAGGTGTTGCGCAGCGCATGGCCGAAGTACAGGTCGCGCTCGCGCAGGCCGCGCGCGCGGCCGAAGCGCATGTAGTCGGCGCGCAGCACCTCCAGCATCTCGGCGCGCACCAGGCGCATGATCAGCGTCATGTTGTAGAACCCCAGCGTGATGGCCGGCAGGATCAGCGCGGCCCAGCCCGAGGCCGTCAGCATGCCGCTCTCCCAGCCGCCGATCTTCACCGTCTCGCCACGCCCGAAGGACGGCAGCCAGCGCAGCTCCACGGCAAACACGTAGATCAGGCCGATGCCGATCAGGAAGGTGGGCAGGGACACGCCGACCAGGGAGACGGTCATGATCGAGCGGCTGAGCCACCCCTCGCGCCGTATCGCCGTGTACACGCCCAGCGCCACGCCGATGACCAAGGCAAACAGCGCCGCCGTCATCGCCAGCTCCAGCGTGGCCGGCAGCCGCTCGAAGATGATCTCGCTCACCGGGCGCTTGAGCCGGTAGGAAATCCCCAGGTCCCCCTGGAGCACCCGGCCCACATAGGCCAGGTACTGCAGGGGCACCGGCTTGTTGAAGCCCAGCGATTCGGTCAGCGCCTCGCGCTCGGCCACGGTGGCATCCTCGCCCAGCAGGCTGATGGTGGGATCGCCGATGTGGCGGAACACCATGAAGGACACGAAGGAGACGGCCAGCAGGACCAGGGCGGACTGGCCCAGCCGGCGCAGCAGATGGACCAGCATCGGCGCCTACTTCTTCTCGAACTTGACGAACTTGAAGTGCAGCGCGTTGTCCGGGTGCACGGGCACGTTGATCTTCTGCACCGAGGCGAAGTGGATCACCTGGTCATGCAGCGGAATGTAGAAGCGCTCCTTTTGCACCACTTCCCAGATGCTCTTGACCGTGGCATCGCGCCTGGCCTTGTCGCTCTCCGAGGACAGGGACACGATCTTGCTGTCCACATCGGCATTGCTGAAGCCCGTGGCGTTCTGCGCGCCGCGGTTGTCCTTGCCGCGCGTGTGCACCAGGAAGTCGAAGATATAGGCCGAGTCATAGGTGGGCACGCCCCAGCCGAAGAGGTAGAAGTCGGTCTCGGCCTTGGTGATGGACACGCTGTGCATGGCGATGGGCCGGGCCGAGACCTCGGTCTTGATGCCGACGCGGCCCAGGAAGCCGGCCACGGCCGTGGCGATGGCCTCGTCGTTCACGTAGCGGTCGTTGGGCGTGTTCAGCGTGATGGAAAAGCCGTTGGGGTAGCCCGCCTCGGCCAGCAGTTGCTTGGCCTTGACCGGATCGGACTTGGGATAGGCCGCAAAGGCCTTGCTGTAGCCATTGACGAACGAGGGTGCCAGCACGCCGGTCGGAATCGACAGGCCACGCATCACCGAGCGCTTGATCGCATCGCGGTCGATGGCCAGCTCGATGGCCTGGCGCACCTTGGGATCGGCCAGCGGATTCTTGCCCTTGACGTTGCTGCTCTTGATCTCGGAGGCGCCCACGTTCAGGCCCAGGAAGATGGAGCGGTTCTCGGGACCTTCGTTGATGCGCAGGCGCTTGTCCTGCTTCAGGCGCGCCACATCCTGCGCGGGAATGTCCTGGGCAAAGTCCACCTCGCCCGACAGCAGGGCCGCCACGCGCGTGGCAGGCGACTTGATGGGCAAGTAGACCAGCTCGGTCACTTGCAGCGGGAACTGGCCCTTGCCCCAGTAGTCGGGGTTGAGCTTCATCACCGTCCTGGAATCGATCTCGCGGCTGGCCAGCACATAGGCGCCCGTGCCGTTGGCCGCGCGCGTGGCGCCATTCTCGGTCTTGCTGGCCGTGTCCTGCGTGGTCTCGGCGCCATTGGCCTTGGACCACTTCTCGCTCATGATGAAGAGGTTGGTCAGGTTGTCCGGGAAGATCAGGTTCGGGCCCTTGGTCTTCACGTGCACGGTCAGGTCGTCGATGGCCCTGGCCTCCTCCATCGAGGACAGCAGGGACTTGACCTGGGCGTTGTCCCCCTTGGCGCGGTTCAGCGAGAACACCACGTCGCGCGCAGTGAACGGCGTGCCGTCGTGGAACTTGACGTTGGGGCGCAGCTTGAACTCCCAGACCGATGGATCGGACGTCATCTTCCACGAGGTGGCCAGCGTGGGCACCAGCTTGCCATCGGCGGAGCGGATCACCAGGGTCTCGTAGATCTGGTGCAGCAGCACGAAATTGGTGCCCACGTTGAAGGCGTGCGGGTCCAGTGTCGTCGGGTCCGAGCCACGGGCCCAGCGCACGGTCTCGGCCTGCGCGAGCACGGCCGAGGTCAACAGGCCGGCGGCCAGCAAGGCATGGCCCAGAGTCTTCATGGTCATTTGTCTGCTCCCCTTGGAATGGTTGGAAAGGCGGCGGTCATTGCGACACGGCAGCCCTGGCTCTTCAAGAAACGGGCCATTTGGCGCGCCCCACTTTAAATAACTTTTCTTGCTTGCTGGATTGATTTTTATACTTAAAAGAGATTTCCAAATAACAATCCCGCCACCGATGCAGCGGCCATCATGGAGACGCGCCGGGGTTTGGCTGCTAGTGAAAACGCGGGACACCGGCACTCCCCGTCCATGGCAGGCGCTGGCAAAGGTTTGCAATCGGCAACCTGCACCCGCCATGCGGCGTGCTAACTTCAGAGCCTGTATCGAGCCTGCGGGTCCCGCGGAAAGGAAGCATCCATGAAGACATCGATTGCCGGCGCATTGCTGTGCGCCACGCTGGGCCTGGGCGCCCTGCCGGCCCAGGCATCGGGCCTGGGCGACACGCTGCGCCAGGCCTCCGGGCTGGGCGGCGACAAGGCCGCTGCCACGGCCGGTACCGATGGCGGCTCGCCGCTGGGCGGCATGCTGGGCGCAGGCGCAGGCGCAGGCGGTGCCGGCGCGCTGTCGGCCCTGGGCCTGAGCCCCTCGGCCACGGCCGGCAATGCGGCGGGCGTCATCACCTACTGCATGAAGAACAACTACCTCAACGCCGACAAGGCTGCCCAGGTCAAGGACCAGTTGCTGGGCAAGCTGGGCATGCAAAAGCAGGAAGAGCCCAAGGACGCGGGCTTCCAGGGCGGTCTGGGAGGACTGGTCACCGGTGCCAACGGCAAGAGCTTCAGCATCGACAAGCTCAAGGGCGACCTCAAGGAAAAGGCCTGCGACTTCGTCCTCGACAACGCAAAAAGCCTGATCTGACCCCACGCTGGAGGATCAAGCAGCCTGCCGCAGCTTGCGGGACAATGCCTGCTCTTTTTGCAGCATCCCACGCCAGTCCCTCATGCAAGCCACGCGCATCATCGCCATCCGCCACGGAGAAACCGCCTGGAATGTGGACGCCCGCATCCAGGGGCATCTGGACATTCCGCTCAACGACATCGGGCTTTGGCAGGCTGCGCAGGCCGGCAAGGCCCTCGCGGGCGAGGCGGTCTCGGCCATCTACAGCAGCGACCTGCTGCGTGCCTACGCCACGGCACAGGCCGTGGAACGGACCACGGGCGCGCCCTTGGCGGCGGACAAGGGCCTGCGCGAGCGCTGCTTCGGCAGCTTCGAAGGCCAGACCTTTGCCGAGATCGAGGTGACGCACCCCGAGGATGCGCTGCGTTGGCGCAAGCGCGATCCCGACTTCGTGCCCGCCGGAGGTGGCGAATCGCTGCGGATGCTGCGCGAGCGCATTGCCACCACGGTGGACCGGCTGGCCGCCCTCCACGCGGGCGAGCAGATCGTGATCGTCGCCCATGGCGGCGTGATGGATGTGCTGTACCGCCTGGCCACGCGCCAGGAGCTGCAGGCGCCGCGCACCTGGGCCCTGGGCAATGCCGCCATCAACCGGCTGCTGTGGACGCCCCAGGGCCTGGGCCTGGTCGGCTGGGGCGATGTGCAGCACCTGGAAGGCGGCGCGCGCGACGAAGTGTTCAGTTGAAGGCCCGCGGCCCGCTGGCGCGGCCCCGGCTCACTCCAGCTGGATGTTCGCGGACTTCACGATCTGGGCGTAGCCCGCCTTTTCCTTTTTCAGGAACTCCGCGAAGGTGGCTGGCGTCCCCGAGCCCGGCGTGGCACCGCCATCCTCCAGCCGCTTGCGCACCTCGGGCATCTGCAGCACCCGGCCCAGTTCCTCGGCCAGCCGCTGCACCACGGCCTCGGGCGTTTTCGCCGGCGCGAACAGCCCCGTCCAGGCGTACAGTTCCGAGCCCCTGAGATCGGGCGCCTCGGCAAAACTCATCACCCCCGGGATGGCATCGATGCGCTGCGCCGAGGTCACCCCCACGCCTTCGAGCTTTTTCTGCTGCACCAGCGGCGTCGCGCCCGTCGTCATCAGAATCCCCACATCGACCTGACCGCCCAGCACCTCGCTGCTCACCTGCGCCACGCCGCGATAGGGCACGTGGACCAGGCGGATCCGGGCGCGCTCCTGCAGCCTTTCCATGGCCAGGTGCAGCACCGTGCCCACGCCCGGAGTGGCATAGGTCAGTGCTCCGGGCCGTGCGCGCGCCATGGCGATCAATTCGTTGAGGTTGTGCACGGGCAGGCCCGGGCGGGCCACGATCACCATGGGAGCGACGGTGACCAGGCCCACGGCGGCGAGATCCCGCTCGGCGTCATAGCGCACCGAGGAATTGACCAGTTGCGCGATGCTGACGGGGCCGTCGAAGCCCAGCAGCAGCGTGTAGCCGTCGGCATGGGAGCGCGCCACCTTGCTCACGCCCAGCACGCCGCCCGAGGCCGGCACGTTGTCCACCACCACGGACTGCTTGAGGCGCGCGCCCAGCTTGCCGGCGATCAGCCGCGCCGTGGCATCCACGTCGGTGCCGGCGCCGAACGGCACGATCAGCGTGATGGGCCCGCCCGCGGGCCAGGCCGGCGCGGCGGTTGCGGCCGGTGCTGCCAGGGCTGCGGGCGCAGCGGCAAGGACCGAGGCCACCAGGGTGGCGGCCGATACCAGGGAGCGGCGTGAGAGAGGCATCAGGGCACAGGACTGCCAGCGCGTGGAAAGCGGGCGATTCTGCCATAGCACGCATTTTTCCTGCCATGGCAATTTATTTATTGCAATCCGTTTCAACCCTTGTGATTCCGTGTCCTAGGGTTCTCGCCTAAGGCACAACCCCGTCGTCCTGTCCAGAATGGGCCGACCATGCTTTCACCCAGCCAAGTCATCGTCTTCGCCACGCCGGCCTTTTTGCTGCTGATCGCTCTGGAGTGGGGCGTGAGCCTGTGGCGCGGCCGCAATGCCTACCGCCTGGCCGATGCCATCAGCTCCATCAGCCTGGGCATGCTCAGCCAGACCAGCGCCGTCTTCACCACGCTGCTGCGCATAGGCCTGTACACGCTGGCCTTCGAGCACCTGGCGCTGTGGCGCGACGACGGCTTCTGGACCAGCATCCCTGGCTGGCTGCTGGCCCTGCTGTTCTACGATTTCTGCTACTACTGGCTGCACCGCATGGGCCACGAGGTGGCCGTGCTGTGGGCCGCGCACGCCGTGCACCACCAGAGCCAGGACTACAACCTCTCGACCGCGCTGCGCCAGACCAGCTCGGGCGCCTTGCTGGGCTGGCTGTTCTACCTGCCCATGGCGCTGGCCGGCGTGCCGCCGCTGGTCTTCGCCATCGTGGGCCTGATCGACCTGCTCTACCAGTTCTGGGTCCATACCGAGCAGGTGCGGCGCCTGGGCTGGTTCGACCGCTGGTTCTGCGCGCCCAGCAACCACCGCGTGCACCATGCCGTCAACGACTGCTATCTCGACAAGAACTACGGCGGCATCCTCATCGTCTGGGACCGCCTGTTCGGCACCTTCAGGCCCGAGGACGACAGGCAGCCCTGCGTCTACGGCACGCGCGGCCTGCTGCAAAGCTGGGACCCACTGTGGGCCAACGCCGTGGTCTACCGCCAGCTGATCCATGACAGCTGGCATGCGCGGCGCTGGAGCGACAAGCTGCGCGTCTGGCTCAAGCCACCGGGCTGGCGGCCCGCCGATGTGGCCCAGCGCTTTCCCAGGCCGGAGTTCGACCTGGATGCGCACCGCGTGCTCTATGCGCCGGGCATGGCGCGCGGCCTGCGCTGGTTCGCCGGCCTTCAGTTCGTGGCGCTGATCGGTGGCGTGTCGCTGTTCCTGTGGCATGCCGACCATTCGCCGATGGCAGACAACGCGCTGTGGTTCGCCGTGCTGCTGGCCTGCCAGTGGGCGCTGGGCGCGGCCATGCAGGGACGCATCAGCCTGTGGATGGCCCTGGCCATCGAGGCCGGCGCGCTGGCCACGGCGACCGGCGCCCTGGGGCTGCAGCACTGGCACTGGCTGTTCAAGCCCATGGCCATGGTTTTTGCGCTGACCGCCGTCGGCCTGCAATGGCGCGGCAGCGCGGCCTTCGCCGCCCTGGTCCGCCCCGCACGCGGCGCCTGGTGGCTGGCTGCGGCGCTGGCGGCCTCGATGGCTGGCGATGTCTTCCTGATGCTGCCCGACCTGTTCATCCCCGGCCTGGCGAGCTTTCTGCTGGCACACCTGGCGTACATCGTGCTGCTGCGCCAGGACGCACCATGGTTCGCCCACCGCCCATCGCTGGCCACCACGCTGGCCCTGGGTGCAGGCATGTATACCTTCCTCTGGCAGGGTGGCCTGCCCGAGGCCCTGCGCCTGCCCGTGGCCGCCTATGTGCTGGTCATCGCGCTCATGGCGGCCCAGGCCCTGGGCCGCGCGTGGCATATGGGCGGCGGTGCCGCATGGTGCGTGGCTGCCGGTGCGTGCTTCTTCATGGCCAGCGATTCGGTGCTGGCCATCAACCGCTTCGTGCAGCCTTTCGATGGCGCGCAGGCCGGCGTGCTGTCCACCTACTACGCCGCGCAGTTGCTCATCGTGCAGGGCTGGCTCGCGGTCCGCAGGCAGCCCTCAGGGTTGACCCGGATCAGTACCCGCGGCACAATCGGGGGATCGCAATTTCAGGAGTCCCCCGTGGACAGTGCCAGTTCAACCAGTGACAAACAGCGCGCCGCAATGGCTTCGCTGCTGGCTGACTGACCGACTCCCGTGATGGGGGCGGCCATGCCGGTCGGCTCCCATCCATTGCTGCGTTTTACCTTGAAGCCCTGCGCTGCGGCGCAACAGGTGTCCTGACCGCACATGCCCCGTGCATGGTCGCAGGATGAGCGGCGTTTCAAGGGCTGCTCTCTCACTGAATGCGCGTCTCCCGCTGCCCCCGGCAGCCGGCCGGAGCGCGCTGCTTGACGGCCCTGCCTCACGGCGGTCCTCCTGGCTCGCCAAGGAGAAAGCCATGACCACACCGTTCGTCCGCCCCGCCGTGCAAGGCCTGCAGCGCGCCGCTGCCGCGCCGCGCCCCGGCGCCGTCGGCCCGTGCCTGGCCGCACCGCAGGCGCAGATGCAGGCGCAAGCCCCTTCGGCCATGGAAAACGCGATGCACCTGGACCTGCAGACCAGCTGGCCCACGCATCGCATCCGCAGCTTCCTGAGCCTGCAGCCGCGCTGAACGCGCGCAGCCGCCCTCCTTCATCCATCAGAAAGGAGTTCCGCCATGGACCCCGATCCGAGTCGATCCTGCCCTGACACCGCCCCTGCGGTCTGGCCGCGCACGCCTGCGGCCACTCCATTCCTTCCCAAGGCCCCGGCCGGGAGGCCCGCGCACATCCGTTGATGGAGAAGTGCCGGGCTTCTTTCGGCCGCAATGAAAGAAGCCCGCCATGCGACACCTCATCACCCCGCTGCGCACCGCGCCCGCCGCACCACGCGCCAGCACCTCCCGCGCCAGCACGCTGCAGCGGGTCCTGCATGCCGCCATCTCGGCGCGCCACACCGGCCACCTGCACGCCCTGCTGGTGCAACACGGCCCCGATTCCTTCGCCCATGCGCTCATGGCGCTCACGCAGCGCCAGCAGGCCGACGTTCTGTCCCTGCTGGCGGCGCAGGAGCGCGCCGAGGTCTACCGCCACCTGCCTGCCCATGCGCGGCGCCAATGGCTGCAGTCGGCCACCGTGGCCCGCCCGCCGTTGCGCCGCCGCCTGCTGTGCGCCTGCCAGCGCAACTGGCACTGGCTGCGCGCCACCCTTCGTTCGAGCCAGGCCTGAGCCGCCAGGGAGGTCGCCATGAAAGCCCTCAAGCACCTGTTCCAGGCGTTCTTGCGCAGCCGCCATGCCCTGGGGCTGTTCCGGCGCAATGCCCTGCCCTCGGGCACGGCCGCGCACCACTCGCGCTCGGTATCGCCGACCCTCACGCGCGAGCTGCTGCGCGCCTCGCGCGATGATGCCGCCGCCGTGCTGGCACGCACCGACTCCAGCGAGGATGGCCTCAGCCGCGAGCAGGCGCGTGCCGCGCTCGCGCGCTTCGGCCCCAACGAGGTGGAGCACGAAAAGCCGCTGCCCGCCTGGCTGCACCTCTGGTATTGCTACCGCAACCCCTTCAACCTGCTGCTGACGCTGCTGGCCGTGGTCTCCTATGCCACCGAGGATGTGAAGGCCACCCTCGTGATCGGCTCCATGGTGCTGTTGTCCACGCTGCTGCGCTTCGTGCAGGAAGGCCGCTCCAACCGCGCCGCCGCGCGCCTGAAGGCCCTGGTCAGCAGCACGGCCACGGTGCTGCGCCGCAATGGCGGTCCGCCGGTGCCGGCCGACGCCGAGGCCACCGACGCGCCGCACAGCGGCTTCGGCCAGCAGGCGCGCCGCTACGAGGTGCCGCTGCGCGAGGTCGTGCCCGGCGACTTCATCGTGCTGTCGGCCGGCGACATGATTCCTGCCGACTGCCGCGTGCTCAGCGCCAAGGACCTGTTCGTGAGCCAGGCCGCCATGACCGGCGAATCCCTGCCCGTGGAAAAGCGCCCTGACGCCAGTGCATCGAATGGCACCGGCGTGCTGGAGGCCAGCAACCTGCTGTTCATGGGCACCAACGTGGTCTCGGGCACGGCCCTGGCCGTGGTGCTGGCCACGGGCAACCGCAGCTATTTCGGCACCATTGCCACGCGGGTGACCTCCAACGACCGCGCACCCACGGCCTTCGAGACCGGCGTCAACAGCATCAGCTGGCTGCTGATCCGCTTCGCGGCCGTGATGGTGCCCGTGGTGCTGCTCATCAACGGCTACACCAAGGGCGACTGGGCCGAGGCCTTCCTGTTCGCGCTGTCCGTGGCCGTGGGCCTGACGCCCGAGATGCTGCCCATGATCGTGACCTCCACCCTGGCCAAGGGTGCCGTGGTGCTGTCGCGCCGCAAGGTCGTGGTCAAGCGCCTGGACGCCATCCAGAACTTCGGCGCCATGGACGTGCTGTGCACCGACAAGACCGGCACGCTGACCCAGGACCGCATCGTGCTGGAACGCCACACCGATGCCTTCGGCCAGCCCTGCGACGAGACGCTGCGCTTCGCCTACCTCAACAGCCACTACCAGACCGGCCTGAAGAACCTGCTGGACCATGCGGTTCTGGAGCATGTGGAGCTGCACACCCAGATGCGCGTGGCCGAGGACTACCGCAAGGTCGATGAAATACCCTTCGACTTCGAGCGCCGCCGCATGTCCGTGGTGGTGGCCGAGCGCAACCACCACCACGAGCTGATCTGCAAGGGTGCGGTCGAGGAAATCCTGGGGACCTGCACCCGGCTGCGCGACGGCGACGGCACGCGCCCGCTGGACGAGGAGCAGCTGGCCCGCGTGCGCCGCGTGACGCGCGAGCTCAACCGCGAAGGCCTGCGCGTGGTCGCCGTGGCCATGAAGGAAGTGCCACCGCACAAGAGCGACTACAGCGTGGCCGACGAATGCGAGCTGACCCTGATCGGCTACATCGCCTTCCTGGACCCGCCGAAGGAGACCACGGCCGAGGCCCTGGCCGCCCTGGCCTCGCACGGCGTGGCCGTCAAGCTGCTGACCGGCGACAACGAACTGGTGGCCGCCAAGGTCTGCCGCGATGTGGGGCTTCCTGCAGACCACATCATCCTGGGCACCCAGATCGAGCACATGAACGACGAGATGCTGCGCCAGACGGTGGAGCGGCACCAGCTGTTCGCCCGGCTCACGCCGCTGCACAAGGAGCGCATCGTGCATGCGCTGCGCGCCAACGGACACATCACCGGCTTCATGGGCGACGGCATCAACGACGCGCCGGCCCTGCGCGCGGCCGACATCGGCATCAGCGTGGACAGCGCCGTGGACATCGCCAAGGAGGCGGCCGACATCATCCTGCTGGAAAAAAGCCTGATGGTGCTGGAGCAGGGCGTGATCGAGGGCCGGCGCACCTTCAGCAACATGCTGAAGTACATCCGCATGACGGCCAGCTCCAACTTCGGCAACGTGTTCTCGGTGATGGTGGCCTCGGCCTTCATCCCCTTCCTGCCCATGCTGCCGCTGCACCTGCTGGTGCAGAACCTGCTGTACGACCTCTCGCAGATCGCCATCCCCTTCGACAACGTGGACGACGAACTGGTGCGCCAGCCGCTGCGCTGGAACCCGGCCGACCTGGGCCGCTTCATGGTGTTCTTCGGGCCCGTCAGCTCGCTGTTCGACATCCTGACCTTCGCGCTGATGTGGTTCGTCTTCGCCGCCAACACGCCCGAGCAGCAGACGCTGTTCCAGTCGGGCTGGTTCGTCATCGGGCTGCTCACGCAGACGCTGATCGTGCACATGATCCGCACGCCCAGGATCCCCTTCCTGCAAAGCCGCCCGTCCTGGCCGCTGCTGCTGGCCACGGCGGCCGTGATGGCGGCCGGCATCTTCCTGCCGATGGGGCCGCTGGCCGGGTACTTCAAGCTGGAGGCGCTGCCTGCGGGCTACTTCCCGTGGATGATTGCCATATTGCTGGGCTACGCTTGCCTGGCCACGCTGCTCAAGCGCGTCTACATCCGCCGCTACGGCTGGCAGTGACGCACCCTTCATCGCCTCTTTCAACGCCCCTTCAACCCATTCACCAGGAAAGCTCGCAAGCACATGCTGGCCCTGCAGAACTTCAACCCCGGCGCCATGCTGGACACCTTCGTCAGCCTGACCACGGCCTTCGTGTTCGGCGCCCTCATCGGCCTGGAGCGCCAGGTGCGCCAGCGCACGGCGGGGCTGCGCACCAACACCCTGGTCGCCGTGGGCGCGGCCGTCTTCGTGGACCTGGCCGTGCGCCTGGGCGGGGCCGAGGGCGCCACGCGCGTGGTGGCCTACGTGGTCTCGGGCGTGGGCTTCCTGGGTGCGGGCGCCATCATGAAGGAAGGCGCCAACATCACCGGCCTGAACACGGCGGCCACGCTGTGGGGCTCGGCCGCCGTGGGTGCCTGCGCGGGCGCCAGCCTGGTGGCCGAGGCGGGGCTGGCCACGCTCTTCGTGCTGGCCAGCAACACCTTGCTGCGCCCCGTGGTCAACCGCATCAACCGCCGCCCGGTGGATGACGAATCCACGGAATCGACCTACTACGTCTACGCCATCTGCCACCGCGGCGCCCAGGGCGATGTGCGCGAGCAGATGCTGGAGCTGCTGGAGAACGCCAGCTACCCCGTTCGCGGCGTGGAAACCCATGCCTTCGGCCCGCAGGACACCGAGATCGAGGCCATGCTCTACGCCACCTCGGTGGACTCCGACGAGCTGGACCGCGTCATCGCCGCCATCGAGGCCCTGCCCGGCGTGCTGCAGGCCTTCTGGAACGCCGGCACCGAAGAGTAGTGAGCCGTCCTCAGCTGGCGTCGTCGCCGGGGACCTGCAGGCCCAGGTGCCGGTAGGCAGCCTGGGTCGCCATCCGCCCGCGCGGGGTGCGCTGCAAGAAGCCCTGCTGGATCAGGTAGGGCTCGATCACATCCTCGATGGTGCCCGCCTCCTCGCCGATGCTGGCCGCGATGTTGTCCAGGCCCACGGGGCCGCCGTCGAAGCGGTGCACCACGGCCTCCAGCAGCTTGCGGTCCATGATGTCGAAGCCCTGGGGATCGACATCGAGCATGGCCAGCGCGCGGTCGGCCAGTTCGCGCGTGATGCGGCCGTCGCCACGCACATCGGCATAGTCGCGCACGCGGCGCAGCAGGCGGTTGGCAATGCGCGGCGTGCCGCGCGAGCGCCGCGCGATTTCGAAGGCACCCTCGTCGTCGATGGGCGCGTTCAGCAGTCCCGCGCTGCGCCGCACGATATGGGCCAGTTCATCCGAGGTATAGAACTCCAGCCGCGCCACGATGCCGAAGCGGTCGCGCAGCGGATTGGTCAGCATGCCCGCGCGCGTGGTCGCACCCACCAGGGTGAACGGCTGCAGGTCCAGCTTGATGGAGCGCGCCGCCGGCCCCTCGCCGATCATGATGTCGATCTGGTAGTCCTCCAGCGCCGGGTAGAGGATTTCCTCGACCACGGGCGACAGGCGGTGGATCTCGTCGATGAACAGCACATCGTTGGGTTCGAGGTTGGTCAGCAGCGCCGCCAGGTCCTTGGGCTTTTCCAGCACGGGGCCGCTGGTCTGGCGCAGGTTCACGCCCAGCTCGGCCGCGATGATGTGGCTCAATGTGGTCTTGCCCAGGCCCGGCGGGCCGAACAGCAGCACGTGGTCCAGCGCCTCGCTGCGCTTGCGGGCCGCGCCGATGAAGATCTCCAGCTGCTCGCGCGCCTTGGCCTGTCCCACGTACTCCTGCAGCAGCTTGGGGCGCAGCGCGCGCTCCAGCGCCTCCTCCCCGCGCGAGACCGGCGCGGCCGAGATCATGCGGGGCTTTTCGGCCGCCTTGTCCGCGGCGAAGCCCTGGCCGAAGTCGTCGGTATGGATGCTCATGCGCCGCTCACTTGGCCAGCGCCTTCAGCGCCAGCTTGATGCCCTCGGTCACGCCCACGTCGGGCGGCAGCTTCTTGAGGGCGGCGGCCGCGTCCTTGTCGGAATAGCCCAGCGCCATCAGCGCCTGCTGGATGTCGTTCTGGTCGTTGTTGACGAACAGCGACTGCGCGCCCGTGTCGGCGCCTATCTTGCCCTTGAGCTCCAGCAGCAGGCGCTCGGCCGTCTTCTTGCCGATGCCCGGCACTTTCACCAGGCGTCCCACCTCCTGCAGCGTCACGGCCTGGGCCAGGTCCTCCACGCTCATGCCGCTGAGCACCGACAGCGCCATGCGCGGGCCGATGCCCGTGATCTTGATCAGTTCGCGAAAAGCCTGGCGCTCGCTGTGCGTGCCGAAGCCGTACAGCAGCTGCGCATCCTCTCGCACCACGAAGTGCGTCAGCAGGCTGACCCTGGCCCCGCTGGCCGGCAGGTTGTAGAAGGTGCTCATGGGCACCTGCACCTCGTAGCCCACGCCGCCGCAGTCCACCAGCACCTCGGGCGGGTTTTTTTCCAGCAGCGTTCCTGTCAATTTGCCTATCATTGGTGTCCTTTGCCGCCCTGGGGGCGGCTTTTCATGCCCGTCCGCAACCGAACGCCGGCCCATTCACAGGGTATGGCACCGCGCCCTCGCGCCGGCTGCCGCCCGGAATCTCTGGAATTATCCGCGTGATCCTGCGCCACACCTTCACTCCCCACAACAACCTGCGGCTCGGCCACCTGTGCGGCCCGGCCGACGTGCACCTGCGCACCATCGAGGATGCGCTGGGCGTCAAGATCGCCCATCGCCACGAGCAGTTCAAGATCGACGGGCCCAAGGCCAAGGCCAACGACGCCCTGGAGCTGCTGCAGGCCCTCTACGAGATGGCAGACGACCCCATCCTGGAGGACTCGCTGCAGCTCATGCTGGCCGGCGACGCCGAACTCATCGAGGAGCCCCAGGATGCCATCCAGCTGTCCACCCGGCGCGGCGACCTGCGCGCGCGCACCGCCAACCAGGCGGCCTACCTGGAGAACATCGCGCGCCACGACATCACCTTCGGCATCGGCCCGGCCGGCACCGGCAAGACCTACCTGGCCGTGGCCTGCGCCGTGGACGCACTGGAGCGCAGCGCCGTGCAGCGCATCGTGCTCACGCGCCCGGCCGTGGAAGCGGGCGAGCGCCTGGGCTTCCTGCCCGGCGACCTCACGCAGAAGGTCGATCCCTACCTGCGCCCCCTGTACGACGCGCTCTACGACCTCATGGGCTACGAGAAGGTGCAAAAGGCCTTCGAGCGCAACGTGCTGGAGATCGCGCCTCTGGCCTTCATGCGCGGGCGCACGCTGAACAACGCCTTCGTCATCCTGGACGAGGCGCAGAACACCACGCCCGAGCAGATGAAGATGTTCCTCACGCGCATCGGCTTCGGCGCCCGCGCCGTGGTCACGGGCGACGTCAGCCAGATCGACCTGCCCAAGGGCGCCCTGAGCGGCCTGATCGATGCCGAGCGCGTCTTGAAGCGCGTCAAGGGCATCGCCATCAACCACTTCACCAGCGCCGACGTGGTGCGCCACCCGCTGGTGGCCCGCATCGTCGACGCCTATGACGCCCGTGGCCAGGCGGCGCCGGCACGCCGCGCCTTGGCCCGCCACCACGCCGCCGACTGATCCCACACCGCAGCAGACGCCTGAGCACAGGCGCCCACACCCCATGTCCCTGAACCAACTGCAACTGTCCCTGCAATTCGGGCGCTTTGCCGAGGCCCCCGCCCACCGCGCCGTGCTGTCGCGCAGCAAGGTCACGCGCTGGATACGCCATGCCCTGGCCGTCGATGCCGAAATCACCGTGCGCATCGTCGATGCCGAGGAAGGCCAGCAGCTCAACCGCGAGTACCGGCAAAAGGACTACGCCACCAACGTCCTGACCTTCGACTACCAGCAGGAGCCCACGGCCATGGCCGACCTGGTGCTGTGCGCCCCCGTGGTCGAGCGCGAGGCGCGCGAGCAAAACAAGACGCTGGAGGAGCACTACGCCCACCTGCTGGTGCACGGCACGCTGCATGCCCAGGGCTGGGACCATGAGACCAGCGAGCAGGACGCCGAGGAAATGGAAGCCTACGAGACCGAGATCATGGTCGAGCTGGGCTTTGCCGACCCCTACGCCAAGTAGGCGGCACCAGGGCCCGCGCGGGCCTCAGCGCGCCGTATCGATGACGATCCGGCCGCGCACCTGGCCGGCAAGCAGCCTGTGCGCCAGCGCAACCGCATCGGCCAGACCCGCCTCTTCGGTATTGCGCTCCAGCACCTCGCGCGGCAGTTCGGCAGCCAGCCGCGCCCAGGCCTGCTCGCGCCGCGCCTGCGGCGCATAGACGCTGTCGATGCCCAGCAGCGACACGCCACGCAGGATGAACGGTGCCACGGAAGCCGGCAGGTCCAGCCCCTGGGCCAACCCGCAGGCCGCCACGCAGCCGCCGTAGCGCAGGCTGGCGCACACATTGGCCAGCGTATGGCTGCCCACGCTGTCCACGGCCGCCGCCCAGCGCTCCTTTTGCAGCGGCTTGCCCGGCGCATCCAGGCTGCTGCGCTCCACGATCTCGGCCGCGCCCAGCGCCTTCAGATGCTCGGCCTGTTCGGGCCGCCCGGTGCCGGCGTGCACCTCGAAACCCAGGCGCGACAGCAGGGCCACGGCAATGCTGCCCACGCCGCCATTGGCCCCCGTCACCAGCACCGGGCCGCTGGAAGGCGTGATGCCATGCGCCTGCAGCGCCATCACGCACAGCATGGCCGTATAGCCGGCCGTGCCTATGGCCATGGCATCCCGTGCGCTGAAGGCCTCGGGCCGGCGGATCAGCCAGTCGCCGTTCACGCGCGCCTGCTGGGCGAGCCCGCCCCAGTGCGTCTCGCCCACACCCCAGCCATTGAGCAGCACGGCGTCACCGGGCTGGAAACGCGCGTCCTCGCTGTCCAGCACCGTGCCGGCCAGGTCGATCCCCGGCACCATGGGGAACTGTCGCACCACGGGCGAGCGCCCCGTGATGGCCAGTGCATCCTTGTAGTTGAGCGTGGAATGCGAGACGGCCACGCGCACCGCGCCGGCGGGCAGGCTGGCTTCGTCCAGCTCCACACACTCGGCACGGGTTTCACGCGGTACGGGTTGGGTCAGCAGCAAGGCTTTGAACATGGGGTCTCCAGCAAGGCAGTGGCAAAGGAATACAAAGGCAATCAGGACTGCGGCGCGCCAAGCACGCCGCTGCGGCACAGGCGGGCGATGGCCTCATCCGCCATCCCCAGCTCACGCAGCAGCGCAAGGTTGCCATCGCCCAGGACGGGGGCCGGCGCACCTGGCAGGGGCTCGGCATCCATCCACCGGAACCCCAGCCCCGGAGTGTCCACCGCAGCGCCGCCAGCGCCATAGCTCACAGGTGACACGGTGCCGGCGGCGCGGGCCTCGCCCAGGAATTCACCCAGGCGCCGCACCCTGGCGGCAGGCACGCCCACGGCGTTGAGCCGGGCTTCCATGTCCCGTGCACTGCGTGCGGCGAAGGCCTCGGCCAGACATGCCTGCAGCCGCTGCAGCGCGGACGCATCGCGCGCGGCGACAAAGCCGCCCTCGGGCGCGTTGAAGGCATCGAGGTCGAGCAGCGTGGCGTCCTCGCACAGGGCATCGAGTTCCAGCACTCTGGCGAGCCTGCGGAACTGCTGCGGCGTGTTGGCGGCCGTGGACAGCCAGCCGTCGGCGCACCGGTAGGTGTCGGCCGCCGGGCTCCCCGTATAGCCCCGGTTGCCCACGCGCCGTGGCTCCACGCCGTGGGTGAGCCAGGTGCAGGCATGCGGGTACATCAGCATCAGCGAGGCCTGCAGCATGGAGGCATCGATGTGCTGGCTGCGCCGCTCGCCAGGCGCCCAGGCGTTGCGCTGGTGCAGGGCCGCCGTGACCGACAGCGCCCCCAGCATGCCCACGGCCACGTCGATCACGGGAAAGCCCACCTTCACGGGCGGAGCATCCTCGTCGCCCCCGGCCATCATCATCATGCCCGTGAGCGCCTGCACCACATGGTCGTAGGCGCCCCGCTGCGCCCACCCGCCCTGCTGGCCGAAGCCCGAGATCGAGCAATACACCACGTCCGGGCGCAGCGCGCGGATGTCCTCGTAGCCCAGGCCGTGGCGCGCCACCACGCCGGGGCGGAAGTTCTCGATGAACACATCGGCCGTGCGCGCCAGGGCACGCACGATGTCCGCGCCCTCGGGCTGGCGGATGTCCACCGCCAGCGAACGCTTTCCCGCATTGAGCGCCACGAAGCCCGAAGGCATGCCGCCCCCGGGCTCGCCGGGCGCCCGGCTGTTGCGCATGACCTCGCCACGCGTGGGCTCGACCTTGATGACCTCGGCCCCGAGCTGGGCCAGGTAGTGCGAGGCCAGCGGCCCCGCGATCACGTGCGACATGTCGATGACGCGCACTCCTTGCAACGGCTTGTCCATTCCCGTCCTGCCTTTCCCTGGTTCAGCTGTTGGCGGTGATGCCCGCCAGCTCGATGATCGCGGCCCACTTGCGGTTCTCGCTGCGCACGAAATCGGCAAAAGCCTGCGGCGAGACGCTGGCCACGGCCTCATTGCCCACGGCCTCGAAAGAGGCGCGCAGCGCGGGCTGCGCGGTAGCCTGGCGCACGGCGGCGTGCAGCCGCTCGACGACGGCAGCCGGCGTCCTGGCCGGGGCCCACAGCCCGAACCACGACTCCTGCACCGCCAGCTCGCTGCCCAGCACCTCCTGCAGCGTGGGCACCTCGGGCAACTGGGCCAGGCGCTTGCGGCTGGTCACGGCCAGCGCACGCAGCTTGCCGCCCTGCACCTGCGGAATGCCGGTGCCCGCCACCGGGAACGCATACTGCGTATCGCCCCGGATCAGCGACGCCGCGATCTCCACGGACCCCTTCAGCGGAATGTGCGTGACCTGCAGACCCGCCAGCGAGGCCAGCGTGGCGCCCGCCAGATGGGCCGAAGTGCCTATGCCGCCCGAGCCGTAGTTGGCCTGCGCGGGCCGGGCCTTCAACCCGGCGACCAGCTCCTGCGCCGTGCGCCAGGGCGCATCGGCGCGCACCACCAGCACCGTGGGCGAGGACGCCAGATTGCTGACCGGCGCGAAATCGCCGACGGGATCGAAGCGCAGCCCCGGCTGCAGCAACTTCTGGATCAGATGGGTGTTGGAGCCCATCAGGCAGGTGTAGCCGTCGGCGGGCTGCTGCGCCACATACTGCGCGGCCAGCACGCCGGCCGCGCCCACCTTGTTCTCGATCACGATGGGCTGCCCCAGGATCTCCCCCAGCACCGGGCCGGCCTGGCGCAATTGAACATCAGGCCCGCCGCCAGCCGCATACGGAGAGATCACCCGCACGGGGCGGCTGGGAAAGGCACTGGCCCGCGCCAGGGGCCACGCGGCGCCTGCAAGGCCGCCCGCCAGAAACACTCGTCGGTCCATGGTCCTGTCTCCTTGTCGCTTGTCGTCGTGGGTCCAGGATAGGACGGCGATCCCATATCCAATAGTGATATGTTTGGATGGATAGAAAACCTCTGGTAATCACTCCAGCCACGCCCGCACCATGCACGACTTCGACCCGCAACGCCTGCTGTCGCGGCTGCGCTTCAAGCACCTGCAACTGCTGCTGGCCCTGCGCCAGGGCGGCAGCCTGCGCGCCGCGGCCGGCCTCATGCACCTGACCCAGCCCGCGCTGAGCAAGGCGCTGGGCGAGATCGAGGCGGCCTTCGGCGTGCCCCTGTTCGTGCGCCATGCGCGCGGGCTGGAGCCCACCGCGCAGGGCGAGATCGCCCTGCGCGGCGCGGCCATGCTGCTGGCCGAGCTGACACACCTGGGCCAGGAGGCTGCCCAGCGGTCGGCCATCACGCTGCTGCGCATCGGCACCCCGCCCTTCGTCGCCCAGGGCTACCTGCCCGGCGTGCTGGCCCGCATGGCCCGCCAGCAGCCCCATATCCGGGTACAGCTCAAGGAAGAGCGCGTGCCCCTGCTCGTGCAATGCCTGCTGGACGGACAGCTCGACGCCCTCATCACCAGCTACCCCACCGAGCTGCCCGAAGCCGCAGGCCAGCCCCTGCGCTACGAAAAACTGTTCGACACCGGCTTTGCCGTCATCGCCCCCTTGGACCACCCGGCAGGCCGCGCACGCGGCAACCGCTGGGAAGACCTGGCACGCCAGCCGTGGATCCTGCCCGCACCCAGCTCCATGCTGCGCCGCATGATGGAAGAGGTGTTCCGCCGCGAAGGCGTGATGGCGCCCACCCCGGTGATCGAATCCACCAGCCCGTTCACCAACCTGCAGCTGGTGCGCGCCGGCCTGGGGCTGAGCGCCGTGCCCGAATCCACGCTGCAGGCCTCGCCCCGCGCGCTGGGCGTGCGCAGGCTGCACGTCACGCCCGCCATCTCCACGGGCCCCGTGGCCCTGATCTACCGCAGCGCCGTCGCCAACCCGCGCGTGCAACTGCTGCGCGACACGCTGGGCCTGACGCCCGAGGAACCCCAACCGCCGTAGTCGACCAGGGCATGGCCTGTCCTTTTTTGCAAAACAGCACTGACCCGGCCTCCATGCAGATGCGACAGCTCCTGCCCTGCCCCAGCCACTAAGATCGGTCCCCAACCAAAAACAGCCTGGCCCCGCCAAGCACCGGAGGAGACAACACCATGTGGGACATCGCCCTGCTCATGACCGCCGCCTTCGTGGCCGGCGCGCTCAACGCCGTCGCCGGAGGCGGCAGCTTCCTGACCCTGCCCGCCCTGGTCTTCACCGGCGTGCCACCCGTGGCCGCCAATGCCACGGGTACCGTGGCCCTGCTGCCCGGCTACGCGGCCGGCGCCTGGGGCTTCCGGCAGGATATCGAACCCCCACCCGGGCTGGGCATGCGCGGCGTCATCGCGCTGTCGCTGCTGGGCGGCTCGCTGGGCGCGGCCCTGCTGCTGGTCACGCCCGACCACCTGTTCCGCAAGGTCGTCCCCTGGCTGCTGCTGGCCGCCACCGCCATGTTCGCCTTCGCGCCCCAGCTGCGCCGCTGGGCATCGAAGGGCGCCAGCGAGCATGCAGCCCATGCCAGCCCCATCAAGGCCGGCGCCGGCATGCTGGCCGTGGCCCTCTACGGCGGCTACTTCAACGGCGGCCTGGGCATCCTGCTGCTGGCCCTGTTCGGCCTGCTGGGCCAGACCCGGCTGCACGCCATGAACGGCATGAAGAACCTGGTCTCCGCCCTGCTCACCGCCATCGCCGTCGCCATCTATGCGGCCGGCGGCGTGGTGCAGTGGGAACAGGCCCTGGTCATGATGGTGGCCGCCACCGCCGGCGGCTACGGCGGCGCCCGCCTGGCACGCCGCATCCCGCCCGAATGGCTGCGCGCGGGCATCGTGCTGACGGGGCTGGTGATGGCGGGGGTGTTTTTCTGGCGGCAGTGAGGCGAGGGCGTGTGCCAGGCTTTCCTGGCCTGTGCCCTGGGCTTCGGCGCCTGCAAAATCTCGGCGCCCCTGCGCGCGACATCACTTCTCCATGGCCCGTCTTGCTGCGCAAAGAGCCGCAGGCTGCACGCCTGATCAAGGTACTCAAACGCCACGACGTACCATTGGAAGTCATCGAGCAATCCCAACGGGAAGCAGCAGCGCAGCGGCCCGCGTGCCTGAAGCCGGTGCACAGGCACGCATATCACCTCTCAGGAAATGCCATGGAAGCACTCGCCTATCTTGTCTTTGCCTTGCTGGAATTCGTTGCCCTGTTCACCGCACAGGCGCTGATTCATCTTTTCAGCCGGGGCCGCTGGCAAAGCGAAGGCATTCATTCCGACAGGCACCGCATCCACAGCGGTGCTGGCGCGCTTTCGTACAGGATCGGTGGCCGGCGCGTCATCACCACGGCAGGCCAATCGGTGATCGGGTTCGCGTTCTATTTCGCGGCCGTCAGCCTTGCCATCTACTGGCTGTCCTGACGAAAAAACGCCTTGCTACCATCTCCGTATGCCTACTCATATGCACAGTCCTGTGCCTATCGCCAAAGATAGGCGATAGGACGGGGCCGGGGAATCAGGGGGCTATCTCATCTGAGCTGCCTACGCGGCAGCGAACGGCCACATGGAAATCACCGGCACTGCCCCCACTTTCTGAGCTGCCTACGCGGCAGCGAACGCCCGGGGTTCGTGAAGTCAACCTACCCAGCATTTCTGAGCTGCCTACGCGGCAGCGAACCGTTGGGGTCAGCCTAGGCGTTACTTGGCCGTTTTCTGAGCTGCCTACGCGGCAGCGAACATCGCCAACTGCCTGGCAGGACGTGGCTATAGTTTCTGAGCTGCCTACGCGGCAGCGAACTGCCGGGGCCACGCCACCGGGACAACGAACTGTTTCTGAGCTGCCTACGCGGCAGCGAACAAGGCCGGCAGCGTCACTGACACCGAGCCGTTTTTCTGAGCTGCCTACGCGGCAGCGAACGAGGGGATGACGGCCGAATATGTGAGGCACAATTTCTGAGCTGCCTACGCGGCAGCGAACGCAAATGCCGCATTCATCGCAGAGGCCGGCACTTTCTGAGCTGCCTACGCGGCAGCGAACGGGAGACCTGGTACTGGTCGGGCTACAGCGAATTTCTGAGCTGCCTACGCGGCAGCGAACATGAGCAACCAGATCACGACCGTGGACCAGCTTTTCTGAGCTGCCTACGCGGCAGCGAACCGCCCAACAGTCGAATAGACATCCGCAGGACATTTCTGAGCTGCCTACGCGGCAGCGAACACGACGTGCCCGAAGGCGGTGGTGGCCCCTCGTTTCTGAGCTGCCTACGCGGCAGCGAACGAGCGAAGAAGCCGCAGGACGCCAGCGTCACGTTTCTGAGCTGCCTACGCGGCAGCGAACCCGAGACAACCCGTTTTCCACGAAGAGCCGCGTTTCTGAGCTGCCTACGCGGCAGCGAACTGCGCCGTACAGACCGACCCGCTTCCAGTTGCTTTCTGAGCTGCCTACGCGGCAGCGAACAGGATGTTCAGACACCAGAGGAATGTCCGGCTTTTCTGAGCTGCCTACGCGGCAGCGAACTCGAAGGCAAGGCCTGCACGTTCGCGCGTCCTTTTCTGAGCTGCCTACGCGGCAGCGAACCGCAGGTCTACTACAACTACCCGTACAGCCACTTTCTGAGCTGCCTACGCGGCAGCGAACAGGAGTTCCTGACGATCAACCGCGCGAAGACATTTCTGAGCTGCCTACGCGGCAGCGAACTGCTTGGCGAGGCCATCACCGACTTGGTGAAATTTCTGAGCTGCCTACGCGGCAGCGAACACTCCTTCCGGGGTGCACCTGGGCGACAAGACTTTCTGAGCTGCCTACGCGGCAGCGAACATGACTTCGTGGCCAGAGGAGTGAGGGGGATATTTCTGAGCTGCCTACGCGGCAGCGAACGCGATGTTGGCTGGCTGCCAGACATTCCCTCATTTCTGAGCTGCCTACGCGGCAGCGAACGTTGCGGCCTTCAATGACGGCGCCGATGGTCATTTCTGAGCTGCCTACGCGGCAGCGAACACAGGCTTTGCGCGGCTCTTGAGCATCGTTCTTTTCTGAGCTGCCTACGCGGCAGCGAACCAGAGCTCAGCGCCGCGCGGCAAAGAAGCAGCTTTCTGAGCTGCCTACGCGGCAGCGAACCAATCCAACTCGGCCGCTGTCTCCTTCAGCTTTTTCTGAGCTGCCTACGCGGCAGCGAACGGCGCGGGACAAATCAAGGTCCGTGCAAAGCATTTCTGAGCTGCCTACGCGGCAGCGAACTCCAAATACGATTCGACAAAGTTCCATCTGTCTTTCTGAGCTGCCTACGCGGCAGCGAACTAAATAGCGGCTGAATCTCTGGAGCCTTGACTTTTCTGAGCTGCCTACGCGGCAGCGAACAGAAGGAACGCCCACGGCCACCCTCTACCCAGTTTCTGAGCTGCCTACGCGGCAGCGAACGGCGTGCTGATTGAGAACCGGCCGGCCATCGATTTCTGAGCTGCCTACGCGGCAGCGAACCGCAAATTACATGACGCTACGCGCTGCAATCATTTCTGAGCTGCCTACGCGGCAGCGAACAATCGATGTTGCAAGCGATGCGTGCCGCGAGTTTTCTGAGCTGCCTACGCGGCAGCGAACATAGCTAGCCCCCTGCCGCAGACGCGAGGACATTTCTGAGCTGCCTACGCGGCAGCGAACATCCTTACGGCGCGGAGCCTGTCCTCGTGGATTTTCTGAGCTGCCTACGCGGCAGCGAACGCAGGGCGCATCCCTTCGGGACCGGGCTCTATTTTCTGAGCTGCCTACGCGGCAGCGAACAATTTCGTTCCCGGTCTTGCTGTGCTCGTGTGTTTCTGAGCTGCCTACGCGGCAGCGAACTGGGCCGCCATCCTTGCCAGACAGCTCCTGGCTTTCTGAGCTGCCTACGCGGCAGCGAACTCCGTCGCGGACTTGGTGACACGCGATGACTTTTTCTGAGCTGCCTACGCGGCAGCGAACAGCGAGACCGCCAGCAGGGGCTGCCGCGCGCTTTTCTGAGCTGCCTACGCGGCAGCGAACTCCGGGGTTCGTGAAGTCAACCAACACGACTGTTTCTGAGCTGCCTACGCGGCAGCGAACGACCCTGCACATGCCTTCATGGCATCGATGGTTTTCTGAGCTGCCTACGCGGCAGCGAACGTACCGTGCGTACAAATGCTGCCCTAAGTGTTTTTCTGAGCTGCCTACGCGGCAGCGAACCTCACGGGCAACACCAACGCGCGGCCCTTCGTTTTCTGAGCTGCCTACGCGGCAGCGAACTTCGTGGACAACCTGCGCGCCGTCGTGCTGTATTTCTGAGCTGCCTACGCGGCAGCGAACCAGGGCGCACAGGGCACGCGGCTGCAGATCGATTTCTGAGCTGCCTACGCGGCAGCGAACCTCGACGCATACGCACTCTGCCGGTCCACATTTTTCTGAGCTGCCTACGCGGCAGCGAACGCATCACGAAGAAGCAGCGCCAGGGCAAGGGCTTTCTGAGCTGCCTACGCGGCAGCGAACGATGATGCCGCTTTGGCCCCTGGCTTCAAGCTTTTCTGAGCTGCCTACGCGGCAGCGAACCATGGAGTGGGACGAAAAAAACCACTGGCAATTTTCTGAGCTGCCTACGCGGCAGCGAACGGTCACGCGCGCCCATTCGTCGTCCGTGAGCTTTTCTGAGCTGCCTACGCGGCAGCGAACGGCAGACTGATGCTTCAGATTCTGGGAGCGATTTTCTGAGCTGCCTACGCGGCAGCGAACGACGTGACCAACAACGGCGGCGCCGGTGGCACTTTCTGAGCTGCCTACGCGGCAGCGAACGCAAACGCAAGCCGGTGCCCGTCATCACACCTTTTCTGAGCTGCCTACGCGGCAGCGAACTAGTGATGCATGCGATGAGTGGCGTACTCTTCTTTCTGAGCTGCCTACGCGGCAGCGAACTGCAGCTTTAGCGCAGGCGCCGCGGCCGCAGCTTTCTGAGCTGCCTACGCGGCAGCGAACAATGGCAGCGTGAGCACGAATGCGCAGCTCCTTTTCTGAGCTGCCTACGCGGCAGCGAACCTCGAAGCTCAGCAAGACAGCGTTGCAGCTCATTTCTGAGCTGCCTACGCGGCAGCGAACCTCGAAGCTCAGCAAGACAGCGTTGCAGCTCATTTCTGAGCTGCCTACGCGGCAGCGAACCGATCCCGTTGGCGGTATGGGCAAGTTGTGGTTTTCTGAGCTGCCTACGCGGCAGCGAACACCCAGCTCCATCGCAAGCGCGCCAGCGGGCATTTCTGAGCTGCCTACGCGGCAGCGAACAGACCCCCGGCGCAGGGCTGTTGGCCGGCTTGTTTCTGAGCTGCCTACGCGGCAGCGAACTCGTGCGATGCCCCAAACGCTTGCCTGCGTCTTTTCTGAGCTGCCTACGCGGCAGCGAACCTGGCGCAGGTGCTCCAGCTCGGTGATGCTGCTTTCTGAGCTGCCTACGCGGCAGCGAACGCTCCAAAAAAAGAAGGTATTGAATGGATTTTTTTCTGAGCTGCCTACGCGGCAGCGAACACCGCAAGGCACCGAGACACTCCCAGAGCACCTTTCTGAGCTGCCTACGCGGCAGCGAACAGGACCATCGAGCCACAATTCTTTCGCTTTCTTTTCTGAGCTGCCTACGCGGCAGCGAACTGCTGCGCTCCCGTTGCCCCAGCGTCGGTACTTTTCTGAGCTGCCTACGCGGCAGCGAACGCCTTCTTCGCAGCGGGAAGGTCGAAGTGGATTTTCTGAGCTGCCTACGCGGCAGCGAACGAAGTGCGGCGCATGGCCCCATCCGCCCTCGATTTCTGAGCTGCCTACGCGGCAGCGAACGCGACGATGACAACGGGCACGTGCTGCACAACTTTCTGAGCTGCCTACGCGGCAGCGAACACTGGTCGCGAACAACGGCAAGGACGTGCCATTTTCTGAGCTGCCTACGCGGCAGCGAACTGAGGGCGCAATCTACCGCCATGAAATCACTATTTCTGAGCTGCCTACGCGGCAGCGAACTTTCCGCGCCAATTCTCAAACTCTTTTTGTAATTTCTGAGCTGCCTACGCGGCAGCGAACGTGTAGGCACAACACGAACTCCCGGCTGAATCCTTTCTGAGCTGCCTACGCGGCAGCGAACGCCCTGATCAAGGGCGCACTTGACCAGGTTGATTTCTGAGCTGCCTACGCGGCAGCGAACATGGGACCGGGAACGAAACGCGCTATCCACCATTTCTGAGCTGCCTACGCGGCAGCGAACCCCGCACTCCATCACCGCCAGCCCAGCTTGCTTTTCTGAGCTGCCTACGCGGCAGCGAACGGAACGAAACGCGGCAAGAGTTGACATGGGGCTTTCTGAGCTGCCTACGCGGCAGCGAACGCGG